>JBDTAV010000026.1:0-30674 GCA_039924385.1 Steroidobacteraceae bacterium
CGGTCTGAACCGTTTTGGGAGTGAATTCCGCGACCGAAGAGATGTAGCCGACACGCCCGGCTATAGACTGATCGGGCTGACTGTCGGTAACCACCTGCGCGGCCTGGCCCGGTTTGACGCGCCCCAACTCGGTCTCTGAAATGTAGGCACGCACCCAGATGGGATTGATGATCGCCAGCGTGTAAACAGGCTGCCGCGCAGAGGCCATGTCTCCGGGCTCGAGCAAGCGGCTGCGCACTACCCCATCAATGGGTGCCGTCAACTCTGCATCCGTTAACTGTTGCTCGAGGATGGCCAGTTCTGCCTTTGCAACATCGAACTGCGCGCGCGCTTGGTCGATGTCTTCCTTGCGCGGCCCCAGGACCGCAAGCTTCAAGGTTTCCTTTGCCTTATTCAGTTGTGCTTGCGTGGCGGCTTGCGCGGAACTGGCGGCGTCCTGATCCTGCTGGCTCAACGCTTGCCCACCGGTGTTGCGACTGATCGCTTGAACCCGCTCATACTGTTGGCTCGCCTTCGTGGCCTCCGCCTGAGCGTCCGCGACGCCAGCGCGTGCTTGGGAGATTTCTTGCGGCCGGCTGCCCGCTTGCAGACGTCGGAGCGCCTGCTGCTCGACACGGGTCTGCGCTTGTGCCTGGGCGATGTGCAGCATGAGCGTCGTCGTGACCAGGACTGCCAGGACCTGCCCCTGCTTTACGGCATCGCCTTCGCTTACGCGCATCTCCGCTACGCGTTCGCTGGCGCTAAATGCCAGTGAGACCTGACGTACATCGACATTGCCATACAACGTAATTTCATTGGGCGGCGTTTGTCGATGGAACCACCACCAAACCCCGGCGAGCACCGCAATCACCAGTACGAGCACGACGGTGACAATGATGATGGGCTTGGGGTTTTTCATCCGATGAGGTTTGCCTGGCGTAAGCACGACGGAGTCGTGCGATGCCACCGGCCGCGATTGACTCAAGATCGCCGTCGCTACCAGGGGCCCGAGCAGTGGCTCCGCGATAACACTGTTATAGTTGGCATGTGAGTTCGCCCCTGATATTTGAAATCGCTCGATTTCTCACTGGGCTCGTTTTCCGATATCGCTAGGGCGGCATTTTGTTTCCGTTCGCCTTAAATTTCTCTCCCAACGCAGTGAGCTCTCCGCCACCTTTGGGATTGGTGTGGCAGACCGCGCAAGACTTGCCTGTCTCTGCCGCGAATTTAGGAGTTGCTGAGGCGGGTTGGGATATCACGAGAGCGATGGTGCTCGCCACAACGAGTGCCCCAGTCACCACTGTGAACGCGTTATAGGTGTTTGTCTTCATACTCATTCGATCCATTGCGGGGTTTCGCTGCGAGATTAGAGGCAATCAATGGCTCGCGTCTGTGCGCTATCGTACGTCGGCCTCGCCAGCGCTAGGTCAGACAAAGCGCTTAAGTAGAATCGCAATACTTATCAGAATGCAGCCGCCAGCTTGAATTGCGAGCGTCATCTCGATGCCCCGCCTCAACTGGGGTCGTGCGTTGGAATCCATCGAAATTCGGCGAGCAGCGAGCATGCCAAAGGCTGCTAACGCGACTGCGGGAAGCGCATACCAGAAAGGCAATGCCTGACGCGCGATGGCCGTAGCGGATGCCCCGAGTGCCATCACGGTCAAAGTCCGATAAATGATCCTGGCACCCGACGCTCCCCAACGCACGATGAGGGTGCGTTTGTGCGCGCGCCGATCTGCATCGGCATCCGGAACTTCATTGATTATGAGAATTGCGGTCACCCAGCAGGTCACCGGGATGCACAGCAATAGTGCATCCACATCGACAAAGCCGGTTTGCAGCCACACGGAACCGAGGACCGGCAATACGCCAAGACCGAGGGCCACGGCGACTTCGCCGATGCCGCGAGCGGAGAGCTGGACACCAGGCAACGAGTATAAAAGTCCGAGCGCCAGGCCAGCGACGCCGAGCAGAATGACCCCTGCTCCCCGTAGGATGGTCAGTATCGCGCCGATGAGAAGCGCCCCCGCGCACAGACCCAATGCCAGTTGAGCCATCCCGCGACGCGATAAAAGTCCGGCCTGAATGAAACGCGAACCTCCCGTGTAAGGGTATATGCGCCCGGTATTGTCTTGGTCGGCACCGATCTGGTCATCGCCTACGTCGTTATAAACGTTGGTTGCTGCATGTGCGAGCAGCGTTGCCGCGAGCGCAAGACCGAAAAGCACAGCGTCGAAGCGATGAAACGCGGCGCCTGCCCATGCCGTACCGACGAGAACTGGCATTACGGAGGCGATCAAGAAAGGCGGCCGAGTGGCGAGGAAGCCACGTCGGACTGCGCTCAGAAAGCCGGGGCCGGCGAGAGCTTGCGATGGTTGGTCCGCTTGGAGGTCCGCGTGTGGCATGAATTTAGTCTCTGATGCTTAAACGGGGGAAGATCGATGCGCGTATGCTTAAGCGGTGGCTGACATGCGTACCGAAACGTTTGTGCCTGATCGCGCATGGTGGGAGCAACTGTTCTCGACCATTGATTCGAGTGATGCCGCAGCGTTTGTAACATTTCTGACGTCCGATGCGCAATTTCGTTTTGGCAATTCCGCGATCGTGATCGGCGATCAGGCTATAGGCGCTGCCGTGTCGGTTTCTTTGGGGCGATTGCATCAAGCCGACATCAACTGCTTGAGATCTGGAGCGGGGCAGGATCGGCCGGCTGTGAGGGGGAAGTCACTTATACCCGCCACAACGGCTCGCTGGTCACCTTTCCCTTCGCCAACGTCTTCAAATTGCGAGGCGAGAGGATAGCGGCGTATCACATCTACATCGACAACTCCTCCCTGTTCGCCGCACCGGTCTAGCATCGTCGATATCATTGCGGCCTTTTCGCTGAGCTATCTGCGCCAAATTGATAGCGAACTGTGAGGCCGAACACATTCACATTGTCCCGATAGGGCTGCGCGCCAAGTGCCAGTAGATTCGGAACCGTCGATGGCCCCACGCCGTTCAATGACCAGTCATTGGAGTTGAACTGTTCGCGCGTATATTTAAAACGCAATTGCATGGCGGATGTCCACTTATAACTGACCGCTAAGTGCGTCGAATCGAGCTTGGTCCAGCTCTGAGGGAACGGCTGCTGCGAGCTCCCGACTATGGTGTCGGTATTGTCATACGAGGGCGCCAACACATGGTCCAGCGTCACGGTCCATCGCTCTTGCGGCACCCAACGCGCCCCTAGGCCTATATTCCAAAACCGATCCAAGTTCGCCGCGAGCCACGGCGCGGTGAGCGTACCCGTCGATCCATTCTGCAAATTGAATAGACGCTCGTAGCCGGCGTCGAGATAGGCACTTAAGGTTTCTCTTGGTGACCATATCAGTGTGCTCGAGGCACGCTGCTCGTGTGTGGCTTGCAGGCCCAGCGGTGAGGATCGATAGTCGTCTTTGGCCAGTGATGCCTCGAGCGACCAGGTCAGCGTGGCAGTCGCTGTCCAGGCGCCCGTAAAAGTTGAAAACACGCGGTCACGCGCTGCGTAATCATATTCTCGGATCAGCGGGCTCTCGTCCGGCGGCAACGCGCCGGCATTGAACGAGGAAGTCTTGCGAAGCGCGTTGCCGAACTTCACTGTAAAGCTCAACGGCGCGACCGGTGTGATGGTGGCGCGACCCCAGCTTTCCACATTCTGTGTCCAGCTCACCACTTGCCCCGGCCCATAGTGGATTTCATCCAGCTTGCCGCCGACGCCGGCTCTCAGCCAACGCAACAATGCATAGTCCGCGCCGCCATCGAGTCGCGCCTGATCCTCGCTATAGCGCGGCGTCAGCGCGGTTCCACCTGGAAACGTGTCCGTGACGATGTAAGCGATGGTGAGCGGCCGGGTCTCATCGTCGCGTCCATCATAAGTCGCATTGCCGTGCAGACTGATCTTCGGCAAAGGCCGGGAGGCCAGGCCCAGCGAATAATGAGAAAGATGCACATCGCCGTCGAGCGATCCTGGCTCTGGGGCAGCGGAACCGGGAAGCGCACTCACGGGCAGAAAGTCGGCGTTTTGTCTTAGCGTCCCGAGCGAGGCGGTATAGGTGACGGTCGTCGACCATGGCAGCTGTACATTGCCGCTCGTCGCGAGCTGCTGCAGATTGTTGCTGGGGGGAACGCCCAACTGTCCTTGAGTTGAGCCCGGAACAATCGGCAAATAGGGATTGGCAAATAGGATCGAATCATTGTCATCGCTGAACCAGGAGCCGGTGTACGTCAGGCGGAAACTTGCTTTAGAACCGGCCCACGCAACGCCGGTCTCGAAGGAATTGGTGACGTAGTCAAAGGGCTGGGGCAGCTGCACCGCCTCGGTTAGGAAACTTGCCCCCGTCAGGCCGGTACCGTCATGTTCTTGGCGGCGAATCTCGCCAAAGATGGTCCAGCTCCGGCTCGCGAAGTAGCGTGCGAGCAATGCCGTGGTCCTGCGGTCAGATTCGAGCTTCACGGGTGCGAGACTTGTGTCGAGCGAACTCATGCCCGCGGTGCTGCCGGCCGTGACCCACCCTGCCGGGAGGGAAAGATCATTGCCGTTGGCGCGAAACGACGTTGCTCCCGTGTCGTAGAGGCGGGTCGGCTGGCCGTCAAAGCTGACGCGCAGATCGTACCGACCTTCGCGGCCTCCCTCAATGTAGCCCTCGCGGGACGCGAGACCCAATCTCCCCAGGTCATAATTCGCGTATGCGCCATCATCGCCGCGCACTTGTCCCGAGGCTGCAGCGTCCGCGTACGCGCCGCCGTGATCGATCCCGGTATAGCGGCCGAAGGTCGCGTTAGCGCCGTCCGCGTAAAAGGCACCTGCTTCTGTCTGTGTCTGGTAGCCGTTCAGAAACGGACACTGTGTGCACTTCCAATCGCTCGTATCCGTCGTCGGCTGCTCAGCCGCCGGAACCGCGATCGCAATCCCGAATAAGGTCAATACGCTCAAGCTGAGCCGTGCAGGAAACAATGAGAGATCGTTCATGGAGGCTTTGCCTAGCGCATCAGCGCACGGCCCGACGGATGGTTCGACCCATGAACTTGAGAATGACAACTGATGCAGCCGCTATTTAGGAGATACGCGCTTGGCACACCCCCCGGCAAGCCTTTGGGAGTGTTCACGATCGAGGGGTGGCCGGCGCCTTCGTGACAGGTTTGGCAAAGAAAGGGCGTCCGCATTTTCAGAAGCGCCGGCTGCGCCGAGCCGTGCGGGTCGTGGCAGTTGGTGCAGTCCTGGGAGACCGGCTGGTGCTCCCATAAGAATGGTCCGCGAAATTCGGCGTGACAGCCGGTGCAGGTTTCGGTAATCGTGTTCTTAACGAGCTGGGCGGGTGCCGTTGATCCGTGCGCGGAGTGGCACGATGTGCACGCCATTTTTCCTTCGCGTAAAGGATGATGGGACGGTTTGAAAAGGTCGGTGCGCTGCGCTTGATGGCAAGTGGTGCAGACCTCGACCTGTGTCGAGGCGATCTGAACCGGATCTTTAGCGGCATGCAAAGTGTGGCAGCTCGCACAGGCGACATTGCTTGCGGCGTGCGCACTTGTCGACCAATCGTGCGCGGCGTTATTCTGATGACAGCCTAAACATTGCGCATTTTGTCGAAGGGCAGGCGCGATTGCTTTGCTGCCAAAGTCAACCATGCCTGCAAGAGGGCCGCCGCCGGCTTTGGCGTGCGCGCCACCCGGCCCGTGACAAGCCTCGCACTGCAATTGGCCGTGACCAAACGGCCCATGCGGATCATCGGGACGGGCATGTTTGGTGCTGAAAATGCCGATCACAGCCGCGTCGCTGTGACAGCCGAGACAAGTATCCGCTCCTTGCGCGCTGTAGGGAGAATCAGAAGAATGCGCCGGGGCATCGGCGGAGAAGGCGTGATGCATCACTGCGCTGAATAGCAGTACGCCTGCAGCGGCTACACTGGCGCGCGCAACACGCCGCACTTAATTCGCCGTGGTGGGAATTTGGTGCACGACCTTCACGTCGGCCACGCCGCCGGGCCCGTGACAGAGACTGCAGGTTTCCACGTTCGCTGGATTGGCACTCAGGATCGTTCGGCCTTCGGCATCTTTCGCGACCGCGGCAGAACCACCGTTCTGCTGCATGTGCGCGAGAGCGACTGCATCAACGTGGCAGGCTGAGCACACGGACATGTTGGCTGAAGTGGCGATCGGATTGCCTGCAGTCGTGGGATTCGGCGACTCCTTCGATAGTCCCGTCAGGAACGTGCTCGCCTGCACTGCGCTGTCATCTACCGGGTAGTAGCTCGTGCCGGTATGACAGAGATCACAGCGGTTGAGCTGTCCTGGAAACACGACATCGCTAAAGTCGTTCACCGACCCGCCGAAACCGTACACGACGAACGGTGAGCCCGCGGCACCGCGAACACTGCCGTCATGGATGGCGTGGATCATGTGTTTGAAATCGATCGATTCCTCCCACAGGCCATCGATGCCGGGTGTCGTGAGCGTTTGCCGCATGCCCCCGTCGGTAGAAGCTGGGTTGTGGCAAGCGACGCAGACCTGCGGATTGTCATTGCGGTTATCGCCGTGTTCCGTCAGCACGCTGTGGCAGACATCGCATTTAGCGATATCCACCACCGTGCGTCGCGAGATTGGCGCTGCGCCCGTCGTATTGGCGTAACTCACCACACTTTTTACGGCGATGGGCGTGGTTCCGGGACCGGTGGTCACGATGCCGGGATGTCCTTCAATAATGATGGCTAGGTTACCGATCGCGGGGCAGGCATTGGCACTTGTGGGCGGGCAACTAGCGACAGGAGGCGTTGGCAGCGCGCTAGGCGAGGTTAACGTGAATGCGCCGGTGGCATCCGGTCCCGTGATGGCCGAAGGCGGTACCGCTGCGGCACAGCCGGCGACGGCAAGCGGATTCAAGGAGAAGGGTTGGCCCCAGGCCGTAGGCGTAGTGCCACTGCCCCAGTTGGTGTAATCGCTCGTCTCCCACGCGATGTCGATCGCAAGACGTGCGGTACCCCCACTAGCGCAGACCGGCTTACCCGTGCCGGGGTCGATGCCGGTGAAGGCCGCAGCGCTCAAAATGTTATATGGAGCGTTGCCATTGGTCGGATCGATGACCGAAAATTTCACCACCGGATACAAATTGTGTGCGATGTCGGTCGCGAAGCTCACGCTGTTGACAACGTATTGAAATTTGGCTGCCGCGACGACTTCCGGAATGATGTGCGCCGCAACCACTTGTAAATTACCGTTATCGATCGTTGAGGTGGTGCCGTGACAGGTCGTACATTGGGTGTCATTGGCCACGATGCCGGGACCATGATTGGCGCCGCTTGAGAAATTGACGTTGTCGTGGCATGCGCCGCATGCTTCCATGGTAGGCACGGATTTGAAGTTGGCCGCCTCGGCCAACAGCGGATGGGCTTGCACGTGGCAAGTCGCACAGTTACGCGTGTCCTGCGGATACAGCACGGTGTTGAAATTCGACAGCGAATCTGCGTGTCCCACGATCCAGTAGCCGATCCCCAGCGTCGGCGTGGTATTCGGCACCGTCGCCGTTTGGATGCTCGGCAACGTAATGCCGGAATGAATCTTGTGAATCATCACCTTCATGTCGAGCGTGTTGCCGCTGTTCGGGTCCGTGTTGCCGGGGTTGTGGCACATTACGCAGTACTGCGTCTCTACGCGCGCTCCGCCGTGTGCGCTCAGCGATGTATGGCAGTTGTCGCAAGTGGCGGTGTCGATGATCTCGCGGCTGAAAATGCCGCTGGTCGCGCCGCTCGATGGCTGAAACGTATAGGCCGCGTTATTTGCTTGCACTAGATTGCGGATCTCGAAGCCGACTCGGTGAGTCAACGCCGCGTCATAAACGACGTTTGGATCCGTCGTAATATCCTTTTTGAACGTGTATTGATAGGTGCCATCACCGTTATCGACGAGCGTGCCGGTCGCCGCCGATTCGACTGTGGGTTGGGTCTCGGGGCTCGTCGCGCAAGCGGGTACGCCGGCAGGACAAGTCTGCGGCGCAACGGTGCGATAGATATATGAATTCCACTGACTCGATGAGCCGTTTTGGCCCGGAACGAGTTGCGCAATCGTAAAGCTGACATCGGTAGCCGGAAGGCCTTGGAGAAACGCGCCGTTCTGATCGGTGAGTTGAAACTTGACCGCCGGCGGCCCGCCAATGGTCACACTCGTGATCTTTCCGGTGATCGCCGTTGCCGTGCCGATATTCAGCGCCGATCCGGGCGTCGTCGGTCCCGGCGGCCCGGGCGGGCCCGCAGCGCCCGGGGCACCTGATGATCCGGTCGTGCCACTGCATGCCTCGATCAACGCACTTAAGAGCATGATGGTTATCGCGAGATGCGATCGGGCGCCAGGCGATGGGCGAGTCCCGTTCGCGTAAGACATTACGGCACTCTCCCTCGAATTTCCTAACAGTTAGCATGACCAAGCGAACTCGGCGATCGCCGCGCTTCATTAAAAACATATCTCGACAAGCATGCACAGTCTGTACGTTAACGTACAGAGCATTGCGAAGATGATCGAATAATATCGCCTGTCGCCCCTGCGAACTAAATTCGCAACCTCATCGAGGGAATCGTCTTGAATTCGCCGCCCCCTCTGCAGCGTGGTTTCTTCGTATGGTTGTGGCGCCGTCCCCAGCGATGGTTCCTGCTGGGACTCCCCGTCGGAGGGCTTGTCGCCTTTATCGCAGGAATCATCCTTACCGGCTCGTTTATGGGTGGCCTCAAGCTGGCCGAAACCGAGGCATTTTGCACATCCTGCCACGAGATGCAGCAGCCCTACCAGGAGCTGACGCGAAGTGTTCATTTCTTCAATGAGCTGGGCATTCGAGCGAGCTGCAGCAACTGCCATGTCCCACCGACATTCCTGCCCGGTGTGTGGCGGCATATCCAGGCTTACGCCGAAGTCTGGGGACATATACGCGGCGAGCTGAACACACCTGCGAAGTACGAAGCGCACCGCATGGAATTGGCCCAAAAGATCTGGGATGAACTCAAAGCCAACGACTCCGCCGAATGCCGTAGTTGCCATACTCCTGCCGCCATGGCATTCGCAAAGCAACCGCCCGAGGCGGCGAGTTCGCATCAATCAATGGTAAAGGACGGCATGACTTGCATCGACTGCCACCAGGGCGTCGCCCACACGCTGCCTCACGGCGGCTGAACTCCATGGATACCGGATGCTACGAAGGCTCGCCCGCACCGGCACATCGTACCTGGCGAGCGTGTCGAAGATTTCGATGTTCGCATTGCTATTGCGCTACTTCGACGTGTCGACCGGTACGGCATACTGGTCGACGTTCTGTAGGTGCCGGCAGTCCTGTCCATCATCGTCGGCAACCTCCTAGCCTTACGCCAGGAAGATCTCAAACGCCTTCTCGCTTACTCGACAATTGCTCATTTTGGCTAACTGCTGGTGGCCGTTATCGCCTCCGGATCGCTGGCCATTGAGGCCGTCGGGGTGTATCTCCTGACTTACGGAGTAACCACCCTGGCGGCCTTCGGTGTCATTACGTTGATGTCGAGTCCCTAGTGGCCTGTTTTGGAAACGACCCTATCTGGCCGCTATCCTTACAATAGCCTGCTTTCGTTCGCTGGCATCCCGCTGACTGCCGGCTTCATCGGCAAGTTCTACGTGATTGGCGCCGGCGTGGGCAAGCGCCTGTGGGCGCTGCTCGCTGCGTTGGTGCTCGGCAGTGCTGTGGGTCCTTTTTACTATCTGCGTGCGATGGTGCAGCTATTCCTGCGGCCTCGTTGGGTTGTGACCTTCTCCGCTCCGCTCAACTGGGCTCGGGGCGCCGGCCGCCTGTGTCAGGCTAGTTGTCGCCTCTAAATATTCATCATAGATGATAGAGAGCGAGGACAATTAGGACCATGAAGCAAAAACATTATTCTGAGGAGTTCAAGGAACAGGCGCTTGCTAAAGTGTTTGGCCGATTCTAGCGATCAATCGGTGGAATCGATATCTGACGGATTGAAGTTGAGTCACGGGACATTGAGGAACTGGATGAAACGATCGCTGCTCGAGCAAAAGACGCCGCAGCGGACCTTGAAGCAAACCGTCGATTGGTCGCCTGCGGAGCGCTTGTTGGCGCTGCACGAGAGCCACGGCTTGGAGGACGAGGCGCTGAACGCCTGGTGCCGCGGGCGTGGGATATTTGCGCCCGATCTGACCCAATGGCGCAGCGATTGCTGTGCAGCACTCGGTGCGGTGGGTCAGCGCGAGGAGTCCGAGGAGCTGCGCCAGTTACGGATTGCGAACCAGCAATTGCAGCGTGATTTGAACCGCAAGGAGAAAGCGTTGGCGGAGGCTGCGGCCCTGCTGGTACTCCAGAAAAAATATCGGGCGCTGTGGGCGGCAGAGGACGTATGAGCGCCGTGCCGCAGCGTGTATCGGTGATGGCCTTGGTGGCAGAGGCTGTGCACGGAGGCGCCCGATTAGCGCCAGCGTGCGCGGTATTGGGCTTCAGCGAGCGCACCTTGCAGCGTTGGCAACTCGGTGCCGAGGTCGGCACCGATGCGCGCTCTTTGCGGCACGAGGCCTTTTACCGGATCTTGCGGGAAGAGAATCAATTGGCCCATCGTCGCTCGGAGCGGGCGGCGCAAAAACGCAGCAAACCGCGTGCCGTGTGCGCGACCCAGCCAAACCAGCTGTATTCCTGGGACATTACGTATTTACCCACCCTGATTCGCGGCCTGTACTGCGCGAAGTCACGCGCATTGCGCGTAATGACGGTCAAATTGTGCACTAGAGCGGTTGCCGCGGTCATCGCGTCTTCGTAGACCGTGTTCGACTCTCGGTGCATGAGTTTGGCCCAACGCCGAAAGCACGGCGCTTCCATCGACAAGACGTTAAAGTAGCTGGCGAGTTGGTCAGCCGGTAAAGGGCGCAGAAATCCACTTACTTGGTGTGAATGGTCCCGTTGGCCGCGATATCAAAGCTCACCGAATGGCCGTCCTTCTGGGCCTCGCCGACCCAGTCCAGGCCATTTTTGTGCAGGCCGGTGACTTCCGTGAAATTCTGCTGCGTGAGCAGCTGCGTCACTTGGTCCTGATTCATCGACGCCGTGCCGATATAGCTTGATTTGACCTCCTCGCGTCCGCCGCAAGCTCCGAGCACTATGAGACAGCTCAACGGGACGATCAGAGGTAAACGCATAAAGTGGGCTCTCAAAATTTAGTATCACAACCGTACAACCCCATTAGCTCATCAATGCGAGAAGGAAAAAAGAAGCGAAAACGGTGATTCAGTGTAGGAGTACTCCCACCCTAAAGAGTGGTGGTTAGACTAACCCAAATAAAGATGGTTTGATCGGCAAATGATTCAATTGATCATGGCGATGACCGGTGTGCCAGCCAAAGGGTAAGCAGTATCGAATATATCGTAACGAACCGCAGTGGGCACGTTTGAGACACTCAACCGTTGCCTGCGCATCTTCGGTTTGGCCGCTAAGCGCTTACGGGGCCGTCGCGGCAAGATGGCCGACACCTGGAATCGCTCACGTAGATTGCGCACCATGGTCATGCTCAGTTCGCGCTTGCCGCTAAAGACTTCGCTTACTCGGCTGGCAGTGCCGAGCAACGGAATTAGATCGGCTCGCCCAAGTCCGTGTTGATGCCTGATCCTTGACATCGTTCGAGCTCACTAGCCGCTCGATCAGTGCTTTGGCCTCGGCATGATCTGCGTCATTCTGAATTACTATTAGCTTAGCTTTCATTAAACGGCCTCCGCATCAACTCTGTCGTATTCCTCATGTGACCCGAAAAAGCGAATCATCAAGATACCGTTAGAATACTGAATTACGGCAATCGACCGGCAGCCATTCACTTTAATGTTGAACACCACTCGATCACGTCTCAAGATGCTCGCTCTCGGATGTGATTTCTTCTCGGATGTGATTTCTTCACATCTTGACGAGTTCCAGATAAGCCTTGTCGATATCTCGTTTGGCAATTAACCCGAATGCGATCACGGTTTTTATCGGACCAGTTTTGTCGTGGTATCGCGACTCGGGACTTTCGACAAGAGCACTAAACCTACCAATGCCAGCGGGAAGCGCACATCAATTGCACCGCCGTGTCATTGGCCAGGGCGTTGATCGTGACGTTCTGGTTTTCCGGAAGCGTGGCCGTGTCATTGGCAGCCACCGGCGCGGGCTGGACACGGACGCTGACGGTCGCGATGTTCGACAGAACACCGAGGCCGTCGCGCACTGTGTACTGGAAGCTATCGGTTCCCGAATACCCGCTTGCCGACTGATAGGTGACCGCCCCATTCATTGAGTCGACACTCGCCGTCCCGTGCTGAGGCGCACTCGTGATCGTGAGCGAGCTCAAGTTCAGGCTCTGACCCGGCGCTGCGGTGTCATTTACCAGTACATTAATTGAGACCGATTTGTTGATGGCACACACCGCCGCACTGTTCTGCGCGGTCGGATTCTGATCAAGCATCGTGGGGTAGTAGCCGCCAAGGCCGTGCTCATCGACGATGAGCACGTCCGGAACGCCGTTCTTGACGAGCGTACCGACGGCCACGCCTCGGCCATAGCCGCTCTCGGCCGTCGCGGGAATGTCCACCGGCGCGACGTTGGCGAACGCGTTCGCGGTGCCGTTGTTGAGATAGATCGCCCCGACCGCGGGGTTCGCGGATGCCGGTGAGGCATTCGCTAACGGCGCCGAACAGGAAAACAGAAGATCCGGGAGGCCATCCCCGTTCACATCCCCCACTCTGACACCGAGACACCCGCCACCGAGGTCGTTATCAGGCTGTAGCGCCTGCGGGCTTGTATATGGTTGTGACGCTGAACCTGTATTCAGGAATACGTACAGGTCATTTTGCGTGACGCTCGCATCGGAGACCACCGCGACCAGATCCATCTTGCCGTCTTGGTTGAGGTCTGCGACGGCAATGGCAAAGACCGATTGCCCAACCAGCAGTCGTATCGGCGTGACGTTGCCAAACGGGTCGCTCGTGCCGACGGTATAGGTCAGAATAAGGTCGGGCTTCCCATCGCCATTGATGTCGGCAATCTCGACATCTTGACCGTACCCCAGGTCGGTGCCGATCTGGACCGTGGAATACGTGCCGCCCGTGAGCGGAGCTCCGTTCGTGAGATAGAGCCTGCTCGGAACGTGATTGGAATTGGCGACCGCCATGTCCGGGAAGCCGTCGCCGTTGACATCGCCTAAGGCTGCCACATAGGCGACATCTTGGGTGCCGATGGCAATGCCGCTGACGCCGTTGAAGGGGTTCGACGTACCGTTATTGAGATAGATCATGTTAGGCGCGTTGAAGCCGGCAATGGCGAGATCCGAATGGCCGTCCGCGTTCACGTCCGCCAGCACCACAGCGCCCCAACTGATACTTGGCGATGTCGCGCCCGGAGGTGGCGAGACAAACGCGCCCTGCACGTTCTGAAAAGGATTGGCGGTGCCGTTATTTAAATAAACGGCGGGAGGGCTGCCATTGATGCCGAGCACGATGTCCGGCAAACCATCACCATTGAGATCACCGATGAGGCCGTTCACCGCGGTATATGAGAGGTTTGAAGGGACGCCCTGACCGCGTCATGTCTTCCATGATGTCTTGCTTGAGAAACTGCTGAACGAGCTCCAGTACACGACCGTCCGCAATCCGCAGTCCCACTTTCGCGAGAAGGGGTGTGTGTGGAATCATGTCAAAGTAGCTTTGTAGGTCCGCATCCACCACCCAGAAGCAGCCCGATTTTAAATACCGGTCCACTTCGCGCAGCGCATCTTTGCAGCCCAGGCCTTGCCGAAAGCCAAACCTTCGCGGCTCGAACTCGTGCTCGAAGATCGACCCGATCACCAACTTTAGTGCCGCTTGAAGTACGCGGTCTTTTACGGCGGTATACCGAGCGGGCGCTGCCCCTTGCCTTTGGGTATGTACACACGCCTCACAGGCTGCGAACGATGGCTGCCGTCCCGCAGTGTTGACGCCAATTCGGCCAGATAGTAGCTCCGGGCTTGTGCGAATCGCTCCACACTCACGCGGTCTATGCCCGCCGCCCCAGCCTTCTGTTCGACTTGTGTCCATGCCAGCATCAACGTATCAGAATGCCATACCTTATCGATCAAACTGTGCCATTTGCCTCCTTTAACTTCTCGTTGTAGAGCTGCCAACATAGCTTCCGTCCAGAGTGGATCTGGCGTGAATTTCCGCTGCACGCAGCTTTCCAACCAGGGTCGTGCAGCGTGCGGGCGCGCTCGAGCCATTCGAAGCACTTGTTTTTCTCGCCGAGAAACACATAGATCTCCGCTACCTTGAACTCGGAATCCGCCGAGTCGGCTACCGGCACCGCGAGCGCGGCCTGCGCCTCTTTATAGTTGTGCGTCGCCCGATAGCCGAGTCGCAGGCACAAAACTGTGCCAGGCCGAGTCCGGCTGGGACTGGAAAGCGGCCAGCGCGGCCGCCGGCTCAACTTTGACCCGATTCCGTCGACAGTTAGAATCCGCGGCAGGGAGATTTGAATGGGCAAGAGTGATACTGTAGTGTCACTCTGTGCGCACTGAACTTGTCACTACATTGAAGCGAAAAGCCACCGAATTGCTGGCCCAACTTAAGGCTGATTCCGCCCCCATTCTCATCACGCAGCACGGTCTGCCGGCCGCCTACTTGGTCGACGTTGACGCCTACGACAAACTGCAAAAGCGAATCGGTTTGCTCGAAGGTATTGCGCGCGGGGAAAGAGCGATCGAGGAAGGTCGGGTACTGACGCAGGCCAAAGCTAAGCAACGCATGGCACGATGGCTGAGGTAATCTGGACCGAGCCGGCGCTAAACGATCTCGACGCCATTGCTGATTATATTGCTCTTGACAATCCCAGGGCGGCGCGCAACTTGATCCAGCGCATATTCAAACATGTCGATCAGCTCGGGACTCATCCGAACAGCGGCTCGAAGCCGCCGGAATTGAAAGGCTGGAGTTACCGGCAGATAGTCGAGCCACCTTGTCGGATTTTCTACCGGCGAGACGGCGACCGCGTATATATTGTTTACGTCATGCGTGCCGAGAGACAGCTCCGCTCAAATGTTCTCACCTCACGCACGAAAAGATGAATCGTAGTGGTTTGATACTTTCACGGATCATGCAAGCCGCCGGCTATCTGGCTTATTGTGTTTTTCTTTCGAGTTTTACCAAAGTGTGCCGCGTTCAAGCGCAGTCATTATGCAATACGCCAGTAGCTGGGCCTTCGAGACAGGGGATTGCGCTGAGATACTCATAAATTGCGCGAATATCGCGTTCCCGCAGATTTTGGTAAACCGGCCATGGCATGATTTGAAGTAGGTCACCGTTGAAGGGCTGTTTGGCCGGGAAACAGTTACTCGTCACGGTCGCAGAACAGTTCGGATGAAGGTGATCCAGGTCCTCACCGCTCCGCATGATCTGCAGAAACTCCGCGAACGATCGACCACCCTCCGCGCGTCCCGTCTTATCCGGCGTCAAGTTTCGGGAAACTATACTTGGCGTGCCTGGTATCAGCGCTCCAAAATTCCGGCCGCCGGCCAAATAGGTGGCCTGGTTAACTACTTTGGGCGGACTTCCCTTAAAATAGGGGTTCCCGCCTGGCGCGTATTGGACGGACGGATCAGCAGAGTGGCAATCATTGCAACTGGCGACGGCGTTGACGATATAGCTGCCGAGACCCACGAGGTCTCGATCCTTGCCTCTTAAATTTAGGGGTACAGGAGCGATTTCGAATCCTCGACGACTTCTTGCCTCATCGTTGTCGCGATCGCGACCCCGATCATCAGCGCGGGTTGGCGAGATGATACTCAAAGCTCCAATCAGAGCAACGCCGGCGGCGCGGGCCATAAAATAGTTGACGAGACCCTGTGCGCTCATGTTTTCCCCCGTTGATCTTCAGATTTGACAGCATTGCGATTTGCTGACGTCAATTTCAAATTGTGCACATGTGTGCCGTTATGACCCATGTGTGCCATGAAAGATAATGCTATTATTTGCTCGTGTCAACTACCGGGTCTCCAAAATCCTCCGCAGCGGGGATGAATGTCGGCCGCGCACGCCAGAAACTGCGCACGAGGCAGCTGTTACTGGAGACTGCTGCTAGTCTGCTCGCCGCCGGTAAACGGCCGACGGTGACAGATGCTGCCGATGCGGCTGGCGTGTCGCGCCGCACTGCTTATCGATATTTTCCAACTGCTGCGAAGCTGCATGCGGATGCGGCACTTGAGAAGTTACGACCCGCCATGGAAGCCGCCATTGACGCATCCGCGCAGGGAACCGACGTCAAAGATCTAGAAGCGCGCCTCGATGGCGTGGCGAACAACATGCAGCGGCTCGCGATCGAAAACGAGACCCTGCTGCGAACAATGATTCACGAGACCGTATTGACGGTTCCCGCTGCCGTCGAGCCACGTCGCGGCGGTCGCCGCCTGGATTGGATCGAATCCGCGGTAAATCCGCTACGCAAGCAGATCGGCTCTGCTAGTTACAAGCGTCTGGTTTGCGCGCTTGCGCTCTGCACGGGTATCGAAGCCCTACTGGTACTGCGGGACATTTGTGGCCTCTCGACCGATGAGATCACGCACGTGAGTCAATGGATGTGCCGCGCGATGGTCCGTGAGAGCCGTCGAGGTCGGCGGTCCGAGCTGCGGCGGAGAAAATAATGCAGAATCTGCAGCGCGTGACAAATCCTTCCAACGAGCTCTCGAAGCAGCCATTCGCGCTCAAGGGTCTGCCGACCTTCTTGACCGATTGACTTCAACACCCTAGAGCAGAATGGTTGGCCAGCGCAGGGTACGGCGCTTCACGAACTACTCAATCCGCCAGCGTTGGCCGATGTTGGGGAATAAAGAATCATGGCGATGGACGCCGCGGGCATCAGCGTGCAGGTTCTATCCATTCCCGGTCCTGGAGCGGAGCTTGTCGCTGGTGATGCCGGCATCGCGATTGCCGGGAATACAACAACAGGTTGGGTCAACTGGTCTCCGCCCGGTCGGGGCGCTTCTGCGCAGTGGTGAAACCGCACGCGTTCCGTCCATTTCTCGACAGCAGCCCGCCATTCTGCAGTGGCCGAATGAAAGGTTTTACGAGCGTCGGACAGGGTATCGCGAGCCTCGTCGTTCGCCGATCTCGCGGTGTCCGCCGCGCGCTCCGCGTCTCGCACAGCTCGTTCGGCGGGCTCGATGGCTCTGACCGCCGATTCGATGGTCGCGACCTCCTCGAGCCGTTGTCGAGCTGG
Source organism: Steroidobacteraceae bacterium (assembly GCA_039924385.1). Classification (GTDB taxonomy): domain Bacteria; phylum Pseudomonadota; class Gammaproteobacteria; order Steroidobacterales; family Steroidobacteraceae; genus Bog-1198. Next base: position 17,213 of record JBDTAV010000026.1, read on the forward strand.
GGTGCCTAACGCTGAGAATGCCGCATCGGCAGCGGCCGTCTCGATGAGTTCAACGGGCGCGAACTCGAGATTGCCTGAGGAGTCCGAAAAAGCGGCGAGCAACGGTAAGGCGGACGGGCGGTCGGGAGACACTCGGACACGAGATGCGCAAGATCGGAAATGCGCCGGCGCAGCGAGTCGCGATCCGTCGCGGCCTCCTGTCGAGCGTTGCCAACCGCCTTCGCGGCGCGCTCGGCCGCGGCGCATCGGCCGAGCAACGCGCCTTCGGCGGCCGTCGCGGCGCGCTTCAGACTCTCGACATGATCGCGCAGATCATTCAGTTGAGCACCGGACGTGTAGGCTTCGCTCCCCTCGATCGCGGTGATCGCGCTGCGTAGCCGGTCTACATCCGCCTCGAGCTCCCGTCTACGGGTTTCGGCAGCGGCGCGTCGCCCTATTGCGTCGTCGTGATTGGCCCGAGTCTTGTCTTCGGCACGGCGAAGCTCGCGGCTGATTTGCGCTGCTTCGAGCGTTCGATCCGTCAGACGGTGCAGCTCCGCGCGTGCATAATTGCGATAGGTTGCGTGAACGGCATCGAACGCCTCCGCCGTCCGCGCAAGCTCCGCGACGTTCCTCCGATGCTCCTCGAGGTCCTCAAGCGGTTGCGCGGCGGCGTCGAGCGCCGAGTCGGGGAGCTGCGGCAGCTCGGCGTCAAGACGATCGCCGACGCGTGGATTGCGAACGGTACGCAACAAATGCAAATGCTGGTCGATGTCGGCGCCGCCGAAGATGCGCCTGCGTAACTCGACGCGATACTCGGCTCTCTGCTCGTGCCCGAACAGGGGACCGGGCTCGATCAGGACTCGCAATGCGTCGCGGCTAATCGGCACGCGACCTTCGACGAGATGCAGGTCGATGCCTATGCGGAGCGATTTAATGAACCACCAGGTCGTGACTTGATCAGTTGCCCGGTTCGCGCGAATACCGCATCCGAAGTTGAGGTAAGAATCGCCCTTTGCAATCTCGAGCCACAGGTAGCCCTGAGGCTGCGGTTCGTCTCGACCTGACAGCATCCAGGCCCTCAGCACTCCCGACTGTTCGCCGGCGGCGTCGATGCGCCGGGTATCGGCGTCCAGCAAAAAAGGCAACAGCATGTTCATTGCGGTCGACTTGCCCGACCCGTTCACCTCGCGCAGCAATAAGCGACCGCCACAGAAATCCAACGTTTCGTCACCGTATTGATACACGTTGATGATGCCGGCACGACTGGGCGTCCAGCGCGCGGGGCATTCGGCGGCAGGTATCACTACCGAACCTCGGACGCCGCGCTTGCCCGGTGCTTCCTCGGGAACAGGGCATCGATGGTCGCGCCAGCCAGGGCGTCGATTGGCAGGACACGTACTCGTGGTTCCAATTCGTACGCCTGTGAACCGGGATATAAAACTACGAGTTGCTCAAGCTTCAGATCCGCGAGGGCGGAACGCATTGATGGAGTAATGGTAGGGGCATCCGCGCGCTTAATTTCAATTCCCAACCGGCGACCGTTCTTGAACAACAACAGATCCAGTTCGGCGCCCTGATGAGTGGCCCAGAAATATGCTTGATCGGGCTGCAATTGACTGAGCACTTCTTCGACTGCATAACCTTCCCACGACGCGCCGACTCTGGGATGCGTAAGTAGCTCCTTCTCTGTACGAATGCCCAGCAGCGCGTGAAGCAAACCGCTGTCGCGAATGTAAACTTTGGGCGCCTTTACCTGACGTTTGTTGAGATTTTCGTGCCACGGTTGAAGCTGCCGCACGACCAGCAAACCTGTGAAGAGATCCAAATACCGCCGCACCGTCGATTCGCCAATGCCTAGCGAACGGGCGGGATCGGCGGCGTTCCAGATATTGGCGTGACAATGCGCGACCATTGTCCAAAAGCGAAGCAGCGCCGGTGACGGAATGTTGATTCCGAGCTGTGGTACGTCTCTTTCAAGAAAAGTCTGAATGAACTGTTGCCGCCATGCAAAGCTGTCCTCATTCGTTCGCGCCAAAAACGATAAGGGAAATTCGCCGCGCTGCCAGTGGCGATTTAGTAACGACGCGCCAACTTCGTCGAGATTGAAACCCCCCACCGGAATGATTTCGATGCGACCCGCGAGCGACTCGGAGGATTGTCTCAGAAGACTGGGAGACGCGCTACCGAGAATAAGAAAGCGGACCCGTAACGGTTTGCGATCCGCAAGCACTCGCAGCACTTGAAAGAGGTCCGGTCGGTGCTGAATTTCGTCAATAACGACGATGCCACGGAGTTCCTCGAGCGCCGTCATCGGTTGGCTGAGTCGCGCGAGACTCGTAGGCTCCTCCAGATCGAAGTAATTGGTCGAACTCGGAGGCACGGTGTGTCGCGCAAGTGTGGTCTTGCCGCTCTGCCGGGGCCCGATAAGCGCCACAATGCGGCTGCGTTTAAGAGCTCGCATGATCCGCGCCTGCAATCGAGATCGCTGGATCATGATCGAAGTCTACCATGAGAATCCACCGCTCAACAGTGGAACTTCATGGTAAGAAACGGTATTCATCGGCAGTGGCACTTAGCCACTGTTTTTTAAGTGGATTTTTTAAGAACCCGGGGCCGGGTGATCCACTCATAGAGATCGCGCACGGTGCGCAGTTGTTGCGTGATCGAGCCTGAGAACGTGCGATCGCACCGGCATCCAGATCATCGTGCCGCGCGTCGTAGCGCAAAATCCGAATTCTCGCCTGCGAAAGAATTCGTTGCGGGTTCGATGCAAAAAACAATAGCCCCGCGTTTGTGAACATGAGCGTGCCACGGGAATCCGGCGCCCAATTCGCGCAGTAGTTCCTCATCCGTGCGGTCAGTGGCCGAGAGTTCCGCCCAGGTCTTGCGGATTTCGCCTAGTAGCCCGTGATCGACATCCGCGGCCTCGAGCGTCCGGCCACGCGGCGCTCAAATATGGCGATGCGCTTGTCGCGCCGAATCTGATCGCGATCTCGATCGGTGAGGAGAAGATTTTGCGCGCCGGTGCGCTTCCACGCCCGCGGATTCGCCTCGATGGTTTCGCACGCGCGAGGCCTTGATAATGGTTTCGCTCGATAATGTACGGTGATCCCGGTATCGCTGACGCTGGTGGCAATCGCGAGCGCCGTATAACCTTCCCAGTTGACTTCCACGAGTCCACCGCCTCGATAGGGACGTAGTTGCCGCCCGCCGCCTGGAAATCCCACAAAAAACACACCGCGGCCCTGCTGGGGTGGTGCGGGCGGCCACGCAGCCTGGCTTCCCGTTAGCACGACTTTGCCATGCGTGCGCAGCAACTCGACTTCTGTAGGAAGGATGTTGAACGTCGCCACATCGTAGAGCGGGTCATGAGATCGCAGGCGTTCATGCAATGGGAATTTCAGGTCGTGAAGCAAGCAGATCGTGTCCGCCCGGAATCACCGGCTGGCCTCTGATCGAAGTGACCCAGCAAATCGGCAAAACGTACTGCGCCGCCACGCTCTGAAGCGCGAGGTTGAAGCCCCGTCGCAGCAGGTTTAAGAGTTCTTCGAGCGTTGGGTCGCGCGTTGAAGTTCTCATGAGCGGGATGGCTGATCTGCCAGGATTTACGAGCTATTTGCGACTCCATAATAGCGCATAAGAATCAATATGTTATATAGAGAACAGCAATCAAAACTTGTTTTAGTGAAACACGCAATACTTGTATCAACTAAACGCTTTAAACTTGTTATAATGCAGCGTAATAGACTTGTACTCGCACAATGCCAACACCCCACGAAAAACTCGCCGCCTCCATGGCCACCCTAGAAAGACTCTAGGCCGGCGACCGGCGAGTCTTTAGATCGTACGAACTTTCACGAGTTCATCGCGAGCGGCTTCTGCGCGCGGGGTTTTTACAGCAAGTCGTCCGAGGTTGGCTGATCTCATCCAGTCCCGGCACGGCCGCTGGGGAGAGCACACCGTGGTATGCCTCACTCTGGGAATTCTGCGCCCGCTACTGCGAGGAGCGTTTCTCCAATGACTGGCATCTATCTCCGGAGCAATCCTTGATGCTGCACGCGGAAAACACCGTCATTCCGCCACAAGTGATTATCTACAGTGCGCACGGGGCGAACAATACGACCGCACTTCTCTTCGGGACCTCGCTTTACGATCTCAAAGAGAGCCGCCCGCCCGCCTCCACTGATCTCATCATCACCAAGGATGGGCTACGCCTCTTCGACATCGAGCCTGCACTGATTAAAGTGCCGGAAAGCTTCTTCGCCGCCAAACCTATTGAAGCCCGGGTGGCACTCGCGAGTGTCAGAGAGCCATCGGGGCTGCTGCGACGGCTGCTCGAGGGGGGTAATTCAGTGATCGCCGGGCGCCTCGCTGGCGCCCTTCGCCGCATCCACCGCGCCGATATCGCCGAGGAGATTAAAGCCGCGATGACGGGCGCCGGTTACGCCGTGCGGGAGTCCGATCCCTTTGCGCCCGGCCCCGAATTCGGCACGATCACGCCCACCGCCGCACCCATCGTGGGGCGCATCCAAACACTGTGGCAGTCAATGCGGGACACCGTACTCAGTGCATTCCCGCCCGCCCCGGGATTGCCCAAGGACCCCGAAGGCTATCTTCATTTTGTGGATGAAATCTATCAAAGCGATGCCTATCACTCGCTCTCCATCGAAGGTTATCGAGTCACGCCCGATCTGATCGAACAGGTCCGCTCAGGCACCTGGAGTCCGGAATCAAACGAGGTCGACCGTCAAAGTCGCGATGCACTGGCGGCGCGCGGTTACTGGCAGGCATTTCAGCAAATCAAACGCTCGGTGCAAGAGATCGTCAAAGGTGCGAACCCGGGCACGTTGGCTCGATCCGGCCATCGGGAGTGGTATAGAGAATTATTCCAACCGTCTGTCGCGGCAGGCTTGATTCCCGCCGCCGCGCTCGCCGGCTATCGACATGACTTCGTGTTCCTGCGCACCTCGCGCCATGTACCGCCGCGCTGGAAAGCGGTGCGTGATGCCATGCCGACACTCTTTGATCTCCTGGAATCGGAAACTGAACCCGCCGTTCGCGCCGTGCTCGGCCACTGGCTATTGGGTTATATCCACCCGTACATGGATGGCAACGGGCGCATGGCACGCTTTCTCATGAACGCCATGCTCGCGTCCGGCGGGTATCCTTGGACAGTCGTGCGCGTGGAGGACCGAGCGCGCTATCTTCACGCCTTGGACAATGCGAGCATTGATTCAAATATTTTACCGTTTGCTACTTTTCTTGCCGAACGCGTCAACTGGTCCCTCTCCGCGGCGACCGAGAGCACTCGATCAACCAAGAATTGAGAAGCGGCGGCGCGCGCGACGTCCGCAATATCACTCAAGCTGAAATTACTTTTGTCAATGGCGAAACCACGCGAGTAAATTCGAGCGCTCGATTCTGGACATCCGTCACCTCACCCAACTTCAGCGCTCAATGCAGAACAACGGCAGTGGGACGTGGACACGATTCCAGCTGCATCGTGGACAAATTTGGGATAAGCCGGAATAGCGTTCACGATGTCGTGCCGGCATCATGGTCACCAAAACGGCGGTGATCATCGGCGATCCTATGCACGCGTAACCGGCGAGCGCGGGATCCTGGGCATGATGCAGGCCAGGAGGATCCTGAGGACCTGTGAAAAGAAAAAGACGACGTCGATGCCGGCTGCCAGCAGCTGTTTACCCACGATCCGCGGAGCCGGTCGCAACACTATTGTTGCGAATCGAGGTGCCGCGCGGCGAGCAAGAAAGCCAGTCAAAGGCGCTGGCTGCAAAAGCCAGAAAATGAGGGCTATTTTTGTGGTTCCCATCACGTCAACCGCGTGCAGGCCTGGCGCGAGGCCCAGCCCGAATATGCCCAAAAGAGGCCGATAACGGGGCAACTGTTACAAGAGATGATACTGGCACAGGACGATGATTCATCGGAAAACTACCACAATAGCGTTACAAGAGACGAGCCAGGCCCAAGTCTTTGATCGGCGGATCGAAACGGTCTGTTAGCGGGGGCCGGCGTTACAAGATTTGATAGGCATTGGCGGCCTTGGCCATAAGAATCGCCGCGCTCATCACTCACGCGAGTACCGCCGATGTCGAATCCGAGAATCTCGATCGCCAAGCTCAAGCAGATCATCCAGTTTGCATCCAGTGAAATACCGATACGCGAGATCGGTCGCGCGCTGCACCTCTCGCACGGTGCAGTCGGGAAATATTCCGTAGCGAAGACTAGAGTTTCACCTCCGGGACGTATTCCCGAAAGCAGACCGGCCGCAAAGCGTTCAATCGCGGCCATTATTACGCTTCCGCTCCAGCCCCTAGCGGCTGAAATCTCAGGGATAACACCCAGATTTGAACGTGCCTTCAAGGTTACGAGATCTTCGCCCGTCGAGATTTGTTCAATTGCTATTACACGCCAAAGCGTCATTGCACCCTGCACTCCGAGCGCGACACTGCCGACCGCGATTAGATCCTTGAAATTCACCCGCGCAGAGAAGTCGAAAGAAGAAAAGACCAATTTCTTTATGAGACCACCAGCACCAACACTGTTGACTTGACCCGCTTTGGTGGACGGGTTGTTCTTCCAAATCTTCTCGGTCTGTTCGCTGTTGATGATGCTCCTTCGATGATTGGTTTGTCGATGCGCAGATTGATCTGAAGATTTTCTCTATCGAACACCAGACGCCGTCTGACGCCGCAGGCGCCAGAAGTTCCGGATTTTTCAGGCTTTGAGAAAGAGCCAACGAACGCAGAAGCTCCAGGAGCCGCGATCGACACGGTACCCGCTACGTCGGTATCCCGGGAAATCGATCCATTGCGTTCTGAGATCCTCATGCGTTATACGGCCATACGCGCCAGCGCAAGTTGCTCGTAGTTCATCGGTGAGCGACGACCTAACGCAGAGTGGCGCCGATGTGGGTTGTACCACCCCTCCAGCCAATCAAAAATCGCCAATTTCGCCTCCGCCTGCGTTTTGAAGGTCATGCGGTCGAGAACTTCACGCTCAAGCGTTGCGAAAAAGCTTTCGGCCATAGCGTTGTCATACGCGTCGCCCACCGTTCCCATGGAAGGAGTCAGCCCCGCCTGCACACAACGCTTACCGAAGGCATAGCTCGTGTACTGGCAACCGTGATCCGAATGATGAATCACGGATTTCGGTCGGCGCATCGTGATCGCCATGTTGATCGCCGCCATCACCAGTTCCGTACGCATGTGATTTAGCATCGACCAGCCAACGATTTTGCGTGAATACACATCCAGCACGATCGCCAAATACAAAAACCCGCTCCACGTTGGCACATACGTAAAATCCGCTACCCACAGCTGATTGGGCTCCTGGGCGTAGAAGCGCCGCTGCACCAAATCCGGCGGCTGCGCCGCGTGCGCGTCGCTCACCGTGGTCACGATGTATTTGCGCAAAGTCGCCCCTCGCAGCCCGTCCGCCCGCATCAAGCGGGCAACTCGCTTGCAGCCCACACGGATATCGTAATCATCCGACAACTCCGCATGAATCATCGGCGCGCCGTAGGTTTGTCGTGATCGCCGATGAATCGCGTGAATGTGCGCGCTCAAGGCAATATCGGCGCGCTCCCGCGCCGATATCTCCCGTTGATCCCACGCATAAAAACCACTCTTGGATATTCCGAGCAATCGGCACATGACTCGTACCGAAAAGGTGGCCTGATTTGCACTCACGAATTCGAAGAGTGCTTCGACGTTCCGAGTTTCTCGTTCGCAAACCAGGCCGCGGCTTTTGAGAGAATCTCCCGTTCTTCTCGCAATTTGCGGTTCTCGCGCCGCAGCCGCGTCAGTTCCTCTCGTTCCGGCGTCGTCAGACCGCCATCGCCGCCGCTACCATCCCGATCCGCTCGCTTGACCCACTGCCGGATCGTCCAGGACGTGACGCCAAACTCCTTCGCTAACTCGTCAAACTTGCGCCCGCTCCGATGCAATCCCACCATCTGCCGGCGAAACTCGGGTGTATATTGGGGCTGTGACTTTGCCATCTTGATCTCCTTCGTGTGTGACACTGATGTGTCCACGGAAGCGGGTCAAGTCCATGTCGGGGGCGGAAGATGCTCTAGTGTCATTATTACCTCAAATCAGGGAGCGATTCGTTGCGCGTTCAGAACGGCCCCTTGAATGTCGCCGCTCACCGAGGCCAACGCATTGATGTCGCCGTCATTCCAGCTGATCTTCAGCGTGCCTACCTGCGCCCGGCCTGACTTTAGAGTGACGTTGGCCGTAATGAGATTCGTGGTCTGCTCCCAGGACACGGTGCCCGATACCGCGATGTCTTCCGTCCACTTGTAGCCTTTCAAGTTAAAGTTGTAACCCGTGGCGGAGGGCGCGTATCTGAGTTTGCCGCCGCGCAATCCCGTGTCGACGTAGTTGTTCGTCACGTAGTAGCGGGCAATGACGTCGCCGACGGTCTCGAGGCCCGCAGCTGCGATGCTGCGCTGCGCGGCGGTTGTTTGATCACCCTTCAGCGCGCGAAGCGGCGCGAGTTCAGCCGCCAAGCGGGCGAACAGCGGCACGGTGCGTACCGGCCGCACCTTCTGCACGCAATTGGTGTTGCCCGGGGATAAGTTTTTGACGAAGCGGTTCACGATTCTTAGCGTGCAGCCGACCTCATCGCCGCCCGACACGACGTGGCCGAGATTGGGCACCACCACGTGCACGGCGTTCGGAAACTGCGCGGTGGTTTCGTTCGCGTCGATCACGGAGGTGATGGAATCGAGGTCTCCGGACAACACCAGCGTCGGCACATCGGGGAAGTGCACCTTCGGCGGCAATGGTGCACCCGGAGCCCCGGGGACGAGGTTCTTCGGCGGTTTCGGCCAGGGCAGACAGGAGTCGAGGGGTGTGATGTACACCTGTGAATCGATACCCTCATCGACCGTAAATGGTGCAAACAGATCGGAGCGATGTTTACGTGCATCCTGCACGGATGCCTCATATTGCGCATTGCGAACCGCGCGCGACTGAGTGAGATCGTACAACATGGGATAGTCCGTGCAGGTCACTGCTTCGGCCAGTCCGTAGCTGTAATCGGCGGGCGCATCCACGCTCGCGGTGTTGATCTCCGCCACCAACCGCAACAGCGGCAACGCATCCTGGGATTGTAGCCAAGCGCGCGTGGCGGCGTCGAGATCGCGATAAATGGGCGGACCATAGCCGGCGGAATCGATCAGATTGATGAGCGCCCCGGTATCCACAGTGGTCGGCTGCAGATCGCCGTTGCCATCGGGGGCATCGCCGGTGATCGGATTCTCGCGCACGATATCAATGATCTGCTGCAGGCGCGCCGTAGCCGTGCCGCCGAGCGAACTGCAGCTCGGCGAGCGCGCGCAGCTGGTGTCAATTCCAGACCAGGCTGCCATCCAGTCCGAGCCGAACCAGATGTCGGGAGGCCGTACCGGGTAAGCGCTATCCAAGATGATGCTGCGCAGGCGCTCCGGATAAAGTCCTGCCAATACTTGGCCGACAAAGGTGCCGTAGCTGTCGCCGTAGAAATCCGCGATATCGATGCCGAGAGAATCCATGACGGCGACGATGTCGTTGGCAGCGTAGTCGGTCCCGTAGAACCAGGCGCTGTTGCCGAGTTGCCGAGCGCAAGCGCCCACTGCGTCGAGGTCCGTCGAGCCGGTCTGCAGATCCTGGCAATCGATCGGACTCGATAGCCCGGTGCCGCGCTTGTCGACGATGAGCAGGTCCCGACGATCGCGCAGCGCATTGAAAAGGGCAAGATAGTAATCGCGCGTGCCGGTAGACGAATATCCGGGGCCGCCTTCCTGCGGCAAAATCGTGCCGAGTCGTGGGCGGGTCGAATCGCTGCGTGGGTAGTACTCGAATCCCACGGTAATCTGGCCGGAAACCACGCCGCTGGGATCGAGCGCGCGCGTGATCGAGCCGCAGTACCCCGCGTACGCCTTTTGGCACAACGTGAGAGTAAGTTCGCCGACCGTGATGGTCTTGGGCGCGGCCGTTGCTGTGTCGAGCATGCACAGGACGAGCAGCCCCAAGAGCGACGTTATGTAGGACGATTTCGCGTGCGGCAGTGTCATCGGCATCCCCTCTAATCGTTCTTGCAGGCAACGTAGCATGCACCCGTTACTCTACGGCAAATTGCACGAGTCGTTCTTTGCTCCGTCATCCGGCGGTGTCGTCCGAATCAGCCGCGCACGTTGAATTTGTATGCACAAGACAGAATGGCTATGATTATAAGGTCGTCACAGCGCAAGCTCCGGCTGGCGGATAGTCGCCGCCCTATGCGGGCTTGCTAGTATCTCAGATGATATTCTTCGATCATTCGCGGTTGATCTCACCGTGACTTTGCAGTTCGAAACGAGCCGCAATCGACACCCGGTAATACGGCCGCAAGTGAAGTAACCGCCCGCATGTTCCGCTATTTCGAAAAACTCGTCGCGCCTTACCCCGCTACACCGCCGCCGGTGCTGCCCACGGGGTTCTTCGCGTTCCTGTGGGCCTGCGCGCGCGGCGTGCGCCGCTACATCGGGGCGATGACGTTGCTGACCGCGGCGATCGGCGTGTTCGAGGCGTTGCTGTTCAGCGTTCTGGGTCACCTCGTCGATTGGCTGGCCAAGGTGCCGCCGTCGCGTCTATGGACCGAAGAGCGCGGCCACCTGCTGCTGCTCGGGGCGGTGCTCGCCGGCAGTACCGTGCTGATCGGTCTGCAAAGCCTGTTCAAGCAGCAGACGCTGGCGGGCAATTTCGCCATGCGATTGCGCTGGGATTTCCACCGCAACATGCTCGCGCAATCTTTAAGCTTTTATCAGGATGAATTTGCCGGACGAGTGGCGGCCAAGCTCATGCAGACGGCGCTGGCGGTGCGCGATGCGTGGATGATATTGGCGGACATCCTGGTATTCATAATCATTTACTTCGTCACCATTGCGCTGGTGGTCGGCAGTTTTCATGTGTGGTTGCTGGCGCCCTTCATGGGGTGGCTGGTGATGTATATGCTCGCCATGGGGTACTTCGTGCCGCGCTTGGGGGCAGTCGCCATGGCTCAGGCGGACGCGCGGTCAATGATGACGGGCCGCATCACCGATGCCTACACCAATATCACCACGGTCAAGTTATTCTCGCATACGCAACGCGAGTCGAGCTACGTGCAAAGCGCGATGGCCGAGTTCCTGCAAACCGTATACCGGCAGATGCGCATGGTGACGGGTTTCGAGATCGTCAATCACGCGCTGAGCATGGGCTTGATCGCGAGCACCGCGGGCATGACGTTGTGGCTGTGGACCCAAGGCGAGGTGGGGGTGGGCGCGGTGGCGGCGGCCACGGCCATGGCGCTGCGCCTGAATGGAATATCGCATTGGGTGATGTGGGAAATGGCGTCGCTGTTCGAACAGATCGGCACCGTGCAGGACGGCATCAATACGCTGGCGCGCTCGCCCACGGTGCTGGACGTTCCCGATGCACAGGCGCTGCGAGTTACGCGCGGCGATATCCGCTTCGAGGCCGTGAGCTTTGCCTACGGCGCGGCGGCGAGCGGCGCCGGTCCCGTCATCGACAATCTGAATCTGCACATCCGGCCCGGCGAGAAGATCGGCTTGGTGGGGCGTTCCGGCGCCGGAAAGAGCACCATCGTCAATCTGCTGCTGCGCTTCTACGACATCGGTCAGGGCCGGGTTCTGATCGACGGCCAGGATATCGCCCTCGCCACGCAGGACAGCCTGCGCGCGCAAATCGGCATGGTGACTCAGGACACTTCGCTGCTGCACCGCTCCGTGAGCGACAACATCCGCTACGGCCGGCCCGATGCCACCGATGCGGACATGGTGGCGGCGGCAAAGCGCGCCGAGGCGGATGAGTTCATCGTCACGCTCGGCGATGCCGGTGGTCGCACGGGATATGAGGCGCATGTCGGCGAGCGCGGGGTCAAGCTGAGCGGCGGACAGCGCCAACGCATTGCGATCGCGCGCGTCATGCTCAAGGACGCTCCCATTCTTTTACTCGATGAAGCCACCAGCGCTCTGGACAGCGAGGTGGAAGCGGCCATTCAGGAAAGCCTCAATCGCCTCATGGAGGGCAAGACGGTGGTCGCCATTGCGCATCGGCTGTCGACCATCGCGGCCATGGACCGGCTGATCGTGCTCGATAAGGGCAGGGTGGTGGAGGAGGGCAATCATTACGCACTCCTGGCTCAGGGGGGCCTGTACGCACGCCTCTGGGCGCATCAAAGCGGCGGCTTCCTCGGCGAGGATGTGGATGATTCGCGAATGTCCGCGCGTCATATCTCCGCGGCGACTTTGAGTCCTTCGTAAACCGCTTCTTCCGCGGTGCGCGGTGCGGCTGCATCGCCGATGACATGCGTCTCGATGTCCAGGTCATCGAGAGCGCCGGAGAGTTCGTCCACCGGCGTGTGTCCGGTACACAGCACCAGCGTGTCGACCTTGTCGATGACCACCGCCTCGCCGCTGCAGATGTGCTGCAGGTACACGCTGTCCGAATCGCTGCCGTACAAGCGCATATAGGGGAGCACCTTGATTCCGAGTTTGTGCAAGGATCCGGCCGCCTGGTCCCGCACATACAACGGCAGGCTCTCGCCGGCGGCAATCCCGCTGACGGCGAGCCGCACGGTCCTGCCCTGTTGCGCCAAGTGCTCGGCGATGCCGATACCGATCCAATCGGCGCGCCAGTCGATGATGACCACGGATTGTCCGACCGTCTCCGCGCCGCGCAACACCGTCCATGCGTCGACGATTTGCAGCGCGCCTTCCTGCGGAAATGCGGGCCGATAGGGGATGGCCCCCGTGGCAACCAGCACGGCATCCGGCGCCTCCGCCAAGATCTTCGCGCGGTCGACCCGCACGCCGCGGTGAATTGGCACGCCGGCCAACTCCAATTCGCGCTGCAGATTAGTGACGATACCGCCGAACTCGGCGCGCCCGGGCAGCATTTGCGCGAGCAGCGCCTGCCCGCCGAGACGCCGCTGCACCTCGAACAGGGTGACGTGATGGCCGCGTTCGGCGGCGATCGCCGCCGCCTTCATGCCGGCCGGTCCGCCGCCGACAACCATGACCTGCTTGCGGCGCGCCGCGCGCGGCAGGCTTCCGAAGCGCAGTTCGCGCCCGCTGACCGGATTTTGAATGCAGGAAATCGGGAATCCCTTGTGGAAGTGCCCGATGCAGGCCTGATTGCAGGCAATGCATGCGCGAATGTCTTGGAGCGCGCCGCGCAGGGCCTTGCTGGGCATCTGCGGATCGCTGATCAGTGCACGCGTCATGCCGCACACATCGGCGTGATTGCTCGCGAGCACAGCCTCCGCGTCCTGCGGCTGATTGATGCGGCCGGTTACGAATACCGGGATCCTCGATTGGCGCTTGATGCGTGCGGCGTAGGGCACTACGTAGGCGGTCTTGATGGCCATCGGGGGCACGATATGCACGGCGCCGCCGAGACTGGCCGAGGTGCCGACCGTGACGTGTACA
>JBDTAV010000027.1:0-55540 GCA_039924385.1 Steroidobacteraceae bacterium
ACATCCGGCTGCGCGGCGGCGCTCTGCAAGCGCTGCTTGAACTCAGTGCCGACCCGCGGCAACAAACTTGCATTGAGCTCTCGATGATAGGCATCCTGCGCCGCCTCTCCCACCGAAGAGCCTTGAAAGAGTCCGAAACGCGACGCCCAGGCAAGATGTCCGCGGTCGCGATTGGCCACATCCGAGACGCCGCGCAAAGCGTCCAAGCCGGGCACAATATCGGCCAGCGACTGCTGCGGCGTGGGCAACGAGACCGATTGCAACGAGTCCAGCGACTTCGATACATCCGCTAAATAGGATTTGTTTCGGCTGAAGCTGATCGACAAGGCGATGACGCCCAGCACGGCGATCAGCAACAGCGCCGCATAGGCTCCCAACTGCAGCGCGGCGTTGCGAAGTTCGCGACCCCGGTTGACACCGGCGAGGCCGGCCTCGGCGAACATGACGTCGCGCAGGAAATTCTCGATGAAGTACGCCTTGCCGCGACCGGCCGCCCCGGCACCGACGGAATCCGGCGCCATTGCAAACCCGCGCCCAATAGCGGACATCAACCGGTCGATGGGCGTGCCTTCCTGCGTGCCGCTGGTGAAGTAAACACCGCGCAGCAATAGCCGGCCATCGAAACGCGTCGCAGCGAAAACCTCCGTCACAAATGCCGCGATGAAATTGCGCAATCCCGCCACCTGCTGCGGGAAGGCGAACACCGCCGCGCGTCGCCGCGTGTCGCGCTCTTCCTCAATGCGGCCGAAAAGGCGTTGATTGAGCCGCTCGACTAACGCATTAAATTCCGCCGCAAAATCCTCCGCGGCAGTGCCCGCGGAGCTGCGTTCGGGCGAGAACGTCATGCCCCAGACCTGGGCGCGGCCCTCGGCGGTCAAATCGTCAAAATATTCTGTGAAGCCCGAAATGAGATCGCATTTCGTGACCAAGAGATACACAGGCAGGCGAACCTTGAGGTGCTTGTTCAATTCATCCAGCCGACGCCGCACCGCCGCGACGTTGGCTTCGCGCTCCTGCGCGGTGTGGGTCATCAGATCCGAGGCGCTCAAGGTGACAATCACGCCGTTCAGCGGCCGCCGCTTGCGGTACTTCGTCAGCAAGTTGAGGAATTCGCCCCAGCCTGCGCTGTCCGCTGACTCGTCCGAATCCTGCGTGGTATAGCGGCCGGCGGTATCGAGCAGCACGGCCTCGTCCGTAAACCACCAGTCGCAATTGCGCGTGCCGCCCACACCGCGCAACGCTTCGCGTCCAAAGCGCTGCTCCAGCGGGAATTTCAGACCGGAATTGATGAGCGCGGTCGTCTTGCCGGAGCCGGGCGGGCCAATGATGACGTACCAAGGCAGCTCATAGAGATTCTTGCCGCCGCCCGGAGATTTTTTCAGCGTCGCTACGGCCTCCTCGAAGCGTTCACGCAGTTGCAGCGCTTCGCGGCTTGCGCCATCGCGTGTGGGCGGGCCTTTCTGCGCCACCACAGCCTGGGCCAGCTTGGCGCTGGCGCGGCGCGCACGCCAGGCCTTGAGCAGTAGCGACAACACCCACAATCCCACCAATATTCCGATGGCAATGAGCCGCGCAAACACCGGCTCCAGCGGCTTGAATTCGGCGAATGCAAAGTAGGGACCCGCATACCAGATGAACAGGGACAGCAGCAGCAGGCCGATGAAAACCAGAACGCCGCGACGCTTGAAGAATTTGAACACGAAGCGCTAACCCTCGCCGACGTGGACAATTTCCACGCGCCGATTGCGGGCGCGGTTCTCAGGCAGCGAGGGCGGCTTGTAGCGCGGCTCAGAATCGCCGACGCCGCTGCTCTGAATTCGCGCCGCGTTGTCGATGGTCAGCGAAAGCAGCTTGACGACCTCAGTCGCGCGCGCCCTCGACAATTCGAAATTGTCCTGATATTTCAGAGAGCGCAACGGCTGATCGTCGGTGTGACCCACCACGAAAACCTGTCCCGGAACCTGGTTTAGCGCCCGCGCGATGCGCTGCAGGGTCGCTTGGTACTTTGGATTGAGCTTCGCACTGCCGGAGCCGAACAGGTCAGAGGCCACCAAGGTCACCACGGTTTGATTGCCACGCTCCTCGACACTGAGTACCCCCGCCGCTTCATCGTCATGCAGCAGTTGCTTCAGGCGCGGTGCGGCCGACGGTGCGGCGGTCACCGGCGCTTGCGCCAACCCGATGTGCGCCAGCCGCTCGTTGACCGGCGCGGCCAGGGTGCCTAAGCGCGTGTGGTAATAAATGAACGCAGCCGCCAGCACAACCAGCGTAAAAGCGCCCACCACCCACCACGGCACGTAGCGAATGACCGGATTTCGTCGGTCCTGCATTCCGCGCCAATGCAAGGACAGCTCCGGCGCGGGTACTCCGCGGTACTCCCGGATCCTGCGGAATAGATCTGCTTGAATTTCTGCCAGGCGTGTATGCCCGCGATCGACATTGCCGTATTTGCCGCTGAAGCCCAGGGTCAGGCATACATACTGCAATTCCATGAGATCGATGTGGCGCGCCGGATCGCCGCAGATCTTCTGCAGCATGTCGAAGAATTTCTCGCCGCCCCACGTTTCGCGGTGCAGCGTGACCAGCAAGCTCTGACCGCCCCAGTCGCTCTGCCCGCCCCAGGGCGTGCTCAACACCGCCTCATCCAGCGCCGAACACAATACGTAGCGCGCTGCGAGAACCGTTTCGGTGGCGACCCCGCCGGCGCGCGCCCGCTCCTCAAATTCGCGCACCTGTTCGAGCGCCTGGCGACGCAGTCCGGCCAGGTCAGGATTGCTCAACGAGGTGCGCAGGCGTCCCATCAAGATGAGCAGCGGACTGGCCGCTTGCAGCAGCGGATTGAGCCCTGCGGCGGAAAAATCTCGCACCGCCGCCGGCTGCCGACTTGGCGCCGGTGAGGGCGCGTAAGCACGCGGTTCAGGACTGGCCGGACGCTCCGTACCGCGCTTGCCTGCGCCCGGACGCGGGCGAAACACCGTCGCATCGCGCGGCGCGAAGGGATCGTCGGTGCTGTCCTTCCCCATCCTTCGAGCCCTCAGCCGCGAATCGCCCACAACTCCATCTTCAAGCCCGGAAACTCGCCCGCCACGTGCATGCCGATGCCGCCCGACGCCGCCAGCTGGCCCCACCATTCGCCGTTCTGATCCAACTCGAAATACACGAATCCGGCGTGATACGGAATCTGTCGCGGCGCCACCGGTATCGCCTGCATGGTGATTCCGGGCAATCCCAGGTTCACCTGATTGCGGATCTTTTCGGCCGGCGCGATTTTTATCTGCGCGGGAAAGTGCTTGCGCAGCTCTTCGCTGGGCATATCGGCACGCACCGCCAAGACGAATACGGCCGACTGATACAAGCTGCGGTCGGCCACGACCGCCAGGCTGAAGCCGTACTTCTTCGGCTCGATGGGAATGGGGATGGCGGACTGATCTAGCACCGTGCCGAAAGCCGCACGCAGCGCGGCGATGACGGGCTCGAAACTTTCGCGTAATTTCTCGTGCTGATAGGCCGGCAGTGTCACCGGACGCTTGGAGGTGCTGGTGAAGGTCGCCAGTTCGCCGGCAATTGAAACGCAAAACTGATAAAAATCCGCCGGGTGCATCAAGCCGCCGTTCACGAAGTGCGTCGCCAGCGGCTCGTAGCGATTGATCGCTTGCAGCATCAAGAACTCAGCAATCTCGGCTGCACCGCCGCGGCCGGTGCCCGAGACGCGTCCGGCCAGGGCTTCGCCGCGTTGATGCAACAACCCCTGCAGCTCAACCATGAAAGTCGCCAGCACCGGCGCGGCATGCGCATCGAGCACGGTTGGAATGAATGCCTCGTCCAAGACGACGCGCTGATCCGCGCGCCGTTCCGTGATCTGCGCTAACGGCACGCGTGCGTAGCCTTCGAGAGGCTCATGCGAGAGCATCAGCCGCGTGCGCAGCGGCGCCACCTCAAGCAATGCCGAGCCGCCGGCATCCGAGGTTGTATCGCGTATCTCGAACTCGCGGATCGAATGGCGCACGACGCCCTCTTGCGCGGCAGCGCGGTCGACCTCGAAGCTGCTGGGCTGTCGCACCGGTACCGCCAGGTAGACGATTTCGTCGCGCACATTGGAAGCCACATCCAACGGTTCCGGCAGGGGTTCATCCTCCGGCATGCGAAACGGCGTACCGTCCGGGAACACCCCCGCCACGCGCCGCAATCCAAATTTGCCGATGGCCAGCAAGTCGCGCTCGATCTCGAGTTCGACGCTCCCCCATGAATGTGCATGCAGCGCGCTGCATCGCGTCTCGAGGAACCGTTCGATGAAGCGACTCTGCTGCTGGAAATGCTGCGGTCTAAGGAACAGCCCCTCGGACCACAGAACTTTATTATAAGCCGACATGGTTCACTCGGCGCTCACCGTAACGCTGGTTCGACCGGCCGATACGTCCAGCTTCTTCTTTTTCGCGATGCCGGCCAGGCCCTTATCCTGCGAACCGATCTCGGCGCGCCAAGTCGCGTCGCGGATATTTCGATAGGCCGCCGCGACTCCGACGAAGCGGGCATCGGGCGACAGCTGGTAATCAACCACCTTTTGCGCACCGGGAGCCACTTCGAACTCCTGGCGCGAAAGCAACGAAGCCGCCAGGGTTGCCTGCTCTTTATCGTAAAGGGCGAAGAAATCCGCATCCTTGAAGGCGGAATCATCCTTCAATTGGTAGATCCTGATCACAATGGGCGATGGCCGATTCTGACCGTCGGGATTCGCATCGGCGCTGACTGCGACGCTGAGTTTCAATACACGCGGCTTCGGCGGCGCCGACTTGCAAGCCGTCAGGGTGAGGCAGCACGCCAACAAGAGCGCGATCGGAAGTCGTAATGTCCGTAATTTGAGTTGCATCTACTTGCGCTCCGCACGATTCGCGGCCTTCAGCCGCGCCAGCTGTTCTTCATAAGCTTTCGCGAAATCATCTCCGAACAAATGGCGAAAGCTAGAGTCCGCATCCTTGACCATATCATGGAATCTGTTGCGGTAAAGTTCCCAATACTTCGCCTTCGGACCACCGGCCAAGAAATTCGCGCTCTTTGCCGCGGGTTCAAATTCTTTCTGCAGGCGATCCGGGTCGAACTCCGCGAGCATGGCCTCATAGGCAACCCGCACACCCGCCAGCATGGCCATCTGGTGATTGCGTACATCGAGAAACGCATCCTCGAAAGCTTCCACGGGTCCTAAGTACGCCGCATTGCGCTTGAACAGCAGATTATGCAGGGCATCTTCCACGTTGACCGAAAATTTAAGCGGATTGTTGTCGGCTTGTTTGTAGGTCGTCATGCGCATGCGAAATTCGTCTTTGATTTTATTGCGCGCCTGCAGCACGTCCATCAATCCTGCCACCACGACCCGCAGGATCTGGCCGAATTGCTGCGACAGCTCCGGCGTCACCCGCACCTCATCGAGGCCGGCCGCCTCGAGCATTGCTGCGAAGTCCATCTCACCCGCACCGCCGACCGGCGCAGCGCGCGACGACGAGGCTGGCGGTGATGACGGCACTGCCGGACTAGCGGCCGAGGGCCGTGCCTTCGGTCGAACCGGTGGAACGGGCGCAGGCGGTGGTGGCGGCCTTTCCTGACTTGAATTGCGGATGGGTTTCGGCGCCGAGTCGGGTGCTTCGAATGGATCACTATTGATGGGAAGCGAGGCGCCGCGGCTGGAGTCTCGACCTGCACTTGGGCTCGGTTGGACTGCACGAGGTTCCACAGGCGCGAGCCTCGGTCCCGGTTTTGGAACGCGGGGCGGACCGGTGAAGACCGTCGGATTCGCCGCGGAGGGCGGCGTTGGCACGGCGCGAGTGGGCGGACTCGGCGGAGCTACCGTCGGACGTGCTGGAGGCGGCGGAGGCGGCATCGCCTGCGCCGGACGCGAAGCTGGTGGATCCGGCGGGCTGGCGAAAGGATCCTCATCCGCGCCCATGGGATCATAATCATCAGGAATGAATCCAGGCGGTGGGACTTTCGGCGGCGGCGCAGCAACCTGTACAGGCGTGGCCGGCGGCGGCGGAGTCGGTGTGGGCGGCCGGTAGTGCTGGCCCAGCGGCGACTGATTTTGCAAACTCGCCGCACTCGGACCCGGCCGGACTGCGGGCGAGCTCTGCAGCCCGAGTAATGCCAAAGGATCCGTTGCGGTAGGCACCCCCGATGCCCCGGGCACGCCGTCGAGGAAGGGATCGTCGGGAACCAAAGGTCCACTCGATCCCCCTCGCCGCGCGGGCGCGTAGCTCTCCACCGCGGCAGGTTCGGCGCCAAGAGTCACCCGAACCTCGTAGTCATCGATGAAAACGGTATCACCGCTGTTCAGCGCATACGGTTTATTGCGTGTTAGCCGATTTTGCGGCGAGTTGATGAATACGCCGTTGGTGCTCGTATCCTCGATCAGGAAAGCGCCGTTGGTGAACGAAATCCGCGCGTGGTGTCCGGAGATGTATTCGTCGGGGAAGATCCAGTCGTTGTCTGCCAGCCGACCAATGGTACCGCCCGACGTGAATGTCTTGCGCGCTGCCGCGCCCATGCGCGCTGCTTTGTCTCCGATGACTTCAAGGGTTAAGGGCATTAGCCGGACATCCACAAATAACCACTGACCAGGGCGAAGATTATGCCTATTGTGAGCCAGGTTCTCGATGCGGGGGTAACCCGAGCGCCATCGCGGACGATGCGAAAGGTGGAAAGTACAAGAAAAACAACCGATAGCACGGGCAGAATGTACTTGGCAGCCATCGCCATCAGACCATTGTGGCGAGTAGACGTTGCTGCCGGAATGCAGGGGCGCGCCATTCGAATAGTGTCGTGCCAGGCTCAAGTAGGCATAAATAATGCGCCGCTAGAATGCGTTGGCGCTGGAAGCCGTCGCTGAGAACGCGGAGACAATTTTCACGTGTCACCGGAGCGCCCAGGAAATAGCGCGCGCCAACCTCGAAGCGCCCGACGTTTGCCTGCCACCATTCGGAAATACGCTCCTGATCAGGCCAAGGAAGGCCATTGTCCTCATCCGTGACAACGTTGGCATCATCGGGGTCATCGTTGGGACCGATATCGGCATAGTCGGGCGGATCCCGATTCAATTTTGTATTGGCGAGATCAAGGCCCGCGATCAGGCTCAAAGCTTCGCCCGCCAACCGCGCAGTTTTCACGTCGGTCATGTGCTGAATCAACCAAGGAATATATTTTGGATCTCCAGCAATACCGCTTCCTTGAATGAGGAGCCGCAAATTTACGTCGCTCCTCGCCAATTTTCGCAACCATTCTTGCGCGCCATGTTGGTCCATTGCCTGCAGCGAAAGTCGAAACGCGCGCGCCTGGAATAAACCCGGGGCTTCGCCGAAAGCGCTCAAAACGGCAGGTGCGGCGCCTCGATTGCCGAGCAAGACGGCCGACCAAGCGGACCAGAACCGGGAGGCATCATCGTCCGCCGTGAGCATTCTCAACAGTGCTGGGAGCACATCTTGCCTCCCCATCTCGCCAGCGGCGCGCAAACCCCGCGCCCGACATGCCGAGTCAGGCTCTTCTACAACCGTATCCCCCGCCTTGCCGGAGTCCACTCGATGCAAGCCGCAGGCCGAGACGCCAAGGTAACGCAAAAAGGAATTTGGAGAGGCCAAAAGAGTCTTGACTACGCCGCGAAGTTGCTGTTGTTCGACCCAGCCTAAGGCCGATATCAACCCGCGCTGGGAATGCGGAATCGCCTCCGCAAGTGCGTAAAGGCGATTCAGGTGGTCCGATGACTTAGCCGCCAAGGCCATCACGGTTGCTGCGAAAAGGGTGCCTGCCGTCGCCGTCGCCAACCCCGCGTTCAGCAGGGGCCAGGCCTGCTCGCCAGCCACCAACAGGCCATCGAGGTGAGCCGCGAGGCGATCGTCGAAGCGGCGAAGTCCCTTTAGTTTAACGTCATGTGCCGTTGCAAGCTTTGTACGCACGTCGTAAAGAAACGGCGCATCCTGAGAGTGCTGAAAAATAACGTCAGGAACGACTCGCGAAGGCGTCATTTAAGCGTCCGAGTTCCATTCATTTTTGCCATTCGTCCCACAGCTCCGGCGCGATCAATCTGATTCTAAGTATCCAATTGTCCATGGTGCTGTAGTAAACGTGCAGACTGTATTCCGCGAAGTGCCACAAGACATAGCCGGTGAACTTGTCATCTAGGTGCTCATCCGCAGGCAGACCCACCTTTCGCATTACAGTTTCAGGCGAATCATTGAGTAGTAGGCCCAAGGGCAAGTCTCCGCTCCAACCGCGAGAATCCATCTCGCGTTCTCGGTAAAAAACAACGTCAGAGAAAATCAACGGAGCCTTAGCGCCCAGATTGTCGGAATAGATCGAGGGTCGATCGAAGCCAATCTCGAAACCATAAGTGTTTCGAAAATCAACGCCTTCTTCCTCTTCAGCGTTCGCGGCCTTTAACGACGACAAATCAATGCCGAGTCGCGTAAAGTCACCGGCACACGCCGGCTCGTTTATCTTTTTGCCGATTAGCGCGAGAAAAGATTCAATAGGGGGCGCGGCTCGCAGCACGTAGTCGAAACTCGGTAGCGGAGGTTCCCTCAGAGCGCACAAGACGAAAGCGATGCCGGTGTCCCCTTGCGCATAGCTAATTGTTATGCGGAAGATTGCCGATTCCCACGTGTCTCGGACATAAGATCTGCGGTTTGAGTCGAGTGCATTCAATTTTGAGCGCACCTCAGTTCGGTCGTCCGTACGTTGAAGGCCAAACGGCAGTGAACCCGTATAGGGACCAACGCCCGCATGGTCCCCATAGAGATAGACCTGCGTTAAAAGCATGGAATGCTTTCCGTGCTGGAATTCATTCAGGCCGAACCAAGCGGCTTCATCGTCGAAGCCGAACTCGATACCCGCAGATTTATTGGACACCCAATCTTGTAGCTCGACGACCGGCCCCTCGGGCACCTCGTCGTCAAGCTTCACTCCAGGTCGATCATCGATATCGAAACGCGATAGAGCATCGATGATGCGCGGATCAGTCGATGCGAGTCCCAACAGCAGGGTTATCTCGGCAACATCCATGGGACAGCCCGTTCCCTACTCAGCTTCGGGAAGCGACAGCGAAACGACGCGGAGAGACTTCAGATCCTGGGAGTATCTCAGCGTCAACGTCAAGCCATCTATCAGCCAGGCGTCCCACCTAAATTCGCTGCTGCTCTCCTTTGGTTTACCGAATTTAGCCCGCAGTGTCGCTCTTGAGTCTGACTGTTTGATCTTGTGAGGCATCGGGCCCTTATATACATCACCGCCCGCATCGTCAAAAACCATCATGACTTCGGATAATATGGCTCGGCCTACAATCCCTCCATCATTCGGACGCATAACGGAATCATCGGTGAAAGTGATCTCCATGCCCTCACCCTTAAGCTCCACGGTCTCAGACAATTCGTCACGTGCAATTTTTATTTTCCTTTTTATTCCTGCATCCACCAACTTTTTGCGCAGTTGCGAATCGTCGGCCGCGCGGCCGAAAAGCTCTTCCCAGTCTTGATAATTCATATGCTTTCTCCAGTCACGCTGTCGCTAATTACTTAGTGCACTTTTTGATGGCGTCGCGAATCACCTTTTCATTGTCGTGTTCCTTTACTCGCTTAGCAGCTTGCTTATACGCTTTTGCGCATTTCGGATCGAGGTGTGACGGCATTTCAGCTAGGTCTCGGTCGACCGCCTCGTCAAGTTTCTTTTTGCTGCTTGCATCATTCTTCATCAAAGGCTTGTTCTTCGTTCCGCAGGTCGGGCTGAAATCACGATGCGCAGAGCGGGGAATCGCAATCGCGATTCCGTTCTGCTCCACTTGATATGCAATGCACCTTTTTTGCGCTTTTTTAAGACCCTTGCCTGCGAGCTTGAATGCTCTCTCGCGCAACGTCGCCTTGGCTGGGATGTGATCGCGTTCGTATCTGGTCTTGCCTCGGTCTTTACCGGCGCTTTTCTTGCAAAGCTGAGCGTATGTGCCGCACTCGCCGCAGCCGACTACCTTTTTTTGCGGCGACTGTACATTGGCTGCCGCGCCGGAGTTAGCCATTATTGGTCATTGCATCGCCGAGCAACTGAATGTTCTTGCCTTCGGCTTTCACATCCATCGATCCAGGCGCGACGAACGCGGTCTTTCCCTGAGTAGTCGAGGAAACGATGCCGCCACCGGTGACCTGGCTTGCAACGTCCGGCGAAGGTTGACTCATATAGTACGATCCCTTGATCGCGACTTTTTTTCCTTCTATCTTTACCGTCGTCGTCGCGTCGGTCAGGCTATCTGACGACTGCCCGATATTTGGCAACGGAGTGGGCACAAACGGCGCTGGCGGGCCCGGCATCTTGCACACGTTGGGTAAGGTCGCCGCCGCTATGTCGGAACTGCCTTCGGTCACGGGGGTCTTAGGAGGATTGACGCCTACGCTCACCATATGGATTTTTCTAAACTTGCTTATCGCCAAGGGCTAATAGCACGGCAGTGCGATGTCCGCTATAAGATCCCGCCCACAAGATCGGGCGTGCGCCCTTCGCGTAATTGCGCTCGCTCGAGGCAACCGCCAAGCACAGAAACAGCGGGCCGGATGCAGCACCTACATCTCCCCAGCAATCGGACGGACATTGGTAGTCGTTCGCGTCGACAAACAAATCCTGCGTACGAAGCAACGTGTAGAGGAATTCTTCGCTGCGGTATCGTTCGCCATTGATGTCGCAATAGGTGGCGGTGATCGCCTCTTCTGGCAAGCGGATTGAGGAGCTTGCGCCGCGCAATGCCGCGCTCAGCCCCTCGCCCACGCATACCCCCGAGCCTCTGATCGTGCACGTTTCGATGCTTGTCGCCGCCGCCGTGATACGCGCCAGTATAGGCATGCCATGGAGTTCCGCCGTCGCGCGTTTCATCAGTAGGCAGGCGCCGGCCGCTTCGCCGGGCGGAAATCCGCTGCGATTGCTGGCTGACATCAGACTTCCATGTGAATCCAGCCATTTGAGAGTCAGGCGATCATGGTATGAGTCCACACCCGCTGCGAGACAAAAGTCCGCTTCGCCGCTTAAAATTTTGTCCGCGGCGGCTTGCATGGCCATCAGGCCTGAGGCGTGACCGCGCGGCAGAGCGTGAACGCATGAAGCACGCAACCCAATGTTGCTGGCAAAGGCGGAGCAGATCGAAGATGCCATGTCTTGCGGCAATCCCGCGCGAGGCTCAGGCAGGCCAACCCAACAATGGACGCGCAGACTGTCACGCAGCCAAGAACGGTCGCCGCACGCCTCCTCGACCGCCGAAAGTAGCATCTGTTTTAATCGGCTGACGATCTCCGCATCCGGTTCTAGTCCGCAATCCTTCGCAATGGAGATTGGGTCTTCCGCTTTGTCCACGAAAAATGGATGCAGGGTAACGGCAGAGATGGCGGCTCTCACGGCCGCGGCCGAGGATACGGAGTCGAATCCCAGCGGTGTTCGCGCGCCTACTGCGCACACGCATATTTCCTCGTCGCGACTTGCGGCCAAGAAGTTTTTGTGGACTTCTTGATTCATCATTGAGCCTTCGCTAGATAGCTTTCTTCGGCGACTACGGTTTCATCGAGATCGTCCATTCGCTGGTTGCAGACAAGTACGGTCTGCCAAGCCATAATTACCCGAGGCTCAGCGGGCTCTAAGATAACCGTGCACAGTTGCGCTTCATGATCGATGCGCTCCGAGCCGAATCGCGTCCGAAATACCGGATGTATTCGCGGCAGATTAAATGCAAGACGTCCGCGCGGTGATAAATTGGTAAGTTCGACACGTTCGCCGCCAGCTAGAAATCCGCTAGCCTGCTGACCTGGAGGAGCGCAGTTGTTGTAATGATCGTCGAAGTCTTCCGCCCACAGCGGAAATCGGCTTCGTCGCCAGTCCTCGTCATATGTCCCGGACAATTCGCGCCTCGGTGACCACGCGCAATCGATAGCGTTCATCCCGGCCGGTGCGGGACGATCGTCCCAGTCCCTAATCAACCTATCAGGATCTTCGATGTTTGGAAGAGGCTTGCCGATGCAATTGGCAGCTTGCGTTGCAAATCCCTGCCCTATCGGATTTCTATCTTCCATCCTGTGATCAGATGGATCCTCAGAAGTTCGGTCCCAGCCGCCAAACGCTCGCTCGTAAGTGATAGGCATCGACACGAAAGGTATTGGGTAAGACATTCCCAAGCTCCCGCCGATGCCTCGTTCCCAAACTCGATCGCCGAATACATGCAGACGCTTTACGAGAGTTCCAACTCTCATCTCGACGTCAACAGCGCTTGCGGGCCTGCCTTCCGGAACCCATGCGCTCCCTTGGACCAAAATATCCGAACACGGCTTTACTCCGCAAAGATCTGCTTCGTATTTAAGGCTGCTGCTCCCAAAGCTGCCCCATGGCTGGCCCAATCGGAATACGGGAACCTGCTGGGCGGCCAGGCTGCAAGTTCCGTCGTCCAAGACATCGAACGTGGCTTTAACAACAACAAGCCAAAGCTTATTGGCGCTTTTGTCTTGTACCCATGTTCGCTCCGCGCTGTACGGGGTCGTATTTCTGACCAACCACATGTAATGTATCGCTCAGTTAATTTGAACCGAACCACCCTTGATCCGATTTGTTCCTGACGAATGGCTCGAAACGTAATCTCCCTTGATCAACACCTTACCTGCCTTCGTCAGCGTAATACTCGCGGCTCCGCAGCGAAGCACCAGCTGATTTTCAGCGCTGACTACCAACCGCTCGCCGTCAGCCTCCACCTCCGCGAGCCCCGACTGGCGCGCAAAAGCCCGGCCTTCTTTTCGAGAAAGGCATGCCAAGATAATTGGGAGTCGCGAATCTCCCTCCTCGAACACCAACACAACCGAACATCCAACATGGGCCGCATGCAAATCCAATGCGGCCCGAGCCTCGACTGCAGCGTCTCCCGGTTGGCCTGGATATATGACCAACGGCGCACCGAATTCGCCCCTCAGGCCGGCAAGAATACCAATGCGGACCCCCGCGATCGGCAGGGACGACAATTGAGCCCGAGCCCTTTGCAGCGACGCCGTTGCGGGGAAAATCGTTGCATCATCGGCAGTTTCCAATTGCGCTTCGTCGGTGTCTGAATCGCTCATGGCTGTAGTCCTCCGGATTACGTTGACTGACCTAGTTTTGCAGAATGCTTGAGCCTTTCATCACGATGTCGCTGCTCGCTTTAAGATTGATCTTGCCGCTTCCGTTAACAGTAATGTCCTTGCCGCTAATGGTGATAGTGCCGTCCTTTTTCATCGAAATGCTGGCGTCGCCGGTAGTGATTGTGATTGAGTCACCTGCACTGATCGTGAGATTCTTCGTCACGCTCAATGCGTCATCCTTGCCGATGGTCGTCGCGCGTCCACCTGTGACAGATCGTGCTTCATCCGCGCCCACATTCATAGTTTCGTTAGCACCTACAGTGACAGTCTCATTGCTGCCAACGTTGAGGGTCCGATTGCTGCCGACACTGATGGTTTGATTTGCTCCCACCGACACCGCTTGCACCGCACCCACGGTGATTGTCTGCGCCGCACCGATGCTGATTTCCTGTGCAGCGCCCACGTTAATTGACTCATTGACGCCGACACTGTGTGTTCGCATTAACGCGACCGTCGCCGATTCGTTCTGTCCTACGCTGATGGTTCGGTTCGAACCAATCGTGATCGTTTCATTTGATCCCACATTTTCGGTGCGATTGACACCGATCGTAATCTGCTCGTTGTTGCCTACAGATTCGGTTCTGTTGTTTCCCACGGTGGTCGTTTCATCGTGGGTTACGGATTTAGTACGGTCGTGCCCCACCGTATGGCTCTCGTCATGCTCGACCGAGATCTCCTGATCCTTCTCCGCATGGATCGTGAGCATCTCCGAGCCCATCTTGTCTTCGAAGCGGATCTCGTTGAAGTTCGCCGGCGAGCCGCCTTTGCTGCTGCGGCTCTTGATGCCGCTCTGCGTCTGGTTCGCCGGTAAATCGTATGGCGGCATTTCAGCAGCGTTGTATATGCGACCGGTAATAATTGGCCGATCCGGGTCGCCTTCCAGGAAATCCACGATGACCTCCTGCCCAATGCGGGGAATGTGCATGGCGCCCCAATTCTTCCCCGCCCATACCTGGCTGACCCGCACCCAGCAGGAACTGTTCTCGTCTCGCTTGCCCTGCCTGTCCCAGTGAAACTGTACTTTGACGCGGCCATATTGATCGGTATAAATCTCTTCGCCCGCTTTACCGACTACGATGGCGGTTTGCGGTCCCGCAACCCGCGCCCGTCGTGTCGTGGACAACGAGCGATAGGGCTGTTTGCTCGGAATGGCTTCGAAGGTAACCGTGACATCGACCGACGCATGCGAGACGCCCGACTCGAAGTCCATGCCGCCGAAATGATGCAGCGAGGAGACCACGAGGTATTCGCGGTTTTGATCGTCGCGAGGATAATTCTCCAGCGTAAATAATGCTCCAACCGCAAGGGCACGCACGTTACCTGATCCGACGGCACGTTCGTGCTGTTGCTGCAGAGCTTCGAGCCGGCGTTGCGCGTATTTGCTGCCATCACCGACGGTGAGATAACCGCCGGGGTAGGCAAATACTTCTGCATCGCCTTTCGGGTAGGTGCCCGCAGCGGCGTGTTGCGCCAGCAACGAGGTACGCGGCTTGATGAAATCAAAGTCGGTGTGCGTCAGCTTGCCGCTTTGCATGGTGTGCGACAACAGCCAGTGATCGATAATGTCCTCTTCGCGAACCACATTATCCGAAGGCGGATAATAAGTGACTTTTTCGCATCCGGGCGTCGCACTATGGGCGCCGGCGCCATCGCACAACACGAGCGTATCCTTGTCCTGCTCGTGTTTAAAAAAGTAATAGATACCCTCTTCTTCCATGAGCCGGCTCACGAAGTCGAAGTCGGTCTCCATGTACTGCACGCAGTAATCGCGCGGCGAGTAGCTGCCGCTCAAGGAATCCTCGAAATCCGAAGTGCCATGTTCGCGAAACACCGACTTGATGATGTCGGGTACGCTCTTCTGTTGGAAAATCCGGCAATCGCTGGTTCGGGTCAGGAACCATAGCCAGGGAACGACTTTCGCAGAATAGCGTGCGTAGCTGCCCAATCGACCGATTTGCGAGCACTCGGCGATGATGCCGTGAAAAAAGCGTGATTTGTCGCCATCCAGCACGAGTTCAACAGAAAACCCGCGCCCCAACAAATCATCAAGGGCCAGGTTCTCATCGGGGCTCAGAAGGTCGAGATCCATGACGCTCATGCGGCCGAGTTCTTCCCGCACCGTCGCGTCCTTGATCATGAGCTGATCCGGTCCGAGGACCGAGTGTAGGGCAATTCTCCGAGATGCAGCCATGGCGAGGTCCTAAGGTTATTATTCGGCTCTCGGGACCCATTTCACGCAGACTTCATCGCGCTCGGAGTACAAATAATAGCCGCCATTCGGACCCGGATCATCGACAATGACCGGCCTTAACGATTCGGAGTGGCTTCTCGCATAGGCAACGAACCCGGCCTCTTTGACTCGGTGTTGGGTGACGTACGCTGACCAGCGGTCCTTGTCGGATTTCTCCAGCCGGGTACCTGCCGCCATCGCCTGTTCCAGGATGCGTTTGAAATCAACATAATTGATTTCCTTAACGGTCGGTCGGCTCATATCTACGGGGCTCCCCTGCCCTGCGTGTCGGGGCATTTTCAGGACAATAGCGCACCGGACGGCGCGCTTCCAACTTTGCAGCCAAATGCATATGGCGGATGGCCCTCGGACCCAACTATGGCGGGACTCGTCGGCTTTTCCGGTTTATTGGTTAGCACGGGCATTGCTCGAGGGAGTACCCGCGGTCTTGAAAACCGACGATACTGTGTCAAGGGAGTCAATTTTCATGCGATCAAGGCAGAACCATGATCCAAGCCACGGCCGGGGCGGAAATCGCCTTCGTTTAGGGTCTGGTGCTGCTCTCTGCGTTCGCTTCTGTCTATGCGCTTGCACCACCGCTGTCATGCTGACCAGGCCGGGAACGATCCGGGCGGAGGAAGACCAGTTCCATTTTCCGCCGCCAAATTCAGCGAGCGACTCGCAGTCAGCCGCTGCGGAGGTGGTGAGCGATGCCTGCCGCAGCCGGCTGAAAAGCCGCCGCATCCTGTTTCTCATGGGCGAACAACAGGGCGATCACTGGTTGACCGCGCAGGATCGATTTCAGCCGCTGCTGCAGATCATCGACAATCGACTGCGAGACCTGGGATTCATGATCTATTCGCCGCAGCAAATCAAGGCGAGCATCGCCCAGGCCGAGATCGATGCATATTTTAGGAATGATCCCGATGCCGCGCTGGCAGCATCGAAAAAGCTCGGGGCGAATATCGTCCTGCGCGGCACCATCAGTAGTCGCGCGGGCGTCAACGCCGTCGTTCAGGTCAATGAGGTCGCCGTGAATATCGACATGACCTTGTCGGGTCTCGATGGGCGCACCGTGTCGCAGGTCGGCGCTCACACCGATTCGTATTCCGGCAGCGACACGCTTCGTACCGCCGTGACGCTGGTAAATGAGCAGGCCGAGCGATTGGTCGCTCAGCTCGCGAGCGATTATTGCAGTCAGTCAAGCATCAAGCATTAAGGGGAAGTCCATGTGTAATCGAATAACCGTCTCACTCTGCGTTGGCATGCTCTGGATGGGCACCGCTCCCGCTTGGGCGCAATCGCCGCCGACGTGGGGGGCCCGGTCAAGTCCCTCACCCACCGCCAACAGCGGCGCCTCGGCGAAAGCCAACGCCGCGGCCGACCGCGCGATGTACACGGACGTCGTGTACACCAATGCTTCGAAGCCGGGCCCACAGCTCGTCGTCATACCTGGGGAAATAAAAAGCAACAATGCCTCGTTCGGCCAAAAATTCAGCTCCAACAATATTGCTGACTTCGGCGAACTCGAATTGAGCAAGGCAAACTTCAAAGTCCTCGATCGTGCCGACCTCGGACCGATGATGAACGAGATACAGCTCGCCTACGGTGCCGGCGATCCCGATGAGGCGCGCAAGCTCATGAAGAAGGGAGCGCTCAAGGCCACCAAGTACTTGGTACGGTTCGACATTCTGAAGGCAGAGCCGGTCGCCCAAGAGAAGAAGGGCTTCAATGGGGGCGTCGCCAGTTCGCTCATCGGCATTTTCGGCAAGCCCAACCAGGTGACCGCCGCGGCCGGCACGGTCACCAACTCGGTGGACACCTCCACCGCGGCGGGAGTTTGGGTGATCGGCATGCGCTACAAACTGCTGGATGCAGAAACCACTGAACAAATCGGCATGGGGTATACGGAAGAGAAAATGGAGATCGGCGCAAAGTCCACCTCGGTCGCGGGCATATCGGGATCCGCCTCAGGTGGCATCTCAATGGACACGATGGTGCAGCGGCTGGTGCAGAAGAGCGTCTGGGACATCGACAACAAGTACAAATAGGCGCTCAAAGGCAACCAACATGAATGCCGCATTACGGCCGGTGCCGGAAAAGTTGGGCAAGTACCAAGTCCGCCGCGAAGTGGGTCGCGGCGGGATGGGCATTGTGTACGAAGGGTTCGACCCGAACATCGACCGTCGCGTGGCCCTGAAGACCTTTATTAATGAGTTCTTCGACGGGACGCAGGCGGATAATCTCTTAACTCGTTTGCGCCGCGAGGCGCAGGCCGCGGGCCGGTTGAGCCACCCCAACATCATCGCGGTCTACGATTTCGGCGAGGACAGTACCAAGGATGAGGCCGGCGTCGAGCACACCACGGCGTACATCGCGATGGAATTCGTCGAAGGCCGCTCGCTCGAGAACTACTTCGAGGCTCACGAGCGCTTTCCCATGAATGAAGTGGTGCGCATCATGACCGAGTTGCTCGACGCGCTCGAGTACTCGCATGAACACGGGGTGGTGCATCGCGATATCAAGCCTCCAAACATCATTCTGCTTAAAAACGGCACGGTCAAGGTTGCCGACTTTGGGGTCGCGCGCATCGAATCCTCGACCCTGACTCAGGTCGGAACGGTATTGGGATCGCCGAGCTATATGTCGCCCGAGCAGTTCATGGGACAGACCGTCGATGGTCGTTCGGATCTTTACTCGGCGGGAGTCGTGCTCTATGAACTCTTGACGGGCGAGGTTGCCTTCACCGGCGCCTACACGACCATCATGCATAAGGTACTCAACGAGACCGTTTCACCACCCTCGGCATTGAATGTGCAAGTCCCGAAAGCCTGCGACGCCCTGTTGGCGCGGGCGATGGCGAAGAGGCCCGACGAACGCTTTCAGACCGCGGCCGAATTCAAGCAAGCTCTCCTCTCTTTGGGATCATCGAGTGTCATTCCCGCCGTGCCTGCAGGCGTTCCCACTGCAAGTACCCTGATCAGACCTGCGGCCAGTGCGTCCCCCGCGCGGGTATCCGCCCCGGCAATGAGTCCGCCACCGGGATCCAAAGCGCTCTCGCCGCGAGCGCTGTTTGTCATTTTGGGCGTCCTGGTGCTGGCCGTAGCCGGCGCAGCGGCATATTGGTGGAAGGCTCAGACGCACCCCGAAGGCGCCGCGACCAGTGCGGCCGCGCAGTCGCCGCTGCCGGCGACCGCCCCCGGTACCCTTATCACCGCGGTTGGCGTCGCGAATCCTGCGGATCCTGCCACCGCCAAAGTGCCCGGCGGGGCCGAAGGAGTCATGGCCAGCGATGCCCGCCAGCAGGCGGTGGCCAAGGCGGTCGCCCTGTACGTCGAACCTGCTTCGCTCGACGCCAACTACCCCTTGATCCGCGCCAAGCTGCTGTCGCACAGCGATGATTTCATCACGGCGGTCGTGCAGCAGCCTACCCCTCAGCGAACCGAAGACGGCCGTGTGGTCGGAACGCTGACTGCGAACGTCAACATCCGCGAAGTGCAGAAGGCGCTGAATGGCATCTCGCGCGAAGATCGAGTCGATTTTATTCGCAACAACGGCGATCCGCGAATTGCTGTTGCCATTTCCGTGCAGGATTTGGACGCGCCCGGTCAAGGCACGCCGTCGGACGTGGCCGCCAATCTGCTCAAGGAGCGCATCCGTTCCTTTGGTTTTACGGTGGTCGACGCAGCGACCGCAAATCCTCCGCCTGATTTCAAGGTCAACGGCGAAGTGCATTTCAAGCGCCTGGCGGCGAAATTGCCCGCCTCAGGCGTAGTCGTCGAAAAATTCGTGCTAACCGCGTGGACGATTAACGCCATCGACAGCAAGAGCGGCCAGGAGATTTATCACAATACGCAGGTTCCGGAAAAACAGAGCTGGGCGACGCAGGATCTTGCGCTTCAAGATATCGGGCGGCTGATCGG
Source organism: Steroidobacteraceae bacterium (assembly GCA_039924385.1). Lineage (GTDB taxonomy): Bacteria > Pseudomonadota > Gammaproteobacteria > Steroidobacterales > Steroidobacteraceae > Bog-1198. The sequence goes on from JBDTAV010000027.1 coordinate 19,314, forward strand.
CGCCGAGTTCAACAAAAACTTTTTCCTACAATATTTCGATTTCAAGCCAAAGGCCGTGCAGCTAAAATTTGTCGGGGTGCCTACCCAGGCCGCGCAGAGCTTGCTCTTGGCGGTCAACAGCAGCCTCGTCGTGCTGAATGCCTCGGCCGCGTCCTCACCGAATAGCGACCTTGTCATCGATGCTCAGTTATCCGCAGGAGCCGCTCCGGCGGCAACCTCCGTGCAGCACGGAATTCTCGAACCGCTCAACAGAAAGCTGGGGCAAAACTGCTTCAGCATGACCGGCCCCGACGCGCCTGAACTCACCATCGCTTTTGATTCTTCCTGCACGTCAAGCGCCATCTTGAACCGGTTAGGGGCGCCGGCCCAACCGCCCGCGGCAGCGCCGGCGGCTCCCTCGCCGCAAGTTACGACAGAACCGACCAGCTCGCCGGGGAAAATCAAGACTTAAAATTGCAACCAGTGGTCCGCTGCGCTAAGTTCGAATTCCACAACATCGCGAATAGCATGGAAAAGAGTGGGCAAGAAAACCCCTGATGCCGAATACAAAAGGCAGCGCAAAGCGCTCGCAGATACCTATGAGGACGCGAGCGAAGCGGTCAACGCAATCCTTTTCAGCCGAGAGGCGCAAGAGATTACTCTGAGCTTTGGCGGGGTGCTTTACGATGGGGGCTCGCTTCGAAAATTGTCCCTACTGATTGCGAACCAACGAGTTCTCGCTTTTGTAGTCGGCAACACCACCGATTTGCCGCCGGGGTCTGAAGCTAAATACCTGCAAGACATTGACGCGATATTGCTGCGCCATCAGCCCACGGATGCGTATACCAAATCAGCAGTAATCCATGAGTGCATCCACGCGATCAATGACATGAATAAGCTGGACATCACCAGCGCCGATAATGAAAAATACGCGTACATATTTCAGGCCCTGTATCTGCGCAACCTCAATTTCGCCGGCAACATTATCGGCGCCGGCGGCACGCGAGATATCAGATTTCCACCGGCGGCGTTCAATATCGCCGACAGCATCAGAAATAGACGGTCCGTGAGCCTGGACGACGTAACGCACCTCCAAGCGACTTTGCAGTCAAATATCGAATATAAAAATATCAAGGCCAAGAGCCCGGACGATGGCATTCGGAAATGACGCGCTGGCGGCCGAGCCAACCGGGTGAATTCCTGGGGCTGAGGCGACAAACAACTATGCAATACGGGACTTGGTGGAAGCGACTTTATAGTCACCCATCGGGTACTTTTCAGGCAACCTGATAAACCCTTTGAGCAGGCTTTGTGCCCGCCAGCGCTTTTCGACGATATATCCCCAAATATCCGATGACTTCGCGGGCATCTGCTTGCATTTTTCTCAAGATGCCTACCCAGTGCCAGTATAGCTCGGCGACGTTATCATCTCACCTGCGCTCCTCGATAGCAGCGGGGGCGCCGCCGATGACATATCAACCGTTCGCGTCAAACAGGATGCCATCATGAAGAAAAAGAAGAGCCAGTTGAAACAGGCCAAGGAGGATGCAAAACCGATGGGCGGCGAAATCCGCCGCAATGCCGAGCAGCGGGTCGCGGCAGAGGGTCGATGGCGCATCACCGGCGATGGCAAACCGCCCGGCAAAGCTCCCGCTCATTACAAATACGTTGACGAATTGGTGCGGCTGCAGTTCGAGCTGCTGAAAATGCAGGAGTGGGTGCGGCTGCAAGGACTCAAGGTATGCGTGCTGTTCGAGGGCCGCGACGCCGCCGGCAAAGGCGGGACGATTAAGCGCATTACCGAATCGCTGAACCCGCGAATCTGCCGCATCGTCGCACTTGGCACCCCAACCGAGCGCGAACGCACTCAGTGGTATTTCCAGCGTTACGTTCAGCACCTCCCCGCAGCCGGAGAGATCGTGTTGTTTGATCGCAGCTGGTACAACCGCGCGGGGGTCGAACGCGTGATGGGCTTCTGTACGGAGGATGAGTACCGCGAGTTTCTGCGCGCATGCCCATTGTTCGAGGAGATGCTGGTGCGTTCGGATGTCTACCTGATCAAGTATTGGTTCTCGGTCAACGACCAAGAACAGGAACTGCGCTTCATAGAACGTATGCACAACCCCATTAAGCGCTGGAAGCTCAGCTCCATGGATTTAGAGGCGCGTAAGCATTGGGTAGAGTATTCGCGCGCCAAGGACATCATGCTCGAGCATACAGATCGTAAGGCTACGCCCTGGTACATCGTGAATGCGGACAACAAGAAGCGCGCGCGGTTGAACTGCATCGCGCATCTGCTGCACCAGGTACCGTACAAAGATCTTCAGCCCGTGGAACTCGATCTTCCGGCGCGGCAGCCAGATCTCGGATACCACCGCCCTAAAAAGTCGAGTCAACGCTGGGTGAATGAAATCTACTGAGATCCATTGACGACCAGAGGAGTATTGGAGCCAGTAACGAGGCTCCAACTCGTCAAGTGCGCCCCGAAGTTGACGGACAAAACTCCTGGGCAACCTCCAGGCGCATCAGGCTGCTTCAAGGCGAGCTGACGCGCAAGGAAAAAGCTCTGGCCGAAGGGCAGCGCTGCTCGTGCTAAAAAAGCGATCGAGATCCGCTTCGGCGGCGCGGAAGACGCTATCGACGCGTAGAACGCGAAGTGATCCTCTGATCGGTCTACGGTTCGCAAATCACGCCGACACCCGGACCCGGAAGGGTTCGGCCACGCCGACACCATCAGCAATGCTTGATAGCCTGACAATCAGCGTGCGAGTAATCTCCTGGCCTGCGGGCACCAAACGAATTCCTTTCGGACTCACGAGGTCCTCGTCGAGGATCATACCCAGCGCCAAGTCCTTTAAGCGGACTTGGCGAATGACAAGTCCCTGGTTAGCGATCTTGAGCGAAAGTAGTGGTTTGATAATTGCCTGAGGCAATCCGGGTCTCGATGCCTTCAGCGACGCGGCAGCGCTTTCGCGGGTGGCCCCGCGCGTAATCAAACGATCGAATTCACACGCTGTCTGCAGCAAGAGTTCACCTGCACTGCGCAGATCCCAGTCGCTGATATTGTCGGGCTTTCCAGCGCAATTGGGTTGGCCGAATTGAGCTGCGACGATCGCGGCAACCTCATCGAGCCGCGGAATGGTCGCAAGGAGCTTGCCGGCCACTTGCGGATGCGATTCGAACAAACCCTTCTCTTCATCGGTCAACGCTTGAGAAGCCTCGACCTTCGATAGTATATCCTGAGGTAGCGTCACACATCCGATTTGCGACACATACGCCGCCAAACCCCATTGCCACTGGACCGGCAGCGACAGTACGCCAGCGAGTTCAACCACGTAGCGCTGCAATCGTGACGCCCGGCTCGAAGCGGCTGGGCTCACCATGCCGAGAATCTCGATGAGCATTTTCACCGCACCGCTTAAGGTTTGCTCCAATAGCACCTTTTCTGCGCTGATCAGGCGATGCTGCTTGAGGCCATCTTCGACTGCGGCTAGTAGCTTTTCCGCCGGGCAGGGTTTGCTTAGGAACCGATAGATGTGACCGTCGTTGACGGCGGCGATCGTAGCCTCGAGATCCGCCTGCCCACTCAAGATCATCCGCACTGTGTCCGGCTCTTGTTCGCGCACTTTCGTCAAAAATTGCGCCCCGTTCATGTTCGGCATACGCATGTCGGAAACCACGAGCGCGAAGGGACCTGTCTCGCGTAAGAGACGCAGACCGTCGGCGCCACTTGAGGCCGTTTGAATCGTGATGTGTTTGCGCAGGCTCCGCTGAATGCCATCGAGCACGTTTTGCTCATCATCCACGAACAGAACGCGCTCGCTCGCGGGGCCGGTCGCGCTCATTGGTTTTGCTCAGTGCGTTCCAGAGCCTTCTGCTGGACGTCCAATTGATCTACCGCCGTTACCCACTGCGGCAGATGATCGGCCAAGCCAAGGGGCTCCAATAGTCCCGGTTCAATTCCAAATTCCGCAGCCTCTAGGTTCTCAGCGAGTCCTCCGTGAACCAATCGATCTGCAACGTGCACGATTGCGGTCAGGTCGAGACCGGCGTCGGCCCGTTGACTCGGAGTGTGATGCAGTGCGACAGCGGCAACAATGTGGCTCGGAAATCCCCACAAGCCCAATAGATAGGCGCCGACTTCGGCATGATGCCTATCGACCTGCATCATGGTGTCTGCGCTTGAGCTCAATTCCGTTCCGCCGGTCGCGCTCAATCGCGTGGCAAAGACGACGCGACCCACATCATGCAGCATACCGGCCAAAAACGCCTCTTCAACGCGCGGAGCAGGAAGCCGCTCATGGAGCGCAATAGTTCGCGCTGCGATGGCAGTCCTCCAACTGTGCGACCAAAGAGCTTCCGTTGCATGCGATCCGCCGCTTTGAAACAGTCCGTGTCCCAGCACCAGTGCGGTGAGCGTATCTAATCCCAGAAAGGCGACGGCACGATCGACGCTCGTGACCTGCCGGCGCGCGCCGAAGAACGCCGAATTAACGAGTTTCATGATATTGGCTGTCATGGCTACATCGCGGCTAATGATGCGTGCCGCTTCCGTCACAGTGGCGCTCGGCTGTTTCAGGCAGCTTGAAATCTCTTGAAACGCCTTCGGAAAGCTCGGAAGCGTGCCGACGTTGCCTACCATCGAGGGGATTTGATCGCTTGTGAGCAAACGTCTCATTAAGTTGGTTTGGGCGATTGCGGTCTTCAAGACTTCGCTCTCGCCGGGCTTTGCGATGTATTGGTGCGCAGTACCCACCAAGCGCATGATGGCGCCGGGCTCTGCGTAACCGGACAAGACCAAACGCACGGTCTGCGGACAGAGGCTTTTGACCTCTGCAAGTAGCTGCCAACCGTCCATGCCGGGCATGCGCATATCGGTCACGATGACGTCCACGGGATTTCTGGAAAGACACTGAAGTGCCTCGGGGCCGCTCGATACGAACTCCATATCCCATTCATTTCTCATGCAATGCATGGTACGGCGCATCGCCTGAATCACATTCGCGTCGTCGTCAACAAACAGTATTCGGATCATGGCGTCACAGCCTCGCGGGCAACCCTATGCCGCGGCAGCATCGGTCGCATCCAATGGCAATCGCAGCACAAATGTCGTACCCAACCCAGGGGCAGTCTCTACAGCGATGGTGCCATGGTGCTTTTTCACGATCACATCGTGTGCGATCGCCAAGCCTTGCCCGGTTCCCTTGCCAACCCCCTTGGTGGTAAAAAAGGGATCAAAAATTCGGTCGCGAACTTCTTGAGGCATGCCACAGCCGCTGTCTTTGATCCGAATCTCCGCCCAATCATGGTGCTTGTGAGTCGAGACAGTGATGGCGCCTTTTGCTCCGGGCGTCGCAGTATTCGCTGCGGCGATTGCATGGGCCGCATTGACCAAGATATTCAGGACCACTTGGTTGAATGCGCCGGGCATGACTGGAACGAACGGGAGGTCCGCCGCGAGGTCGGTCACCACATCCGCGACGTACTTCCACTCGTTGGTGGCCACAGTAATAGTGCTTAGGATCGCCCGATTGAGGTCGTGTGGCGCCTTCTCGGACGCGGGATGGGAGAAATCCTTCATGGCACCGACGATCTTGGAGATCCGCTCAACTCCGTCCAGTGATTGCACGATTGCCTTAGGCACCTCCTCGCGCAAGTAGGTCATGTCCACTGCCGCGAAAAGTGCTTCGAGTTCCTTGGTCGAAATAATCGCGGCATCTTGGGTAGCACCCAGTTTTAGCAAGCGATCGACGACCCCAAGCATCTCTCCCACGGATTCCTGCAAAAAGCGAATGTTGTCGCCAATAAACTGAGTCGGCGTATTGATTTCATGCGCGATACCTGCCGCTAGTTGCCCGATAGACTCGAGCTTTTGGGCGTTCGCCAGCTCACGCTCAAGCTTCCTCCTCTCCGTGACGTCTTGGGTGATGGCGACAGCGCCGAGACACTCGCCATTTTGGCCGGTGAGACGGCGCGCACTGCCAAGTGTTGTCCGAACCGCACCCCCGGATTGAGCGATGAGAAGTTCCATATTCGTCACGTTTTCTCCACGCAACGCGCGCGCCAACGGCCGTTCGCCCTGCGGTAGAAGTGTCTTCCCGTCAGGCAGGAAGATCTCAACGGCAAGCAGATCGGGTTTCGACCCGGTTGCGTCGTCCGGAATCCTCATCGCAAAGAGTTGTGCCGCCGCCGGATTATGCAGAAACACGCGACCTTCCACGTCGCAGGCGCGGATTGCGACAGGGAGGTCCGCGATGACGGCTTGAAGTAGCCGTTGGTTTTGTATCAACGCGGCTGCCAGGTCCTTACGGGCGGAAATATCTCGTAGGAACTCTACCGAACAACTGGGTGCACCGTCGTCCCCTCTAATCAACGCGGTTGTCGCGCGAACCCATAACTCGCGACCATCCGCGCGCATATACCGTTTCTCGACGTCTATGACTTCGATATCGCCGCGCCAAAGGCGCTCAAGTTCCGCAGCACTGTGTGTGATGTCTCCCTCATGGGTGATCTCTGCAATGAGCTTGGATTCGATTTCGCGGGTATCGAAGCCGAGCAATTTGCAGAAGGCGAAGTTCGCGCGCAGCACTCTCCCATCACGATCCACGTAGCTGATGCCAATTGGCGCCTGTTCAATCGTGTCGTGCGAAAGCGTCTCCGGGGATCGGCGCTGAGCCATGGCGAGATGCCTGTACGGTGACTGGAGTTAGTTCAAACTATCGGCAGTAATGGGAATATCTTGAGGGATCTAGATAGCCCCCGGCCAGCGAGCCCGTAATTGTAACGCGACGATCACGAACTGCATCCTGTGCTCGGAGTCATCGCTGCCAGGTACGTGGCGTGTCCTTCTCGGCGAGGGCGCCGTAAGAAAGTCGTGGCATTGCGGGGGTGCCCGGGAGCGCCGTCACTCGCGACCATGACCAAGGGATCGCGTATGATTTTATCGACCAGCGAAAGTGACAGAGCCGACAGCGTCTAACTCTTTGCGCCAACAATGAAAAAAGTGGAGCGGGAAAGGAGGCTCGAACTCCCGACCTCAACCTTGGCAAGGTTGCGCTCTACCAACTGAGCTATTCCCGCGCTAAACAGAGGCGCAATTGTAGGGCCGCGCCGCTGGGAGTCAAGGAAAAGTCGGTCTAATATCACGCTAAAGCCTTGAACTGGAGGGTAATTTTCACGATGTAAGGCTACGGGAAAGGTGCCTGCGATGAATTTGGCGGCGAGCACAGCATCCAGGCTGGCGTAAGGGCTTCGGCTACAGTCTTGAGCTGTCGCGCAGCTCAGGCCAGGCCAGGCGCAAATAGAGAATCATCGACCACAGCGTCAATACCGCCGCGATGGCGGTCAATACCACGCCGAGCTTGTAAATGGCGATGCCGAACAACTGATGGTGAAACAACATCATCGACAGACCGGTGATTTGCATAATTGTTTTGTATTTGGCCAACTGCGACACTTTGATCCGGCCGCGCGCGCCGATCTCGGCCATCCATTCGCGCAGCGCCGAAACTGCAATCTCGCGGCCAATAATCACGATCGCCATGATCACGACAAACCAGCGCGAATCATTGCTCACGATCAGCACCAGCGCCGCAGCGACGATCAGCTTGTCGGCGACCGGATCCAAAAATGCGCCGAGTCGCGAGGTCAAACCGAGCTTGCGGGCGAAATAGCCGTCCAGCGTATCGGTAATGCCGGCGAGCGCGAAGCCCACACCCGCGGCCGGATGCGCCCACCAAAACTGCAGGTAGTACAGGATCACCACGCCCGGAATCATCAATATGCGCAACCACGTCAGCGTGTTGGGCAGATTGAAATGCGATCTAGGCTTAGCGCCCGGGATGGAGGTGTTCATAGATCACCTGGGCGAGTTCCCGCCCGAGGCCGCGAATTTGGATGAAATCATCGATGCCGGCACGCAGTATCCCTTGAAGGCCGCCGAATTGCTTCAGCAGCTCGCGCCGCTTCACCGGCCCTAAGCCCGGAATGCTCTCGAGAATCGACTGGCTGTGGCGCTTGGCGCGCTTTTTGCGATGTCCTGCGATTGCAAAGCGATGCGCTTCGTCGCGAACGCGCTGAATCAGGTGCAATGCATGGGAGTCCGGCGGCAGTATAGTTGGGGTGTTCTGACCCAACAAGAATAGTTGCTCTTGGCCGGCCCTGCGATCGACCCCCTTGGCGACGCCGATCAGGGTTATTCCGCCAATTCCGAGTTCCTCGAGAACTTTGGCCGCTTCGGCCAGCTGTCCCTTGCCGCCATCGATCAGCAGCACATCGGGCTTCGCAATCTCGCCGTCGCGTACGCGCCTATAACGTCTCAAGAGCGCTTGGTACATTGCCGCGTAATCATCGCCGGGCTGGATACCGCTGATGTTGAAGCGCCGGTAATCGCTCTTCAGCGGGCCCTCGACCCCGAACACCACGCAGGACGCCACCGTGTCCGTGCCGCCCGTGTGGCTGATGTCAAAGCACTCCAGGCGATTGGGGGCTTCCTCAAGATCAAATGCTTCGCGCAAATCCTCCAGGCTCGATTCGATGCCGGCGCGTGCCAGCCGCCGCATGTTCAATGCCTGTTCCGCGTTGTTGTGCATCATCTCCAGCCAGCGTGCGCGTATCCCGCGAACCGAGCTGCCGATGCGCACTTTGTGCGTCAAGCGCTGGTTCAAGGTCGCCTCGAGCAGCTGCATTTCATCGAAGTCTTGCTCCACGATGATCTCCGCCGGGGCGTCGCGCTCCAAATAGTATTGCATGACAAATGCCGCGAGCACTTCCGGCAGTTCGGCAAACGGTGCTTTCGGGAAGAACGTGGTGCTGCCCAGACTGCGGCCCGCCCGCACAAACATCAGGGCCACGCAATACTCACCGTTGGCGGCGGCAATCGCAATGACGTCCGCGTCATGATCCGCGCCCGCGGTCACGATTTGTTGGGCCTGGATGACCTTGAGCTTCGCCAGCTGATCGCGCAGCCGGGCGGCCTCCTCGAAATCCAGGCGCTCGGCGGCTGCATCCATACGCCGTCCCAACTCTTCGCCGACCTCGTCGTTGCGGCCTGCCAGCACCTTGATTGCTGCGCTCACATCGCGCGCGTAATGATCCTTGCAGACCAGGCCCACGCAAGGCGCCGTACAGCGTTGAATCTGATACTGCAGGCAGGGCCGCGAACGGTTTGCAAAATAGGTGTCGTCGCAATTGCGGATGCGAAATAGCTTCTGCAGCTGCTGCAGCGTATCGCGGACGGCGCCGGCCGAAGGATACGGCCCGAAATATTTCCCCGGCTCCTTGCGCGAACCGCGATAGAAATTCAGACGCGGAAACTCGTGATTGGTTTCCAAATGCAAATACGGGAAGCTTTTGTCGTCGCGCAACACCACGTTGAAGCGCGGCCGATGCTTTTTGATCAGATTGTATTCGAGTAGCAACGCTTCGGTATCGGAGTTGGTGATCGTCACTTCCATATTGGCGGTCTTGGCGACCAAGGCCTGGACTTTGGGCTGCACATTGCCGGGCTGAAAATACGAGGCCACGCGGCTCTTGAGGTTGCGCGCCTTACCGACGTAGAGAATCTGCCCATCGCTGGCAAGCATGCGGTAAACACCCGGGCGGCCCGGAAGGCTGTCGACGAATACCTTGGCGTCGAATCGCTCGGAAACGGCGCTCATGGCCCCTCACCCATGGCCTGCGCGAGATCTCGAGCCTTTTCGATAATTGCTTCGAACATTTCTGTGGTGAGGCGTCGCGTCTGGGTGTTGTAGCGGCTGCAGTGATACGAATCAAGCAGCAGCCGCCCCGCGGCCAGTTCGTGCTGCGCGCCATGCGCGAAACGAAATTTGGCCGGCGGCAAGCCATGAGCTCGAAGCACAGCCCCATGAGCAATCGCACCCAACGCCAGAATCACCCGTGCGTCCGGGCTTTGCTCAAGCTCGGCCTGCAGATACGCGTTGCACTGCTTGACCTCGGTGGGCAGTGGTTTGTTTGCGGGCGGCAGGCACTTGACGGAATTGGTGATCCGCGCGTCGATCAGTCGCAGACCATCGTCGGCGGTCACGGATGTAGGAGCGCTCGCCAGCCCGAATTTGTACAAGGTGCGATACAACAGAATGCCGGCATGATCGCCGGTAAAGGCCCGCCCGGTTCGGTTCGCGCCATGCATCCCAGGCGCCAAGCCCACAAGCACAAGACGTGCACGTGGATCACCGAAGGGAGGCACCGGTCGGCAGTAGTAGTTCGGTTCTTCCGCGTGGACGGCATCCAGAAATGCGGCAAGGCGCGGGCAGTGCCTGCAATCAACGTCAAAAATCGAGTTCATGCTTGGGAAGGTGTATCACGCTCGAGCGCAAAGAAAAAACGGGCTACGCGGATCACCGCGTAGCCCGCCATCGATCGCGCTTGGACTTTGGACTAACCCGAGCGCAACTGAACTTGGCCCAGAAGGCTTGAGAACCATGTCAGACCCCCGCATCGGGGAAAAGATTCCCTCGCGGCCGCCAATATTGCTTGGCTATCCGGGCATAAGCGGCTTTGGGCGCCCTACGGCTCGGCTGCTGAGGAAGGTTCGAGGTCCAGAATAGCACCTGCCGCCCGCGGGGCAAGCCGGCTTTTTGAAAACTGCCGCTCGTCACCGAACTAGAATTGAGGAAAATACTATAATTCATTGATTATACAAACGTTCCTAATGAGTATAAGCACTGAGTCCGCTATTAGGAACTCCGGCGCGTTCAGAAGCATCTTCATGCGATGACGAGCGCCTCTCGTCCGAACGTCTGGAATGAGTATTCCTCGATATAATAATAGGTTACGGTGTCATCTTAATCTCATTTTTATGATACAGACGAGTCCAACCTTCGGTCGGGCGGCGTCGAACTATGCCGATATTCATCGCGGTGGAGGATAATCGGCTCATGAAAAAGGAACGCGAATTGCTGCCCTGGATTTTAGGCAGCCTATCGGCGGCAGCCATCGCGGTTGCTTTCGCAGCGGTTTCAATGCAGCGCGCCGCGCCGAGCTCGCCGCCGCTTGCAGCCGCGCCATCCGCCGTTTCGCCGACAACGTTACCGCCAAGCTTGCTGACAGCCACGAACGCGCAAACGGCTTCAGCACCAGCGCGGCCTGATTCAGATGCTGCGCCCGTACCGGGTCCGCTGGAGGCGCACACCGCCGTTGAGCCGCAAGCGGCCGCAGGACGAATTTGGGTATGTACAACCAACGGCGTGAAAACCTTTTCTAATAATCCCTGCGGCGAGAAATCGACGCTGCTGGATGTCGGTCCGATCAACACCATGAAGGCGGTCCCCGCGATCCATTACGTGCGCGCGTATGGGCCCGAGCCGCGCTACCCGGCGGGATACGCCGATCAGAGTGCGCCCGACGATGAGTATCCCGATCAATATGCTGCGGAGACGGGCGGCAACTCGTACACGATCATTCAAGGAGTGGGATTCGTAGCGCGCAGGCGCCCAGAGCATTTCCATCGCCCCCCCTCTTCTCACAACCCCGCGCACAACCCTGGGGGGCGGCGATACTGAAGCGTTTGCGCGAGCACAGCGCCGACGCGCTGGGTAGTTGGCTTGCCCTTTCATTGCTCTTGTTCCACGCGTCCGCGAATGCGCAATCCACAACCGCCGCGCCAGCGCCGCATCTGGACACGAACCGTTGAAGCCGCAAGGCTCCGCGAGGTCGTTGAGCGCCAAGTGCAGGCATTCGTCGGGCAGCGCTGAACCGCACCGAGCGCACCGAGAGACAACAGTTCGCCGAAATCAAGAGCGCAATAATCCATGGAAATCGCGCCTTGACCGCTGGACCGAATGTTGGGAATCTACCCGTAGGGAGGAGCTATGGCTGAAACTGCAAACCAGGGTAGCGAAAGGATGCCGCGCGCCGGCGTCGCGGTCGCCATGGCGTTCTCGCTCATGAGCGTCGCCGCCGCTTCCGCTACGCCTCCGGCCTCCAGCGCCGCAAAGACCGCCATCGACTCGACCACGGTCGTGGGACAAAAGGACCGCGCAACCGTCGAGCGCGAGGTGGGAACATTCGTCAATGCCATCGCCGTCAAACCGGGAAGCGAATCACTGGCCCGCTGGCAGCTGCAAGTCCCGCTCTGCCCGCTGGTCGCGGGCATGTCGAAAAGCGACGGCGAGTACATTCTGTCGCGCGTTTCGAAAATCGCGGCCGCCGCGGGTGCGCCGCTGGCGCCGGAGAACTGCAAGGGTAACTTCTACATCATCGCGACCGCGGATCCCGACGGCGTGATCAAGGCGTGGAGCAAGCGAGACGTTCGGATGTTTGGCGATGAGGCCGATCAGGGCGGAACGACAATCCGTGAATTTACTGCGGCGGCCCCGGTTCACGTTTGGTACAACGCGGAATACTATGGACTCGATGGAACCCCACTCGGCACCTTGGAGGGCCGCGCGGACCGGAGCGCTCGCGCGACCCGCGTGGAACTCAACAGCTATCGGGCGCTGACTTCGGTCATCGCGGTCATTGATGTGCGGCGCATGAAGGATGTGTCTTTCGGACAAATAGCCTCCTACGTTGCCATGGTCGGGCTCGTGCAAATGCGGCCCCAGGCCAACGTGGGCGATGCGCCGACCATTTTGAATCTGTTTGCTGGCGCTGCGAAGGCGCTGCCCGGCCTCACGGCATGGGACGAATCTTTTCTCAAGGCGGTGTACACAACACGCATCACCGACAGAACCCAAATCGCGGCGATCAAAACGGCCATGGTGCAAGACGTCGCGCGCTGAGCCCATGAAGGTCGCATTGGTGACCGGCGCCTCGCGCGGAATCGGGCGCATCATTGCTCTGCAGCTGGCACAGCGCGGTGTGCGCGTGGCGCTGCACTATCGAAATAATCGCGAGGCCGCCGCAGAAAGTCTTGCAAGTCTTCCGGGCGCGGGACATGCGAGCTTTGATGCGGATCTGTCCGATTCTCGAGAGGCGAGCCTGTTGTGGGGACGGGTTACCGATTCTCTCGGCGGCATCGACATTCTCATCAACAATGCCGGATTGTACATTTTTCATCCGCCCCTGAAGACCGCGTACGCTGCTTGGCAATCAGCATGGCAGCAAACACTTGCGACCAACCTCATCGCTCCGGCAGACCTGTCGCTGCTGGCGGCGCAAAGCATGGCGGCACGCCAGCAACCGCAGTCATCGGATTTCGGGCGCGGGCGCATCGTCAACATTTCCTCCCGCGGCGCATTTCGCGGCGAACCCGACGCACCCGCCTATGCGGCCAGCAAGGCCGGGCTCAACGCGCTGTCGCAATCCCTGGCCAGAGCCCTCGCCGCCAATGCGGTATATCTCTACTGTGTGGCGCCGGGGTGGGTGGAGACGGAAATGGCCACGAGCCATCTCGAAGGTCCTGACGGACCTGCAATTTTGTCGCAGCACCCATTGGGACGCGTGAACCGCACCGATGAAATCGCGAATGCCGCCGTGTACTGCGCTCTCGATGCGCCGGCGGCAATGACCGGATGCGTGATCGACGTCAACGGTGCGAGTTACCTGCGGACTTGAAGTCAGCGAGCCGGCGTGGCTGCGTCGCTTCAAAATAACTCACGAGGCCGTGTTCTTGCGCGCAACGTGAAGCGGCCGATAAGCGTTTCGATCCCGCACTCCCAGCGACAATCCCCGAACTGGCCGGATCGGCAGCGCATGTGCCACCGGCTCAGCGCTCGGTGCCGAGGTGCGTCTTAAGAACGGTAAATAGAACAGCTCCGGTTCGAAAAGAGTCGTACCGTCCGCGACTTGCATGGCAAGACACGGCTGCCACCCAGAGAAGAAACGACGATTGGCCGGAGCTCCGGCGGTGCAGCCAATAAAGGCATGGTCCACTTCGAGTCCCGCGGCGACCTCACTCAGGCAGCTGTCCCCCCAATAGATCAGCGATCGTCACGGCCCCCGTGAGTTCCAGATACGTCAGCACAGGCAGCAGCAACAACAGAATGATCGAGCCGATTCGTGCCGATCGCGCCATCCAGGGAGACTTGGTGTTGTTCGCGCAGCGGTAAGTGCCAACGGTGACATAGACCGTGTAGATCAAGCCAAGAATCGTGTAAACCCGCATGACAAATTGATTCTCCGGATTGAGAAACAATTCGAGCGAGCCGTACAGCAGCGAGCCCAAAAAGCCGTACAGCCAAACCACCCGGGACAGGGTCGTCCTACCTTCCAAGGGATCCTTGAGGAATTGCGTAAGCGTCACGAGCCGCCGGCCAGCCGCGGCGTTTTGCCGATCCGCCGACCCGCGCCCGCGCGGCGCGCAATGAGCATGGCGAGTTCCAACGCTTGTTCTGCATTCAGGCGCGGATCGACCTGCGACTTGTAGGCGCGCGCCAGATCGCTCTCGGTCAAACCGCGAGCCCCTCCGACGCACTCGGTTACATCCTCGCCGGTCAGCTCAATGTGCACGCCGCCCAGCATCGAGCCTTCTTCATTGTGAATGCGAAATGCGGCCTCGACTTCGCCCAAAATATTGTCGAAGCGCCGGGTTTTGATGCCGCCCGCCGTGGTCTCGGTATTGCCATGCATGGGATCGCACACCCAGAGCACCTGCGAACCGGTGGCGCGAACTGCGCTGATCATGTCGGGCAGCCGCTGTTCGATGTCCTTGATGCCGAAGCGATGGATAAAGGTCAGGCGGCCGGGCTGATTTTGAGGATTGAGCATCTCAATCAGTTCCTGCAGCCACTCCGCGCTCATCGCTGCACCCACCTTCACGCCGATCGGGTTGGAGATTCCCCGAAAATACTCGACGTGCGCGCCGTCGATACTGGCGGTGCGCATCCCAATCCAGGGCATGTGCGTCGAAAGGTTGTACCAACGCTTCTGCCGCTCGATATATCGCGTCTGTGCCTGCTCCGAATAGAGGTGCAATCCCTCGTGGCTGGTATAAAAATCAACCCGCGTGGCCGAGTGCACCCGCTGTCCGCTCATTGATTCAAAAAAATCCATCGACTCGGCAATCGAATCGACGATCTGTTGATAGGCCTCGCGCAACGGCGCGTGCCGCAAAAATTCCAAGTCCCAGTATTCCGGATGATGCAAATCGGCAAAGCCTCCATCGATCAGCGCTCGCACAAAATTGAGAGTCAATGACGCGCGCTCATAGCCGCGCAGCAGGAGTTCCGGATCCGGCTCGCGTTCCGCCGCGCTAAAACCGGGCCGATTGACGTTGTCGCCGCGATAGCTTGGCAGCGTTACACCCTCGCGCGTTTCGGTATCCGCCGAGCGAGGCTTGGCATACTGCCCGGCAAATCGGCCGACGCGCAGGATGGGTTTCTTCAAGCCCTGCAGCAAAACCAGGCTCATTTGCAGCAGGATCTTCAAGCGCCGCGCGATGTTGTCCGACTCGCAGTCGGCGAAGCTTTCTGCGCAATCGCCCCCCTGAAGCAAAAATTGCTCGCCTCGCTGCGCCTGAGCCAGCTTGGCGGTCAACGCTTCGATTTCCCAGGAGACGACCAGGGGCGGCAGCCGGCTCAAAGCGGCAACAGCGCTCTGCAAAGCGGCCGCATCGGCATATCTTGGCTGCTGGGTGGCGGTCCGGCTTTGCCAGGTCGTGGGGTGCCAGTTGGTCAAGGCGGTAGTGGTCGACATTGCAACGATGCTAGCGTTGTACGCCAAGCCAAGTCAAAATGCGGCCCCTTATTGTTGACCCTGGTCTAAATCGAGAATCGAATCATGAAGCACGGTAAGACGCTCGAATCCCTGGGGCTCCAGGATATCAACGCCGGTGTATGGTCCGGCAGCCACGGCTGGAGCACCAACAGCAGCGGGCCGTTGATCGAATCGATCAACCCGGCGACTGGACAGCGTCTGGCACAGGTGCGCGGCGCAACGCTCGCCGACTACGAACAGGTCATGAATTCGGCACTCGCCGCCGCGGCCGCCTGGAGACGCGTGCCGGCGCCGAAGCGCGGCGAGGCTGTACGCCAAGTGGGCGAGGAGTTGCGCGCATTCAAGGATGCGCTCGGCAGCCTGGTGTCGATGGAAAACGGCAAGATCAAGGCTGAGGGAGACGGCGAAGTGCAGGAGATGATCGATATCGCCGATTTCGCGGTCGGACAATCGCGCATGCTGTATGGCAATACCATGCACTCGGAACGCGCGCAGCATCGCATGTACGAGCAATGGCACCCGCTCGGCGTCGTCGGCGTGATTTCCGCATTTAACTTTCCCGTCGCGGTGTGGGCATGGAATGCCTTCTTGGCCGCCATCAGCGGCAATGCGACCGTCTGGAAGCCCTCGCCCAAGACCTCGCTGTGCGCGCTCGCTGTGCAGCATATTTGCAATCGAGTGCTTCAGCGGCTTGGCTTAGCCCCCATATTCCAGATATTCATCGACGCAGGCACGGAGCTCGCCGGCCGATTTGTCGACGACCGGCGTGTCGCGCTGGTGTCCTTCACGGGATCCACGCATGTAGGCAGGCAGATCGGCGTGCGCGTAGCGCAGCGTCTCGGTAAAAGCCTTCTGGAGCTGGGCGGCAACAACGCATTGATCGTCGATGAACATGCCAACTTGGACCTGGCGGTGCCCGCAATTGTATTCGGCGCCGTTGGAACCGCCGGTCAGCGCTGCACCACCACGCGACGCGTGCTCGTGCACCGCTCGCGCGCTGCCGAGCTCGAACGGCGTCTGCTCGCCGCATATGCCCAGGTGCGCATCGGCGACCCGCTCGAACAGGGCACGCTGATGGGACCGCTGATCGACGCAGGCGCGGTGGCGCGCTATTCCGCGGCCATCGCCGCGGCACAAGCCGAGGGCGGGCAACTGTTGTGCGGTGGAAAAGTGCGGCCGGGCCCCGGCAATTTCGTCGAACCCAGCATCATTCGCGCCACGCCCAAGATGGACGTGGTGCGCACTGAAACATTTGCGCCGATTCTGTACTTGATGAGCTTTGAGTCGCTCGAAGAGGCGCTGGCGCTGCAAAACTCCGTTGCCTACGGCCTGTCATCGGCGATATTTTCCGATAGTTTGCAGGCAGCCGAGCGGTTCTTGTCGGCGGACGGCAGCGACTGCGGCATCGCCAACGTCAACTTGGGAACCTCCGGCGCAGAGATCGGCGGTGCGTTCGGCGGCGAAAAGGACACCGGCGGAGGACGCGAAGCGGGTTCTGATTCGTGGAAGTCTTACATGCGGCGGCAGACCAATACTATCAATTGGAGCGGACAGATGGCGCTCGCGCAGGGCATCCGCTTCGACGTCTGAGGGCTCCGGCGAGCAAAGGCTCCGGCTAGCGGCTGAGCCAAGCTTCGATTTCTACAGCACGTGCACTTAAACGTGCGGCGGAAATCGCGCCGAGTGTTTTTAGTTCCTGAGCGTACAAGGACACGCGGTACTCCTCGATCCAGAATCGCAATTCGGAAAGCTTGGGCGTCCAGCGCATTTCAGCGGTTAGGCGCAGTTCCAAGTCAAGATAGCGGGCCGACCACTGCTCAAGTTCCTGAGCGACATGCTTGGGTTCATTGCCGCGCACTGAGTTGCGCTGCCAGCGCCGCTGCTCTGCTTTTAGATAGCGTGGTATTTGACGCAGCCAACCCAACGGCGCCGTACCGATGGTCGCGAAGTTCAGAAGCCGTTGAAGGTGCCCGCGCGTTTCCTCGGCCGCCTCTGCCAGCAGCGGCACACGCGAGTCATCGAGGGCCTGCCGCACCTCGCTTGCCTCTTTGAACCAACCTTGAATCATCGCGCTCATCTGCTCGAGACACGGGTAGAGGCGCTCCCGTCCCTTATCGACGGCAGTCTCGAACTCTGCCTTAGTGCGAGGCGCCTCTATCTCGGCAAAACACGCCTCGCGAAATGTCAGCTGCAACACGGCATCGATGAGGGCATCACTGCCAAGGTACGGGCTGGCGCGGAGCAGCAGCGAAACGGAGCTGCCGATGGACTTGGCCAGATCGCGCGATTGACGCTCCAGCATCACTCGGGCCAGACGCACCGATCCGTCCCGCCAGGTCCGCTGCGCTTCATCTGCAGACCATTCATATTGCACCTGCAGGCCCGACTCGCGCCACTCGAGCGTGGGATAGACCCAAATCGTGCCCTGCTGCAATGTGAGCGGCACCCGCTCAGGCAATTGATCGAGCTCAAAGCGGCGCCAACTGCCGAACATTGCATAGGCGGAGCGCCCGTGGCGTTCGAGTTCGGCGCGCCCCGCCGCCGCACACTCGCGGCGTAAACGCGAAAGATCGGTGCCGCGCGCGATTTCCCGGCCCTCTTGAGTGACGGTCAGGTGCGGCGTCAAATGCCCCGGCACGGCCGCCGGGTCGAAACGCAGTAGCGCTGCAGCAATGCCGCGCCGCTCCTTGAGCCAGGTTTTCAAATGTGTGACGTCTGCGGCAGCGCCCTGCGTGTCCTCAAGAAACGCGGCGGCGGCTGCCGCCACCGGAATCAAGCTGCGGCGCGCATCCTTTGGCAGCGAGCGCAGCAACGCCTCGATGCGCGGCGCGGCCAAACCTGGGATCGCCGCGTCAATCGCTTCGCGCGTCAGGGACGGCAGGGCCAGCAGCGGTATCTTGAGGTTGGCGCCATCCTCGGATTCTCCGGGAGCGAAGCGATACTCCACCGGGACCGTCAGCGTATCGACGCGCGTGTTTTCAGGAAATTGCGCCAACGCCTCGTTTTGCGGCAAACGCGCGAAAATGTCCGAAGGGCTAAGCGTCAGCGCCGCACGCTGCTGCATCGAAAGATGTCGATTGAAATGTTCCAGAGTCGCCGCGCTCGAGACCTGGCGCGGCAGGCGGGTATCGTAAAACTCAACGAAGGATTCCGCCGCCCTCGCCAGATCGCGCGTTCGCAGCCGTTCCTCCATCTGCTGTGCCTGCCGCACGGCGGCGTCGTTGGCCAGCAACCAGTCGGGTCGCTGCTGCAGGCGCTGATACACCAAGGCCTCGCGCGAGAAAATGAGGCGCGACTCCTCCGGCGCAATGGGCCCGTAGTTCACGATGCGGCCGGCGCTCAAGATGAGGCCCAGGAAGCTGGTCCGCTCGCGGGCGACGACCTGCTCGCGCTGTTCGTCCCAATCCGGCTCCAGGTATTCGCGTTTTACGAGATGCGCAGCGGCGGATTCGATCCACATGGGCTCGACTTCTGCGACGCGCCGTGCGAACACGCGGGAAGTTTCGACGATGCTGGCGGCCATGACCCAGCGGGGACGGCGTCGAGCCAGGGGCGAGCCCGGGAAGACATGAAAGTGCACACCGCGCGTCCCGAGGTAGACGCCCTCCTCGCCGCGCGTTCCGACCATGGTGCAAAAGCCTGCCAGCAAGGATCGATGCACGCCCGTATAGCTCCCCTTCGCGCCTTGCGCCACGAGCCCAAGTTCGCGCGCTCGATCCACCACCTGTGTGTAGACGTCATCCCATTCGGACAGCCGCAGCACTGACAAATGATGCTGCTTGCACCAGCGGCGCAACTCGCGCCGCGGCCCTGCGCGCGCAGCGCGGTATGCCCGCCAAAGTTTAAGCAGCGCGGAAAATTCCGACTTCGCATCATCGAAGGCGGCGCCTTCCGGCGGATCATCGCCGAGGCGAACATCGGGCACGCTCAAACCCGCGACGATTGCCAGCAGCTCACTTTCCGCGTGGAAGCGCTTGCTCTCGAGCAGCGCTCGGCTCAGACGCGGATCGAGCGGCAGCCGCGCCATGGCCCGGCCGCGGCGCGTGATGCGACGATCATCATCGAGCGCCTGCAGCTCCTGCAGCAGGCGATATCCATCGTTGAGCGCGCGCGAATCGGGCGCGTCGATGAAGGGAAAATCCTCGGCCTGCCCCAAGCCATCGGCGGCAAGGCGCAGCAGCAGGGCCGCGAGGTTGGTGCGCAGGACCTCGGGCTCCGTGAAGACCGTACGCTGCTCAAAATCCTCCTCGGTGTACAGACGCATGCACAGGCCCGCAGCGAGCCGGCCGCAGCGGCCCTTGCGCTGATCCGCACTGGCGCGGGATACCGGTTCAATGGGCAGGCGTTGCAGCCGATTGCGCACGCTGTAGCGGCTGATACGCGCCAATCCGGAATCAATGACGGCGCGGATGCCGGGCACGGTGATCGATGTCTCGGCCACATTGGTCGAGAGTACGATGCGCTGCCGCGAGCCGCGCTGAAAAATCTTGCTCTGCTGCTCCCAAGACAAACGTGAATACAAGCTCAGTACCTCGACGCGCGCTCCCAGCTCACGCTCGAGCAGTTCGCCGACATCGCGAATTTCGCGCTCGCCCGGCAGAAACACCAGGATGTCGCCGTTGCCGATCTCGCCGGGTTCCGTGGTGATTTCCTGACAGGCCTCGAGCACAGCCAGCGGCAGATCGGGGTCTTCATCTGCCTCCGCGGATTGAAGGTAGCGCACTTCGATGGGGTGGTTGCGGCCGCTGACCGTGATAATCGGCGCATCGCCGAAGAAATTGGATACCCGTTCAATGTCGAGAGTCGCCGAAGTTACGATGAGTTTCAGCTCCGGCCTGCGCGGCAGCAGCCGCTTGAGCACGCCCAGCAACAAATCCACGTTCAGCGTCCGCTCATGAGCCTCGTCAATGATGACGGTGTCGTAGCGGCGCAGCATCGGATCCGAAGCCAGCTCGGCCAGCAGCAATCCGTCCGTCATGAGCACCACACGGGTCGCGTCCGAGACCTGGTCCGCGAAGCGAACTCTAAACCCCACGGTGCGGCCGACCGACTGGCCCAATTCCTCCGCCACGCGTGAAGCTAGAGCGCGTGCGGCGATCCGTCGCGGCTGCGTATGGGCTATCAGCCCTGCCGTGCCTCGACCCAATTCGAGGCAGTATTGGGGCAGCTGCGTGCTCTTGCCTGATCCTGTGTCTCCGGCAACGATGAGCACCTGCCGCTCTGCCAGCGTTTTCAGGATCGCCTCGCGCTGAAGGGTTATAGGTAGGGCCGGATCGTGCCTGAACTGCAATGGCAGTGCGGCGCGCGCAAGCGCACGCCGAGCGGCGCTGTCATCATCGATCATCGCCTACTCGCCATGCTTGACGGCTTGCCAGAGACTCTCTTGCGCCCCGAGATCCAACTCGGCAAAAATCTGGCCGCGCTGCGCTGCGAGCGACTCCATGGCGTGGAAGCGTCGCTCAAATTTTGCGTTGGCGGCGCGCAATGCCGCCTCGGCATCGACATCCAGCTTGCGCGCGAGATTGGCGGCGGCAAGCAGCAGATCGCCGACTTCCTCAAAAACTTCCGCCGCGGCACTGGCGCCGCTGCGGGCGGCTGCGCGTACTTCGGCCAGTTCCTCATCCACCTTGTCGGCGCACTGGCCGGCGTGCTCGAAGTCAAAACCGACGCGCGCGGCCCGTTTGCTCAACTTGTAAGCGCGCAGCAGCGCCGGCAATGCGATCGGCACGCCGTGCAGCGCCGACACTTTAGCCGCGCCGCGCTCCTCGGCCTTGATATTCTCCCAGGCCGAGGTTTGCTCAGTGACGCTCAGGGGCGCGCCATCGCCAAATACGTGGGGATGGCGGCGCGTCAGTTTGTCGCAAATTGCGCCTGCAACCGCTTCGAAATCAAACTGACGGGACTCGCTTGCCATCTGCGAATGGAACACCACCTGGAACAAGAGATCGCCGAGTTCGTCCTTGAGGCCACGTAAGTCGCCGCGTTCTATCGCGTCGGCTACTTCGTAAGCTTCCTCGATGGTATAGGGGGCGATGCTGGCGAAGGTCTGTTGCCGATCCCATGGACAGCCCTCGGCCGAGCGCAGCCGCGCCATGATCGCAAGCAGTTCCGTTATGCGCGCGCTCATGTTGAGCGCACCGCGGGGGCGTGCTCCAGCAACAGCCGGCTTCTCAAGGTCATGAGCATTCCCGCCGTGGCGCCCCAGATGTTGCGCTCGCCGTAGGGTATGTCGTGAATATCGATCGTCATCTCGCCAATTTTACGCTGGCGCGATTTGTGATTGGCGGCGTCAAGGATGTAGTCGAGCGGCACTTCGAAAACGTCATGCACCTCCGCGGCGGCGATCTTGAGCTGGTAGAGCGGATTGACGAATCCCACCACCGGCGTCACGCGAAACCCCGAGATCACCACGTGATCCGGCAAATACCCCGCAAATTCCACCCGGTCGGAGCTCAGTCCAATTTCTTCGAAGCTTTCCCGCAATGCTGCGTGCCAGGCATCGGCATCCTGCGTCTCGATGCGCCCACCCGGAAAACTAATTTGGCCGGCATGGTCTTTCAGCGTGCTCGCGCGCTGTGTCAGCAGCACCGTCATGCCGGTATTGCGTTCAACCAGGGGGATCAACACGGCCGCCGGCGTGCGGCGCGTCGTCAAGGTCGCGCGCACGCGCGCGGCGACTTCGGGCGGTGCTGCGCTAAGCCAATGCAGGTCTTCCTCAGGCGTCGAAGGCGCATGATCCAGCGCATCGCGGATATGTTGTTTGGTATAGAGCGAGTCCATCGGAAAAATTAGCTGCCAGCACCCTTGATGCCTCCCTCGGTGAGGGACTTCGGATCCAATAGCCGCCGCAGCTCATCAAGGCTCAAGTCGGTCATTTCCGCAGCGACATCCAAAATGGGCCGCCCTTCGCGATAGGCTCTTTTCGCAATCGCGGCGCCCTTCTCGTAGCCGATGATGGGATTCAGCGCCGTGACCAGGATGGGATTGCGCGCGAGCGCGTCTTGGATCCGTGCATGGTTCACACTGAATCCCGCGATTGCATGATCCGCCAGATTGCGGCAGCCGATGGCGAGCAGTTGCATGCTCTGCAGAAGATTGTAGGCGATCACCGGCAGCATGACGTTTAGCTGGAAATTTCCCGACTGGCCGGCGACCGTGATGGTCGAGTCGTTGCCGATGACTTGCGCGGCGATCATGGTCACCGACTCGGCTACCACCGGATTGACCTTGCCAGGCATGATACTGCTGCCCGGCTGCAACGCCGGCAGCGCGATTTCCGCCAAACCCGCCAGCGGCCCGCTGTTCATCCAGCGCAAATCATTCGCGATCTTCATCAGGCTGACGCTCAAGACCTTGAGCTGGCCCGAAAGCTCCACGGCGGTATCCTGCCCCGCCAGCGCTGCGAAATAGTTCTCGGCGGGCCGAAACGCAATCCCCGTACGCTTGGTCAAATGCTGCGCGAAGACGATGCCGAACTGCGCTCTTGCATTGATGCCCGTGCCGACCGCGGTGCCGCCCTGCGCCAGGGCATGCAGCCGCGGCGTCACCGCGGCCAGGCGCGCTTCGCAGGCGGCTATCTGCGACTGCCAGGCGCCGAGCTCCTGGGCGAGCGTAACGGGCATGGCGTCCATCAAGTGCGTGCGGCCGGTCTTGACGATAGCGGCCAGCTCTGCGCCGCGCTCGCCCAAAACTTCCTGCAAACGTTTGAGCGCCGGCTGCAATGATCTTCGCAACAGCAGCGCGGCGGACACGTGGATTGCGGTCGGCACGACGTCGTTGCTGCTTTGACTCATGTTCACTTGGTCATTGGGATGTACCGCGGCGCCCAGCGCACGGGACGCGAGCGAAGCAATCACCTCATTGGCATTCATGTTGCTGCTGGTGCCGGAGCCGGTCTGGAAAACATCCACCGGAAATTCGCCGTCATAGTCGCCCGCAGCGACTTTGAGCGCGGCCTCCTGGATGGCTGCGGCGATGGGCGCGGGCAGATCGCCGAGTTCGGCATTGGCGCCGGCCGCAGCATGCTTGATGAGCGCCAGTGCCTCGATAAATGCACGCGGCATACGCAGGCCGCTGGGCGGAAAGTTATCGATCGCACGTTGGGTCTGGGCGCCCCACAACGCCTCGGCAGGCACGTCGAGCGATCCTAGGCTGTCGCGCTCGACGCGGGTAATAGCTGTCATCGCGCTTACTCCGCAGGATCAAGGTTGTTTACGGTAGAATTGCCTATTCTACACTCTAGCCGCCGGCGCTCCGATGTCCACCTCTTTGTCTGACGCTCTATCTCCCCTCGATGGCCGATATGCCGCCAAACTCGCCGAAGTGCGCCGCATATTCAGCGAAGCCGGGCTCATGCGCGAGCGGGTCCGCGTCGAGTGCGCCTGGTTTCTCGCGCTGGCGGCGGGTCCCGCGGCTCACGCGCTCTCCAAGCTTCCGCCCGCCGCCCGCGAACTGCTCGCAACGCTCGCGAGCAATCCGCAGTCGACCGATGTGGTCGCGATCAAGCAAATCGAGGCGCGCACCAACCACGACGTCAAGGCGGTCGAATATTGGCTGCGCGCTGAACTACAGGCGCGCGGCGCAACGCTGCCGGAACTGGAGTGGATGCACTTTGCCTGCACTTCGGAGGATATCAATAATCTCGCCTACGCCCTGATGCTCAAGAGCGCGCGCGAAACCTTGTTATTGCCGATGCTGAGGAGCTTGGGATCCACGCTGGACGCGCTCGCGCAACGCTTCGCCAACGTCGGAATGCTGGCGCGCACACATGGGCAGACTGCGACGCCGACGACGGTCGGAAAAGAGCTCGCCAACGTCGCCGCGCGCCTCGAGGTACAACGCAACGGCATTGAGCGCGTTGTCATCCTCGGCAAGATGAACGGCGCCGTCGGCAATTTCAATGCACACGCCGCCGCTCTGCCGCGGGTGGATTGGCCGGGATTCAGCGCGGCGTTCGTCGGATCGCTCGGGCTGCAATCGAACCGTCATACGACGCAGATCGAGCCGCACGATTGGATCGCGGAGTATTGCCACGCGCTGATGCGCGCCAACACCGTGTTGCTGGATTTTGCGCGCGATATGTGGAGCTATATTTCAATCGGCTATTTCAAGCAACGACCGGTTGCCGGGGAAGTCGGTTCATCGACCATGCCCCACAAGGTCAATCCAATCGATTTCGAAAACGCCGAGGGCAATCTCGGATTGGCCAATGCGCTCCTCGGCCACTTTGCCGACAAGCTTCCGGTCTCGCGTTTGCAGCGCGACCTGACCGACTCGACCGTACTGCGCAATGTCGGTGTGGCGATCGGTCATTCGGTGCTCAGTTTCAGATCCCTTGCCGGGGGGCTCGAGAAGATCGAGCTTGACGCCTCGCGGGTGGCCGATGACCTGAATCGTGCGTGGGAGGTCTTGGGCGAGGCGGTGCAAACCGTGATGCGCGCCCATGGCATTCCGGACGCCTACGATAAGCTCAAAACCTTCACGCGCGGCCGGGCGGTGGATGAGCATGCCATGCGCGAGTTCATCGCCTCCCTCGCCTTGCCGTCCGAGGAAAAAGCTCGCCTGATGGCACTCACGCCTGCGACTTATGTAGGCTTGGCGCCGCGGCTCGCGCTACGCGATACCCCTACATAGAAGCCTCTCTTGGCGCTCCAGGCTTGCTTGAAACGTGACGCAGTTGGCACGGCGGAGCCCGGCGCAAACGGTACTATCAGGCTCAAAGTACGCGGGTCGGGGGTAAGCTTATGGCGGGTAACACGGAAGAACGCTCAAAACCGGCGGCGGATAAAGTATCCGCGCCCGGCGGCGACGCTTCTATGGGTTCGGGTACCCGCACCATTTTGAGCACCATGCCTGAAGTGCGCGACGCCAGCCTGAAAGTCGCGAAGTCCGCTCAGCGCCTGCTGTCGATTTTTACGCAAGATTTGGAACCCCTGGTGTACGGCGAGGAGCCCTTCCTCGAGGCCATCAAGCGCCTGGTGCTGGCACGCTCCTACGCCAAGGTCAGGGTGTTGCTAGCCGACCCGTCACGGGCGATGGCGGACAACAACCGCTTCCTCGCACTGGCTCGCCGCCTGACCAGCTGCATCGACCTGCGTGCGATGAGCCCCGAATATCCCTCGAGCGCCGGCGCTTTCATCATCGCGGACGACAAGGCGTTGGTCTATCGCCTGCAGGCTGATCGTTGGGATGGAATCTCCGACATGAACGACCCGGCCGTCGTGCGCCGCTACCTGAACTTCTTCGATGAAGTGTGGCAGACGAGCATGCAAGAATCGCAAATGCGGCAAATGCTCATGTAACCCTTGGACTGACGCATTGCCCGTATAATGGGCGGATGCAGAAGTCCCTGCCAATTTCCCCTTCTGAAGGCACCGTCATCGTCGGTATGTCGGGCGGCGTTGATTCAGCAATTGCGGCCCTGCTCCTGCGCGACGCGGGATATGCGGTACAGGGCCTGTTCATGTCCAACTGGGACGACGACGATGGCTACTGCACGACGGCGGCCGATTTCCAAGACGCGCGCCGCGTTTGCGAGATTTTAGGCATCGCTCTGCATCGCGTCAGCTTTGCGGAGCAATATCGCGAACGTGTGTTCAGTCTTTTCCTGCGCGAATATGCGGCGGGCCGCACGCCGAACCCGGATGTTCTTTGCAATCGAGAAATCAAATTCGGCATCTGTTTGGAATACATGCAGCGCCTGGGCGCCGCCTGGATCGCGACCGGCCACTACGCGCAGGTTCGGCACACCAGCCCCTATCCTGAATTGCTGAAAGCGGCGGATGCCGCCAAGGATCAGAGCTACTTCCTGCACAGCGTCCCTGTCGCTGCACTGTCGAAGACACTCTTTCCCTTAGGCGGCCTGCAGAAGGCGCAGGTGCGCGCCATGGCGCATGCGGCCGGCTTGCCGATATTCGACAAGCCGGACAGCACCGGCATCTGTTTCATCGGCGAACGTCCGTTCCAGGAGTTTCTGAGCCGGCACCTTCGCACCGAGCCCGGACTCATCGAGACGGTCGACGGGCGAGTCCTCGGCGAACACGCGGGTCTCGCCCTGTACACCCTCGGCCAGCGTTCCGGCCTGAAGGTGGGCGGGCGCGCCGGCGCCGCCGCGGCGCCGTGGTACGTCGCGGACAAGGTCATGGCGCGCAACGCGCTCATCGTGGTCCAGGATCAGAATCATCCATTGCTCCTGTCCGATTCTTTCAGTGTCGAGCAGATGCACTGGATCAATCCGGGCGCTGCAGGTGTCGAGACCGCGTGCGCCGTTAAGACACGCTACCGGCAGAACGATCTGGCGTGCGTGGTGAGTGCCGGCAGGGATGAGTGCTGGCATGTCGCATTGGATCGCCCCGCGCGCGCCGTCACGCCGGGCCAATACGCCGTCTTCTACCAAGGCGAGCGCTGTCTCGGCGGCGGCATCATCGCAAAACGCTTTAACTCCGTGCTTAAGCCTGCAGCCGGAAGAATCACTTATAATTCTCTTTTTTCGGTGGAGGGGTCATGACGGACAGCTTCAAGGCGCGAACGACGCTCGAGGTGGGAGCGCAACAGTACGACATCTTAAGTCTCGCGGCGCTGAAGTCGCTGAATGTGGACCGGCTGCCGTTTTCGCTCAAGATTTTGCTCGAGAATCTGTTGCGGTTCGAGGACGGCGTCAGCGTGACGAAGGACGACATCGAGGCGTTGCTCAAGTGGGAACCGAAGGCGTTGCCGAGTCATGAGATCGCCTTCACGCCCGCGCGAGTCATCATGCAGGATTTCACCGGCGTGCCCTGCATCGTCGATCTGGCCGCCATGCGCGAAGCGATTGTGAAACTCGGCGGCGATCCGCAAAAGGTCAACCCGCTGGCGCCGGCGGAACTGGTCATCGATCACTCGGTGCAAGTGGACGAATACGGCGCCGCCAACTCGCTGCAGCACAACAACGAGATCGAGTTTGAGCGCAACGGCGAACGCTATATGTTCCTGCGCTGGGGGCAAACCGCTTTCAGTAATTTCAAGGTCGTGCCGCCGAACACCGGCATCGTGCACCAGGTCAATATCGAGCGGCTCGCACGGGTGATATTTTCGGACGAGTCCCGGGACACGAAATCGGCCTATCCGGACACGCTGGTCGGCACCGACTCGCATACCACCATGGTCAATGGATTGGGAGTCTTAGGCTGGGGCGTCGGCGGCATCGAGGCAGAAGCGGCCATGTTGGGGCAGCCGGTGACCATGCTGATACCCCAGGTCATTGGTTTCAAGCTCACCGGCGCGTTGCCGGCGGGCACGACGGCGACCGATCTTGTGCTGACCGTAACGGAGATTTTGCGCAAGAAGGGCGTGGTCGACAAATTCGTCGAATTCTTCGGCGATGGCCTCAAAGGCCTGCCGCTCGCCGACCGGGCGACGATTGCCAATATGTCGCCGGAGTTCGGTTCCACTTGCGCGATCTTTCCGATCGACGAAGAAACTATCCGCTATCTGGAGTTGACGGGTCGATCTGCCGAACAAATTGCGTTGGTCGAGGCGTATGCGAGGGCTCAGGGTCTGTGGCGTATCAACGGTGCGCCGCCCGCGGACTACACCGATGTGGTTGAATT
Organism: Steroidobacteraceae bacterium; assembly: GCA_039924385.1. Classification (GTDB taxonomy): domain Bacteria; phylum Pseudomonadota; class Gammaproteobacteria; order Steroidobacterales; family Steroidobacteraceae; genus Bog-1198. Next base: position 47,498 of record JBDTAV010000027.1, read on the forward strand.
GGATCTCTCGACGGTGGAACCCTCGCTTGCCGGGCCGAAGCGCCCGCAAGACCGGGTGCCGCTGACGAAGGCAAAGAGCGTATATCGGAGCAGCGTCAAAAAAATGGCCGAGGAGCGCACGCAGAAAAATCCCAAGGCGACCGGAAGCGCGCCCGCCAAAGTGGGCAATGCGAGTTTCGAGGTCAAAGACGGCGCGGTACTGATTGCAGCGATTACGAGCTGCACCAACACCTCGAATCCCGCCGTGCTCGTGGCCGCAGGGCTCTTGGCGCGCAATGCGCTGAAGCAGGGTTTGACGGTAAAACCCTGGGTAAAAACTTCTCTCGCGCCCGGTTCGCGCGTGGTAACCGACTACTTGACCAAAGCCGGTCTGCTGCATGACTTGGAACAGCTCGGCTTTTACACGGTGGGATACGGATGTACGACCTGTATCGCCGCCGGGACCCCTGTGCTGCTCGCCAACGGCACGGCGCGCGCGATCGAGCAGCTACCCGAGGCCGGAGGCTCAGAGGTGTTCGCGCCGGATGGCGAGCGCCGTCTAGCACGCGCCGTGCAGCGCGAGATGATGGTTCAGGGTGAACGCGAGTGCGTTACGCTGGTGCTTCAGGACGGGCGCACATTGGTATGCACGCCGGACCACCGTATCCTGTGTGCGGACGGACGCTGGGTGCGCGCGGATCAGCTCACGCTGGGTGAAACCCGGGTCGTGGCCGGCCTCGAGTCGCCTCTCGATAAGCCTGGCTCCGACGAAGCCGGTTACCGGCTACCCGCTGGCGAGCGCACGTTTTCCATGGAGAGTGAAACCGAACGCGAGTGCACTCTGGCCTTTGCGCGCCTCGTCGGCCACTTGCTGAACAATGGCTCCATCAGCCGACTTGGACAGGGCCGTGTGAGCGTCGGTCAGGCACTCGATCGGGAGGCGGTGCTGAACGATATCGGACTGCTGAGCGGCAAACGCCCGCGCGCGAGCGCATACGATGAGCGCAAATGGTCCATCGCGCTGCCGCGTGTGCTCACCTCAAGGATCCTGTCACTGCCGGGCATCCGAGTTGGGCGGCGCATTGATCAAGAGCCCGTGCTGCCTGAATTCTTGTTGGATAGTCGCTGCCCAGTTGCCGTCGTGCGCGAGTTTCTCGGCGGCCTATTCGGCGCCGATGGCCACCCACCCGCGCTCCATTACTTTGGCAAAGACACGCATCAGGCGTGCCTTGAGCCGCCGGCCTATTCGCAGAGCGCCAAGCCGGAATTCGTTGCAGCAACCAAGCGCATGATGAACGATATCGTCGCGCTCCTGGTACGCTGCGGCGTCAAGGCGCGCGGGGCAACGGTGCGCGAGTACGCTACACGGCGCACGGCCTCGACGTATCCCGCGGCGCGCGATGGCGTGGCGCGGCGCGAAATTCGGCTCGAACTGCCCGAAGGCTTGTCGTTTGTCGAGCGGGTCGGATTTCGCTACTGCGTTGAGAAGGCGCTGCGCGCCAGTGCGGCTTCGGTTTACTGGCGCACGGTTGACACCATCAACCGCCAGCGCCTGTGGATGGCAGATCGTCTCGAGGCGCTGCAGGGCGATGTGCAACTGCCTTTCCACAAGAGCCGGGCGGTCGCTGCCGCCGAACTGACTGCGCTCGAGACGCCAGTTTTTCCGCACTACTCGCTGCCGGAAGGTCACGATCGATTCACACGCTTGCCTTCGGCTGACGCACGTCCCTTTCGGCCGCAACACCGCGACAGCTGCGACTTCCCCTCGCCGGATCAGCTATTCCGCGAACTCGGTATCCGCGATTGGTTCGCGCAGCCAGCCGGAGCTGCTAGCTCGCCAAAGCGCTATTGCACACCTAAAAACTCGCTCACTTTGCCGACACTGAATCTCAAAGTCGTCGACCGCCGCGCGGCAGGCAAGCGCGCCGTTTATGACTTGGCCGTCAACGAACTGCATGCGTTCGTAGCCGGGACTGTCTGCGTACATAACTGTATCGGCAATTCCGGACCCTTGAAGCCGGAGATTTCTGAGGCGGTCAGAGTGGGCGATGTGGTCGCTTGCGCGGTGCTATCCGGAAACCGTAATTTCGAGGGCCGCGTGCATCCTGAAATCAAGATGAATTTTTTGGCCTCACCGCCGTTGGTGGTCGCTTATGCGCTGGCAGGCAGCCTGGACATCGATATCACCACGGAGCCCTTTGGCACCGGCAAAGACGGCAAACCGGTATACCTCAAGGACATTTGGCCGAGCACAAAAGAGGTGGCCGCGGCGGTCGGCGCATCGGTCGACTCAGCCATGTTCAAGAAGGGCTACGCCAATGTATTTTTGGGCGATGCCAACTGGGCCGCGATCAAGACTCCGGTGGGCAAGATTTATTCCTGGGACACCAAATCCACTTACGTTAAGAATCCGCCCTACTTCGAGGGCATGACCATGACCCCGGCGCCGATGGTCGACATCACGGGCGCACGCGCGCTCGCGGTGCTGGGCGATTCGGTCACTACGGATCACATTTCTCCCGCCGGCAACATATCCAGGACCAGCCCAGCCGCCAAATACCTCATGGCCCAGGGCGTACAAGCCGCAGATTTCAACTCCTACGGCGCACGCCGCGGCAATCACGAAGTCATGATGCGCGGCACATTCGCCAATATTCGCTTGCGCAACTTGCTCCTGCCCGGAACCGAAGGCGGCGTCACGCTGCACATCCCCAGCGGCGAGCAGATGTCGATTTTCGATGCCTCGGTGAAATACAAAGCAGCCAACACGCCGCTGGTGATTCTCGCGGGCAAGGAATATGGCACCGGCAGTTCTCGCGACTGGGCCGCCAAGGGCACGATGCTATTGGGCGTGAAGGCGGTGATCGCGGAGAGTTTCGAGCGCATTCATCGCTCCAATCTGATCGGCATGGGCGTGCTGCCGCTGCAATTCAAGGACGGACAGAACGCGCAAACTCTGGGCTTGAGCGGCAAGGAATCCTTCGAGATCGTGGGCCTGAACCGCGGCGCTGCGAAAACCGTCAGGGTTATCGCCAAGACCGATGCCGGCAAAACCATCGAGTTCGAGGCGCGGCTGCGCATCGACACGCCGAAGGAGCTCGACTACTTCCAGCACGGCGGGATTTTGCAGTACGTGCTGCGGCAGCTAGCGGCGCCGGGTAAAGCGGCGTAGCCGAATACCGCACCGCCCTACTTGACAGCCGCCGGCACGCTGCCGGCCTCCACCAAGACCATGGCGTTGGGATTGATATGAGCCTTGATCGCAGCGTTGACCTGATCGCGGGTCAACGCCTTCACCGCATTAGTGTATCCGTCGAGCCAGCTCGGATCATAGCCACGTTGCGCATTCGCCAGTATGGTCTCGGCCAACCCCAGCGTCGTTGCTAAGCTCACGAAGTAGCCGCCGATCACGCCCTGTTTGCGCGAGTTCAATTCCTGCTCGGTGACGCCTTCCTTCCACCACTTGCTCACTTCGCGGCGAGTCGATTCCACGCCCTTGCCCAACAGCGCCGGCGCGAAACTGGCAGAGACTTCCCATACGCCATCGACGATGCTGTCATCGCCCATGCTCGCGCCGATGTTGTAGGTCAGCCCTTCCTTGTCGCGCACGGTGCTCATCAGTCTCCCGGTAAAGCCGCGCCCCAGAATCGCTGTGCCGACGCGCAGCGGCAAATTGTCCGGATCGCTGTAGCGAAGGCCGCTGGCCTGGCCGAATAGCACGTTCACGCTGGGCTTATCCGCGAGAGGCACCGTGATCTCGCTCGCAGCGGTGGCCGCGGCCGGCTTCGCGGCGCGAAGGTAATCCTGACCGCCTGACCAACCGGAGAATGCCTTGGAAATGTCAGCCTGCGTGTCCGCATCGCTGACATCACCCACGATCACCAAGGTCATGTGTGCCGGTCCATAGTATTTTGCCTGGAACGTCTTGATCTCTTCGAGGTTTGCGCCCTTCGCCGCCGCGATGTACTCATTCAAGGTGTGCGGGCGATTCGGATGCCCCTCCGGAAATATCGCCCTGCCAAAGGCTTCGGATGCCAAGGCGCTGCTGTCCTGCACCGAAGCCTCGATCTCGCCGACGAATTGCTCCTTCGCCTTGTTGAACTCGGCCGCCGCTAGCGCGGGGGTGCGCAACTCCGCCGCCATCGTCTCGATGATCAACGGTAAATCCTTCCTCAGGCATTTCGCACGGACCTCGAGCGATTGCACGCCGACCGTAAAGCCGATCTCGGCGCCGACGTTTTCCAACTTCTCGGCGATCGAGAACTTGTCGAGCAACTTGGTGCCGCGGTCAAGCATCATCCCGGACAGGGTGGGAATGGCGATGTTGCCTGATTCCACCATGGCATCGCCTGCGGGCAACACCCCGATGACGATGACCACATCTTTGACATTGCTGCGATAAGTGATCAGGTCGATTCCAGCGATCTTTGATCGATGTGCTTGATCCGCCATGTTGGCCGCCGCGGGCGTCGCGATCGCCAACAGCACCAACATCATAGAAAGTCGAATCACGAGCCCTTCTCCGCTTGCGGCGCCACCGGTACAAACCATCCGGTCGTGCCCTGATCTGCGGCGAAATATTGCCTTGCGACCCGCTGCACATCCGCAGGCGTGACCTGCTGGACTCTTTGCGGAAAGGTTATATACAAGGTCCAGTCGCCCACGCCGATCCATTCGCTGAGTTCGCTGGCAACCGCCGCTGTGCCGTCGCGTTTGTACGCATCCTCGGCAATGTATTGTTGCTTGACGCTGGCGACTTCGGCAGGCGTGACACCGCTCGTCTTGATCTTGTTCAACTCTGCCATCAGCGCCCTCTCCACCTGCTCGTGCGTGGTTGCGGGAGACAGCGCCGCGTACAGGGTATGCAACGACAGGTCGCGAAGCACTTCAGTTCCCGCGCCTGCGCTCAGGGCCAGCCCCTGATCGACGAGCGCGCGATACAGGCGCGCATTTTTGCCCGAGCTCAAGATGGCATCGAGCATCTCGAGCGCGGCTTGATCGGCGTCCCTGCCATTCGGAACTTTGTGGGCGATGATGATCGCGCCCAGTTCACCCGGGCGCTTGACCACTACTCGCCGCTCGCCGCTCTGCGCCGGCTCCTCAGTGTAGATCGCCGGAATCGGCGAGGGCGAATGGGGGTAGACGCCGTAGTACTTCTTGATCAGCCCCAGCACCGCCTCAGTCTCGATATCGCCGACCACGGTGACGGTGGCATTATTTGGCCAATAGAAGGTATCGTAGAACTCGCGCAATTTGGCGATCGGCACGTGCTCGATATCGCTCTTCCAGCCGATGCTTGGATGGTGATACGGCAGCGCCACGTACGCTGCCTCCATGACCTCCTCGAGCAGCACGTTCTCAGGATCGTTCTTGCCGCGCTCATATTCGTTGCGAACAACGGTCATTTCCGACTGCCGGTCGGATTCGCGCAGCCAAAGGTGGCGCATGCGATCGGCCTCAATCGCGATGTAGCCCTCCAGGCTTTCGCGGCTGATTGTTGCGAAGTAGTTGGTACGATCGAAGGAGGTGCTGGCATTGAATTGCCCGCCCACCCGCTCCAGCATCTGCTTGATGCTGTTGCCCCTGGCATCGTTGAAAGCGTCGCTGCCCTTGAACATCATGTGTTCCAGGATGTGCGTGGCACCGGTTGTGCCGGTCACTTCATTGCGCGAACCGACCTGATAAGTGACCTCGAAAGTGACCACGGGCGCGGAATGATCCGGCACCAGCAGCACGGTCAGGCCGTTGCTGTCGAGCCGGTATTCGTCGATGCCGTCGAGCGATCTGATGTGCGAAAAGCCGGCTGAGCCGTGGGGAGCGGCGGATGCGGGCGGCGTTGTCTTATTCGGCTCTGCTTGAACGGCGACGCTGCACAGCGCCAGGACGGCGAAGCTCGCCCAGATGGCGCGCGAAATCCGCTTAATGCTCTCGAACATACCTTAAGCCCACCGTTCAACCACGTAATATTCAATTCTAGTTCTTTCCGTGGCCCTACCTACGGCATATTCCGCTTCGGTGTTGCGCGGCGTGTCCGTAGTCCGCCACGGCCTGCGCCGCCGCTTTGGAAGAGATCATAATGGCGGCGACTGCATCGATGTTGCGGGCGAAGACGTGCAGCAAGCATACAATAATAATTCGAGATACGTTATATAACATACTGTATTTGTGAGTAAAGATCTGTCGAAAAAATCTCCAACCAGCAACGGGACAAAGCGCTGGATAGCCCTCTTCGATCTGGACGGCACGCTTACCTGGCGCGATACGCTGCTGCCTTTTTTGCTGGGATTCGTGCGTCGACGACCACATAGAGCGTTTGGTCTTTGGCGGTTGCCGCCGGCACTGTTTCGCTATTGGCGGGACCGTGACCGGGGCGCGCTTAAATCAAGCGTCATTCGCATGCTCATGCGCGGCGAGCGGCGAGCGGTGCTCGACGCGTGGGCGCAGAGCTTTGTGGCCGCACTAAAACCTAAACAGCATTTTCGGCCGCTCGCCCTTGCCGTGCTGGAGGCGCATCGCGCGGCGGGAGACCATTTGGTTTTGCTGTCGGCGAGCCCCGATCTCTATGTTCCGCAGATCGGCCAGATGCTCGGCTTTGAGAGGACTCTCTGCACCGAGATTGAATGGCAGGGTGAGCGACTTGACGGCCGGCTTAAAACTGCTAACCGCCGTGGTGAGGAAAAACTTCGGTGTCTTTCCTGGCTGCGCGAGCAGTATCCCGGGTCGTCGGTAATCGCCTACGGCAATTCCGCCTCCGATCTCGATCATTTGCGCCAGGCCGACCGCGCGCTGCTGGTCAACGGCAACAGCGCCGCACGCCGCTTGGCCGCCAAGTGGAACATTGGGGTGTCTTACTGGAGCTAGGCTACGAGCCGACGCTGAAAGCGTGACCTCAAGCGCGAGCGGCAACGACCTCGAGCGCGCGATGCAGCTTCAGCAACAGACTCTCCGTCGTCGGCCAGTCGATGCAAGGATCGGTGATCGACATGCCGTATTCGAGCTTGCTCAAGTCCTTAGGGATTGATTGGCTGCCCGCCTTCAAGTGGCTTTCGAGCATCAGGCCGACAATGGAACGATTTCCATCGACGATCTGCGTCACGCAATTCTCGGCAACCAGCGGCTGCAGGTCCGCGTCCTTGTTGGAATTGCCGTGACTGCAATCCACCACGATCGTCGCGGCTAATCCAGCTGCCTTCAGCTCCCGTTCAGCCACGGCAATGCTGACGGCGTCGTAATTGACCCGGCCGCCGCCGCCGCGCAACACGATATGCGCGTGGCGGTTTCCCGTGGTACGAAACACGGCGGACTGTCCTTGCTGAGTGATGCCGAGGAAATGATGCGGGTGACGCACCGATTGCAGCGCATTAATGGACGCCGCGAGCGCGCCATCCGTGCCGTTCTTGAATCCCACAGGGGTCGACAGCCCGCTCGCCATCTCTCGATGCGTTTGCGACTCGGTGGTACGGGCGCCGATGGCCGTCCAGGTAATCAGCTCCGACAAGTATTGCGGCATGATTGGGTCGAGCGCCTCGGTGCCCGCAGGCAGGCCCAGTTCCGCCACGAATAGCAGCAATTGCCGTGCCAGCAAGATGCCCTTCTCGATGTGGAACGAATCGTCCAAATCCGGATCGTTGATCAAGCCTTTCCAGCCGACCGTAGTGCGTGGCTTCTCGAAGTACACGCGCATGATCAGCAACAGCGTGGAGCTGACGCGCTGCGCCAGGGCATTGAGGCGCGCAGCGTATTCGCGCGCGGCGGCCGCATCGTGAATCGAACAGGGACCCACCACCACAAACAGGCGCGGATCGCGGCGCTCTAAAATAGCCCTGACGCTCTCGCGCGACTTCAGCACGGTGTCTGCAGCCTTGGCCGTCAACGGCAGAAGTTTTTTGACCTCTTCCGGCGTCGCCAATAAATCGCTGGATGCGACATTGACGTTTTGCAATTGATCTTGAAGGTTGGTCATGGGTTTGAGCTACATCGCGGTGCGAATGGTCCAAAGTTCCGGAAAGAACTTGAGCTCCAGAGCCTTGGTCAAATACGACACACCGCCCGTGCCGCCGGTTC
>JBDTAV010000028.1:0-118508 GCA_039924385.1 Steroidobacteraceae bacterium
AATTTTGCGCGTGTTGATCGGCGAGCAATTCGGTCGGCGCCATCAACGCGACCTGCCGCCCCATTTGAATGGCCTGCGTTGCCGCCAAGGCCGCCACCAAAGTTTTGCCGCAGCCCACATCGCCCTGCACCAGGCGCAGCATCGGTTTCGGCAGCCGCAAATCGTCTTCAATTTCCCGCAGCACGCGCTGCTGCGCGGCGGTCATGGAGTAAGGCAGCGCGGCGAGAAAGTTGGTCTTCAAAGCGCCCGCCGCTTGCAGCGGCCAGCCCGGATCGCTCTGTATGCGCCGGCGCAGCAGCTTGAGCGACAGCTGGTGAGCCAGCAATTCCTCGAACGCCAGGCGGCGCTGCGCCGGATGGCGATAACTCATCAGCAAGTCCGCGGGTGCGTCGGTGGGCGGCCGGTGCACGTACAACAACGCGTCGCGCAGCGCGGGCAGGCGCGAATCGGCGAGCAGCGCCGGCGGCAGCCATTCCTTGGGATCCTCGGCGCCCGTCTGCTCCAGCGCCAGTTTGACCAGCAGACGCAGCCGTCCCTGGGTCACGCCCTCCGTCATCGGATAGATTGGCGTGAGATGTTCCTCGGGCGGCTGCGGCGCGTTCGGATCCACGCGCCGGTATTCCGGATGCACGAATTCCAAACCCTTGGGTCCGCGGCGCGCCTCGCCGAAGCAGCGCACGCGTGCGCCGCGCGCCAGGCCCTGTTGCTGCTGCGCAGTGAAGTAAAAAAATCTTAAAGTGAGGAAACCCGAACCGTCGGCGATCCGGCACAGCATTTGACGCCGGCCGCGAAAGGCGACTTCCGTGAGCAGCACCTCGCCTTCAACCGATGCGCGCTGTCCTGGCCGAAGCCCTCCCAGCGGGACGATGCGCGTCCGATCTTCATAGCGCAGCGGCAGTAAAAACAACAGGTCCTGAGTTGTTTCGACGCCCAACATGCGCAGGCGCGAGGCGAGCGCTTCGCCGACGCCGCGCAACACCGTGACCGGCTTTAAGTCGATCACAGGACGACGATGCACTCCACTTCGAATTGCGCGCCGCGCGGCAGCGACGCGACCCCGACCGCGGCACGTGCCGGATAGGGTTCGCGAAAATATTCGGCCATGATTTTATTCACCAGCGCGAAATGGGACAGATCGGTCATGAAGATGTTTGCCTTCACCACGTTGTCGAGCGTGGCGCCGCTCGCGATGACGATGGCCTTCAGGTTGTCGAAGGCTTGCCGCACGTGCACCTCCATGTCGCCCTTCACCAATTCCTTGGTGGCAGGGTCCATGGGAATCTGGCCCGAGACCCAGATGGTATTGCCGGCTCTGGCGGCCTGCGAGTAGGTGCCGATGGCGGCCGGCGCATTGGGGGTCGAAATGATTTGTTTGCTCATAGCCTCGATATTAGTGTTTGAGGAGAGATTCGGCGCGGATTTTAAGCCAAAGTGCGAGATACCCGCTGCACATCCGGCATGCTCCGAACGGTTCGGATGACGCGCGCGAGATGTTTTCGGTCGCCCACCTGCACCTGGAATTTCAAAGACGAACTGTTCACATCGCGTTCTTCCAACGACACCTGATCGATGTTGGTTTCCGTGCCGGCAATGCTCGAGGCCACCGCCGCCAGCACGCCCACCCGGTTGTTGATTTCCAGCTGGATCTCGGAACTAAACAAGCGGCCGCGCGTCGGTTCCCATGCAACCGACAGCCATTTGTCGGGCTGTTTGCGGTACTCCGCGAGATTACCGCAGTTCTGTCGATGAATCATTACGCCGCGGCCGGCGCTCAAGTAGGCCATGATGGGATCGTTGGGGATGGGAAAGCAGCAGCGCGCGTAAGTCACCAACAGGCCCTCGGTGCCCGCGATCATGAGCGGGCCGCCGGCGTGGGCGTGGCTTACATCGCCCTCTCCGTTTGCGGGCTGCAGGCGGCGCGCGACCAGCGGCGCCAAGCGCTCGCCCAAGCCGATTTTTTCGTACAGCTCATCGGCATCGCGCAAATTGAGTTCCTTCACCACCGTGTCGATCTGCGCCGCGGGAATCTTTTTCAAGCTGAGCGAAAATTCTTCGAGCGCGAGCGAAAGCAGCCGGCGTCCCAGTTCCAGCGCATCGCCCTTTTTTAGATTCTTCAGGTATTGGCGGATCGCCGCGCGGGCCTTCGCCGTCACCAGAAAACTGGACCACGACGGATTCGGCTTGGCGCCCTTCGCCGTGATGATCTCCACGGTCTGCCCATTGCGCAGCGGCGTGCGCAGCGGCACCAAGCGCCGGTCTACTTTCGCGGCGACGCAGCGATTGCCGACATCGGTGTGGATGGCGTAGGCGAAGTCCACGGTGGTAGCGCCGGTCGGCAGGCGTAGGATTTTGCCCTTGGGGGTGAACACATAAACCTTGTCAGGAAACAGGTCGACTTTGACGCTCTCGAGAAACTCTTCTGAGCTTCCGCCTTCCTGAATTTGCACCAGGCTCGCGAGCCACTCGCGTGCCCGATCGTGTTCCACCCCGCCGAAAGTGTCGCCGCCGGATTTGTACTTCCAATGCGCGGCGATCCCCGACTCGGCCACGCGATGCATCTGCTCGGAGCGAATTTGCACTTCGATGGGCACGCCGTTCGGACCGAACAGGGTGGTGTGCAGCGACTGATAGCCGTTGACGCGCGGGATGGCGATGTAATCCTTGAAACGTCCGGGCATCGGCTTGTAGACGCTGTGCACCAGGCCCAGCACGCGATAGCAGATGTCGGCGCTCTCGACGATGATGCGAAAACCGTACACATCGACCATTTCATTGATCGAGATTTTCTTGTTCTGCATCTTCTTGTAGATGCTGTACAAGTGCTTCTCGCGCCCTTCCAGGGCGCTTTCGATCGCGGCTTTCTTCAATGCAGCTTTGAACGTTTCAGCGATCTTTGCGATGAATTCCTTCTGATTGCCGCGGGCGCGCTTCAATTCTCGTTCGAGAACCTTGTAGCGGTATGGGTACAGGGCGCGAAAACCCAAATCCTCCAGTTCCAGCTTGACGGCATAGAGGCCCAAGCGCTCGGCGATCGGTGCGTAGATCTCGAGCGTCTCGCGGGCGCTGCGCCTGCGCTTGGCCGGCGGCATGACGCCGAGGGTGCGCATGTTGTGCATGCGGTCGGCAAGCTTGACCATGATGACGCGGATGTCGCGCACCATCGCCAGCAGCATTTTGCGGAAGCTCTCGGCCTGCGCTTCCTGGCGGTTTTTGAACTGGATCTGGTCTAATTTGCTGACGCCGTCAACCAGTTCGGCCACCACCTGGCCGAAAATCGAGGCGATCTCGGCCTTGGCCGTGGGCGTATCTTCGATGACATCGTGCAGGATGGCGGCAACCAGGGTGTCCGCATCCAAACGCAAATCCGCGAGGATGTCGGCCACCGCCACGGGGTGGGTGATGTACGGTTCACCCGATACGCGCTTCTGGCCCTGATGTTTTTCTGCACCGAAATCGTAGGCTTCGCGCACCCGCTCGACTTGGGCGGGAGATAGATAGGCTTCGAGTTTGTCTAAGAGCTGACTGATCCCGGTGGAGCGTCTTCCACCAGGCAAGAAACCAAGTATGGAAGACGCATAGTCCATCGCCGCTCTTGTGAGTTCGCCGTCTGTTTAGTCCCCAAGCCCGGGCTGCGGTGCACGGAAATCCGACGGCATGTCGAGCTCGCTGACCGGCGGCGGTGCCGGCTCTTCGGTCTCTTCCAACATTTCCAGCGTGATATTTCCGGCAGCGATCTCGCGAAGCGCTACCACGGTCGGCTTGTCGTTTTCCCATTCAACGGTCGCTTCCGCACCGTTGGCCAGGCGGCGGGCACGCTTGGCGGCCAGCAACACCAGGTTGAACAGATTGGGTTCATTTTGAAGGCAGTCTTCGACTGTGATACGCGCCATGCTTGAGGTACTTCCAAAGGAGGGATTGAAATCATAGCAGAAATGGCGCTCTCCTCGCCAGCCTCGAGACCGCGCAACACGCCAAAAACGCCGCTATTTCGGCTCGATTGCCGGCGCTGATGCTCAAGGATCAACCAGCCGCGCCGCCAGTTGCACCACTTCGGTACGCACCGCCTGCAAGCGGCCGCCGCGGTCCTCGACGATGGCCTGCAGGTCCTCGATGGCCTGCTCGAACCGATCGTTGATGACGACGTAGTCGAATTCGCGCCAATGGTCCAGATCCTCTGCGGCATCGCGCAGGCGCCTCGCTATGACCTCGTCGGAGTCCGTGCTGCGTCCCTTGAGGCGCTGCTCCAACGCCGCGCGCGAGGGCGGAAGAATGAAAATGCTCACGGCTTCCGGAATCCTCAAGCGGACCTGGCGGGCGCCCTGCCAGTCGATCTCCAGCAACAGCTGCTCGCCGTTCGACAAGGCCTCCTGGACGGCGCGCACGCCGGTGCCGTAACAATTGTCAAAAACCTGCGCATGCTCCAGAAACTCGTGATTTGCGATCATTTCCTGAAAACGTTCCGGGCTCACGAAATGATAGTCGCGGCCCGGAATTTCGTTGGGCCTGGGGGGGCGCGTCGTATAGGAGACCGAAAACTGAATGTGCGGCTCGCGCTCCATCAAGGCCTTTACCAAACTGGTCTTGCCGGCGCCGGACGGTGCCGCAACTACGTAAAGGCGTCCTGGTGGCATCGATCGCTACGGGAGTTGGACACGGTTTGCCCAGCGCGAATTTAGCATATGCGTAGCGGCGACGCGGCGCGCAGCGCCGAGCGCGCGGAAAAGAGACATGGCTGAATGCAAAGGAAGGTCGAGGACTGAGCGCTTCGCGCAAAGCGCACCGGTGTTCGCGGCCTGCGGTAAGCTGCTTGATGGCGCCGCAGGGTAGGAACTGCACAGTGAAAATCCGCAATAGCAAGACTGCTCAAATAGCCGGCGCGCTGGATTCCGGCCGCCGAAACTTCACGCGCGGCTGCAGCGGACTTGCCGCGGCGCTGCTCATTGAGGCGCTGCCTTATCGAAGGGCGTTCGCGGCGAGCGGCGAAGACTCAAGGTCAGCTGCCCGGTTGCAGGCTTTTCTCGAGGAATTCGCCGCGGCCGGAGCTGAAGAAACCTCGCTCGATCTGAGCGCAGGCGCGTTCCGCAGCGCGCTCAAAACGACATCCGCAAAGCTCCAGCGTTTGCGGGCGATCAACCGCGATGCACTCGACGGCGACGATCTTCTGAATTATCGCTTTGCCGAGAGTCTGCTCGTCGGCCAGGTACTGGCGCAGGAGAGGATGCTCTGGAGCATGGATCCGCGCGTCTACCTGCCCTTCTCGGAGCTGTCGCAGCTCATCGAGAACCCCGACGCGACCGAGGCGGATTCAGCCAAGGCTCTTGTCCTACTCAAGGCGCTGCCCGCCCAACTGGCTGACGGCCAGCGGAATCTTAAGGTCAACATCGCGCGCTTTCGCGAGCTCGCACTCTTTATGGCGGATGGAGCGCGCGGTGTCCTCCATGATGCCGTTCCCGCATTCGCCTCGCAGCACCCCGCCCAGGCGTCCGGCCTCGTCGCGGCCGGCGCGCGCGCGCTCCGAGCGCTCGATGAGTTCCGGATTTTCCTGCGGGATCGCCTGCCGCGGAAGCCCCGCGGCGACTATGCGATGGGCAAGTCCGCTTACGATCGCATGCTGAAGGAGCAGTATCTCCTCGATCATGATTCCGATTCCTTATACGCCTACGGACGCCGGCAATTCGACGCGACGTTAAGCGAACTCGAACAAGTCGCGGCGCGCATCGACCCCGGCAAGACATGGAAGGAACTCGCGGTCGAAATCAAGAACTCGGGTCCCGAACCCGGCCGCATGATCGAGGCCCACCAAGAGTGGGTCGACAAGGCGAAGGCGCACGTAGTCGAGAAGAAGTTGGTGCCCATTCCGTGGAAGGAGCGCGTCGAAGTTGTGACCCGCGCGCAGTTTCAGCGCAAAAACAGCTACTACGGCGATTTCGACGGGGCCAAGGGCCCGAACGCGGACGGTGTCTGGGTGGGCTATTGGCGCATCAACCCTTTCGAAGATCAGTGGGACGAGGAGACAAAGCGTCAATATCTCACCGAACATGATTGGGGCGTCATCATCGATACTGCGCCGCATGAGACCTACGCCGGTCACCACGTGCAGGAGATCTACCAGGCGCACAACCTGAACAAGCTGCGCCAGAAGTTTGGAATCGCCATCTTCTCGGAGGGCTGGGGTCTTTATAACGAGACTCTGATGTACGAGACCGGCTTTTTCCGCTCCGAGCGAATCCACCTGCGCCAGCTGCAGCTCAGGCTGTGGCGAATCGCGCGTGTCATCTGGGACGTGGGGCTCAACACCGGCAGGCTGACCTACGATGAGTGCGTGTCGCTGCTCGCGGATGGCGTAGGGTTCCTGCGCTGGGCCGCGGAGCTTGAGGTCGACGGCTCGGCTACGGAGCCGGGCTACCGGATCGGGTATTTCATGGGCGCGTCAGAGATCATGCGCATGCGCGAGGAGGTGAAGGCGCTTCTTGGCCCGCGGTTCACGCTCTCTGACTTCCACGAGCGCCTGCTGAAGGTGGGCAACATGCCGCCGGCATTGATGCGCGAAGGGCTGATGCAAAGCTACAAGTCTTGATCTACTCGATGTTCTGAACCTGCTCGCGCATTTGTTCGATCAGCACTTTCATATCCACCGCGGCGCGGGTGGTCTCGATGTCCTGGGACTTCGATGACAGGGTATTGGCTTCGCGGTTGAGTTCCTGCATGAGGAAGTCGAGCCGCCGGCCCGCGGGCTCTTTACCCTCGAAGGTTTTGCGCACTTCGGCGACATGCCCGCGCAGGCGATCGATCTCTTCATCGACATCCAGACGTTGCGCCAGGATGGCCAGTTCTTGCTCGAGACGGTCTTGGTCTACATCACTGACGAGCTGCGCGATGCGATCGAGCAGCTTCGCGCGCATCCGGGCGCGGATTTCCGGCAGCCGCTCAGCGACGCGTTCCGAGAATTCCAGCAACCCGGCGCAGCGTTGTTCCAACGCGTCGCGCAGACGTCCCCCCTCGCTGTCGCGGGAGCGGGTCAGCTCCGCCAAGGCTTCCGCGAGCAAAACGTGCGCGGCGGCAATCATCGGCGCCGTGTCGCGGCTGCCGTCGCGGATGACACCAGGCCAACGCAAGAGATCGAGTACATCGATCCGCGCTGATACGCCAGTCTGTGCTGCAAGCTGTTGCGCTCGCAAGGTGAGGCTGCCGAGCAATGCGGCATCGACTTCGAGCGCGGTGGACACGACCATGGGCCGAAAATGCAGCGAACACTCGACTTTGCCGCGGCGGACCGCGACCGCGACCGCAGCCCGAAAATCGGCTTCGGCGCCGCGAAATTCCTCGGGCAAGCGGCACCCCAGCTCGAGAAATCGGTGATTAACGGTCTTCAATTCCCAGGCTAACAGTCCCCAGGGGAACTGCCGCTCGCGTCGGGCAAAGCCGGTCATGCTACGAATCATGGGGGTCGCCGTTAAAATCGGCGATACTACATGATCGCAAGCCAGACGAGGAGCAGGCATTGCAGATCGAAACCGCGGACGTGAGCCTCATCGGGCACCGCGAGGAGAACCAGGACCGGGTTGCGATTGCGGCCGCAGAGCAGGCCGTGTTGCTCGTGGTGATCGACGGCATGGGCGGCCATGCGGATGGCGCGCGCGCAGCGGAAACCGCGCTCTCAACCATGCTCGAGGCCTTCTGGCAGACACCCCATCCGATTTTTGATCCCATGACCTTCCTGCATTTGGCCTTGGGCAGGGCGCACGAGGAAGTCGTGAAGCTCGGCTCGGCTTTGAGTGCGGAAGCGCGTCCGCGCGCGACCTGCGCCGTATGTCTCGTGCAAGATTCCGCGGCCTACTGGGCGCATGTCGGCGACAGCCGCGTTTACCAATTGCGTCAGGCGCAGGTGCTCGAACGCACGCGCGATCATAGTCACGTCGAGGTGCTGCTGCGCGAGGGTTTGATCACGGAGGCCGAAGTGCACGGGCACCCCATGCGCAACTATGTCGAGTGCTGTCTCGGCGGCGACGCCGCCTTGCCTGAAATGACCATCTCGTCGCGGCGCAAATTGAAAGCAGGCGATGTGCTCCTGCTGTGCACCGACGGGCTGTGGGCCAATTTGAAGGACCAGGATTTGGGGCGCTTCGCGCAGAGCACCGGCAAGCCGTTGCGCGACTCGCTCAACGATTTGGGAGCGCAGGCGGTGGAGGCTTCCGCGCCCTACAGCGACAATACCAGTGCCGCCGCACTTCGTTGGAAGGCGGCGTGAGTATTCGGCCCAGCGGACGCGCCGCCAATGAATTGCGCGAATTGAAATTCGAACGCGGCTATACCCAGCATGCGGAAGGCTCGGTGCTGGTGAGCTTCGGCTCGACCCGGGTGCTCTGCACCGCCAGCATCGAAGACAGCGTGCCCGGATTCCTGCGCGGGGCTGCGCAGGGCTGGGTGACCGCCGAATACGGCATGCTGCCGCGTGCCACGCATACCCGCTCCGCGCGCGAGGCCGCGCGCGGCAAGCAAACCGGCCGCACGCAGGAAATCCAACGTCTGATCGGCCGCGCGTTGCGCGCCGTGGTCGACTTGAAAGGCCTCGGAGAACGCACGGTGACCATCGATTGCGATGTGTTGCAGGCAGACGGCGGCACGCGCACCGCAGCGATTACAGGCGGTTTCGTGGCGCTGGCCGATGCCATCGATACCCTGCTCAAGCGGCGCGCCGTGGCCTCGAACCCTCTGCATGGCCAGGTCGCTGCCGTGTCAGTGGGCATTTACCGCGGTACGCCGGTGTTGGATTTGGACTATGCGGAAGATTCAAACGCGGAAACCGACATGAATGTGGTGATGAACAGCGGCGGCGGGTTCGTCGAAGTCCAAGGGACCGCGGAAGGTCACGCGTTTCGCCGCCACGAGCTTGACCAACTGCTGGACCTTGCGACGCAAGGCATTGCGCAATTGCATGCCGCACAACTCAGTTCCCGCGCCGCCTAGCGCGCCGCCTAGCGCGTCGCCTGGAAGCCCCGCGCCCAGACAGGCTCCTAGACGATTGGTGATCGCCACCGGCAATGCCGGCAAGCTGCGCGAATTTCGCTCTCTGCTCGCCGGAATGCCGTTCGAGTTGACCAGCTCGGTGGAACTTGGGCTATCCCTACCTGCGGAGACGGGCGCTACTTTTCTTGCCAATGCCCTGCTCAAGGCGCGCCACGCTGCGAGCTTAAGCGGCTCGGCGGCGGTCGCGGATGACTCGGGACTCGAAGTCGATGCCTTGGGCGGCGCGCCGGGCATCTATTCGGCGCGTTACGCCGGCTTCGGAGAGGACGACGCGGCAAACAACGCCAAGCTGATGCGCGCGCTCGCCCGCGTGCCGCTAGAGCGACGCCGGGCACGCTACCGCTGCGCGCTGGTGTTCGTCGAGGGCGCGGCGGATCCCGCGCCGCTCATCGCCGAGGCGGATTGGGAAGGATTCATCCTGGATGCGCCGCGCGGCGGCGGCGGCTTCGGCTATGACCGCTATTTTTGGCTGCCGGACCTCAAGAAGGCCGCGGCTGAATTGCCGGCAGCGGAAAAAAACCGTTTGAGCCATCGCGGCAAGTCTATGCGCGCGCTGCGCGACCGACTGGCGGCGCGGTCATGAACGATATCCCGCTGGCGTTGTACGTGCATATGCCGTGGTGCGTGCGCAAATGCCCGTACTGCGACTTCAACTCACACCAGCTGAAGTCGGGCCAACCCGATGCCTCATACATCGATGCGCTGATTCGCGATTTCGAGATGGAGATGCCGCGCGTGCAGGGCCGCAAGATCGACAGTGTATTTTTCGGCGGCGGCACGCCGAGCCTGTTCAGCCCCGCTGATTTTGCGCGCTTGATCGCTGCGCTCAAGACGCGGATTGAGTTCACGGAAGACGCGGAAATCACCCTGGAGGCCAACCCAGGAACGATTGAGCGCGGCAAGTTTCAAGGCTATGCCGAGGCGGGAATCAATCGCGTATCCTTGGGGGCGCAAACATTTGACGAAAATGCGCTCAAAGCGCTGGGCCGCATTCATTCGGCCGACGACACGCATCGGGCGGTCGAGGAACTGAGCGTCGCGAAACTTGGCAATTTCAATCTCGATCTCATGTACGCGCTGCCGCAGCAATCGCCGGAACAGGCGCTGAACGACGTGAAGATCGCCTGCTCGCTGATGCCCTCGCATATCTCGTACTACCAGCTCACACTCGAGCCTGGCACGGCGTTTCATTCACGGCCCCCTGCTTTGCCGGATGAGGAGGCAGCTTGGGAAATCCAACTCGCCGGTCAGAAAATGCTGGCGGCCTGCGGCTATGCACAATACGAAGTGTCGGCCTACGCCAGGCAGGGCGCGCAATGCCGGCACAACTTGAATTATTGGCAATTCGGCGACTATGTGGGCATCGGGGCCGGCGCTCACGGCAAAGTGAGCGTGAACGTACCGGAGAAGATCTTGCGCAGCGTCAAACCGAAGCAACCGCGCGAGTATCAGGCCGAGATTGGCCGCGCCGCGCTGACCGCCGCGGATGGCAGCTATATCGCCGCCGCCGACCTGCCGTTTGAATTCATGCTGAACGCGTTGCGTCTAAACGAGGGATTTAGCACCGATTGCTACCACGCGCGCACCGGACTTCCGCTGCAAAACCTCGATGAAAAGTTGGGAAAGGCAAAAAAGCGCGGACTGCTGGAATCAGTGGCGTCAGGCTGGCGGCCGACGGCGCTTGGGCTGCGCTTCCTCAACGATCTTCAGGCCGGTTTCCTCGCTTGAGCTTATGCACATCGGCCGCCGCACCCCGAACAAAGTGAGACCTACAGCACATTGCATCTGCAGTAGGTCAGATGCCTTTCGTAATGCTTTGATTAGAAAGAAGAAAGTGGCGTGTATATTTTTTGATCAAATCAACAATTACGCGAATTTCCGCCGTACGAGTCGCCTGTGCAGTCCGCCGTCCACAGACTTATCCACAGTTATTGTGAACAAATATGTGCAATGAAATGACTCTTGTGGACGCCCGCGGGTGCGCATATGATGCGCGGCCCTGTTTTTGGCATTGAAATCGCAAGATCTCGCCAACAAGTAAGGGTTTAAGGCGTGGCGATGCGGCTTCTTTAGAAAAGCGCTTCGATTCTGCCGCAACAGCTCAACGAGGTTCCCATGAAAGCCGGCATCCATCCCGATTACAAACAGATCACGGTCACGTGCACCTGCGGCAACAAGTTCGAGACGCGTTCGACCATCGGTCAAGATCTGCAGGTCGAAGTTTGTTCCAACTGCCATCCGTTCTACACCGGCAAGCAGAAAATTGTGGATACCGGCGGCCGCGTCGATAAGTTCCGCAAGAAGTACGCGGCTGCGTCCGCAAAGCCCGCGGCGCCGGCAAAAGCCTAACGGCGGGCCTGACAAGCAGTTCATTTCGCGCGCGGCGATCACGCCGCGCATCTTGAAAGAGACGTCTCGCCGAAGCCGCTCGCGAACTCGCGACGAGGTTCTCGCTTCGGCGACGTGCGCGCTTGATTCCGTTGTACGGCCGTGCAAGGCTGCGGCCTGAAACAATCGAAACATAGCCGCCGGAACCGCGAATGAGCACGAAATACGAACTCAAGAATCTCACCACCGGAAAGACGAGTCAGCTGAATGCCATTTCCGGGACGATTGGGCCTGACGTGCTCGATATCTCGCATCTGACCAAGGATCAGGGCGTCTTCACCTTCGACCCCGGATTCATGGCCACCGCCAGCACTGAAAGCAAAATTACTTACATTGATGGCGACGCGGGCGTGCTGCTGTACCGGGGCTACCCGGTGGAGCAACTCGCAAAGCAGTCGAGTTTTCTCGAAGTGGCCACGCTGCTCATCAACGGCACGCTGCCGAGCAAAGCTGAGCTCGGCGCGTTCACCGATTCCATCATGCGGCACACCATGGTGAACGAGCAATTGCTCGGGTTTTTCCGCGGGTTTCATCACGACGCACACCCGATGGCGATGGTATCCGCGGTGGTCGCCTCGATGGCCGCCTTTTATCACGACACCACGCACATCGGCGATCCGCGGCATCGGGAAATTTTCGCGCATCGGATCATCGCGAAGTTGCCGACGATTGCCGCCGCCGCGTACAAGCACACGCTCGGACAGCCGTTCGTCTATCCGCGCAACGATCTACACTACACCTCGAACATGCTCAATATGTTTTTCGCGGTTCCCTGCGAGCCGTACGCGATCGATCCGGTCGCCGCCGAAGCACTCGATCTCCTGTTCATATTGCACGCGGACCACGAGCAAAACGCCAGCACCTCGACAGTGCGGCTCGCCGGCAGCACCGGCGCGAATCCGTATGCGGCCATTTCCGCCGGCGTCTCCGCCTTGTGGGGACCGGCGCACGGCGGCGCCAATGAAGCCGTGCTCGACATGCTGGATGGCATCGGTTCGGTGGCCAACATCGACAAGTTCTTGAGCAGGGTGAAGGACAAGAGCGACAGCGTGCGGCTCATGGGCTTCGGTCATCGCGTGTACAAGAACTTCGATCCGCGCGCCAAGATCATCCGCGACATGTGCTATCGGGTCTTGGAAAAAATGGGCAAGAACAACAACCCGCTATTCGACCTGTCGCTCAAATTGGAGGAGATCGCGCTGAAGGACGATTATTTCGTGTCGCGCAAGCTCTATCCCAACGTCGATTTCTACTCCGGCATTATTTATAGCGCTTTAGGCATTCCACGCTCCATGTTTACGGTCATGTTCGCCATCGCGCGAACCGCCGGTTGGGTGGCGCATTGGCAGGAAATGGTCTCGGATCCGAACATGAAAATCGGCCGGCCTCGCCAGCTCTACACCGGTCCTATCAAACGAGATTACCAGCCGATCGAAAAGCGCTAAATCGTGCTGGATTCAAGCTCGGTCATGAAATGCGCGCTGCTTCTCGTGCTGATAGGCGGCATCGCCTTGGGCCAGGATGCGCCTCCCGTCTCGCCGACGCCCGTGCCGGGAAATATCCCCCGCCCGGCTGCCCTGACGCCCGAAAAAAATCTATGCATCGCGCGTGCGGATCCCGTCGCGGTCGGCAGCGTGCAGTGGAACGGCTGGGGCCGCGATCTGTTCAATACGCGCTATCAACCGGAACCGGCGATTCGCGCCACGGATGTGCCGAAGCTTAGCCTGAAGTGGGCCTTCGGATTTCAAGGCGGCAACGAATTCGGCCAGCCCACACTGGTCGACGGCAGGCTGTTCGTGACGAGTTCGGCAGGGCGCATTTACGCGTTGGACGCCAAGAGCGGCTGCACGTATTGGATCTTTGACGCGCCCGCCGGCAGCCGCACGGCGATTTCGATCGGCGAGTTGGGCCAGTCGAAGCGCGCGGTCATACCGCGAAAGCTCAAGCGCACGCTTGCGCATCTTGACGTCATCAAGGCCCCGAGCGCCGCATTTTTCGGCGACGATACCGGCGCCGTCTATGCGCTCGATGCCCAAAAGGGAACGCTTCTGTGGAGGACGCAGGTCGACACGCATCCCACGGCGCGCATCATCGGTGCGCCCGCCTTGGACAACGACCGGTTGTATGTTGCGGTGGGATCCAACGAGGACAGCAACATCACAAACCCGAATTACAGCTGCTGCACCTTTCGCGGCAGCGTCGCCGCGCTCGACATCGCCAGCGGCCGCGTTCTGTGGAAGAGCTATACCGTGCTCGAGGAGCCGCAGCCGACGCACAAGAACAGCGCCGGCGTGCAGGAATTTGGACCGGCGGGCGCCGCCGTTGTCTCCTCGCCCACCATCGATGCGAAGCGCGGCGTGCTGTATATCGGCACTGGCCGGTCCACGACCGGAATCGAGCTGTCGCTCACCGATGCGATCGCCGCATTCGGTTTGAACGACGGCAAACTGCGATGGGTCAAACAACTCACTGTGATGGGCCGGACGGCGCATAGCGGCTTCTTCAGTTCACCGGTTCTGCGCACCCTGGCAAGCGGCAATGACGTCCTTTTGGCCGGACAGCTCTCGGGCGTAGTCTATGGACTCGATCCCGATCACGGCGGCGAGATCCTGTGGCAGGGCAATCCGGGCGGTGCCGATGCGAAGAGCGATGGCGGGGTGGCCTGGGGCACGGCGGCCGACCACCGCAGTTGGTTCGTCGCACTGTCAGGCTCCATGACTGAAGCCGGCAATCTGAGCGGCAGCTTGTGGGCGCTGGATCCCAAAACCGGCGTCGCGCGTTGGCACACGCCGTCGCCCACCCCGGCCTGTTCCTGGAGCGAGGGCCCGTGTTCGCATGCGCAATCGCAAGCGATCACGGTCATGCCGGGCGGTGTGTTTTCGGGGTCGATGGATGGGCACCTGCGCGCCTATTCGACCATCGATGGCAAGATTCTCTGGGACTTCGATACGGCGAAGTCTTTTCAAACGCAGAACGGCGTGCGCGCAAGCGGCGGACCTCTCGACCACGGGGGCGCGACCATCGTCAACGGCGGCGTTTACATCGTCTCTGGCAATACGCTGCTGGCGTTTTCAGTCGACGGTAAATAGGACTACTCATGTCACGTTATGCGCGAATCATTTTTCTAAATGTCGGCGCTTTGTTCATGACCGCGGCCTTCGCCGCGAGCCGTGCGGCCGATCAAGCGGAGCCCCCGTCGCTGGAAAACTCGGTGGTTAAAATCTTTTCGACCATGCGTTATCCGGACCCATTCAAACCCTGGACCAAACAGGCGCCGAGCGAGGCCACCGCCTCCGGCGTGGTCATCGAGGACAAGCTCATTTTGACCAACGCTCACGCCGTGCTGTACGCCAGCCAGGTGCAGATCCAGGCAAATGCCGCCGGCGACAAGCTGTCCGCGTCGGTGCTCGCGATCGCTCCCGGCATCGATCTCGCGGTGCTGCAGCTCGACGATCCGAGTTTCTTCGACACCCATCCGCCCGTGCAGCGTGCCAGCAAGCTGCCGCAGATCAAGGATCCGGTGCTCGCCTACGGCTTTCCGGCCGGCGGCTCGTCACTGTCGATCACCAAGGGCATCGTGTCGCGCATCGAGTTCGCAGCCTACAACTATCCGGTGTCGGGCCTGCGCATTCAGATCGATGCGGCCATCAATCCCGGCAACAGCGGCGGTCCCGCCATCGCGGGCGACAAAATGATCGGCCTCGCGTTCAGCCGGCTGGGCGGCGACAGCCAGAATATCGGCTACATCATCCCGAATGAAGAAGTGGATCTATTCCTCAAGGACATTGCCAGCGGCCACTATGTCGGCAAGCCCAGCATGCACGACGACTTGCAGACGCTGGAAAATCCGGCGCTGCGCGACTATCTGAAGCTCGATAAGAGCGTCGAGGGGATGGTGGTGCACCGGCCTGACAAATCCGACCCGTCGTATCCGCTCAAGGAATGGGATGTGCTGACGCGCATCGGCGCTACGCCCATCGACAATCAGGGCATGGTCAAGATTGACAAGGATTTGCGGGTGAGCTTCAACTACATGATTCAGAAGGTGGCCAAGAACGGCAAGCTGCCCCTCACCGTGGTGCGTGCCGGCAAGACGATCAAGGTCGAACTGCCCGTCTCGGCCGAGTATCCGACGCTGGTATCCGACCTTCACGGCGAGTATCCGTCGTACTTCGTTTACGGGCCGATGGTGTTTTCGCGCGCCACCCGGCAGTTTTTGGGCGCGTTTGAAAACAACGCCAATTTGATGCGGGTGTTGGGCTACGTGAAAAGTCCGTTGGTCACCCGCGCCTTCGACCCGCCGAGCGACGATCTGCAAGAGCTGGTGATCATTTCCTCGCCATTCTTTCCGCACAAACTGGCGAACGGCTATTCGAATCCCGCGGGCTCCGTGGTGTACTCGCTGAACGGCACCCCGGTGAAGAGTCTCAGCCACTTGGTGGCGCTGCTGCGCGATCTCAAGGATCCTTTCGTCACGTTTGAATTCGCTGCCAAGGGCGGCGAGGCGCTGGTTTTCTCGCGCTCTGCGCTCGTCGCTGCGACCGACGACATTCTCACCGACAATGGCGTGCGGGCGCAGGGCTCGCCGGACATGCTGGCGGTGTGGCAGGCGAAGCCGGGGACGTAAGAATGGGCGAGCGCGAAGCCGCGGGAGCGATCCGGCTAGTTCGCGCCGACCAGTTCCGACACTTCGCGCGCATCGGCGCGTTTCATGGGCCGCCCATCGACGGGCGAATAGGGCGATTGACGAATGCCGTCGATGGGAAATACCGTGGCATCGACGGTGCGGCCGTTCGCCCCGAATCTCAGCGCCGGATAATTCACACTGCGCTCTGCATCCATCTTCACGCGCCGCTCGTAGAACTCGTGCGGCACGCCGAGGTCCAGCAGTCGGATCGCGACCGACTCGGACGCGTCGGCAAATAAATGCAAATTGATATCGCTGTGATTGGTGGCGGTCCCAGTGAGCACGGAACCCACCAGGCGAGGTTGAAACTCCGCCAAAATCCGCATGGTGTCGAGCGCGATACGCCGCTGTTCCTTGAGGGTGTGATCGTGGGTATCGCGTCCGAAGAGGCGCTGGTGCGCGCGCAGCGCATCCTCGATTTCGACGTTCTTCGGCAGCACCGCGACATCGTTGACGCCGAGGCGATCGGCCGCCTTGCGCTTCGCCTGCAGAAAATCTTCAATGCCGTGTTCGGCCATGATTCTCGCGGCCTCTTGCGCGAGAGCGCGGCGTAAATCTTCGGCACGCTGCGAAAACTTCTTAGCCATCGGTCATCTCAGACACGTCTTAGAATATCGGTTTATCGGCTTCCGGGTTGTTCGGGTTCTGTCCTTCGTACAATTCGGCCTTGGGCAAATTACCCTCAATGAATTTTTCCATGATGCCGTTGGGGTCGTCCGAACTTGCCAGCAAGCCGGTCTTCGGCGAAATGCGCACGCTGACGATGCCGTCCGGGATCGGCACCGGATGCCGTGCCGTGCCCGCCAGCGCTTCTTTCATGAAATAGGTCCAAGTCGGCACGGAGACGCGTGAGCCCTGCTCGCCTTCGCCCAGGGTGCGGTCCTGGTCGAACCCGGTCCAGACGGTGGTGACGATGTCTGCGTTGAAGCCGTTGAACCAGGCGTCGTGAAACTCGCTGGTGGTACCCGTTTTGCCGGCGATATCGTCGCGATTGAGCGTGCGGGCGCGCTGACCCGTGCCGCGCTTGATGACATCCGCCATCATGTCCGCCAGCAGGTACGCCACCTGTGGATTGATGATCTGCGGCGCCAGGTTCTTCACTGGAATCAGCGTCTTACCATCGTGCGGAGCTTCGTCCAGCAAGCTGGCGCGGCCGGCAGTCGCGCTCCTAGGCGCGGGACCATCGCTGGGACGCCCGCATTGCGGGCAGGCGATGGCAGGGTTCGCCTGCTGCAGGATTTTGCCATTGGCATCCTCGACGCGATCGATGTAGTACGAGCTGACTTTGAAGCCGCCGTTGGCGAAGGTTGCGTATCCGATGGCCACCTGCAGCGGGCTTAATTCCGCCGTTCCCAAGGCCAGCGTCAAGTCATCCGGCAGTTGCGATTTATCGAAACCGAAGCGGGTGACGTAATCCCGGGTGTACTGGCCGCCGACGGCACGCATCAAGCGCACCGAGACCAAATTTCGGGAATGCACCAGGGCGTCACGCAGGCGGACAGGCCCATAAAACAACCCGGTGTCCTCGTGCGGACGCCAGGCCTGTTCCTTGCCTTCCTCGTCGATCACCACCGGTGCATCCAACACGACGCTGGCGGGGGTAAACCCCTTATTGAAGGCCGCCGCATAAATGAAAGGCTTGAATCCCGAGCCGGGCTGGCGCCGGGCTTGGGTGACGCGGTTGAATTTACTCTGAAAGAAATCAAATCCGCCGACCAGCGCCACGATCGCGCCGTCCTTCGGATCGACCGACACCAGCGCGCTCTGGGCCTCGGGCACTTGCACGAAAAGCAGCGATTCGGGCGTGCGGCCCACGGTGTAGATGACATCGCCGCGGCTTAAAATCTCCGCGGCTTGCGTGGGGTAGCGGTCGACTTTCTCATCCGGCAATTCGCGCCTGGCCCAGGCCAGTTTTTCCCAGGGCAGGGTGACGACCCCCAGATCCTTGACGTAGATCTTGGCGCCCTTGGCCTCGACTTGCTGAACGATGGCGGGTTTCAGCCCGCCGATAATCGGGAATTCCTCCAGCTGGGCGTCGAACTGGGTGGGGGTGCTTATCTTCGACAGATCGACCTTGGCGCTGGCGCCGCGGTACCCATGGCGCATGTCGTATTCAATGAGGCCGGTGCGCAGCGCCACGGTACCCGCTGCCTGCAGGCGCGAATCCAGGGTCGTGTAGACCTTGTATCCGGCCGTATAGACGGCATCCCCATACTTATTCTGCATGTCGCTGCGCGCCATTTCAGCCAAATAGGGCGCGTCGACCTCGATGGAGGCGCCGTGCAGGCGCGATTCCATGGGACTCGACTTGGCCTGATCGTATTCAGACTGGCTGATGTATCCGAGCTCGAGCATGCGGCCGAGAACATGGGCGCGGCGCACCTTGGCGGCGTCGGCATTGGCGACCGGATTGACCGTGGAGGGGGCGGTTGGGATGCCGGCCAGCGTGGCCATTTCAGCAAGGCTGAGTTGATCCAGGCTCTTGCCGAAATACACCTCTGCCGCGGCGCCGACACCGTACGCTCGCTGGCCCAGGAAGATCTTGTTGACGTACAACGAGAAGATTTGCTCCTTGGTGAATTCGGCCTCCATGAGCAGGGAAATGTAGATCTCGCTCATTTTTCGCTTCATGTCGCGGCGCGGGGTCAGGAACATGTCCCGCGACACTTGCATGGTGATGGTGCTCGCGCCCTGGCGGATGCCGCCGGCCTTTAGATTGGCCACCGCCGCTCGCAGAATTCCCTGCCAATCGACGCCGTGATGCCTGAAAAACCGGTCGTCCTCGGTCGCAAGGAAGGCTTGGATCAGCTTTGGCGGCAGCTGGTCGTAGCGCACCGGGATTCGGCGTTGCTCGCCGATGGACTGGATCAGCTTGCCGTCGCGCGAATAGATGCGCAGCGGCACCTGCAGCTGGACTTCCCGAAGGCTGGCCACATCGGGCAGCGCGGGCCTCAAATAGACATAAGCACAGACGTTGGCGAAGACAGTTAGCGCTATTAAGCCAACTAAAACTGCACAAATGCGCGAGATGAGAACTAGATAACGTTTGGCCACAGAAAACCGTTCTAACTTATTGCGTGGGCGGACATGGGCAGCATCTTACCGCCGGTTAAGTGGGCGTACTCATCGAAAGATGGGCACGCAAAGCCGTCGGTCCAAAGGTATGACACGTTTTGGACGGCGGGGTTGCCGGACTAGTGACTAGTGATTAACCAAACGCACCAGGGCAGCCTTGGGCGGTGAGGCCTGAAATGGACGAGAGGACCGCCTCGGAAGCTTTCGAAATTGTCGCAAGTCTCAATTTGCCGACTTGGGCGGTTCAGGGACTCATTACCGTGAGTAGCTTCACGTTCCATTTAACAGTTTCTTGCTAAGTTTGCTTGTCATAGCTAATCTCATGCACCAGTTTCGACCTACAAGGTATTGAGCAAAAAGGGAAAAAATTTGTGTGGTCGTTAGGAAAAAGATATCGTCCGCTTTTGGGACTTGACATAACCACTTCGTCGGTGAAGCTCATTGAGCTCACGATGTCGGGTGGCCAATATCGCGTTGAGTCGTATGCCGCGGAACCGACGCCGCACAACGCCATCAACGAAAAGGCCATTGTCGACGCCGAAGCGGTCGGCGAAGCGATTCGCCGCGCGGTAAAACGCTCCGGCGCCAAGAGCCGGCTTGCGGCCATCGCAATCAGCGGTGATGCGGCGATCACCAAAGTGATTCAGATGCCGAAGACGCTCGGCGAGAACGAATTGGAAGGTCAGGTCGAAATGCAGGCCGACCAATACATTCCCTTCCCGATGGAAGAAGTCAGCTACGACTACCAGGTCGTGGGCCCGTCGGAAAAAGATCCGGATATGCTCGATGTGCTGCTTGTCGCCACCCGAACCGAGAACGTCGAGCAGCGTCAGGCTGCGGTGCAAGCCTCAGGACTGACCGCGCACCTGGTCGATGTCGAGGCGTTCGCGTTGGAAAATGCCTGCGCGCTCATGCGCCACCAAATGCCCGACGGCGGCGTCGACCGCACTGTCGCCGTGGTCGATTTCGGCGCCAGCAGCACCACTTTCAGCGTGCTGCGCGATCTGCGGGTGATTTACACGCGCGACTTCGCTTTCGGCGGCCAGCAGTTGACCGAAGAAATCATGCGCACGTACGGGCTTAGCATGGAAGAAGCCGGCCGCGCCAAGAAAGAAGGCGGATTGCCCAGCAATTATCAGCCCGAGGTTCTCGATCCTTTCATCGACGACATGACTCAACAGGTCAGCCGTTCGCTGCAATTTTATCTGGCCTCCGGCAGCGGTCGCGCCCAGCCGGATCAAATATTGATTTGCGGCGGCTGCGCCAACATCCCCGGCGTTGCCGATGTCATCTCCAGCCGCGTGGGCGTGCCGGCCGACAAAGGCGATCCGCTCGGCAACATGAAGGTGTCGTCCAAGGCCAAAGCCCAAGCAGTGGCGCGCGATGCCACCGCATTACTCACAGCCTGCGGCCTAGCGCTGCGCAGCTTCGACTAAAGAGTAGCCATGCCGCGTATTAATCTACTTCCCTGGCGCGAACAAGAACGTAAGGTCCGACGCCGCGAATTCATGGTCGCCTTAGGGGGCGCCGCCTTTGCTGCGGTCGTCTTCGTCCTGGGCGGCAAGCTGCTGTACTCCAGCTGGATCGATTCGCAGAACGCGAAGAACAATCTTCTGAAAAAGGAGATCGTCAAACTCGACGCACAGATCGCGGACATTCAAGACCTCGAGAATCGCAAGCAGCGCTTGGTCGCGCGCATGGAAATCATCGAGAAATTGCAGCGCAAGCGTCCAGAAATCGTGCATTTGTTCGACGAACTGGTGAAGACCGTTCCCGAGGGCATTTACCTCACCCAGATCAAGGAAACCGGCAAGAAGCTCGAGATGAAGGGCGTCGCTCAGTCGAGCACGCGCGTATCGACCTTCATGCGCAATATCGACGCCTCTTCGTGGATGGATAACCCGCAGCTGCAGGTGGTCGAGACGGCCAAGGACTCAGCGACCGGCGGCTCGAGCTTCACTCTCAGCAGCGATGTGGTCGGCGTGGATGTGGACAACGGCGGCGAAACAACGGTTAAGAAGGTTGCGGCGAAATGAACTTCCTCGATCAACTTCGTACTCTCGATCCGCGCGACGTGGGCCGCTGGCCGCTGGCCGTGCGGGGATTCTTCGTGCTGCTGGGGTTTGCCGTGGTTGCAGCCTTCGGCTGGTATATGTTCGTCTGGAACGACGACCGGCCGCTGCTGCAGAAAGCGCAGGCGGACGAACAGGATCTGCGCGCCCAATTCGAAAACAAGCAGCAGCGCGCCGCCAACCTCGACGCGTATCGCGCCCAACTCGGCGAGATGGAACGCAGCTTCGGCGCGATGCTGCGGCAATTGCCCGGTAAAACCGAGGTGCCGAACCTTCTGGTCGATATTTCGCAAACCGGCTTGGCAGCCGGCCTGACCGAAAAATTATTTCAGCCCGGGAGCGAGAAGAGCAACGGCTTCTACGCGGAACTGCCGATCAAGATCAAATTGGTAGGCAGCTACCACGACTTCGGCCGATTCGTGAGCGGCATTGCCGCGCTGCCCCGCATCGTGACGCTCAACGACATTCAAATTTCGCCGGTCGATGCAAAAGGCGGCTATGACAATCTGACCATGGACGTAACCGCCAAGACCTACCGCTACATCGAAGATCAGGGCGGCGGCGCGAAACCGGCGGCGAAGAAGGCGGCGACGGCGGGAGGCAAGACGTGAGACAGATAGCGGGTATTGGCGTCATCGGCGTCGCGCTTGCTGCATTGGTCGCGGCGGGCTGTTCGGGCGGCCAATCGGATTTGCAGAAGTGGATCGAAGTCACCAAGAAGAAGCCGGGCGGCCGCATTCAGCCGCTGCCCGAAGTGAAGCCCTACGAAACCTACGTCTACTCGGCCGGCAACCTGCGTTCGCCGTTCCAGCCGCAGGGGCCGAACGCGGCCAATGGTCTCGCCAGCGCGCGGGTGAACTCGCACCGCAATCGCGAATTCCTGGAAGGCTTCTCGCTCGATACGCTGAAGATGGTCGGCACCTTCAAGGTGGGCAACAATTTTTACGGGCTGGTGCAATCCAAAGACGGCCTTGTTCACAAGGTTCAGCCCGGGAACTACATGGGCCAGAACGACGGCAAAGTGACGGAAATAACCGGCGGAAGAATTAGCCTGGTCGAAATCATTCCGGATGGTCTCGGCGGCTACATAGAGCGACCGGCCTCATTGGCATTGGCCAATTGAAGCCAAAGGGAGAGGAAAGCATGATTAGAATTCAATACCGAGCGGCGATGATGAGCGCGATGGCGCTTGTCGCATTGACTGCGATCAGTTTGACGGCACGCGCCGCTGATCCGGTTCAGCTGCAATCAATCGACGTTCAAACCCTGACGGGTCAGCAGGTGCAGCTCAAACTGCACATGAGCGGTCCGGCGCCGGAGCCGCTGCCGTTCACCATCGACAAGCCCGCGCGCATTGCCTTCGACTTGCCGAACACCACTCTGGCTCTCGCCTCGCGCCGCTTTGACGTGCGCTCGGGCGGCGTCGACACGGTGCTGGCCGCCGAAGCCAACGGTCGGGCGCGACTGGTCGTCAATGTCGACGCCTTGATGCCCTACACCACCAAGGTGGACGGCAACGACATCATCGTGACGCTGGGCCAGCAGCCGGGCGCCGACGTGGGCAAGAGCGCCGCGGCGGCGCGTGTCTCCGTCGCGTCGTCGGGTCCCGCCGAGCGCGCGATTCGCAGCATCGACTTTAGGCGCGGTGCCGACGGCACAGGCCGGGTCATCGTGCAGCTCACCGACCCGCGTACGCCGGTCAACGTCCGGCAGGAAGGCCAGCAGATCGTTGTGGACTTCGCGGGCACGGCGATGCCGAAGAATTTAATGCGCCGCTATGACGTCCAGGATTTCGCGACGCCGGTACAGACCGTCGATGCGGTCCGCGTGGACGGCAGTTCGCGCTTGGTGATCAGCTCGCAGGGCGACTTCGAACAGCTTGCCTACCAGTCCGACAACCAATACACGGTTGAAATCAAGGCTTCCTCGAAGCGCACTGCGGGTGCTGAGGACAAGAAGGAATACACCGGCGAGCGGTTGACGTTGAATTTCCAGGACATCGACGTGCGTTCGGTATTGCAGCTGCTCGCGGATACCAGCGGCCAGAACATCGTCGTCAGTGATTCCGTCTCGGGCAACCTGACTCTGCGTCTGCAAAATGTGCCCTGGGATCAGGCGCTCGATATCGTGTTGCGGACCAAGGGCTTGGACAAACGCCGTCAGGACAACGTGATCATCATCGGGCCGACGGAAGAATTGGCCACGCGCGAGAAAGCCGAACTGGCGGCCCACAAAGAGGTACAGGAGCTCTCTCCCACCCACACGGAATTCATGCAGGTCAACTACGCCAAGGTTTCGGACCTGGCGAAACTGATCAAGACCGCCAATGCCAAGGACTCACTGCTGTCGCCGCGCGGCAGTCTGTCCGTCGATGAGCGCACCAACACGCTGTTGGTGCAGGACACCACGGATAAGCTGGCCGACATCCGCCGCTTGGTGCAAACCCTGGACGTGCCGGTGAAGCAGGTGCTGATCGAGGCACGCATCGTGATCGTCAGCGATACTTTCGAGCGCGACCTGGGCGCGCGCTTCGGTGTCAGCACCGCGCAGCAGAACGGACCCGGCGGACTTCTGGCGGTGACCGGCAACGGCCAAGGCGCAAACGCGATCCAAGGCACGGGAACGGGCGGCGCCTCCCTCACTGGCACCACGCTCGACAATCGCTATCAGGTCAATACGCCGGCCGCGAACACCAACGGCAGCATTGGCGTCTCGTTGCTGGGCGGCAGCTTCTTGGTCGATTTGGAACTCACGGCGGCGCAAAATGAGGGCAAAAGCGAAACCATTTCCTCGCCGCGCGTCATTACCGCGAACCAGAAGCAGGCCACCATTTCCCAGGGTGTGGAAATTCCTTACCAGCAATCGGCATCGAGCGGCGCGACGACGACGCAGTTCAAGGACGCCGTGCTGAAGCTCAAAGTGACGCCGTTGATCACGCCTGACAACCGCGTGATTCTGGACCTGGACGTGGCGGACGACTCGGTGGGTCAGCAGGTCACCAGCGCCACCGGCGGCAGCGTGCCCTCCATCGATACGCGCCAGATCATCACGCAGGTGCTGGTCAACGACGGCCAGACCGTGGTGCTCGGCGGCATTCTCGACACCACCAAATCGAGGTCGGCAAACAAGGTGCCGTTCTTTGGCGATATTCCGGTGCTCGGCGCGCTATTTCGCAGCACGGCGGACATCAACAACAAGACCGAACTGTTGATATTCATCACGCCGAAGATTTTGCGCGAGGGATCGAATCTTTACTAACACCGGCTGCGGGTTGGTGGACAACTGTAGGGGCGCCGAGAGGCGCCCCTTATTTTTAGAGAGGCAATCAGGCGAACGGCGCCGTCCGCTATGATCAGCAGCGATCATGCTCAGCAAGCGCAACATTTTTCTGATTGGACCCATGGGCTCGGGCAAGACCGCGGTTGGGAGGTATCTGGCGCGCCTGTTTCACTACACCTTCCATGACAGCGACGCGGACATCGAGGCAAAAACCGGCGTGGACATTCCATTCATTTTCGAAAAAGAAGGCGAGACCGGATTTCGCATCCGCGAAAGGCAATCCATCGACCGCCTGACCCGCCTGGAATCGATTGTGTTGGCGACCGGCGGCGGCGCCGTGATCGATCCGGCCAACCGCGCCGCCCTCGCCGAGCGCGGCGCCGTGGTATACCTGGTAACGTCGGTGAATCAACAGATTGAGCGCACGCGTCACGCGCGGCATCGTCCCCTGCTTTATGACACCGACCCCGAACAGCGGCTCAAAGATTTGATGGGACGCCGGGCCGCGTTGTATGCCGAGATTGCCGATCTTACGATCAAGACGGACGGACGGCGCGTGCAACTCGTTGCTGAAGAAATTCATCAGGAATTGCGGCGGACGCAGAAACCCTAGGCTTCGTATAATCACCCCGTGCAAACGCTTCAAGTCGACTTAGGCTCCTCCAGCTACCCCATCACGATCGGTCCGGGGTTGCTGACGGACCGCGATCTGCTGGAGAGCCAGATCTCCGGCCGCGATTTGCTGATCGTCACCAATACCACGGTCGCCAAACTGTATCTGGCAAAGCTGTCCGGCAGCTTTTCCCAACGACACATCGCTGAGTGCATCGTCCCGGACGGCGAGCAGCACAAGACGCTGCAGACAGCCGGCTGGGTGCTCGATGCACTGGTCGCCAACAAAATGAATCGGGATGCGACGGTGCTGGCATTGGGCGGCGGAGTTGTCGGGGATATCGCCGGGTTTGCCGCATCGTGCTATCAGCGCGGCATAGGCTACGTGCAAATGCCGACGACGCTGCTTGCACAGGTCGACTCATCGGTCGGCGGCAAAACCGGGGTGAACCATCCGGGAGGCAAGAACCTCATCGGCGCGTTCTATCAGCCGCAAGCCGTCCTCGCCGACACCGACGCGCTGAAAACCCTGCCCGAGCGGGAATTTAAATCAGGACTTGCCGAAGTGATCAAGCACGGCGTTGTCTGGGATCCGATGTTATTCGCCTGGCTCGAACAGCAAATTCCGCAGCTGCTCACGCGCGCCACCGAGCCCTTGACCTACGCCATCAGCCGCTCCTGCGATATCAAGGCCACGGTTGTCGCGCGCGACGAGCGCGAGCACCACTTGCGCGCGATTTTGAATTTTGGCCACACCTTTGGCCATGCCATCGAGGCGGCAACCTCGTACGAGCAATACTTGCATGGCGAAGCGGTGGCCTTGGGAATGATCATCGCTGCGGATCTTTCGTGCCGCCTGGGGATGATCGACGCCGCGGTCAAGGAGCGCGTGCGTGACATTGTGGCACAGGCGGGATTACCGACCGAGGCGCCGCGCATCGGCGCCGCGCGGGCCTACGAGCTGATGCAGATGGACAAGAAAGTTCTGGGAGGAAGCATTCGCCTCGTTCTGCTCGAGAAGCTCGGCCGTGCAATCATCACCAATCAGTACCCCAAGGCCGCGCTCGAGGCCACCCTGGCGGAGCACTTCAAATGACCGGCCTCGCCCCCTACGCCGCTCACGCGGAACATTCCCGGGGCCGCCGCCATCCCGAACCGAAACCCGACTACCGCTCGGAATATCAGCGCGACCGCGATCGCATCGTTCATTCCACCGCATTTCGCCGCCTGGTGTACAAGACCCAGGTCTTCGTCAACCACGAGGGCGATCTGTACAGAACTCGACTGACTCATTCTCTCGAGGTCGCGCAAATTGCCCGGACTGCCGCGCGCGCGTTGAGGCTCAACGAGGAATTGTCCGAAGCCATTTGTCTCGCCCATGATCTTGGCCATACGCCTTTCGGACACGCCGGGCAGGATGCGTTGAACGAATGCATGAGCGACTTCGGCGGTTTTGAACACAACCTGCAATCATTGCGCGTGGTCGATGAGCTCGAGGAGCACTACGCCGAATTCGACGGCTTGAACCTGACCTTCGAATGCCGCGAGGGCATTCTCAAACATTGCTCCTATAACAACGCGGTCCTGCTCGGAGACGTCGGCGAACGATTCATCAATCGCCAGCAGCCGGGTCTCGAAGCGCAACTGGCGAATTTTGCGGATGAAATCGCGTACAACAATCATGATGTGGAGGACGGCATCCGCGCCGGCCTCATCAGCCTCGAGCAGTTGCTGGCCGTCGCGCTTTTCCGCGGCTATCACGATGAAGTGCAGGCAAAATACCCGGAGCTGGCCGGCCGCCGGCTTATTTATGAGATCTTGCGGCGAATGATCAATCACCTGGTGAGCGACCTGATCGATGCGTCCGCCGTGCGCTTGAGCGCCTCGGGGGTGCGCTCGATCGCGGAGGTCAGATCCCATCCCAACGCGTTGATCGGTTTCAGCGACACCACGCGAGATTTGAACGCCGCGCTGAAGACATTCCTGCGCGAGCAGCTTTACAAGCACTACAAGGTGCGGCGCATGACCTCCAAGGCACGCCGCGTCGTGCGCGATTTATTCGACGCATTTTTCAACGATCCCGGCTTGATGCCCGATGAACACGAGGCGCGCACGCGGTTGGAGTTGGTGAAGGGACCCGCCGGGCGCGCGCGCGCCGTTGCCGATTACATCGCCGGCATGACCGATCGCTATGCGATTCTGGAGCACCGCCGTTTGTTCGAGCCCAGCGAGCGGACATGAGTGAAACGCTGAAGAACGATCTACTGCTGCGCGCGCTGCTGCGCGAGCCCACGCCGCGCCGGCCGATCTGGCTGATGCGCCAGGCGGGCAGGTATCTGCCCGAATACCGGGCGACGCGCACGCGCGCGGGCGGCTTTTTGGAAATGTGTACGAATCCCGAGATTGCCTGCGAAATCACCTTGCAACCCGTCAATCGCTATCCGCTCGACGCGGCAATTCTATTTTCCGACATCCTCACGATTCCCCATGCCATGAATCTCGGGTTGGAATTTGAAGCCGGTGAGGGTCCGAGCTTCCAGCGGCCGGTTCGCACGCCCGCCGATATCGACAAGCTCGGCGTGCCTGATCCGGGGCGGGAATTGAAGTATGTGACAGACGCCGTCGCGCGCGTGCGCCGCGAGCTGGCCGGACGCGTGCCCTTGATCGGTTTTGCCGGCAGCCCCTGGACCGTGGCGACGTACATGGTGGAGGGCGGCAGCAGCAAAACCTTCGGCCTGATCAAGCGCATGATGTACGAGTCGCCGCGCGAACTGCACCGGCTGCTCGAGCTGCTCGCGAAGGCGACGATCCTGTATCTGAACGCGCAAATCGCCGCGGGTGCGCAGGCAGTCATGCTGTTCGACACCTGGGGCGGCGTGTTGACGCCGGCGCAGTACGAAGAATTCTCGCTGCGTCACATGGCGCAGATCATCGACGCGCTGACGCGAAAATGCGACGGTCGCAGGGTGCCGAATATCGTATTCACCAAGGGCGGCGGCGCGTGGCTTGCCAAGATCGCTGCGATCGGCTGCGACGCGGTAGGCGTCGACTGGACCACGGACTTGAACGAGGCTCGAAAGGCCGTGGCGGGACGCGTGGCGTTGCAAGGCAACCTTGATCCGTCCGCCTTGTTCGCGACGCCCGAGACCTTGCGCGCGGAAACCCTGCGCGTGCTCGACAGCTACGGCGCGGGCGCCGGGCACGTGTTCAATTTGGGTCATGGCATCACGCCCGACGTCGATCCGGAACGCGTCGCGCTGCTCGTCGACACGGTGCAGAGCTACCCGCTCACATAGCAGTCGGCGCCGCGCTTCCAGCGCTTGCAGTCGGAGCGGCGCGCAGTTCGTCGCGCAGCGCGCGGCGCAAGATTTTACCGACGTTGGTCTTCGGCAACTCGGTGCGGAAATACACGTGCTTGGGCACTTTGTAGCCTGTCAGCTCCTTGCGGCAAAAGGCGATGAGCGCTTCGGCGCTGAGATTCGGATCCTTCTTCACCACAAACAACGCGACCACCTCGCCGGAATTTTCGTCCGGTTGCGCCACCGCGGCAACTTCCAGCACACCCGGATGCGCTGCAACGACGCTCTCGATTTCATTTGGGTAAACGTTGAATCCCGACACCAGAATCATGTCCTTCTTGCGGTCCTCGATATAGACGAAGCCCTTTTCGTCCATGCGGCCGATATCGCCGCTCCGCAGCCAGTCGCCGAACATGACCTTCTCAGTTTCGTCAGGCCGGTTCCAGTAGCCGCGCATCACCTGCGGCCCGAATACACAGATTTCACCGACGCCGTTGACGGGAAGTTCAGCGCCGGCGTCGTCGCGAATCGAAACATCGGTCGAGGATACCGGCAGGCCGACCGAGCCATTGAAAGGCAGACCGATGGGATTGGCGGTCACCATCGGTGAAGTCTCGGTAAGTCCCCAACCCTGGGCCACCGTATTGCCGGTCACTTGCTGCCAACGCGCCGCCACAACCGGTTGCAGCGCCATTCCGCCGGCGAACGTCGCACGCAGGCCGCTGAAGTCCACGGATGCACATCCGGGTGTATGCAACAAGGCATTGAGCAAGGTATTGACGCCGCTGATGAAGTTGAATTTACATTTCTTGAGTTCCGCCACGAATGCCGGAAAATCCCGCGGATTCGTGATCAGCACATTGCGCGCGCCCAAGGGCAGGAAAGCCAGGCAGCTGCTGGTGAGTGCAAAGATGTGATACAGCGGCAGCGCGGTAATCACGACGCGGCCGCCGCCGGCCTGCAGCGCCGGCCTGATCCAGGCCAGCGATTGCAGCAGGTTCGCGACCATGTTGCGGTGGGTGAGGACGGCAGCCTTGGCGACACCGGTGGTGCCGCCGGTGTATTGCAGAAACGCAATATCCTCTGCGCCCAAACTGACCGGTTCCATTTTAAGGCCAAGGCCGCTTCCCAAAACCGTTTTGAACGACACGGAGCCGGGAATTCTCCAGGCCGGCACTTGCTTGCGCACATGGCGCAGCACGAAATTTACCATCCAGCCTTTCGGCGCACCCAACATGTCGCCGATGCCCGTGACGAGCACGTTTTTCAAATCCGTACGTGCCAGCACCTGCTGCAGCACGTGCGCGAAATTCTCGACGATGACGATGGCCTTTGCACCCGAGTCCTTCAATTGATGCTCGAGTTCGCGCGGCGTGTACAGAGGATTGGTATTGACCACCACCATGCCGGCGCGCAGCGCGCCGAATAGCGCGATGGGATATTGCAGAATATTTGGCATCATCAAGGCCACGCGATCGCCGCACACCAGCCCGGATTTATGCTGCAACCATGCCGCAAAGGCGCGGCTGAGCTCATCGAGCTGCGCGTAGCTCAAAGTGGCGCCCATATTGGAGAATGCAGGCAGGGTGCGATAGCTCGAAAAGGCCTCCTCAATCGCTTCCTTGAGCGAAGGATACGCGTCTGGGTCGATGTCCGCGGGTACCCCGGGCGGGTAGTGATTGAGCCAATTTCGATCCAAGCTGGCAGGCCTCTTCAATTTGTAACGCGTGTATAGCATCCGCCTTGGATGCCAGCAACGTTGGCGCGCGCTGCGGGTAACATAGGCGTGCATGAATTTACGGGACCCCCAAGAGCAGTAGATTATTAAATCCTGGCATTCCAATGCTGCGCCGTGGGCTCGCGTGGGATGCGGCGAGGGCTGGCTGGCGCGAAGGAAGCTGGCAGGGGTTCAGCAGCGATTTCGGCAATCCGGCACCTTGGTATTTTCGCACGCTCGAAACCTGGACAGGGCTATTGCAGCGTTGCGGCTTCGACGTTCTCGAGTGCCGTGAACCGAAAGCTGCCGGCGCGGTCACACCGGCATCCGTCATTTGGATAGGCAAGGCACGGCGCTCGGCGCAGACTTAGGACAAATGGAGCTTGTATGATGGTTAAGTTGCGTCTCGTAGCCGCTATCGGCCTCTGCATCGTGCTTTCCGGCTGTGTGATCGGCAGTGGTCCCTGCCTGTGGCTGCAAGTGAGGCACGATTTCACCGGGCACGTGCACTTTCGCGAATTTCCCCGCAGCGACGGCGTCGACACGGTGCCGATACTGATATTGGACAAGACCCAGTATATGTATGCGCCGCCGCAAAGCTTTCATTGCCTGCCTGCAAACGATCTGCAGCTCGTCGGGTTGAGTGAATTTCCGGACAGGATCGATGAGGGCACTCGGGTCATTGTCGATGGCAAGGTGCTGGAAGGCGTAGCGGCGGGCCAGCACACCCGTTTCGTCATTGATGTCGTCAGCATTTTTCCGCTCAAAGACAAGCATTGACTGGGCGATCGCATTCGCCAAAAATCGGTTTACAATCAGCCATTCGGATCCGAATAAAACTCAGGGAGTGAAGCTTCATGAAAATTATAACTATTGCCGGCCTCATTGCGGCGCCTCTGCTGGTCTTCGCGTTGGCGATGCCCAGCCTCGCGGCGGACGCTGCTACCACCCCCTGCAAGGACGGAACGACGACCACCTCCTCCGGCAAGGGCACCTGCAGCGGCCATGGCGGAATACAGAAAGCCACGAAGTCCAAGGCGGCGACCGCGGCAACGACTGCCGCAGCGCCGGCTTCCGCGCCTGCTGCAGCAACCACTGCTGCCAAGTCATCTACCGCGACCAAGTCGGCGCCGACGGCCGCCGCCAGCAATACGGATCCGACTGGAGCGACCGCAAAGTGCAAGGACGGTACCTATTCGAAGTCCGCACACCGCAGTGGAACGTGCTCCAGCCACGGCGGCGTGGCCGAGTGGCTGACTGCCGCGCACTAGAGTTACTTACGCAGCAGCGGCTTTAACGCCGGCCAGACGTTGTCGAGCAGAACGGGCTGACCTTGGGCGTTTGGATGAATATCGTCGGCCTGCAGAAGCGCCGGGGACAGGGCGATATTGGTCAGCAGGAAGGGCACTGAGGCTGCTTTCTTTTCGGCTGCCAAATCGCTGAAAACCATGGCGAATTGCCTGGTGTATTGCGGCCCGTAGTTGGGTGGCATCCGCATCCCCAGCAGCAAGACCTGCGCACCTGCCGCGGCGCTCAAATCGACCATCTGCGACAAGTTCGCGCGCATTTGCGCGACGGGGAGCCCGCGCAGGCCATCATTTCCGCCCAGCTCGAGGAGGACGATGCTCGGATGATGAAGTTCGAGCGCACGCGGCAAGCGCGCGAGCCCCCCTGCAGTGGTTTCGCCGCTGACGCTGGCATTGACGACTTGGTAACCGTAACCTTGCGACTTGAGCCTCGTCTTGAGCAATTCCACCCAGCCTTGTTCCAGCGGGAGCCCGTAGCCAGCGCTGATGCTGTCGCCGAATACGAGAATCACCGGTGCTTCGGCGTGAGCCGAAGCGGATGTAACGATCAAGACGAACAAGGCCAAAAGCCGTTTCACGAGCTCTCCTGATGCAAGATCAAATCGTACTCGAAGCCAAGAATGTCTCTAAGACAGTGGCCAGCCCCGACGGGGCGCTCACCATTCTCGCCGATGTCAGCCTGGCTGTGCGAATCGGCGAAACCCTGGCCATTGTCGGCGCCTCGGGTGCAGGCAAATCGACGCTGTTGGCGCTGCTCGCCGGACTCGATGAACCAAGCACCGGCCGCGTGCTGATCGCGGGCATCGACCTTACGGCACTCGATGAAGATGGGCGCGCGGCCATCCGCGGCAAGCATGTAGGGTTTGTGTTCCAGTCATTTCATCTTATCCCCTCGCTGACGGCGATCGAAAATGTCATGTTGCCGCTGGAACTCGGCGGACGGCGGGACGCGCGCCAGGCGGCCGCGGCCGCGCTGGACCAGGTGCGGTTGACGCCGCGAGTGGCGCATTATCCTAAGCAGCTGTCCGGGGGCGAGCAGCAGCGCGTCGCCATCGCGCGTGCCTTTGTAACGCATCCTGCGGTGCTGTTCGCGGATGAACCGACGGGCAACTTGGACACCGCCACGGGGCAACGCATCACCGATCTCTTGTTCGATTTGAATCGCAGCTCACGGAGCACTCTGGTACTGGTCACGCATGACCGCGGGCTTGCGAAGCGCTGCAGCCGGGTGTTGGAACTCGATGCTGGGCACACCGTTAACGGTCAAGCGGCAGACGGCCCAGCGGCGGGCGGCAGCGTGAATTGATGCAAGCGCTGCGTTTTGCCCTGCGCAATCTTTGGCGCGACTTGAAGTCGGGCGAGCTTTCCGTGCTGTTGCTCGCGCTGCTGGTGGCGGTTCTGTCGCTCACCGCCGTGGGGTTTTTCACCAGCCGCATTTCGCAAGGCGTGCGTCTGCAGGCGGCGGAGGTGTTGGCGGCGGATTTGCGGCTGGAAGCGCCGGCGCCGATCCCGCGGCGTTACTTCGATGAGGCTGCGAGGCGCGGGCTTCGCAGTGCCCGAGTCCTGTCCTTTCCCACGGCCATTTTCAGCGGAGACTTGAGTCAGCTCGCGGCACTGAATGCGGTAAGCGCCAATTATCCGTTGCGCGGGCATTTGCGCATCGCGGACGCGCCCTTCGGCACGCCGCGCAGCACCGATAAAATTCCCGGCCGCGGCGAGGCGTGGATCGATGCCCGCATCATTGCTCAGCTGAAGCTGGAACTGGGAGCCACGCTGCGCATCGGCGAGGCTTCCTTCCGCGTGACCGAAGTTCTCGACTACCGGCCGGATCAAGGCACCGGTTTCGTCAATCTGGCGCCGGCTGCCTTGCTCAATTATGAAGATATCGCCTCGACGCAGCTCATCCAGCCGGGAAGCCGGGCGACGTATGCGGCGCTGTTCGCGGGACCGCCGCCGGCGGTGGCCGGCTTTCGCGAGTACTTGAGCCAGAACAAAGCGCCTGGAGAGCGGCTGAAAGATGTCGAAGAATCCAGCCGGCAGTTGAATTCCGCCATCGATCGCGCCAGTCGATTTCTCAATCTTGCCAGCCTTGCCTCGGTGTTGCTCGCGGCCGTGGCGGTCGTCATGGGCGCGCGGCGCTACGCGGCGCGCCACATCGACGCCGTTGCTTTGATGAAATGCATGGGGGCTGCGCAGGGATTCGTGCTGGCGATTTCCATCATCGAATTGACGCTGTTGGCCTTGTTTGCGGTTGCCATCGGCACTGCCCTAGGGTTTCTTGCGCAGTCGGGATTGGTGATGCTGTTGAAGAGTCTCATCCCCAACGAACTCCCGGCGGCTTCCTTGGCACCGCTGCCCATCGCTCTGGTGACCGTGTTGGCGATGCTCATCGGTTTTGCGCTGCCGCCATTGCTGCAGTTGAAAAATACGCCGCCGGCCCGGGTGCTGCGCAAGACCGTGAGTGCGCCGCCGCTGCGCTATGGCGTGAGCTATCTGCTGGCGCTCGCGGCACTGTTCGCCATTCTGTGGAGCATGGTGCGAGACACCGAGCTGGTGTTGAGCGTGCTGGCCGGTGTACTGGCGGTCGGCGTGGTGCTGACTCTGGCGGGCTTCGGCTTGGTGAGGCTGACCAGCCGGCTGCGCGGCGGCGTCGGCGTGGCGTGGCGCTACGGCCTGGCGAATGTGTCGCGCCGCGGAACCGGCAGCGTGGTGCAAATCGTCGCCTTCGGTTTAGGGCTCATGGTGCTTTTGTTGCTGGCTGTGGTGCGCGGCGATCTGCTGGCGAATTGGCGCCGCAGCCTGCCGAATGATGTCCCCAACAATTTTCTCGTGAACATTCGACCCGAGCAACGCCAGGCCCTGCAGGAGTTTCTGACGGCTCACGGTTTCGGAGCGCCGCAGATGTACCCGATGGTGCGGGCCCGCATTACCGCCATCAATGGCGAGCCGCGGCAATCGCTCAAGTTGCGCGGCGACTCGGGTCGCGGATTTGCGGAGCGGGAGCAAAATCTCACCTGGTCGGCCAATATCATGGAGGACAATCAGTTGGTGGCCGGTCGATGGTGGACCGCGGCGGACGCCGGCAAGCATTTAGTGTCGATCTCGTCGGAGTATGCGCAGGGTCTGCAGCTGAAGGTGGGAGATAAGCTCAGCTTCGATGTGGCCGGAGAACCCCTGACGGTGCAGGTCGCCAGCATTCGAAAAATACGCTGGGACAGGTTCCGGCCGAACTTCTTTCTGGTGCTTCCGCCGGGCCTGCTCGATGGCGCGGCGGGAACCTACATGACCAGTCTTTATCTTACGGCCGCACAGCGGCCGGCGCTGGCAGACCTGGTGCGCCAGTTCCCAACGATTTCAGTGTTCGATGTGGATGCGATTCTCAAACAGATCCGCGACATCATGGATCGCGCCTCGCTGGCCGTGCAATACGTGTTTATCTTCACGCTCGCCGCAGGAATCGTGGTGCTATTGGCGGCGGTACAATCGACTCGAGATGAGCGGCGCTACGAGAGCGCGATGTTGCGCACCTTGGGCGCGAGCCGCGGCACAGTGCTGCAGGGCGTCGCTGCCGAATTTTCGGCGTTGGGGTTTCTGTCCGGCACCTTGGCGGCGTTTGGCGCCACCGGGATCGGATGGATACTGGCGGAAAACATATTCTCGCTGCAGTTCACGCCCGATCCCGTGGTGTGGGTCGCGGGTCTGGTGTGCGGCACCGTCCTCGTCGGCGTGAGCGGAACGCTGGCAACGTGCAGCGTGATCAACACGCCGCCCATCGTCACGTTGCGAGACGAATGATCAGCTGACTTCGATGATCAACCAGCCGATGGGAATGGGAATGCCGCGCGGCGGCAGCGCCTCGATCCGCACGGCGTAGATGCCGGCCGCCAGTCCGGTGGAGTTGAGCGTGACCCGCAACTCGCCGTTGGAATCCTTGAGCAAGTTGTTGATCACCAGTGCGCGACCCTGGTCCTGCTTGTCGACGAACAGGCGAAATTGCACAAGCTTTTGCGTGTAGCCAAGGTCGATATGCACGTCCATCAGCAGCGGCTGCGCGCGACTGAGTTTGATGCGTGCCCGATCGATGCCGGGAGCGTGATCTGGAGAAATATAGATCGCCTTCTCCGTGGCAGGCTGCACCAGCGGCCCCTGGCTCATCACGCGCTTGGTATCTTCCAGCTTGCCTTGCAGAGATGAATACTTTCCCGCGAGAGACCAGGCGGCCACCAGGCACACAAAGGCGCACGCGGCCAGGCCGATCAGCAAATAAATGCTTCTCCACCAGGGCGGCTTCGGCTCGCCGAGATCCTGCGGCTTACCGCTGGCCTCCAGCAGTTTAAGGCTTGCATGCGCGCGCTCGGAGAGCTTCAGTTCGTTCAAATAATCGGGATGCGCGCGGCACCATTGCTCGAGATCGCGGGCGCCCTTGAAAGGCAATTTGTTTTCCAGATAGCGTTCAACGAGCCGGTGATCTTCGATGAATTTGCTATCGAAGCGCGGCGAAACGGGTGCCGGCTTTCCGGCTGATTTTGCTTGTGCGATGCTGCGGGCATTCATGGCGAAACAGTCCTTATCCCGCTATTTTGCCGGGTCGGCGCTGCGCAATATGTGAAATGATCGGCATATGGGGCGGTGGCCGTCGCAGGGCTGAGACAGCCGTCACGAATTGGCGTTGGCTGCTAGCGCTTTTTTGCAGCAGCTCCGGTTCGCGGCGCGCGGTTGTCCTGTGCCATGACGCCGGCCATCACGTCGCAGACTGCCCCGATCGCGGCTTCGCGGGTGCTCGACTTGCGCCATACGGCGCCGACGCTGCGCGATGGCTTGGGGTTGGCGAATTGACGAATGGCGAGGCCACGCTGCGATCCATAGGGCGATTCCACTGCCATTTCCGGGAGCA
Source organism: Steroidobacteraceae bacterium (assembly GCA_039924385.1). Taxonomy (GTDB): domain Bacteria; phylum Pseudomonadota; class Gammaproteobacteria; order Steroidobacterales; family Steroidobacteraceae; genus Bog-1198. The sequence continues at coordinate 36,358 of JBDTAV010000028.1, forward strand.
AGGTGATCCCGAGCCCGGCGACCACCATTTGACGCAATGTCTCGAGACTCGTGGCGCGAAAATCCTCGGCCTCGCGCACATCGACCCGGCTGCAAACCTCCAGCGCCTGGTCGCGCAGACAGTGGCCGTCTTCCAGCAAGAGCAGCGTCTGGCCCTTGAGATCGGTCACCTTGATGATGTTTTTCGCGGCCAGCGGGTGGTGAGTGGGGAGCGCCACCGTAAACGACTCCTCGTACAGTACGCGAGGCTCGAGGCCGTCTTGCGGCACCGGCAGGGCCATCACCCCCAAGTCGATCTCGCCGTCGCGCAGGCGCTTCAGCAGCGCCTCGGTTTGGTATTCGTAAAGCATCAGACCGAGCTGCGGCACCGCTTTACGAATCTTTGGCATGATGCGGGGCAGCAGATACGGCCCGATCGTCGGGATGAGCCCCATCTTGAGCTTGCCTGCGAAAGGATCGGTATTGCTGCGCGCCAGCGCGATGATTTCATCGCTTTCATCCAACATGCGCCGCGCGCGCACCACGATCTGCTTGCCCACTTCGGTGAGCTGCACGTTCTTCGGCTGGCGCTCCACCAGTTTGACGCCCAAGTATTCTTCCAGTTTCTTCAGCTGCGCCGACAAGGTCGGTTGGCTGACAAAAGTGCGTTCAGCCGCCTTGCCGAAATGACCGGTATCCGCCAGCGCCACCAAGTATTTGAGATCCTTGAGATTCAGCGGCTTGCACCCATAGATGTAGTCTATCAGAACAATCATTATAATCAATGTTGTGAATGGCGCTTCGGCTGCTAAACTGGCGGCAAGTTTCAAAACCGCCTGAGGAGTTCTCCATGTCGCTTATCAATACCGAAATCAAACCATTCAAGGCTACGGCCTATCACAACGGGAAATTCGTCCCCGTGACGAACGAAACCCTCAAGGGCAAGTGGTCCGTGTTGGTATTTTACCCCGCGGATTTCACTTTCGTCTGTCCCACCGAACTCGGCGACCTCGCCGATAACTATGCCGAATTCAAGAAATTAGGGGTGGAAGTGTACGGCGTCTCCACCGACACGCATTTCGCCCATAAGGCGTGGCACGACACGTCGGAAACCATCAAGAAGGTTCAGTATCCCCTGGTCGGCGATCCGACCGCGACGCTGGCGCGCAATTTCGAAGTGCTGATCGAGGAGCAGGGCCTGGCGTATCGGGGCACCTTCTTGATCGATCCCGAAGGAAAAATCAAGATCATGGAAGTACACGACAACGGCATCGGCCGCGACGCCAAGGAATTGCTGCGCAAGGTCAAGGCGGCTCAATACGTCGCTTCGCATCCGGGTGAAGTCTGCCCGGCGAAGTGGACTCCCGGTTCCGACACGCTCAAGCCGTCGCTTGACTTGGTCGGCAAGATTTAGCGGTGAATCTCCAAGCCCCGGCGCATGCCGGGGCCGCGGGAATTCGAGGACACCATGCTCGACAGTAATCTCAAGGCACAATTAACGGGGTATCTTGCGCGCATTTCGCAGCGCGTGGAAATCGTCGCATCCTTGGACGACAGCGAGAAGTCGCAGGAAATGCTCGCGCTGCTGAATGACATCGAATCCATATCGAGCATAGTCAAGATCGACTCGCAGCGCGACGATGCCCAGGTCAAGCCTTCGTTCGCCTTGAGGCGGCCCGGCGCCGAGGCGCGGGTGCGATTCGCTGGCGTGCCGATGGGCCACGAGTTTACCTCGCTCGTACTGGCGCTGCTGCAGACCGGCGGCTACCCGCCGAAGATCGACCAGACCCTCGTGGAACAGATCAAAAATTTGGACGGCGATTACGATTTCGAGACCTTTGTTTCGCTGACCTGCCAGAGCTGTCCGGACGTCGTGCAGGCGTTGAATGCCATGGCAGCGCTGAATCCGAAGATTCGTCACACAATGATCGATGGCGCAGTGTTTCAGGACGAGGTCGCGCGCCGCGAAGTGATGGCTGTGCCTGCGGTTTTCCTGAACGGCCAACCATTCGGTCAAGGGCGTATGGAGCTTGCCGAGATCATCCGGAAGCTGGATTCGGGCGCGGCGCAGAGCGAGGCGGAGAAACTGAACGCCAGGGCGCCCTACGATGTACTGGTCGTGGGCGGCGGTCCGGCGGGTGCCGCTGCCGCGATTTATGCGGCGCGCAAAGGCATTCGCACCGGCATCGCCGCGGAACGTCTGGGCGGCCAGCTGCTGGACACCGTCGGCATCGAGAATTTCATTTCAGTCAAAGAGACACACGGCCACAAGCTTGCGTCGGGGCTGGAACAGCACGTGATGACCTACGACGTGGACGTGATGAATTTGCAGCGCGCGGAAGCGTTGATTCCGGGCGATTTGATCGAAGTGAAGCTGAGCGGCGGCGCATCGCTCAAGGCCCGGTCCGTGGTCATCGCGACGGGTGCGCGTTGGCGCGAAATCAACGTGCCCGGCGAGCGCGAGTACCGCAATCGCGGCGTCGCGTATTGCCCGCACTGCGACGGCCCGCTATTCAAGGGCAAGCGCGTGGCGGTGATCGGCGGCGGGAATTCCGGCGTGGAAGCGGCTATCGATCTTGCGGGATTGGTGAGCCATGTCACCGTGATTGAATTCGATCCGCAGCTGCGCGCGGACGCGATCCTGACGCGCAAACTTTCGAGCTTGCCGAATGTCACTGTGATAACCGGCGCACAGACCACCGAAGTGGTCGGCGACGGTCAGCGCGTCATCGCTCTCAAGTACAAGGAGCGCGTCAGCGGCGAGATGCGCAACCTGGAACTCGCCGGAGTATTCGTGCAGATCGGACTGATTCCCAACACCGATTGGCTCAAAGGCACGGTCAAGCTGTCGCCGCGCGGCGAAGTGGAAGTCGATGCGCGCGGTGGGACCTCGGTACCGGGTGTTTTCGCCGCCGGCGATTGCACCGTCGTGCCCTACAAGCAAATTGTCATTGCGGTGGGCGAAGGCGCCAAGGCCTCCTTAAGCGCCTTCGATCATCTGATTCGATCGCCTCTGTCTGCGGCTGCGTGACCATGGAGGAGCCCCAGCATGCGCGCCGATTTTCCGCCGGGGTGGTGGTGGTCCACGTGGCGCACGCGGGCGTGCAATACCTGTTGTTGCGCGCCTATAAGAATTGGGATTTCCCAAAGGGTTTGGTCGAGCCGGGCGAGCAACCTCTCGATGCCGCGGTGCGCGAAGTGAAAGAGGAGACCACGCTCGAGAATCTCTCATTCGATTGGGGCAAGGACTACAGGGACACCGGCCCTTACAACAAGGGGAAGATCTCCAGGTACTACCTCGCGCGCAGCAATGACACCCAGGTGCATCTGTTGATCAACCCAGAGCTGGGGTTTCCTGAACACCAGGAAGCTCGCTGGGTAGGATTTGAAACCGCGCTCGGCATGGTCTCGCCGCGGCTCAAGCCCGTGATTCACTGGGCGAAGGATCTCATTGCCGCGCCGGCGGCCGGCGCAGCGGTTGCCGTCAAAGAGTGATACTGCCCCGGCCGACCTCGAGCACATCGCCGCCTACGAAAACTTGCGCCTCGCGGTTCACGTCGAGAAACAGCGTGGAAGGCCGGCCCGCGAATTCACCCTGCGAAATCTGCAGCTGAACCGGCAGCGCACGATTCATCGTCAGGCACCATGCGCCGAAGTTGGCGGTGGCCGAGCCGGTGGCGGGATCTTCGAGAATGGCGCCCCCGACCGGAAAGAAGAAACGTGCCAGTGCTTGATCGCGGCCGCCCGCCGCTGTGCCGCTTAGGCAAAAAACGTAGGCCATGCTGAGGCCGTCTTCGCTCACGATCTTTGCCATCGCCGCGGCCAACGGCATCGCGCGGCGCACGGCATCGGTGGATGTGAGCGGCACCACCAGCTGTTCTTTGCCCGCTTTGACCCACAGCGGGCGCTCTCCGATGTCGGCTGTCTTGAGACCTAGCGCGGCGGCGAGGCTGTCGCGCGATACATCCAGCTCGCGCGAGGTGGCGCCCAAGGCGCTCAAGGTCCAGCGATCGCCGCCGGCGTGCACCGGAATGAGACCCGCCTGCATTTCCAGCACCAGCGAATCGCCGCCCAATTTCAAGGCGCGGCAAACGTGCGCCGTGCCGAGCGTGGGATGTCCCGCAAACGCCATTTCATACGCGGGAGTGAAGATTCGCACTCGCGCATTGGCGCGGGTGCAGGGCAGTATAAAAGTGGTTTCCGAAAGGTTGAACTGGCGCGCCAGCGCCTGCATATCTTCGGTGCTTAAGCCGTCGCCATTTTCAAATACGCAGAGCGGATTGCCGGTAAACGGGCCTTGGGCTTGAGTGAACACATTGACGATGCGGAACGGGTGAGTTGCCATGGGCGCATTATCTCACCCGTGCGCAATCGCTTGGTTGCTTCACGGGGCAAGGCGCCACCACGCAGCCGTTAATCGAAATAATACTCATATGGATCAATAACATAAATAGCCTACGCATGGCATCCGCCTAAAGAGGTTTTCCAGTTCTCAGATAGTCAAACGCGGCAGCCCCAGGGCGGATGACAGGATGAATTAACCTTAAGATGCGACCAGCAGCGGCGCGCTGGGTCTGAAAAAGCGCCAGCGGATTAGGTCACGCCAGCGAGTGGAAGACCTTTTGCACGTCGTCGTCCTGCTCAAGCTTGTCGATGAGTTCCAGCACTTCCTTTGCTTGATCCTCCGGCAATTCGATCGGCACGGAGCAGATGTATTCGTGCTCGGCCGATAACGGCGTGATGCCGCGACGCTCCAACGCTTCCTGCAGCTTTCCGAAGTCATGGAACGCGCCGCGGATCACCAATTGCGGCTCGCCCTTATCGCCGGTGCTGTCGCCCATTTCCTCGAGGCCGTAGTCGATGAGATCCAATTCGAGTTCGTCGTGGTCCTTGACGTAAGACGGGTCGACGCGAAATACGCCCATTTTTTTGAATAAAAAGCTGACGCTGCCCGTGGTCCCCATGTTTCCAGCGCCCTTCATGAAAATGTTGCGCAACGATGCGACGGTGCGCGTCGGATTGTCGGTGGCCGTTTCCACCAACAAGGCAACGCCGTGCGGCGCATAGCCCTCGTAAATGATCTCCGTATAGTTGGCCGCGTCCTTGCCGGAGGCGCGGCGAATCGCGGCATCCGTCTTGTCCTTCGGCATATTGACGGCGCGTGCATTTTGCAGCACACGGCGCAGCGTGGGATTGGCTGCGGGATCGGGGCCGCCGGCATGCACGGCAATCGCGATGTCCTTGGCGACCCGGGTGAATTGTTTGGCCATGCGGTTCCAGCGGGCGAACATCGCGTGTTTCCTGACTTCAAATATGCGTCCCATGGCGACTATGGTAGCAATAAGCGCTCAAACCGCTAGACTTGCGCTTCCCTAACCCACGGCATTTCACATGAGCGCAGTCCCCGAAGAGTCGATTGAAAGCGGCGCCAGCTTCCGCGATCTCGGCCTGTCGGATGCGATGCTGCTTGCGCTGGCCGATGTCGGCTATGAGTCGCCCTCGCCGATTCAAGCCCAAACTATTCCGGTGCTGCTGTCGGGTAAGGACATGCTCGGCCAGGCACAGACCGGCACGGGCAAGACCGCTGCATTTGCGCTGCCCGCGCTCACGAAAATCGACCTGACGCGGCACGAGCCGCAGGTGCTGGTGCTGGTTCCCACGCGCGAACTGGCGCTGCAAGTATCCGAGGCGTTTCTGCGCTATGCCGCGCATTTGAAAGGATTCCACGTGCTGCCCATCTACGGCGGCCAGAGCTATCAACCGCAGTTGAATGCCCTGCGGCGCGGCGTGCACGTGGTCGTCGGCACGCCGGGGCGCGTCATCGATCATATGAATCGGGGCACGCTGAAGCTCTCGGGTTTGACGCTGCTGGTGCTGGATGAGGCGGACGAGATGCTGCGCATGGGCTTCATCGACGCGGTGGAAAGCATCCTCGAGCAGACGCCGCCGCAACGGCAGGTGGCCCTGTTCTCAGCGACGATTCCCGCGCCCATACGCCGGATCGCGGCGAAGCACCTGCGCACGCCGGTGGAAGTCACGATCAAGAGCAAGACCAGCACGGCGACCAATATCCGGCAGCGTTTTTGGATGGTGAGCGGCATGCACAAGCTGGATGCCCTGACGCGCATCCTAGAGGCGGAAATTTTCGATGGCATGCTGGTGTTCACGCGCACCAAGCAGGCCACGGTGGAGCTGGCGGAGAAACTCGAGGCACGAGGTTTCGCGGCCGCGCCTTTGAACGGCGATATTGCACAGCCGCTGCGCGAGCGGACGGTGGCACGGTTGAAAGCCGGACAGATCGACATCCTCGTCGCCACCGACGTGGCGGCCCGCGGGCTCGATGTGGATCGCATCAGTCACGTGGTGAACTACGATGTGCCCTACGACACTGAATCCTATGTGCATCGCATCGGCCGCACGGGCAGAGCGGGCCGCAAGGGCGAGGCCATCCTGTTCATCGCGCCTCGCGAGCGCAACATGTTGCGCGCCATCGAGCGCGCCACGCGGCAAGTCATCGAACCCATGAACCTGCCGAGCGTCGATGCTGTCAACACACTGCGAATCGCCAAGTTCAAGCAGCGCATCACCGAGACCATCGCCAAGGGCGACAGCAATCCCTACCGGCCGGTGTTGGAGCAGCTGGAAACAGAATCCGGAATGGCCTTGATTGACATCGCGGCGGCGCTGGCGAGCCTGTCGCAAGGGTCCACTCCCCTGCTGCTGGCGCAAAAAGTTGAGCGGCCGGCGGATGCGCATTCGCCGGACCGTCGCGATTCACGCCGCGAAGCAGCGCGCGGTGCTGCGCGCGAGCGGCCCGCAGCACAGGAACGGCCCGCAGCACAGGAACGCTCCGCAGCACAGGAACGCGCGGCGGGACGCGAACCAAACCGAGAGCGGGATTCGCGCGGCGAGGACCGCCTCCGCAAATCGGGTCCTGCACAAATGGAAACTTTTCGCATCGAAGTCGGGTCGGTACATAGTATCAAGCCAGGAAACATCGTCGGCGCCATCGCCAACGAAGCGGACATCGAGGGTGTGCACATCGGGCGCGTGGACATTCGCGAGGATCACAGCTATGTGGACTTGCCTGAGGGCATGCCGAAGGAGATATTCAAGCAATTGCAGAAGGTGCGCGTGGCAGGCCGCGAGTTGCGGATCAGCCGCGTGAATGAGAAACCGCCGAAACCGCCGCGCGCGACACTTGGGCGTCATGGCGCGCCGCCTCGGGAGGCACGGCCTGCGAAGCCAAAGATAGCGGTTCGCCGGCGCACGCAGGATTGATGGCAAAACCCAAACCTAGAGGAGTGAATCATGGGCAAAGGTATGGATCGTAAAAAGGAAGACAAGAAGAAACCGGCAAAGACATTGGAGGAGAAGCGCGCCGCCAAGCGCGAAAAGAAGGCTGCGCGAGGCTGATAAAGACGCCAGCGCGGGTAGCGCGCGCGGCCAGGCTCCTAGACCACGCGGCCGCGCCGTCCGCCGCTGCGGAAATCGCGGATATTCGCCGCCATCTCGTCGATGCAGCGCTGCCGCGCTTCACGCGCCGCCCAGGCGACGTGAGGCGTCACTAAAAGGTTAGGGATTTCTCCATCCAAGAGCGGATCGCCGTGCACTGGCGGCTCCTGGGGCAGCACATCGACGCCCGCGCCGCCGAGCCGTCCCGCCTTGAGGGCGGCGGCAAGCGCCCGGCCGTCGATCAAGGCGCCCCGCGCGGTATTGATCAGCAATGCATCGGGCTTCATCAGCGCAAGTTCGCGCGCGCCGATGAGACCGCGGGTTGCATCGTTGAGCGGGCAGTGCAGGGAGAGAATATCCGCGGTGGCGAGGAGCTCATTGAGCGGCAGACGACCGGATTGCAGCGGGCTCCCCGGCCGATCGGCGATCTTGACCTGCATGCCGAAGGCCTCGGCGATGCGCCCCGCGCCGCGTCCGAGCTCGCCCCAACCGACCACGCCGAAGGTTCGGCCTTGCAGTTCGCGGATGGTGTGGGACAGCACCGCGCGGGCTTCGTCCTTCGCCCAGGAGCCATCTTTGGAGAGGCGCGAGAATTCATACACATGTTGGGTAAGACTCAAGATCAATCCCCACACATGCTGGACCACCGAGGCCGTGCAATAGGCGCGCACATTGCAGACCGCTATCCCAAATTCGCGCGCGGCGGAGAGATCCACGTTGTTGGTGCCGGTGGCGGCCAGCGCAATCAGTTTTAGGCGCGGCGCGCTCGACAAGAGCCCGCGAGTCAGATCGAGCTTATTCAGCAGCGCGACATCCGCGTCATGAATGCGTTCCGCGATTTTCGTCTCGCTCGACTCGTACAAGATCAGATCGTCCGCCGCTGCGCGAAGGAGATCAAGGTCAAGGTCGCCGTTCGAGACGGTGTCGTAATCCAGGAATACGGTTTTCAGCGGATGCGCGCTCATGACGCGTTAGAATATGCGTCCTATATGAAAATTACCGCAGTCAAAATTCTGATCGGCATGAACGTGCTGGTGTTTCTGCTGCAGGGCTGGTCGAACGGCCTAGTCGATGTGCTCTTTGGCTTGTGGCCGCTGCAGCCGATTGAGGGGCACGTCTATTTTCACTTCTGGCAGATCGTCACTTATGCATTCTTGCACAGTACCGCACACATCAGCCATCTGCTGTTCAACATGCTCGGTCTTTGGATGTTCGGCGAGGAAATCGAACGCTATGTGGGGCCGCGCCGATTGCTCGCCTGTTATTTCGCGTCCGTCATTACCGCGGCTTTGAGCCAGCTGTTCATTCCCATTCTCTTCGGCGCGCCGCCGGCACCCACCATTGGCGCATCGGGCGGCGTTTTCGGCCTGCTGCTGGCTTACGCGATGATGTTTCCGCACCGCAAGGTCGTGCCCCTGATTCCCCCGATTCCCATGCCGGCCTGGCTGTTCGCCACGATCTATGCCTGCATCGAGCTTTTCTTGGGCGTTACCGGAACGCTGTCGGGTGTCGCGCATTTCGCTCACTTGGGCGGCATGGTCGGAAGCGCCTTGGTGATCATGCAATGGCGCGCAAGCGCCCGAAAAACCCGCTAGGCTTCAACCATGAACTTTAGAACTCTGATGATATCTCTGGGCGCGCCAATCCTCGCGGCCGCAGGCGTTCCAGCCCACGCCGAGTGGGTGAATCGGGTCACAGACGGCATCATGGGCACGCGCATTACCGTGGAACTATGGTCGGAAGACAGGCCGAAGGCCGAAGCTGCCATCGATGCGGTGCTCGACGAAATGCGGCACATCGATGATTCGATGAGCACGTACAAGCCCACCAGCGAAGTATCCTTAGTCAATGCCAAGGCTGCCGATGGCCCGATGCACATCAGCAAGGAACTCTTCGATCTGCTGGTGAAGGCCAAGGAATACTCCGTCATTACCCAGGGCGCCTTCGACATCACCTATGCCAGCGTTGGCTACATGTACAATTTTCCGAAGCACATTCGGCCGAACGATGCACAAATCGCCCAGGCGCTGCCGGCGGTCGACTATCGGCACGTGATTCTCGACCCGAAGAATCAGACCGTGCGGTTTTCCCAAAAAGGCGTGCGCATCGATTTGGGCGGCATTGCCAAAGGCTATTCGGTCGACTGCGGCATCGATGTCTTGAAGGCGCGCGGCGTGACGCGCGCGTACGTGTCCGCCGGCGGCGATAGCCGGATTATCGGCGATCGCTTCGGCAAGCCCTGGATGGTGGGGATTCGCGATCCACGCAAGGGAGAAGGCGAAGTCATTGCCAGCATTCCGCTGGTGGATGCGGCCATTTCAACGTCCGGCGACTATGAGCGGTTTTTCGATGAGGGCGGCGTTCGCTACCATCACATCATCGATCCGCATACCGGGCATTCGGCCAGCAAGGTGCGCAGCGCGACCGTGATTGGTCCTTATGCCACGCGCACGGATGGGTTGTCGAAGACCGCATTCGTACTGGGGCCCGAGAGGGCCATGGAAATTTACAACCGCATCGACGACATCGACGCGATCATCGTCAAGCTCGATGGCACCGTGATCTACTCGAAGGGCATGCAGCGCGGCAAGGCGGGCGCGCCGCCGCCGAATTAGCTGCGCGCCGCATTCATCGAAAAGCGATGATTTTCGCATCTTCGCAGGCATTCAAATAGTCGCCGACGACATCCAACGGGATCGGACCGAATTCGGCGGACACGGCGTCTCGGATGTCGGCGACCGACTTTTTTCCGTCGACGAAATTGACGATTTCATAGGCGTAAAGAGCGCTTTGGTCCTGGACATTGACGAATCGGCTCGAACCCGCACGGAGTAGCCGGATCTTGTGCAACCGCTCCTCGCCCAGACGATCTAGCAGGACGTCGTCGTTCTGAAAGGTCAGCGGCCCGAACTCGCCGATGCGATGCGGTACTCGCGCCGCTGCCGGCGTCGCATGCCAGGCCGGCATCCAGTTTGCATCCTGCGCTCCGCGCGTTGCGGCGGCTTGAACTAGCCAGCCATTCAAGGTCGCCGTTTGATTTTTGAGCGCCGCAACGCTCGACGCCAGCGCCTGCGATTGGCTGTGCGTGTACAGAGCGAAGGACTGCAAGCCGGCCTGCTCGCGGTGAAGCAATTGCGTCAAAAGATTGCGGGCTTCGAACAGCGCTTCCTGCGGGGAGAGTGCCGCCTGCTGTGTGAGCAGCAGCGCACGATTGAAGCCCTGCGCCAAACGTTGCTGCGCGCGCGCCGATAAAAACGGCAGCACCAGAGCGGCGCTGGCGGCATCCACCGTGGCGAAGCTGTAGCCGGAGGCCGCTCCGAGGAGCGCGACCCGGCGTAGCTTGGTGGGGTCGATCTGCAGAAGCGTGTCGTGATCGGTATGAATGTAAATATCCGGCCAATCGCGCAAGTAGAGTGAGGGCACGGCGATGGTGGACGAATCGTAGTCATCGTGATCACTGCCCTCGGCATACGGCGTCTCGTCGACAAAAAATGCATTGCGGGTGCCCGAGGCGCCGTCTCGATTTTCAAGGACAGCAGCGTCCTCGTGACTACCGTCTTCAGCGTAGACCGTTGCGGCATCGCGAATGGCCTCGGCGAAGGTCGCACCGATGTCCGTGACAAAGGTCGGCAAGGACCAGGGAGTCTGCGTCACATGCAGCACGGACTTGTTCTTGAACAGATCGCCGCCCACCATATCCATGTGGATATCGGCGCGCATCAATGCCCTGATGTCGGGGTGGCGGCTCAAGTAAGCCATGGTGCCCTCGACTTCCGGCCCCCAGATGAAACGCAGGGTTCGTTGCGGGCGTTTGAGCCTGCCGCTACCGATCAGACGCTCAAGCACGCGTGCGGATTCCAGAATGGTCACGCAACCGCTGCCATTGTCGTTGGCCCCCGGCTGCTGGTGGTCGAGGTGGCAGCTGTAGACGATTTCGCCGGCGGCTGCATCGGTGCCCGGAATGGTCCCGGTCACCACCGTCCAATGTCCGGCCCCCACTTCCGCCTTGACATGTGCGCCGAGCAGCACCGGGCGTCCAGAGGCGATCTGCGCGCGCAAGCCGCTCGCCGTCGCGCGCGACACCATGAAGGCAAACCCTTGGGGCAGTGAGCCGTCCAAATGACCCCAGCGGACGATGCTGGTGTCGAGCCCCGACCAGGCGTTGCTCTGATTGGGCATGTCGCTGACAATGCCAGCCGCGCCAAATTTCGCCACCCCCAGACGCTGCACCATCGACAGCACGCCGTCGGCGAGCACGATTTTGCCGCGCACGTCCTTGCCGGCGTAGTCCGATTCCGATGTTCCCGAGCCCACATCGATGAGCCGCGCCTCGACATCGGCGCTGTGGCTGTAGTCGGCCAGCCGAATCGGGTCGGTTGACCAATCGCCTAACAGCGTGTGCTGCGGTTCGATCTGCCACAACCGCGCGTCCTCGACATTCCAGGCGATGTGCGAGCGCATCAGACCGTATTGGATCTTGCCGTCGATCGGGAATTGCTCCGCATGCACATCCTGCAAGCCGTATTCCTGCGCGCGCCTCAGAACGAAATTCGCCGCTTGATCGAACTCTGGCGTTGCCGGAACGCGGTGCAATCGCGTCAGGGCACGCAGGTTTTCGTAGGGTGCGCTGCCGCTCGCCTCGTCGCGCAAGTTCGACCAATCGGTATCCGACAGAAAGGGATGCTGAGCCCATGCCGCGGAGGACTGAATGACCCAGAGAAAGGCAACGCCCAGGCCCAAGCGAAGAGTTGGAATCACAGTAATCCTCCGATTATTATCGGCGCTAGGATAGCCCATCGGGCGGCTATGCTCGCTGACGGGAATAAAATGGCCTCTGCGTGAGTCTTAACTCTATGGATGACAAACGCGCTCGATTCGAGGGGCAGGTTTTGCCTCATCTCGACGCTGCGTATCGGTTCGCTCGGTGGCTGTGCCGCCCCGGGGAGGCTGAGGACGTGGTGCAGGACGCCATTCTACGTGCTTTTCGGGGGTTCGACGCCTTGAGGGGCTCCGACGCAAGGGCGTGGCTGCTGACCATCGTGCGCAATTGCCATCTAACGGCGGCGAAGCAGCAACAGCGCCGAACCTTTGTGCCGCTACCAGAAGAAAACGATGCAGCCGATGGGCACGCGATGATAGCAAATGATGCAAATCCGGAGAGCGAGGCGATTATTTCCGACCAAAAGCAGGTGCTCGACCGGCTGGTGGCCTCGCTGCCCGAGGAACACCGCACCGTATTGATGCTGCGGGAAATCGAGGAAATGGACTATGCGCAGATTGCGGCCGTCACCAATGTGCCGATCGGCACTGTGATGTCGCGCTTGGCGCGTTCGCGCGCAGCCCTCAAGGCCAAATGGCTGCAGGAAGTGCAAGGAGAGCCGCGTGCAGTGCGCTGAATCGCTTCGGGTGCAGGCCTATTTCGACCGTGAAGTCGATGCGCTTTCAGCCGCGGAGATCGAGCGGCATGTCGAGCACTGCGGCGCGTGCCGCGAGTTGCTGCAAGATCTCGAGAAAGTGCGCAGTGCTTTGCGAGGCGGTATCAGCTATGCCGCCGCACCGCCGGCGCTACGCGCGCAAATCCTACAGACGCTCGACCAGGATGCTGACGCCGCGGCCGCCGCGGCAGCCGCCGCCGCCGCCGCGACCGGGAACGAGAACCTTAAGAGCGTATCGCCCCTGAAGCCGCGGCCCGCCCGGCAAGCGCGGGTCCTGCGCGGGAGTTGGTTCTGGACCGGAGCCTTGAGCGGCATCGGCGGCACCGCGATCGCTGCAGGCATCGCGTTTTTTCTCGTGATGCCCGGTCTCAGTACGTTGAGCGATGAGATCGTGAGTGCCCACGTGCGCTCGCTGATGCCGGCGCATTTGATCGACGTGGTGTCCACCGACAAGCACACGGTCAAGCCGTGGTTCGCGGGCCACGCCGATGTGTCGCCGGCAGTTGCCGACTTCGAAGCGCAGGGTTATCGCTTGATCGGCGGGCGCGCCGATTACATCGACCATCAGCGCTCCGCGGTGGTCGTGTACCAGCACGGCGCGCATGTCATCAATGTGTTTACCTGGGCTGCGGGCGGCGGGCATAGCCCAAGCAACACTACGCGCAGCGGCTACCACCTCGCCTACTGGCAGCAGGGCGACATCCAGTACTGCGCCGTGTCCGATACCGGCTGGGACGAACTTTTAGGGCTGGTGCGCTTGCTGCGCGAACAAGCTTAAGTCTTCAGGGCGCGGATCCCGGCGGCACGAAAATGGCGACGCCATGCCCGGTCTTTTTATAGATTCCCAAAGATCCGCCGACGCCGACGCCAACCGCGGAATTACTGGAGACAGAACTCGAACCGACGCCTGATCCCACTGAACCGGTTCGACTATCGGAGAACCCTTCCAGAATCACGCCGTTCGCGCCGACCTTGGCCGCCTGCTCTTTCAGGCCGGCAATCACCTTGTCGACCGCTTTCTGGCCGCCGGTGGTGAATGCGCTGTTCTTCGAGGCATTGAGTATCGCAATTTCCTCGAACACTGCCGGTGGGCGCGAGTAAATCTTGACATCCGCCGGTGAAATGGCGGGGCGCGGCGAGCCGGTGACGACGACTGAGTCGGTGGCGCAGGCTGCCAGGGCAATGAAGCCGGTGATTGCAAACAGACGACTCGCGGACTTAATTATCCCCATGGGTCACTCCTTGAAATTTCGGTCCTCTCCTTAAAAATACTCCGCGCGACTGCATTTTGCGCGCTGGCCGCGCCGGCGACCAGACGTAGGACAAGTTCCCATAATGGAATAAAACGCAAGGCGGCGAAGTCTTCTCTCCTGAATACCCACTATGAAGGAGAGAGTCATGTCGGATGATCAATCGCTGTTGTCGCGCCGCAATGCCCTGAAATGCATGGCGTACGGCGGCGCAGGAACGCTGTTCGCGCTGTCCGGCGGCGTATTCACGCCCATCGATCTGGCCATGGCGGCCGACAACAAATTTGGTGCGGCGAAGTTTGGCAGGCCCTTGTTCGTACAGATCAGCGATACGCACATCGGGTTCAACAAGGATGCCAATCCCGACGTAAGCGGCACGTTGACCGAAACCATCGCGCTGGTGAACGGCATGCCGGAACAACCGGCGCTTATCATTCACACCGGCGACATCACGCATCTGTCGAAAGCAGCGGAATTCGACGCCGCCCAGCAGCTGTTCTCGCGCCTCAGAACCAGTGAAATGCACACGGTTCCCGGCGAGCACGACACCACCGATGCGACCGTCACCGAGTACTTCAATCGATTTGGCAAGGCTTCCGACAACCAGGGCTACTACAGTTTCGATCACGCGGGCGTGCACTTCGTCGGCCTAATCAACGTGCTGCAGTTCAAGCCGGGCGGCCTGGGAAATCTCGGCGCGGAGCAACTCGCATGGGTGGCGGCGGACCTCAAAGGGCGATCAGCAAGCACACCCATCGTGGTCTTCGCCCACATGCCGCTCTGGACGGTGTACGAGCCATGGGGCTGGGGAACCGGAGACGCCGACCAACTCTTAAGTCAGCTGCGGCGATTCGGCTCGGTCACCGTCTTGAATGGGCACATTCATCAAATTGTTCAGAAAGTGGAAGGCAACGTCACGTTCCATACGGCTCGCTCCACTGCCTATCCGCAGCCCACCGCCGGCGAGGGCCCCGGACCCGGACCGCTGAAGGTGCCGCCTGACCAACTATTCAAGATGCTCGGCATTACCAGCGTTTCGGTCATCAAGCATCCGGCGGCGCTGTCCCTAAAAGACACGACGATTGCCCGGACTTAGCTCCTAGCGCAAAGCTCTAACGAGGAATAGACATGAGATTTAAGGCGTTCAGCTTGCCGCTGATGGCGGCGGCAATGGCGGCGGCAATGGCGGCTGTTTGGGCAGGCTCCGGGGCCGCCGCCCTCAATAGCATCGAAGTGAAGGACTTCATGTTCATGCCCACGACATTGACCGTGAATGCGGGCGCAGAGGTTTCGTGGGTGAACAAGGACGGCGAACCGCACACCGTCGTGAGCGACACCGGCCTGTTCCGTTCCGGGGCTCTGGACACCGACGAGAGCTTCTCGTTCAAGTTCGAGATGCCGGGCACGTATCACTTCACCTGCTCGATTCATCCGCGCATGGTCGGCACCATCATCGTCAAATGAGGCGTCCGTGAACAAGATAATCCTTATCGTGATCGTGGTCGTCTTGTTGGGGGCACTGGGCGCGGCGCTATTCGTCGAGGCGGGCGTCTACAATATCGGGGCCGACGATCGTCACATGAAAGCCGCGCTGGCGCTGATTACGCAATTGCGGGATCGTTCCATCGAGACTCGCTTGGGTGCAATCAAGCCGCAACTGGCGGCGACTCCTGCAATGATCAAAACCGGTGCAGAGCATTACGCAGCGCTCTGTGTGGGCTGTCACCTGGCGCCGGGCCTCCTCAAGTCGGAGCTGCGGACCGGGCTCTATCCTCGGCCGCCAAATCTCGCGCAAGAAGACATTCAAGAATCCCGGCGAGCCTTCTGGATCATCAAACACGGCATCAAAATGTCCGCGATGCCCGCCTGGGGCAAGACCCTGGATGATGCCGCGATCTGGGAGGTGGTGGCGTTTGTGCGCAAGATGCCGAGCCTGACCGGGGAGGATTATCAACAACTCGCGCAACGGCGTTGAGCTCGCGCGCGGCGCAGCGGTGCGCGCACTTAGTCGCGGAAATTACTGAACTGCAGCGGCACGCCGACCTCGGCCTTGCGCAGAAATGCAATCGCCTCTTGCAGGTCGTCGCGTTTTTTTCCCGTGACCCTGACCTTGTCGCCCTGGACTTGAGCCTGAACTTTCAGCTTCGAGTCCTTGATCAGCCGCGAAACCTTCCTGCCGGCCTCCGCGTCGATGCCGTGTTTCAATATCACGAGCTGCTTGGCTCTGGCGAGATTGACTTCCGGATCCTTGACCTCCAGGCAACCGACGTCGATGCCGCGCTTGGCAATACGCAATTTCAGAATCTCCAACATTTGCTTCAATTGGAAATCCGCCGGCGCCTTCATGGTCACGGTGGTTTCTTCCAGCTCGAAGCTGGCGCCGGTGTCCTTGAAATCAAAGCGCTGAGTCAATTCGCGCACCGCTTGATCGACCGCGTTGGTCAATTCGTGCGTATCGATTTCCGATACCACATCGAACGAGGGCATGCTTAAGTCTCCGCCAGCAGCTGATCCAAGGTGGTTTTCACCTCGTTCACGAATTGAATGTAATGATCGCCGGTGGCGGGACCCGTATATCCGGTGTGAATTTTACTAACGTTGCCTTTCCGGTCGATGAATACGGTGGTGGGAAAGGCAACGAAACTCTGCAGCATGGGCAATTTCTTGGCCGCCTCATCCTTGTCGGAGATGCCGGCGATCAGCGTCGTATATTCTATGCCATAGTGCTGCCTAAAGCGCTGCGTAGCCTCCGCGGCGCGCTGAAAGTCGCCGAAATGCTCGAATTGCAGCGAGACTATCTCCAAGCCCTTGTCGCGATAGTCTTTGTAAAGCGGCGCGAGGAACGCCGCTTCATCATGGCAATTCGGGCACCAGCTGCCGGCCAGCGCCACGATGAGCACCTTGCCGCGAAATTGCGGATCCTTGGACGAGACGGTCTTTCCCGAGAGGTCCGGAAATGCAAAATCAAAATTCTTGACGCCGGCGCGCATGGCCGTCAGGCCGTAGGCGTCCGGGAGCTGGGCGGCGGCATCGCGCTTGCCGATCCATTTCTCGTGGAACGCGAGGCCCGACCACCAGTCGCCATCCAGGCTGCCGTCCGCGGCAATCTTTGCCTTGTACAGAAATACGTGCGCGCCGTCGAAGGTGGAAAGATACAGCTCATCGCCCTTCACCTGCCCGGCAAGGTAGCGATGATCGCCGGTGGTGGTCAGAATCGTGCCGCTGACAACATCGTGCGATTGGCTGAACTCGCCCACCGCCACTTCGGCTGCAGCGCCGTCATCGATGAATTTCACCGCCCAACGGCCCGATACGTCGGCGTTGCCGTTCCCGGGGTGAGCGAAAAATCGATACGTCTCACCCAGGGTTGCATGCAGCGGCACATGTTGGTTCTTGGCATTCGGTTTGACCAGAAAAATCTCGCCGTGCAATTCATTTCCCAGCGCATCGGCCTTGAGTACATTCTCGTACCCCGGCATGGCGATTTCCAAATGGGAACCGGTGATCTTCACCTCGCTCAGCAGCAGCCGCTCCCGGCCATTGATGAGGTAGCCAACAGGAAGGGAGTCATGCAGCTTAAGTTCCAGACCGAAAGGCAGCTCGCCGCCCGGCGTCTGCAGTACCACGCGGTAGTTGCCCATTTTCACTTCATTGCCCGAAGATGCAGCCGCGGCCGGCGCATCGCCCTGATGGCACGCGGCCAGTGCCAGCGCCGCCGTTAGAGTCGAGACTAAACGCCATGTTGTCGTGACCATGATCCACTCCAAGAGATTCTCTAACGATACCCGCGCGCCTGCAAAGTGAATAGCTTCGCATATTGACCGTCGGCTGCCATGAGTGCTTCATGACTGCCGCGCTCGACGATGCGGCCTTCCTCGAGCACCAATATTTGGTCGGTCATGCGGACCGTCGAAAAGCGGTGCGAAATGACGATGGCGATACGGTTGCGCGTCAATTCGCGGAAGTGCTCAAAAACCTCGGCTTCCGCGCCGGCATCGATGGCCGCGGTCGGCTCGTCCAATACCAGAATATCGGCATCGCTGCGCATGAAGGCGCGCGCCAGCGCAATTTTCTGCCACTGGCCGCCCGACAGTTCGCGCCCGTCCTTGAACCACTTGCCGAGTTGCGCGTGATAGCCGCCGGGAAGCTGTTCCACGAATTCCGCCGCCAAGCCCTTCGCGGCGGCAGTGCGCCAGCGCGTCTCATCGTCGAAGGCGCGGACATCGCCGGCGCCGATATTTTCGCCCACCAACATTTGATAGCGCGCAAAGTCCTGAAAAATGACGCCGATGCGCTGGCGTAGCGCCGTTTCATCCCAATCCGTAAGATCGAGTCCGTCGAGCAAGACCCTGCCGCGGGTCGGTTCGTAGAGGCGCGTCAACAATTTAATCAAGGTGGTTTTTCCGGAGCCATTTTGGCCCACCAGCGCCAGGCTCTCGCCGGGGCGAACGTGCAGATTGATACCGGACAGTGCCGGCGTGGCCGCGCCCGGATAGACGAACTCGACGTCCTCAAAGCGGATACCGTCGCCCGGATCCGGCCCGGCGACTTGGTCTCCCTTGACGCCGCCGCGGCCGACCGGTTGTTCCAGGTACTCAAACAGGTTCGACAAGTACAGATTGTCCTCGTAGAGACCGCCGATCGCCGACAACGCCGCACTGACCGCTGCCTGTCCCTGCCGGAACAGCATTAGGTACATGGTCATTTGGCCGACGGTCATCGCGCCCAGCACGGTTTCCACGGCGATCCAGACGTAGCCGCCGTACAACGTGACGGTTCCGAGCAGTCCCAATCCAAAGCCCCAGGCGTCGCGGCGCAAGGTCAGATCGCGGTCTTCGCGGTATAGACGGGTGAAAATGTCGCGGTAGCGATCGAGAAATCGCCCACCCAAATCGAAGAGCTTGACTTCCTTGGCGTAATCTTCGCGCGCCAGCACCGATTCCAAATAGATTTGCATGCGCGACTCGGGCGCGCGCCAGCGGAACAGCCTGAACGCTTCACCTGAAAATTTCGCTTCGGCGAGAAACGCCGGCAGTCCCGCCAACAGCAGGAGCAGCACCGCCCAGGGAGAGAAGCGGTACAACAGGCCGCTGAAGGAAAGCAGCGAGATCGCGTTTTGTCCCAGTGCAAAGGTCCGCATGACGAGACTCAATGGGCGGCTGGATGCTTCGCGCCGCGCGCGCGTCAGTTTGTCGTAGAATTCCGAATCCTCGAATTGCGTCAAATCCAGCGTCAATGCTTTTTCCAAAATCATGACATTGACACGTTGACCGAGCTGCGCGCGCAACAGCGACTGCGCTAGGGAAATTCCCCGTTGCGCCATGGCGGTGGCGGCAACCAGCAGTGCTTCCAGGGCCACATAACGCACCACGTTGTTTAGGTAAGTCGTGCCGGTGCGATGATGCAAGTCGGCCGCGTGAATCACCGCATCGACAATTTGTGCGCCGACATAGGCCACGCCCGCCGGCAACACGCCGGCAATCAACGTGAGCACGGCGAGCGTGATGGAGAGCGCCCGGTTGGTGCTCCAGACCAGCCCCAGGGCGCGGCTGCTGTACTCGAACACTCCGGCAAGATTGCGGCGCCAGCTGCCGGCGCCGTGAGGCGAATTCGGTGCGCCGCCCAAGTGGGGCGAGCTGCCTGAGCTCGGCAGACTGACGGGTCGTAGCTTGGATTGGGCGCTGATGGAAGGTCCCCGCAGTCTATAATAGCCGCTCGCAATGGTCTGGTATGGCGGAGTAGTCGTGAAATTCAAGCCCTTGCTCGATCGCTGGAAGAAGACGCCTGCAGCGGCGAAGACCGCGAAGGAGTATGCCGTTCGCCTGCCACTCGATGATGCGGCAAGGCTTCAGGCCCTGGCCGAGCTGTTTCCCGGACGGTCCATCGAGGAGATAGTGACGGATTTGCTGGGTGCCGGCTTGGATGAGATTGCCGCCGCCATGCCCTATGAAAAAGGTCCCAAAGTCATTTCGCGCGACGACCATGGCGACCCTGTTTACGAAGATATCGGTTTGACGCCCCGATTTGTCGAATTGACCCGCAAATACAAGAAAAACCAGGAAAGCGGCGCAAAAAAATAGATTCGGGTCGACGCTTCGCAGTTGACGCTGGCCGCAGAAGACGGCGATACTCACGCTCATGTCGAGCGCGCACATTCTTTGCAACACCTGGTGGTGGCGTTTCCCCTTGAGGAGTGGGCTGGCCGTTTAGCTTCCGATCTTTCGTTTATCCAGAACCCATCTCCGCGACAAGTGGCGATGGGTTTTTTATTGCCTTGAAGTGTTATGAATGAAACCGCCTTTTGACATTGCAGCCGATCTTGACACGCCGGTCTCCGCGTATCTGAAGCTCGCGCCGTTTCGTCCCCGGTTCCTGCTGGAAAGCGTCGAGGGCGGCGTGCGGCTGGCGCGTTATTCCTTCATCGGCTTCGGCGAGTGTCTCGAGGTTCGCATCGAGGCACAGGGCGTGACCATTGGCGGCGTGCATGCGCCGCGGCCGAAAAATAGGCAGGAATTCTTAGGCGTGCTGCGCGGCGCGTTGGCGCGCGCACCCAGTCCGCTGCCAAATATTCCCGGCGTTCCTCTGTTGGGCGGCCTGGTCGGATATACCGCATACGATGCCGTGCGCTATTTCGAGCGCATCCCCGGCCGCAATCTCGACGCGACACAGACGCCGCACGCGCACTATGTCGCGCCGCGTTCGCTGCTGGTTTTCGATCACCTGACGCGCGGCGTCGCACTCCTGCACGATGGCACCGAAGCTGAACGGCAAGCGCTGCGGCGCGATGTGATTCAGGCGCTGCGCGGCGCCGTGCCGCTGCTCGCGCCTGGAAAATTCTCTAAGGCAGTGCCGTCGCTGACCGAGGCAGCGCACGCGGCGCGCGTGAAGCTCGCGCAGGAATACATTGCATCGGGCGATGTTTACCAGTTGGTG
This sequence comes from Steroidobacteraceae bacterium, assembly GCA_039924385.1. Lineage (GTDB taxonomy): Bacteria > Pseudomonadota > Gammaproteobacteria > Steroidobacterales > Steroidobacteraceae > Bog-1198. The sequence continues at coordinate 57,409 of JBDTAV010000028.1, forward strand.
CTCGCGTCGCGATTCGAAGGGACTCACGCGCTGGCGCCGTTCGAAGCCTATCGGGCGCTGCGCCTCCTGAATCCCTCGCCCTACATGTTTTTTTGCGAACTTGGGGACATCACCGTGGTGGGCTCCTCGCCCGAAGCGCTGGTGAAATGTCACATGGGACAGGCGCAATTGCGGCCGATCGCAGGCTCGCGGCCGCGCGGCGCGGATGAGGCAAGCGATGCGGCGCTGCAAGCCGAGTTGCTGGGCGACCCAAAAGAGAATGCCGAGCATGTCATGCTGGTCGATCTCGCACGCAATGATCTGGGACGCGTGGCGGTCGCGGGCTCGGTAAGCGTCGATCCCTATCGGGTGATCGAACGCTATAGCCACATCATGCACATCGTGAGCGGCGTGAAGGGCCGCTTGAAATTAGGCCACGATGCTTTCGACCTGTTCGCCGCAACCTTTCCCGCTGGCACCCTGGTGGGCGCGCCCAAAGTGCGCGCAATGGAATTGATCGACGAACTCGAGCCCGTGGGACGCCAGCTTTACGGCGGAACCGTGGGTTATTTCGGCCGGCATGGAGACATGGATCAGGCCATCACGATCCGTACGCTGGTCTTTCGCGGCGATAGTTACAGTTACCAGGCGGGGGGCGGTATCGTCGCCGACAGTTCTCCCCAGGCGGAGTACGCCGAATTGCTCGCGAAGAGCGCAGTGCTGCGCCGGGCGCTCGAGCTTGCGGCAGAGGGCTTGTAGATGCCCGCGAACGTTTTGCTCATCGACAACTACGATTCCTTCACCTACAACTTGGTGCAGGCATTCTTGATTCTGGGAGCCGAAGTCGACGTACACCGCAATGATGCGATCGGCGTGGAACAAGCGCTGGCGCGGAACTACACGCACCTGGTCATTTCACCCGGACCGGGCACGCCGCGCGATGCCGGCGTATCCATGCGAATGATCGCGGCATTTGCCGGGCGCATCCCGATATTCGGCGTCTGCCTCGGGCATCAATCCCTGGTCGAAGTATTCGGCGGCAAGGTGGTGCGCGCGGCGCGCCTCATGCACGGCAAGGTGTCGCCGGTGCTGCACGATGGCAAGGGCCTCTACACCGGCATGCGCCAGAATTTCGAGGCCGGCCGATATCATTCGCTGATCGTTGAGCCGGGTTCAATACCGGCCGATCTCGAAGTGAGCGCGCGAACCGCCGAGGGTGAAATCATGGGCGTGCGCCACAGATCCTTGGCCATAGAAGGCGTGCAATTCCATCCCGAAAGCGTGCTGACGCCGGACGGGCCAGAGCTCATGGGCAATTTCCTCAAGAACTAAAGTGAACACTCCACGCGAGATCTTGGAGCAACTGCTCACGCGGCGGGATTTGAGCGAAGCGCAGGCCGCCGCGCTGTTGCGACAGCTGACCACTCCGGAAATCGCCCCCGCGATGGCCGGCGCACTGCTTTCGGCACTGCGCGCCAAAGGCGTTACCGCCGATGAGGTGCGCGGTTTCGCCGGCGCAATGCGCGCGCTGGCGTTGAAGCCCGCGCTGCCGGAAGGCATAGATGCCATCGATATCGTCGGCACCGGCGGCGACGGTTCCGGCAGCTTGAATCTGTCCACCGGCGCCGCATTGCTGGCGGCCGCCTGCGGTCTGCCGGTCGTGAAGCACGGCAATCGATCGATCTCGAGCCGCAGCGGCAGCGCCGACTTGATCGAAGCCATTGGATTCACGCTGCCGCTGGATGAGAATCGCGCCGCGGAGTGCTTCGTCGCCACCGGCTTCACCTTCCTGTTCGCACCGTACTTTCATCCCGCGATGAAGGCGCTGGCGCCGATCCGCAGCGCGCTCGGCATTCGCACCGTGTTCAATCTGCTCGGACCCTTGACGAACCCCGCGGCGCCGCGCTACCTGCTGGTCGGCGCGTATGATGCGGCCACGGCTGAATTGATGGCCGGCACCTTGGCGGGCATGCGCATCGAGCGCGGCTGGGTAGTGCATGGCGCTTCCGGATGGGACGAGGCAACACCCATCGGATCCTTTGTGGCGTTCGACGTCGCGGGCGATCAAATCACGCGCCGCGAGGTCAATCCCGAGAAGTTTGGGATTGCGCGCTGCTCGCCGCGCGACCTGAAAGGCGGGGATGCCAGGACGAATCTCAAAGCGCTGCTGGATGTGTTCGAAGGACGCGATCAGGGCCCGCATCTTGACACGCTGGCGTTGCAATGCGGATTGGCTTTGACGATTGCCGGCCGCGCCCAATCCATTGCGGAAGGGATTGCCCTGGCGCGGGCCGTCGTCAACGGCGGCAAGGCGCTGGCGTGGCTGCAGCGGCTGCGCGCGTTCGCGCTTCACGCAGATGCTTTGAAGAGGTCCGAGTGAGCGGCTTTTTGGACGAAATGGCGCGCTTAAGCGCCGCGCGGGCGGCGCAGGCCATGGCTGCTGAGCCGTTCGCTGCGCTCGAAAGCCGCGCAAAGGCGGCACCGCGAGGCTCGCGGCTGGTCTTGTCGTCTCAAGGTTTCGATGTCATCGCGGAATTGAAATTTATGTCGCCGGCAGCCGGCCGGCTCGGGGCACAAGAGGACGACTGGCTGAAGCGAGTGACGGCCTATGCGGAAGGAGGCGCCGCCGCCGTATCGGTGCTGACGGAACCTTCGCGTTTCGACGGTTCGCTGGAGCATTTGCGGCAGGCCAGCGCGGCGCTGGCGCCATTCAAGGTGCCCGCCATGCGCAAGGATTTCCTGGTGGACCCGTACCAGGTGCTCGAGACGCGCGCGGCAGGCGCGGGCGGCGTGCTCCTGATCGTGAGAATGCTGGCGCGATCGCAACTGCTGCAGCTGCTCGATGCGGCGGCCGATCATGGCCTGTTCGTGCTGCTCGAGGCATTCGACGCCGACGACTTGCACGCTGCGCGAGAATTGCTGGCCGCGCGCATCCCGGACCGCGCCGGCAGAGATGAAGTGCTGGTCGGCATCAATAGCCGCGATTTGCAGACGCTCGAAGTGGACCCCGAGCGATTCGAGCTCCTGGCGCCGCGGCTGCCGCTCGATCGGCCGGCCGTGGCGGAGAGCGGCGTTGCCACAGCAAGCGATGCCTTGTGCATGATGCGCCTCGGGTTCAGGTTGGCCCTGATTGGCACGGCACTCATGATCCGCGATGATCCGCAGCAGTTGCTGCGTGAAATATTGGCAACGACACGGACAGTCAAAGCTTAAATGGCTACACTCGGCGCCATGTGGATCAAGATATGCGGCATCACCGGTGCGGATGCGGTCAGCGCGTCCGCGGAAGCCAATGTTGACGCAATCGGCTTTGTTTTTGCGCCGAGCCCGCGTCAGGTTACGCCGGGGCAGGCGGCGCAACTCGCCGCGCTCGCGCCGCCGGGCATTTTGCGTATCGCCGTGGCACAGCATCCTTTGCAAATGAAAGTCGATGAGATTTGCCGCATCCTCAAACCGGATTATTTTCAAACCGACGTCGAGGACTTGCGCGAACTGAAGATTCCGGCGCATATCAAGGTGCTCCCCGTTGTGCGCTTCGGCCGCAAGACGCCGAACCCCCTGCCGGGCCGCATGCTGTTCGAAGGTCCTTCGAGCGGCATCGGCGAGTTGGCCGACTGGGGGCGCGCCGCGGAACTGGCACGGCAGACTGAAGTGATTCTTGCCGGCGGCTTGTCGGCGCAGAGTGTCGCCGAAGCCATTCAGGCGGTGCGGCCCTTCGGTGTGGATGTCAGCAGCGGCGTGGAATCCGAACCCGGCGTCAAGGACCCGGCGAAAATCCACGAATTCGTGCGCGCCGCGCGCGCCGCCGCGGCACGCTTGGAGATTGAATCATGAATTCATTGTTGCGCGCTGACGCGCTTGCCGCGAGCGTGCCGGACAGCAAGGGCCGCTACGGCGCATTTGGCGGGCGCTACGTGCCTGAGACGCTGGTGCCCGCGCTCGACCGGCTGCAGGCGGGCATCGATCGGTATTTGCATCAGCCGGAGTTTCAGGCCGAGTTTTGCCAGGAGCTCAAGAGCTGGGTGGGGCGACCAACGGCACTGTCGCCTGCGCCGGGTTTGAGCAAGCGTTGGGGCGCGCAGGTCTGGCTGAAGCGCGAGGACCTCGCGCATACCGGCGCGCATAAGATCAATAACGCCGTTGGGCAAACGCTGCTGGCGAAGCGCTTAGGGGCCAAGCGCATCATCGCTGAAACCGGCGCCGGTCAACATGGCGTTGCGAGCGCGGCAGCGGCGGCGCGGCTCGGGATGCCGTGCGTGGTATACATGGGCGCGGTCGACGTCGAACGGCAGGCGCCCAATGTGGACCGCATGAAATTGTTGGGCGCCACGGTGGTGCCGGTGACGGGCGGCGACAAGACATTGCGTGCCGCCATCGACGAGGCGTTGCGCGATTGGGTCGCCGATCCCGACGGCACCTACTATTCCATAGGATCGGTCGTGGGGCCTCATCCTTATCCCTATCTCGTGCGCGAGCTGCAGTCGGTGATCGGCCGCGAGGCGCGCGCCCAAATGCTGGAAGCCGCCGGGCGCCTGCCCGATGTCGCCGTGGCCTGCGTCGGCGGCGGCTCGAATGCCATCGGCTTGTTCCACCCGTTCCTTGATGATCACTCGGTACAACTGCTCGGCGTGGAGGCCGGCGGACGCGGACCGGGCTTGGGCGATAACGCCGCATCGCTGACTCTCGGCTCGCCCGGAGTATTGCAAGGCAGCTATACGCTCATTCTGCAGGACGCCTTCGGCCAAGTGCGTGAAACGCATTCTGTGTCCGCGGGCTTGGATTATTCCGGGGTGGGTCCCGAGCATGCGTACCTCAAGAAAATCGGCCGGGTGAGCTACGAGTCGGCGACCGATTCGGAAGCGTTGGATGCGCTCGCCGAGTGCGCGAAATACGAAGGCATTCTGCCGGCCATAGAAAGCGCGCATGCTTTTTTCGGTGCGCGGCGCTTCGCGATGAGAAATCCGGAAGCGCAAATCCTCATTGGCTGCTCGGGCCGAGGTGACAAGGATATGCCCATTTTGCAAAATACGCTGCTGAAAGATCTGCGTTGATGCTCGCGAGCGAGCGAATCGGTACGGCCATTCAAGCGGCCGTCGCCAAGGGCCGCCCCGCATTGGTGGGTTATTTGACCGCCGGCTTTCCGAGCCGCCGGCAATTCAAGCAAAATCTCGCCGCCGTCGCCGGCGCCTGCGATGTCGTGGAGGTCGGCGTTCCGTTCAGCGATCCGATGGCCGATGGCGCCACGGTTCAGCGTGCGAGCTTCGCAGCGCTGGCGGACGGAGTAACGCTGCCGTGGATTCTCGATGAATTGAAATCCATCGAGCCGCGCCATCCCGTGCCGATTTTGCTGATGAGCTATTTAAACCCGCTGCTGGCATTTGGAATGGAGCGGCTGCCGCTCGCCGCCGCGCGAGCGGGCGTCAGCGGCTTCATCGTGCCTGATCTGCCCTACGAGGAAAGCGCCGAACTGCACCGAGCACTCGAGGCAGAAGGGCTCGCATTGGTGCAGATGGTGACGCCCGTGACGCCGCCCGAGCGCTTAAAAGTGCTCTGCCGGGAGGCGAAGGGATTTGTCTACGCCGTGACCATGACGGGCACAACCGGAAAATCCGCGGAGGGTAGATTCGCCGACGTGCCGCTCGAGGTGCTCGAATACATGGATCGCGTCAAACAGCTTGCCAAGGTTCCGGTGTGCGCCGGCTTCGGCATACGATCCGCACGCCAAGTCGCGCGCCTTGCGCCGCACGTCGACGGTGTCGTGGTGGGCTCGGCGCTGGTGGAGACGCTGGAAAGAGGCGGGGATGTAGGCGCATTCTTGAGGTCACTGCGATGAAAAGCGTGTTCCGCGCCGCCTCGCTGCTGCAAGTCGCGCACGCTCGCAATGTGCTGATTGCGGCCGGCATCGACAGCGAGCTGCGAAATCAGTATCTCGCCGGGGCGCTCGGTGATTTGCCGATGCTGGAAACCTGGCCGCAGCTCCTGGTGGAGGACGCGCTCGAATCGGCCGCCCTGCGTGCGCTGCAGAACGCCGCCGCGGCGCCAACGGGCGCTCCCTGGACTTGCGCGCAGTGCGGCGAAGAGCTCGAACCGCAATTCACGACATGCTGGCGCTGCGGTGCGGCGTTTCAGACTGCATAGCGTGTGCCAGACGTAAGTTTCACGCGGCAGCACTGCCCAGCGCGATTCTAAAAGCACAAATCCGGCGTTAAGATTCAAGCGCTTGCGCGTGTTTGTCGGACAAACACCGACAGTCCTCAGCGCGATGTCCGAGCCGAGGATCAGCCCTCAGCCCTGGCGAGGCGTAGCTGCACAGGTTACAAATTATGGCGTGTGACGTGTAACGATTACACGAGTGCGTTCAGCAGGAGATTTGTAATGAACAGTGTGAGTTATGGTCTTTCCGAGCGTTCCGCACCGCTTCCTCTCTCCCCTATGAACTCCTTGCTGGGCAACTCGGTTGCCATGCAGGAGGTGTTTCGCCTGATCGAGCGTGTGGGTCCCACCGAGGCCAGCGTATTGCTCACCGGCGAGAGTGGATCGGGAAAGGAACTCGCGGCGCAGATGATTCATGAATGCAGCGTGCGCCGCGACAAGTCTTTCATCGCGATCAACTGCGGTGCCATTCCTGCGGGCCTCATTGAGGCGGAATTGTTCGGCTACGAGAAGGGCAGTTTCACAGGTGCGGTGCGCGGGCACGCCGGCGTATTTGAACGCGCGAACGGCGGGACGCTGCTGCTCGACGAGGTGATCGAAATGCCGCTGGACATGCAGACACGGCTGCTGCGCGTGCTCGAATCGCGCAAGTTTTACCGCGTCGGGGCAAACACCGAATACACCTCGGATGTACGCGTCATTGCCGCCACCAACCGCTGTCCTCTGACGGCAGTGCAAGCAGGCCAGCTGCGCGAGGACTTACTGTACCGCTTGGCCGTGTTTCCAATCGACATGCCGCCACTGCGTAATCGCGGCGACGACGTCGAATTGCTGGCGAACCACTTTTTGGCCGAACTCAATGCGGAGTCCATGACGCAAAAGCGGCTCTCCTCTCACTCGCGACTGACACTGATTCAGCATTCCTGGCCGGGCAACGTGCGCGAATTGAAGAATTGCATCGAGCGCGCTTTCATTCTCGGGGACAGCGTTCTGGAATTGGCGCCGCTCATTCAGAATGCAGCGCGCGCCGAGCAATCGCCGGGGAGCCAAGGGCTGCATGGCGCTGCAGATCGAGATCGCCTGGAGATCCGAGTCGGTTCGCGCATATACGATATGGAGCGCTCGCTGATCGAGGCCACCTTGGACTATTTCAAAGGCAACAAGCGCCGTGCCGCCGATGCCCTGGGCTGCAGCCTGAAGACGCTGTATAACAAGCTCAATGGCTATTCGCAAAGACAGGAATGCGCACATTCCTGATAGCGCGCCAATTTAGGGGAATTCAAAGTGTCAAGAGTACTGATCGCAGACGATCATGCGGTGGTCCGAGCCGGATTTAAGCAATTCCTCGAAGCCGATTCGAGCATCAACGCGGTGGGTGAAGCGGCCAGCGGCAATGCCACGCTCGATGCCCTGCGTGAGTCCGAATGGGATTTGGTTCTGCTGGATATTCATATGCCTGATCGCAGCGGGCTGGACATCTTGCGGCACATTCAAACCGGACATCCCAACGTCAGGGTACTCGTCATGAGCGGATTGCCGGAACAACAGTATGCGGTAAACGTTCTTCGTGCCGGTGCGAGCGGCTATCTGTCGAAAGACAGTGCTCCTGAAGAACTGATGAAGGCGGTGCGCACCGTGCTGTCGGGACGACGTTATGTCAGCGCCGCACTCGCGGAGATTTTGGTCGCGGATCTGGATGGCGATCCGGACAAGCCGCTGCACGCGCGGCTTTCCACGCGCGAGTTCCAGATCTTTTGCAAGCTGGCGGCTGGGCGGGGCGTATCGGACATCGCCAATGAACTCAGCTTGAGCGTCAAAACCGTCAGCACCTATCGAAGCCGCATCTTGGAAAAAATGAGCTTCACGGCGAACGCCGACATTACCTCATACGCGCTGCGCAACGGCCTAATTCAATGAGCGAGACGCCGTGAGCATTCTTCATTACAGCAAGCGTTTGTCCAAGGCGACATGTTGATGATGCGCTCGCTGCGGGTATTGTTGGTCGAAGACTCGAAAGTATTGACTGAGAGGCTGACCGAGGCAATTCGGCAAATTTCCGACGTTGAATTGGTCGGAACGGCGGACAGCGAGTCGGCGGCTCTGGCCGCAGTCAAGCGCGACGCAGTCGATGTGATCATTCTCGATCTGCACCTGAAACAGGGCACCGGCTTTGGCGTCATGCGCGCGCTCGCGACCACGCAAGAGAAACCGCGCATCATCGTGCTGACCAATTACGACCTGCCCGAATACAAGAATGCAGCGATCGCACTCGGCGCCACGCATTTCCTCGACAAGGCGCGCGACTACGGCCGCCTCCCCGAAGTACTGCACGAGCTTTGCGAAGCGCACCTGTCGAAGCATTGAGCGCTCATGCAGCGGCTGACACAGCGAAGTTACAGTAGGCGCAAGGCCCTACATTTCGCGGGGAATTTCAGCGACTCGTTGTCATATGCGTCCGACATTCTCGTAATGTCTACCATCGCGTGCAGAAGAATTTACAGGCGCTTGTCTAAGGAATGATGCGTGCCGCGCGAAATGCGCCAAGCGCCCATGCGGCGCGCGAGACTGCAGTTGGCACGCAAGTTGCTCTTGTCTGTTAAGATCGCTAGTATCTTAAGGAGACGATATGAGGCAGATATCCTATTCCAGGGCGAACGCCAAATTTTAAAAATCCAGCGGCACCTGGGGACTCCCGTGAATTTTGGTCCGCCGGACTTCGCCGCGACACCACGAGGAGTACACATATGTTCATAGGTAAATCAGAATTGAAATTCGCGGCATTATGCGCGGCTATCGCCGTGAGCGCCGCGGGCTGCGCCTCCACGCCGATTCCAAACGAGAAGATTGCGGTGGCAAGAGCTTCGGTGCAGCGCGCGGAACAATCGGGGGCTCCGGAATCGGCGCCGGTTGAAATGGCCGCCGCACGCGATAAGCTGGCTCGCGCCGAAAAGGCCGCGGCCGACCACGAGGCGCAACCCGCGACTCAGCTGGCGGAACAGGCGAATGCAGACGCGCGGCTAGCCGAGGCGACTGCTCAAGAGCAACGCTCGCGCAAGGCGGCGCTGGAGTTCGATGCCAGCCTGCAAGCGCTGCGGCAAGAATCGCTGCGCAGCACCCAACCCAATCAATGAGGATGTAGCCATGAATGCAAAATTAATTACCGGAATGGGGTTGGCTATGGCCTTGGGCGCTTGCGCCTCCATGCCTCAACCCAACGCGGCACTCGAGAATGCGCGCGCGGCTGTGCAGACGGCCGAGGCAGATCCGAACGTAAACAAGTACGCACCGTTGGATTTGGACCAGGCAAGGAAGGATCTGAGTATTGCTGAGAACGCAGCGCTGCATCACCACGATGCGGACATCGATCAGCCGGCCTACCTTGCCACGCAAAATGCGCGCATAGCGCGGGCGCATGCGGCGGCAAAGGCGGATGATGCGCGCGTTGCGTCCGGTCAGACGGAGCGCGACCAAATAATGCTCGCCGCGCGCACCCGCGAAGCGCAGAACGCAAAGGCTGCAGCAGCCAATTCCCAGGCCGTCGCCACGGTTGCTTTGAGCCAGCGAGATCAGGCAAACCGAGACGCAGCGCAGGCCCAGCAAGACGCAGCGCAAGCTCAGGCAGAACTCGAGGCTTTGAAGGCGAAACCAACCCCGCGCGGATTGGTGCTGACATTGGGAGATGTGATGTTCGATACGGGCAGGTCGGAGCTCAAATCCGGTGGAATGCGCAAAATCGATCAGCTCGCGCAATTCTTAACCGAGCATCCCGATCGGCGCGTGCAGATTGACGGCTTTACCGACAGTGTGGGCAGCGATGCCTACAATGAAGAGCTGTCGCAGCGCCGTGCCGATGCAGTCAAGGCCGCGTTGGTCAGCCGCAACGTTGATCCTGCGCGAATCAGCACCGAGGGTTATGGCAAAGCTTATCCCGTTGCCAGCAATAGCGACTCCGGTGGGCGGCAGTTGAATCGCCGTGTGGAAGTCGTGATCGGCGACATCAATGGGTCTGCGATCGCGCCGCGGTCGGGACTTTAGTTAGGCCAAGGAGGCGAGCGGCTGCTCGCCTCCTTCGGGCGTGATCTGCGCCAGCACTCGAGTTAAAGGGATGCGTGCGGTCACCACGGTGCCGCCTGAACTTGCGTTGCGAAGGTCCCAGGTCCCGCTCAAACCTGCAATGCGGTGCCGCATCGAGGCAAGACCATGCGAGGTGCTGGTGACCAAGCGCTCTGGCGCGACGCCTTTGCCATCATCTGTAATGCGCAAGGTGAATGTGTCCCGATCGATGCCGATAAACAGGTCGGCCGATCTCGCCTCTGAGTGCTTTAAAATATTCGTCAGCGCCTCTTGTGCGACGCGAAAAATGCCGATGGCGGCGTCAGCGCTGAATTTCAGTTCGCTTTCGGGAATCGTTTCGGTGCAGCGCAAGCCGGTGCGCCGGCAGGTCTCCTTGAATTGCCATCGCAGTGCCGTAAACAGCCCCATATTGTCGAGCAGCGTGGGGCGCAGCTCCTCGACCACGCGGCGTTTCAGGTCGACACCAGCGCTCAGCGAGTCGTGAATACGTTTAAAGCGTTGCTCGATGGAAGGATCCGCCGTCGGCAACCGTTGCTGCAGCCAGGACAAGTCCATTCGCGCAGCAACCAGAAGGCCGCCCAATTCATCGTGCAGCTCGCGCGATAGGGCGGACTTTTCCTGCTCGGATACTCCCTGCAAATGCGTCGACAGCGCGGTCAATTCGCTGGTTCGTGCCGCGACCTCCAGCTCCAATTGCAATTTTTGGTTTCGCAGGGCGGCGGCCTGGCGCGCACGCCGCCGCATGTCGCTGTATACGAGCCGAATCGCCAGCAGAACCAGACCGATATTCAACGTCGCGCCCGCCGCCGACACCCAGCGCGAGAGGCGAAAATCCTTTCGCCACTCCACATTGGCCGCCGCTGACTCGCTTGCCTCTTCGCCGCGCATTTTGGCGACGATGGCGCCGATCGAGTCCATGGTGCGCTTACCGACGTCCGTGCCCACCACGCTGGCCGCCGGAGAGATGCCGTGTTTCTTGCGCAACGCGACGCCGTCTTCGAGCTCGCCGAGCTCCTTGCCCGTCAACACGCGCAGCTCGTGAAATTCGCTGCTGCTGTCATCGCCGCCGTACGCGTCGTGCAGCCGATCGAGCGCCCTTCCCACCTGGGTGACGGCATTGGCGTAAGGAGTAAGGTACGCAGTCTCTCCGGTGAGCAAATATCCGCGCTGCGCGGATTCCGCATCCGTGATCAGTCCCGCGAACTCATTGAGCGCCTGTTCGCGCAATTGCGAGCTGTGCGCGCGCTCGTTGTTCATATTCAGGCGGGTCTGGCCGGCAGCGGCCAGAAAGAAAAGTCCGATCAGGAATGCGATAACCAGAAGCGGCGGCAGCGCCAGGTACCAGCGGCCGATCTCGCCAAGCTCCTCGCCCAAAATTTTCATTTAAACGCCCGCATTGTAGAGCTTGAGTTTAACATGTGAGGGTATTCCTACAGGCGGCCCCGGGGCAAACCGATGGCCGTCCCAGACGGGCGGCGGCATAGTGGGTAACAGTGCGGTTATCGCAATGGGCACGTCTGGCCCACCCACTTAAGGAGATCGAAATGGAAGCTAATTTTGACAATACGGCAGACCAGGCTCGTGCCACGGGTCGCCGTTTGAAGAATGATCTGACTGATGGCATCAGCGATATCAAGGGCGCGGCTTCCGGCGAGATCAAAAATCTGATCTCGGATGTCGAAGATCTCATGGCGCGCATCGCTGATCTAAAAGACGCGGATGTCGTTCGCGTGCGCGGCAAGGTACAGCGCGCGGTAGACGCCACGAAGCAGAGTCTTTCGGACAGTGCCGACTCCATACGGCGCCAGGCGCAAAATGTCGCGAGCACGGCGGATGACTATGTCCGGGAAAGTCCGTGGCAGGCAATTGGCATTGCGGCGTTGGTCGGCGCGGTAGTGGGCATTCTAGCGACGCGACGCTCCTAAGGCTCAAGGCGCGACAGTGCGAGTGCGAGGGTTATGGTCACTGCCTAAAGCCGCCCCTGCGCTGATGCGCCATATCGGCGCCTACATTGAATTGGCGGCTTTGGATCTGGCGCGCACGCATCGCGAAATCACCGCGCAAGTGGTTACCTCGGCGATCGTGGCGATCTGTGTCTTGTTTGCAGTTTTTCTGACCTGCCTGGGCGTCATGGCTTATTTCTGGGACACGTCCTATCGACTCGCCGCCATTGCCTGGATGGCAGGCGGGTTCGTGGTCGTTGCAATCGGAGCGGCCGTATACCGGTCGCGCGCGGCGCGAGCCCGATCACCGCTGCTCTCAGATGTGCGGCGCGAGTGGCAGGAAGATCGCGTCATTCTCGAAAAGATTTTGTCCTCGGACGAGGATTGACATGGCGGATCGCGAGGCGGCAGAGCTAAACCTGATCCGTAACCGGCTTGCGCAGTCTCGCGCTGAATTACGCCTGTTGCTCGATCCGCCGCCGGCGCAAGGCGAGGGCGGCGGCGCGGCGGGGATGAATGGGCACTCAGGGTTCCCGCGCAGCCGCACCATGCAGATGCTGCTGAGCAGCCGCGGCTTGGGCACCTTGGGAGCGCTCGCGGGCGGCCTGCTGATTGCGCGTCCGGCGCTGGCCCTGCGATTATTGCGCTTCGTCCCCGCAAGCGCGGTGGCCAAGATGCTCATGGCCAAGGCGGTGAGCGCATTGAAATCAAAGCCGCACAACGCCGACTAGGCTTACCCCAGGGTAATTTCGCCGTAGTGATAGCGGCCGTCATCCATTAATGGAATCTCGCCGGGAACGCCGGTCAGCTCCTTGCCATCGAGCGTGGCGTGCGTGATACCCCGATTCACGCCGCGGGGATTCTTGACGGTGATGCGATAGCGCGAGGTTCCGTGCTTGTAGGTGAATTCAAAGCCAGGCCAGGCGCGCGGGATGCAGGGCTCAATGAGCAGCTTCGTTCCGCGCACCTTGATTCCTAAAATGCCTTCCGCCGCCGTGCGGTACATCCACCCGGCTGACCCCGTGTACCAAGTCCATCCGCCGCGTCCCACGTGCGGCGGCGCCGAGTACACATCGGCGCACACGACGTAGGGTTCTACCTTGTAGCGGTGAATGCCGGCGGTCGTGCTGGCGTGATTGATCGGATTCAGCAGCGAGAACAATTCGCCGGCGCGATCACCGTCTCCCAACTGAGCAAACGCCAGCGTAGTCCACATGGCCGCGTGCGTGTACTGGCCGCCGTTCTCGCGCAGGCCGGGAAGGTAGGCCTTGATATAACCCGGATCCTTTGCGCTGTGGTCGAAGGGCGGCGTGAACAGTTTCACGAGCCCATCGCTGCGGCTGACGAGCTGGGTGTTGACTGCGGACATGGCGCGCTGCGCGCGCTCGCGCGGTGCGGCGCCGGAAATTACAGCCCATGATTGCGCCACGGAATCGATGCGGCATTCATCGCTGGATACGGAGCCCAAGACGGTGCCGTCGTCGTAATAGCCGCGCCGATACCAGTCGCCGTCCCAGGCTTCGCGTTCGATGGCTTGGTGCACGGCGAAAGCATGTTTGCGCCAGACGGCGGCGGCCTCGGCGGCGCCGCGCGCTTCGGCGATCGGCGCAAAGCGCGTCAATGCCGCATGCAGGAACCAGGCGAGCCATACGCTTTCGCCGCGCCCCGCTATTCCCACGCGATTCATGCCGTCGTTCCAATCGCCGGCGCCGAACAGCGGCAGGCCGTGCGCTCCAATTTCCAAACTGGAGTTGAGCGCGCGAACGCAATGCTCGAATAACGGCGCCGGATTCTCCGAGGGCGGTGCCCAGAATTTTTCCAGGGTGCCCGGCGGCAGCGGACCGCCGCCCAGGAAAGGAACAGATTCGTCGAGCACCGACAGGTCGCCTGTGACCTCAAGATAATGTGCAATGACGAAGGGCAGCCACAGGCGGTCATCCGATACCCGCGTCTTGATCCCCTGACCGGAGGCGGGCAGCCACCAATGCTGTACGTCCCCCTCGCTGTATTGCTGCGCAGCCGCCCGCAATATGTGCTCGCGCGCGATGGCCGGCGACGCTACGCACAGTGCCATGACGTCCTGTAGTTGGTCGCGATACCCGTAAGCGCCGCTCGACTGGTAAAAGGCGGTCCGTCCCCAGACGCGGCTGCTCAAGGTCTGGTATAGGAGCCAGCCGTTGGCCAGGATATCCAGTGATCGATCGGGAGTTTTCACCTGAACTATACCTAAGGTGCCATCCCAGAAATCCGTCACGCTTTTGAAGATCTCATCGAGGTTGGCGCTTCGATAGCGCTCCAGCAGCGCAACCGCCGCGTCGGAGGAACTCTCCTCGCCCAGCAACAGCTTAAGCTCGACCGACTCGCCGGGATTCAAGCTGAATTTGGTTTGCATGGCGCCGCAGGGATCCAGGCCTCCCCCCACGCGGCCGGTGAGCGGCTGCGGCCCCAGGAGCGCCGCCGGTTCGGCGAGCGACCCATGGCGTCCGATGAATTCGGTTCGATCCGCCGTGCAGCTTTGCTGCGCGCCCGCCATATCCATGAAGGCGACCCGCGACTTGAAATCTGCCGTCCAAGGATTGCGTGTCAACAGAGCGCGTGATTTGGGATCGAGAGACGTGATGAGGAAGGGCGCGGCCTTATTGTTCTGATTGCCGAGCACCCAATCCAGGTAGTGGGTGATCGACAATTGGCGCGGTTCGTCGGAGACGTTCTTGATTTTCAGCCGCGAGATCTTGATCGAATCCTGAAGCGGCACGAATTGCGTCAAGCTCAATGCGATGCCGTGAGAGGTGTGTCCGGATCGCGTATAGCCGAAACCATGCCGCACCACGTAAACGGAGGAGCGTTCACGAATCGGCAGCGCGGTGGCGCTCCAAAGATCTCCGGAGGCCTCATCGCGGACATAGATCGCCTCAGCGGGCGTGTTGCTGACCGGATCATTGCACCACGGAGTGATTTGATTCTGCTGCGCATTTAAGGACCAGGTGCTGCCGGAACCATCAGCGGACACCAGAAAGCCGAATTGCGGATTGGCGATGACGTTAATCCAGGGCGCGGGAGTCCATTGGGCATCATCGAGCACAATCACGTATTCGCGCGCGCCGGCGTCAAATCCTCCTAAGCCATTGAAGTACTCGAGCGCCGGCACCCGGTTAGGCGCTTGAGCGCGAAGATCCTCACCGCTGTTTTCGCGCCTCAGACGCGCGGCGCCCGGCGATTCCTGCGGTCTCGCGAGCTGCTCGCTCAACGGCTTCGCTGCGCAATTGAACAATACCCGTGCCGCAACTTGCAGGAAATCATGCTGTTCAGAGGTTATGGCGTCGGCACGCAGCGCAGCCGACGACCCCTTGTTGCTGGAATCGTGCTTGGTCAGGGCCTCGAGTGCGGCCTGAAGGGGCGGTGCGGCGGCGGCGGCCGCGGTATTCAAAATGACCAGGTCCGCTGCCAGACATTTGGCCTGCCAATAGGCTTGTGCGCGCAGCAATTGTACAACTTGCCCGATGTCGGTCTCGGCGCAGATCGTGGCGAGCACAATGGGCAGATCGCCCGACACACCCAGCGCCCACAACGCAGGTTGGCCCAGCTGATTGCGATTGAGCATCTCGGCCGGGGCGCGCAGCGAAGCATCCGAATACAGAATTCTTCCGGCAATTTCCTGAAAGAGCTGCGCATCCTCGGTACCGAGATTGGACTCGCGCAGCTGGACCTCCGCCCTCGCCCGAGAAAGTGTTTTCGTGCGCTGAAAAGCCGCCTCACCGCTCAGCTTGTCGGTGAGGCTCAAGGCTTGAGCGCGGCTGGTGCCGACGCCGGTCCAAAACGCCGCATGGACAGTTTCGCCGGGATCGATGCGCACACGGCGCCGCAGCGACAAGACCGGATCGAGCACGGTGCCCACGGAATTGGACAAGGGCCTCGCATCCATGATGGATGCGGCGTTGCGCACGTCGTGCCCGCGGCCCAAGAAACGCGCGCGATCGGTCTCGAACTGCAGGCTGCCGATGGCCTCGCCGTCCAACGAGTTGAAATGCGCCATCCACAGTGGGGCCTGGCCGGGATCGCGCGGCCGCCGGGTTGCCAGCAGCGCGCCGCGCTCCGCGACAAATTCGGTCTGCACGAACATCTTCGAAAATGCCGGGTGGGCGGAATCGGCCGCCGGCGGACTTAAAACCACTTCCGAGTACGAGGTCAGCTCGATCTCGCGCACGCCGCGGCCTTCGTTGGTGAGAGATAAGCGCCGCACTTCAGCGTCGTCTTCCGGAGACACGATGATCTCCATGACGGTGCGGATCGGTCCGTCCTTGCGGCGAAATTCCGCGCGATCTTCGAAGAATTCCACCTCGTAGATTTCGGATTCCCTGCCGACGGGCTGATAGCCGGCCGACCATACGTGGCCGTTGAAGACATCGCGCAGGAAAATGTAATAGCCCCACGGGTCGCAGGTTGGATCCTCGCGCCAGCGCGTCAGCGCAATGTCCTGCCAGCGGCTAAACCCTGAGCCCGCCGCGGTCAGCATCACCGAGTAGTTGCCATTGGACAAGAGGTGGGTGCGCGGCGTCCCCTGGTGAGGGGAGCTAAATAGACGGGATGGGTCTATCGGCATGTAGACTGCTGCGGTCGAGTACATCGTGCTTGAAATCTCACGGGGTAGGGTGCTAATTCCGACTGACGCAAAATGTGCGCTCAGTGGGCTTGGCAGAGATTACTTTAGCCCCGGATTCTCGCCGTGATGTACTCGACGCAGCCTGGACAGGGTGATTGAAATCATTCGTCCAAGCGATCGGTGTATCGACCCTACAGAACGTAATCCGATACCTACACGCCGCAATCATGGATTCAATCTCCAGACGGCGAGATTGATCGCAGCGGCGAAAGTTACCCACAAAAAGTACGGCACCAGGATCAGGACCGCGGCGGACTTCACTCGTGCAAATTCTCTCATCGTCCAGCCCACCGCCAGCCAGAGTGCCACGATAGCAAAAAGTCCCGCGCCGATATTCTTCAAGCCGAAGAACACCGGCGCCCACAGCGCGTTCAAAAGCAGCTGAATACAAAAGACACTGATCGCAGCAGTCCGCCCGCGATGGTAGCGTTCGCGCCAGATGATCCAGGCCGCGATCGCCATCAACACATACAGGACTGTCCATATGGGCCCGAACCAGCTTTGCGGCGGCAGCCAGTTCGGCTTGGCCAGCGCTGCGTACCAATGCGCGGTCGAGGCTGAAAAGCCCGGTGAGAACAGGGCGCCGACGGCACCCGCGCCCAGCGTTGCTAAGAGAAATAAGGCGAGCGCGGGCAAATTCGGCCGCGAATTACGGCCCCGGTAACTGGTCGAACTTTCTATGGGAATTCTCATTCGATCCTAAGGCCGGAAGCGTAATCTCAGGAATAGGAGGATGGCAGCAATCATTTGCGCTGCTCCAAACCAGCGATATTGCGGAGGCTGGGCCAGCCAAATCAAGCCGGACAGCCACAGCACGCCCGCAGCCAGCCACAAGTCGCGACGCGCAGCCGCCGCACCCATTTCCGCGCGCAGCAACATCAGCTCCCGATCGACGGCGGGCGCGGTTCCTTCAGCTGCTTCGCGAATGGAGGTCTGCAGGATTTGCGGTATCTGCCGCAAAGTCAGCAGTGCATTCGGCCAATGTGCGCGAATCTCCTTGAATATGGTGCGCGGGCTGGTGCGCTCTTTCATCCATTCACGCAGCACCGGCTGCGCGGTCTTCCAGAGATCGAGTTCCGGGTAGAGCTGTCTGCCCAAGCCCTCAATGTTGAATAAAGTCTTTTGCAGCAAAATCAGTTGCGGCTGCACCTGCATGTCGAAACGCCGCGCCGTCTCGAACAGCCGCAGCAGCACTTGCGCGAAAGAAATCTCCTTGAGCGGCTTGTTGTAGATCGGCTCGCAAACCGTGCGTACCGCGGATTCGAGCTCATCGACCCGAGTGCCTTTCGGCACCCAGCCGCTTTCAATATGCAGCTGCGCGATGCGGCGATAGTCGCGATTGAAGAAGGCCATGAAATTTTCCGCCAGATAATGCTGGTCGCGCGGCTGCAAGGTGCCGACGATGCCGAAATCCACCGCCGCGTAGCGCGGATTCCGCGGGTCATCGATCTGTACGAAGATATTGCCAGGGTGCATGTCGGCATGAAAGAAATTGTGGCGGAACACCTGCGTGAAAAAGATCTCGACGCCGTTCTCGGCGAGCTTGGCGATGTCCGTGCCGCGCGTCCGCAGCTCGTCCACCCGGCTCACGATGATGCCGTGAATGCGCTCCATCACCATGACGTTCTGGCGGCAGTAGTCCCAGTGAATTTGCGGCACGTACAGCAGTGAGGAACCCGCGAAATTGCGCTTCAGCTGTGCGGCATTGCCGGCCTCGCGCATCAGATCGAGTTCATCGGTAACCGTCTTGCGGTACTCGCGCACCACCTCGATGGGTCTGACAGGACGCGCCTCGATCCAGTACTCGTCGGCAAGCCTCGCCAGCGCGTCGAGCACTTCCAGGTCAAGATCGACGACCTCCCGCATGTCCGGCCGAAGCACCTTGACCACTACCTCATCGCCGTTCTTCAGGGTGGCCGCATGCACCTGCGCGATGGACGCGGCAGCCAGGGGCGATGATTCGAAGCTGCCGAAAATGTCGGTCAGCGGCTGCCCGAAGGTTTTCTCGATCATGGCGACGGCGACAGCGCCGGGGAAGGGCGGCACGCGGTCCTGCAGCTTCGCCAACTCGTCGGCGATGTCGACGGGCAGCAGGTCGCGCCGTGTGGAGAGCGCCTGACCGAATTTCACAAAAATTGGGCCCAACTCCTGGAGCGCCAGGCGCAAGCGTTCGCCGCGCGTGCCGCCAACGCCGCGCTGGAACCAGGTCCATGGCGAAACATAGTAGAGATAACGCAGCGGCCGGTACAAATCGGTGGCGCGCACGAACTCATCGAGCCGGTGCCTGACCAGCACCCGCTGGATCTTGAACAGCCTCGCCAGCACCCGCAAACGCATCAGGCGCTGCCCGCCCGACGCTCGATCAAAATCAAGCGGGCTTCGATCCGATCAAGGCTCTCCCGCACGGCGTCGACGCCGCGCAGGAACTCCTCCATTTCGGTTCTCGTAACCAGATCACGGCCCTCTTCCTGCAGGTACTCGGCGATGTTCTCGCCGGCCGTGCGCCGGGCGCGGCGTGCCCAAGTCCGCACGCTCTTGGCAAGCAAGGACAGATGCCGTGCCGGCATGTCGCCCACCCAGCGGGACAACTCTTCCTCCAGGTCAGGACGCGCCGCCGCAAACAAATCGCGATACAAGTTGGCGATCTCGGCATCGCCGCGTATCTGCACCGACATCCGTGTTTGCGCGCTCGGCGTCCCGCCTTTGAACATTTGCAGCAGCGCCGGCGCCGATCCGGAAATCACCGCGTCCGCCGGCGAATCATCTCCCGCCAGCAATGCGGCGCGGCCGGCGAAGCAGGTGGTGCGAACCCGGGTGATGCCATCGACGTCGACTTGCAGGCTGGTCCCCTCGAGCCGCTTGGCCAGCGCGGCCGCGCGGCTCGATGCGGCGATATTTCGATTCAAGACGGCTTCGGCTGAGGCCAACCAGGCGGGAGTTGCGGGCATGTCAGATTTTCGCGGACATGTCAGATCTTGTAGCCGCGATGTACGGCGACGATCCCGCCGCTGAGATTGTGATAGCGCGCCTGGATGAAACCCGCGGTGCGCAGCATCTCTAACAAGGCTTCTTGATTCGGGTGCATACGGATCGATTCCGCGAGATAGCGATAGCTGTTGGCGTCCTTGGCGATGAGTCCGCCCAGCAGCGGCAAGATCTTGAAGGAGTAGGCGTCGTAAATCGGCTTCAGGCCCGGCGCCGTCGGCGTCGAAAATTCCAACACCAATAATTGACCGCCCGGTTTCAGCACACGGTGCATGGACTTGAGCGCCGCGGCCTTGTCGGTCACATTGCGCAAGCCAAAGCCGATGGTGACGACGTCAAATGCGTTGTCCTCGAAAGGCAGCCGCTCCGCATCGGCCACGATGCACTCCACATTACCCGCGAACCCCAAATCGAGCAGGCGGTCGCGGCCGATCTCCAACATGGCCGGATTGATGTCCGACAGCACGACGCGGCCGGACTTGCCGACCTGGCGCAACAGTCCGGCCGTCAGATCGCCGGTCCCACCGGCGACGTCCAGGGCGCGTTGTCCTGGGCGCAAGCCGGTCAGCGACAACGTGAAGTGTTTCCATAACCGATGCGCGCCAAACGACATCAGGTCGTTCATGACATCGTATTTACCCGCGACCGATGCAAACACGGCGCGCACGCGCTCCGCCTTGTCGGCCGCCGCGACCTTTTCGAAGCCAAAATCCACTGATCGATCGGAATCCGCCATGTCGCCCTTGAAAGTCGTGAGGGCCCATTGTAGCCGACTGCGGCTGGGGGGCCTGGCTGACAGACAGGCTCCTAGGGCTTTGGCGGCCTGTGTTTTGCTGAAATATCAGCCTCGGCGCAGCGTTCTTTATAGCGCGCCCAGTTCACGGCGCGGTCCCTGCCCAGCTGGTACAGGACGCTCCAGGAATACAGCCCCGTATTGTGGCCGTCGTCAAAGAACAGGCGCAGGGCATAGTTGCCCACGGGTTCCACGCCGCTGATTCCGACGTTCTGCTTGTCCAGCACCAGCGCGCCCTCGCCGCCGCCGTGACCTTTCACTTCGGCCGAGGGCGAAAACACGCGCAGGTATTCGAACGGCAGCTCGAAATGAGCGCCGTCATCGAAGCTTACGTCGAGCAGCCGCGACTCGGTGCGCAGCTTGATGTCGGTGGGCTGCGCCGACTTGAAGGAGCTCACAGAATGTACCGCGACAGATCCTGATCTTTGACCAGCTCGCCTAAATTACCTTGCACGTACTCGCGATTGATCACCACGCGCGTGCCATTGCGATCCGCCGCGTCGAAGGACACGGTCTCGAGCAGGCGCTCCATGACCGTGTGCAGACGCCGCGCGCCGATGTTCTCAGTGCGCTCATTGACCTCGAAAGCCACTTCGGCGAGCCGCTGCACGCCGGATTCCGCAAATTCCAGCGTCAATCCTTCAGTTGCCATCAAGGCCGAGTACTGCCGGCACAACGAGGCGTCGGGCTCGGTCAGGATCCGCACGAAATCGCCGACGGCCAGCGGCTCGAGCTCGACCCGGATCGGCAGGCGGCCCTGCAATTCCGGAATCAGGTCCGAGGGTTTGGACATGTGAAACGCGCCGGATGCGATGAATAGCACATGATCGGTTTTGACCGTGCCGTACTTCGTGTTCACGGTGCAGCCTTCGACCAGCGGCAGCAAGTCGCGCTGCACGCCTTCACGCGACACGTCCGCGCCCATGGTTTCCTGGCGGCGTGCGATCTTGTCGATTTCATCGATGAACACGATGCCGTTCTGTTCGGCGTTCTCGACCGCGCGCAGCTTCAGCTCCTCCTCATTGATCATTTTCGACGCTTCTTCATCGACCAGCAGCTTTAAGGCTTCCTTGATTTTGACCTTGCGGCTGCGGGTGCGGCTGCTGCCGAGGTTCTGAAACATCCCCTGCAGCTGTTGAGTCATTTCTTCCATGCCGGGCGGCGCCATGATTTCCAAGCCCATCGGCATCGCGCGAATTTCGATTTCGATCTCGCGATCGTCCAGCTGGCCTTCGCGCAGCATTTTGCGAAAGCGCTGCCGCGTGTCGTTGTCCTTCGCGCCGGCTTCTGGCGTGAACCCGGCTTGGGCCCGGGGCAGCAAGATATCGAGCACTCGATCCTCTGCCGCGTCGGCGGCGCGGTGACGCACCTTAGCCATCTCCTCTTCTCGGGTCATTTTGACGGAGATCTCGACAAGATCACGGACGATCGAATCGACTTCTCGCCCAACATAGCCCACTTCAGTGAATTTCGTGGCCTCAACTTTGATGAAAGGCGCTTTGGCCAGCCGGGCCAGGCGGCGCGCGATCTCGGTTTTGCCCACCCCTGTGGGCCCAATCATGAGAATGTTCTTCGGGGTGATCTCCTGACGCAGCGATTCGGCTACCTGCTGGCGCCGCCAACGGTTGCGCAAGGCGATCGCGACCGCGCGCTTGGCCGCCTTCTGGCCGACAATATGCTTGTCGAGTTCTTCGACGATCTCGCGCGGCGTCATCTGCGAGGAGCCTGACTGGTTACTCGGGAGCACTACAGTTCCTCGATGGTCAGGCTGCGATTGGTATAGATGCAGATGTCGGCGGCGATGTTGAGCGAGCGCTCGACAATGTCGCGCGCGGACAAGTCGCCGCTTTGCATGAATGCCAGGGCTGCAGCTTGCGCGAAGCCCGCGCCTGAACCAATGGCGATCAGATCATGTTCGGGCTCGATGACATCGCCCGTTCCCGAAATGACGTAGGTGCTCGTCGCATCGGCCACGCAGAGCAGGGCCTCCAAGCGGCGCAGGCTGCGATCGCTGCGCCAATCCTTTGCCAGTTCGATGGCCGCGCGCGTGAGATTGCCGAATTTCTCCAGCTTGCCCTCGAAGCGTTCGAACAAGGTGAAGGCATCCGCCGTGCCGCCGGCAAATCCGGCCAGCACCTTGCCGTCATAGAGCCGCCGCACTTTGCGGGCGTTGGACTTCATCACGCTTTGTCCCAAGGTGACTTGGCCATCGCCGCCCACTGCGACGCGGCCATTGCGCCGTACCGCCAGAATGGTCGTGCCGTAAATCCGATCCGGATCATGTCTCATAGAAGTATCGGTACCGTGGGGCCGACTTGAAGCCCTTTCAAGCTGTTCAGGACCGGCGCCGGGCCCGCGGGTGGGCGGCATCGTAAACGCTGGCCAGGCGTTGAAAGTCCAAATGCGTGTAAACCTGGGTGGTGCTGATGTCGGCGTGCCCCAGCAATTCCTGCACGCCGCGCAAGTCGCCGCTGGATTCCAACAGGTGGGTTGCAAAGGAATGGCGAAACATATGCGGATGCACGTGCATGGACAGGCCTTGGCGGCGCGCCCATACACCCACCCGCAACTGCACCGCACGCACCGTCAGAGGCCGCCCTGATTTACCCACGAACACTGCGCCTCCTTGAGCGGAAGCGGACGCCGGCTTGTCCCGGATGAGCGCGGCGCGCTCCGTCAGCCATCTCTTCAGCGCGTCGATGGCGTGGCGCCCAACGGGCACGATGCGCGTCTTGCTGCCCTTGCCCAGCACTCGCACGGTCCGATCTTTGAGATCGACGGCCGAAACTTCCAGCCCCACCAATTCGCTCAGACGCAGGCCCGACGAATAGAACAATTCCATCATTGCCTTGTCGCGCGCCGAGAGCGAATCGTCCGCCCGAAAGTCGAGCAGGCGCGCCATTTGATCGGCGTCCAAGGTTGCCGGCAGGCGCTTCTTGGATTTAGGCGCGCGCACCTCGAGCGCCGGATTATTCTTGGCATGGCCTTCGCGCATCAGGTATTCGTAGAACGAGCGCACCGCCGACAAGCGCCGCTGAATGCTGCGCGGCGCGATGCCGCCGGCGTGCTCGGCCGCGGCAAAGGCGCGCACCTGAAAATTGTTCAAAGCCGACCAGCGAGGGATTTTGCGGGTCTCGCAAAATCCCGCAAGTGTCTTAAGGTCGTGGCGATAGGCGGCCACGGTGTGCGTGCTCATGCGGCGCTCGAAGTTCAGGTGCGATAGGAATCGCTCGATCCGTTCGCGCTCGCGAAGCAGCACAGGTTTAGATCAACGCATCAGCGCGTAAGTCACGAGTTCGCCGATGCGCAGCAGGAATTCGGTGCTCATGCCCGGGTGGAAGCGTTCCGCGTCGCTGGCACCGATGGCCAGGATGCCGAGCGCGCCCTTTTGGCCCAAGGGCGTGAGCGCCACCGAGCCAATCGCCACAGAATCCTTCCCGAAAAGATAATCGCGCTGCGCATCGCGCACCTGGCCGCAACGCGGCTTGCCGGAACTCAACAGGGAGTCAAAAGTCCGCATGTCCTCGTCGATCCGATTCGCGACGCGCAAAAACCGGCCCATCACAGGCTCGAGCGCGCGCGCCTCCTCGAGGAACAGCACCAGCACGGAATGCATCGCGTCGAAATCCTCGCGCAGCGAGGTCTCGATGGCGTTGATTGCTTCCGCCAGGGTCCGCGTGCGAATCAGCCGCTGGCTCAGGCGATGGATTCGATCCGCCAGGGCATCATTGGCCCGCGCCACATCCAGCAACTCTTTCAGCTTGCGTTCGAGCGACTGATTGCGCTCGCGTAGCACCTCAACCTGGCGTTCCACCAAACTCACCGTGGCCGCCACGTCGCGGACATGCGGCAGACGCAACTTGGTCAAGAGTTGCGAGTTGCGCTCGAAGAAGTCCGGATAGGTCAGCAAATAGTCCCCGACACTGTTGTCGTTGAGCGCATCCTGCTTGATCCCGCGCGCGTGACTCGTGGTCATTGTTTGGCTCCCGTGAATCGCGTTAAATCGATCGAACCTGTAAAAACCGTGGTGGCGGGACCGGTCAGCCAGACGTGCTGTCCCCGGCCCTCCCAAGAAACCATCGCGGTGCCGCCCGGCAAGTCCACTCTCACTTCGCCGTCGAGCAACCCTTGACGCACGCCTACCGCGACGGCGACGCAGGCTCCGGTGCCGCAGGCTTGCGTTTCGCCGGCGCCGCGCTCGAACACGCGCAGCAAAATATGGTTGCGGCCGAGGATCTGCATGAATCCCACATTGGCGCGATTGGGGAAGTGCGGATGCCGCTGGATGCTGGGCGCCCACAGTTCCACCGGCGCGGTTTTCACATCGGGCACACGCAGCACTGCGTGGGGATTACCCAGGCGCAGCGCGCTCATGCCGATGTCCTTCCCCTCGATTTTCAAGAAAAACTCGAAAGGCTCCTCGAACTGCGGGATCCCCATGTCCACCGATACCAGGCCATCATCCCGGACGCGGGCGCGCACCCGTCCGGCGGGGCTGCCCATGATGAGATCGCGGCCCAGCTCGGGCGCGCGCGCGTAGAGCAGGGCCGCGATACAGCGCGCGCCATTGCCGCACTGTTCGACCTCCGTGCCGTCGGAATTAAATATTCGGTAGAACACGCGGCTCGCAGGATCGCGCGGCGATTCCAACATCAACGCTTGATCGAAACCCACGCCGGTGTGCCGATCGGCGAGGGCGCGTAGCGTGCTTTCATCCAGGGGAGTGTCAGCGGCGGTGGCGGCGGCGTCGAACACCAGAAAATCGTTGCCCAAGCCTTGCATCTTCATAAACTCGATGCGCATATCGCCAGCATAGCCGATGCGGCAAAATTCCGCTCGGGGGTTGCGCAATGTTCGCGTAAAGTTCTACCTTAGAACAACAACAAAGCCGGGGGGTTATGCGCCACGTCATGGTATTGAACGCGAAGGGCGGCTGCGGCAAGAGCACGCTTTCCACCAACATCGCCGTATTTCTCGCCCGCGACGGGCACAAGGTATGCATCGCGGACTACGACCCGCAGCGCTCCAGTCTCGATTGGTTGGCAATGCGGCCCGCCGACCTGCCGGCGATTTCCGGTGCCGCCGCGTTCGAGGACGGCCTGCGCAATGTGCCGCGCAACACCGAAGTGCTCGTCATCGATGCGCCCGCCCGCGTTCACGGCACGGAATTAAATGAACTGGTGCGGCGCGCCGAAACCATCATTGTGCCGGTCCTGCCTTCGAGCATCGACATGAAAGCCTGCGGTCATTTCATGGCGGAGTTGCTGGAAATCGGCAAGGTGTCGCGCAAACAGGCTCGTCTCGCGGTGATTGCTAACCGCGTGCGCGAACACACCCTGGTGTACGAGGAGCTGGACCGATACTTGAGCAAGCTCAAGGTGCCCTACCTCGGGCACCTGCGCGAAGCGCAGAACTATGTACGCGCCTATTCGCGCGGCATGGGCGTGCTCGAGCTGCCCGAATATCTCGCCTGGCCGGATTGGAAGCAGTGGGAATCGATCCACGAATGGCTGGACAGCAAGCGCAGCCAGCCCAGCGCTTAAGGTCAAACAGCGCCGGCCACCCCGTGCGCAGGTTGTACCCGTGCTCATCAGCATTGCCCATTCAAGCCGCAGCTTCAACGCCGCCGCCGCCCAGCCGCTGCTCGAGGCCGCTTCAGATGCTGCGCTCAATCTGCCGCATAGCTGCAAAGGCGGCAATTGCGGCGCCTGCAAGGCGCGTCTCGTGCGCGGCGAAATCGACTATCCCAACGGAAGGCCGCTCGGGCTTTCTGAAACCGAGATCGCAGACGGCGTGATCCTGCTGTGCCAGGCGCGTGCACTCACCGACCTTTGCATCGAAGCTTTTGAAATACGCGCCGCCGACACGGCCCAACTCAAGCGCCTGCCGTGCCGCATCGAGCGCGCCGTTCCCCTGTCGCACGATGTCATGGGATTGTTCCTGCGCCTGCCCATTGCGGAAGATTTCAGCTTCGAGGCCGGCCAATACATCGACATCCTGCTGCCGGGCGGGCGGCGCCGCAGTTTTTCCATTGCATCGCCGCCGCACGAAGCCAGGCCGCTGGAGCTGCATGTCCGCCGGATCAGCGGCGGAGAATTCAGCGAGCGGTTATTCCACGAGGACATGCGTGCAGCATTGCTCTCGATAGAAGGCCCCTTGGGCACGTTCACCTACCATCCGCACCGGAGCGAAGCTCCCCGCATGGTGCTGATCGGCGGCGGCACGGGCATTGCGCCGCTGCTCAGCATCTTGCGCCACCTCATCGAGAATGGAGTTGAGCGCGACATGCAGCTCTATTGGGGCGTGCGCAGCGAACGGGACCTGTATGCGCACGCAACACTCGAGCAATTGAGCCGCCGCGCCGCTTCGCTTACCTACGTGCCGGTGCTGTCCGAGGCCACGCCGGACTGGCGCGGCCGAACCGGCTGGGTGCACGAAGCCGCAATTGGAGATCTCCCGGATCTCGAAGCGATCGAAGTGTATGCTGCCGGGCCTCCCGCGATGATCGCCGCAATCCAGCGCGAATACGCTGCGCGCGCCAGCGCCATGACGTGGCTGTACTACGATTCCTTCGACCCCGCCTCCGACACGCTGGCCCGCCAGTGGACGAGTGCCCCGGCCAAGTCCTGATCTTCCGCCGATTCCGCCTGCAGCAGCGGCGCCTTGAGGCCGAGCTCGCGCAAGCCAGACGCAACACGCTCGCCCGGCACCAGCCAGTGCACACGTTCGAATTCGCCGCGCAAGGCAGGCGGTGCAACTTTGAGCAGCGCGGCGCCGATCGCGAGACTCGTCGCCGTGATCACTTGCATCTCGCCCGCCGCGAATCGCTCCTGCACCGACTCCAGCACCGTCGCGCTTAATGTAGCCGGCACCCGCTCGTACACGTCGGCGCATATCACCGCCGCGCCGCGCCGCGTGAGTTCTTGTTGGAGCAGGTCCCGTCCCTGGGCTCCTTTGATGATCAGGATACGGTGACCCGCAACATGTTCCAGCCGCGGGTGCGCAAGCAGACCCTCAGAGTCAAGGGTTTCACCCGGTTGCATGGCCACGCGGTAACCCGCATGGTCCAGGGCACGAGCGGTGGCCGGCCCCAGCGCCGCGAGCGTGAGATCGCGCTTCTGATCGAGAAAGAACGCGCCAAAGCGGACCGCGTTGGCGCTGGTGAACAAGATCACATCAAAATTCTCGAGAGCGCCCAGTTGCTGCGTGAGCGCGCGTCTGTCTTTAAGGGGTTTGATTTCAACCGCCGGCATGCGCAGCGTCGTCGCACCCAAAGATTCCAACAACCGGCACAGGGACATCGCCTGAAATTCGGGCCGGGTGACGAGGACGCCGACTCCCTGAAGCGGCATTTAGGAGTTTCGCGGCATTCGAGCTACGTCTGGCCCGCGCGCAAGCGCTCAAGCAACGGGCCGGCGCCCGCCGCCAAGATCCGCTCCGCCAACTGCCGACCCAGTGCCGCCGGATTATCTGCGCTGTCCGACTCGGTATCCTTAAGGAGCCGCGAGCCATCCGGCTCCGCAACCAGTCCGCGCAGCGTGATTCGATCGGCGTTGAGCTCGGCATAGGCCGCGATCGGCGATTGGCAGCTGCCGCCCAAGCGCGCAGCAAATGCACGCTCCGCATCCATCACCTTGCGGGTGCCAGGATCTTCCAGCGCCCGCAGGAACTGAACCGTGCGCGAATCGTTTTGCCGGCACTCGACCCCGATCACGCCCTGGGTCACCGCCGGCAGACAAATTTTTGGATCGAGGCGCGCGGTGATGCGCGATTCCAATCCCAAGCGGATGAGACCCGCGCAGGCGAGAACGATGGCGTCCATGCGCTTGCCGCTCGCGGCCATCCCCGTGGCGCCGCCGTCCCTGCCGTCCGATTCCCGCCCCGCATCAAGCTTGCGCAGGCGCGTGTCCACATTGCCGCGCAGCGATTCAATGCTCAAATCCGGCCGCAATGCGCGGATCTGAGCTTGGCGGCGCAGGCTCGAGGTCCCCACCACAGCGCCGTGCGGCAAGTCTTCCAGTCTGGCGATGCCAGACCTGGTCACCAACGCATCTCGAGGATCGGCGCGTTTCAACACCGCGCCGATAATCAGTCCCTGCGGAAGATCCGCCGGCACATCTTTCATCGAATGCACCGCGATGTCGGCGCGCAGATCCTCCAGCGCGACCTCGAGCTCCTTGATGAACAAACCCTTGCCGCCGATGGCAGCCAAGGTCCGATCCTGAATGCGATCACCCTGCGTCAGCAGCGGCACCAGCTCGATTTCCAGTCCCGGATGCGCAGCGCGCAACAGCGCCGACACATGCTCCGCCTGCCAAAGCGCCAGCTGACTCTTACGCGTGGCGATGCGTAGCCGCGCTGTCACATGGACTCGGGTTTCGGGGGGAACAACTTGGTCTTCAGGCGATAGATGGCGGAGATGTCTTCATCGCCGTAGCCTGCGGCGATCAATTTTGCGTACTCCTCGAGCGTCGATTCTACCACGGGCAACACGCCGCCATGCTTCGCCGCCATTTCGCGGCAGATGCGCAGGTCCTTATCGTGGAGCCGCACGCGAAAGCCCGCGGGAAAATTATTGTTGGCCATGAACGGCGCACGGTTGACGAAATACCAGCTCGAACCCGCGCCCTTGCCCAAGACATCGATCACCTTTTTCAGATCGACGCCTTCTTCATGCGCAAACGCCATCGCCTCGCCCACGGCTTGGATAATGCCGGCGCACATAATTTGGTTGGTGGCCTTCGTCACCTGGCCCGAGCCGCTGGCGCCCATGTAGGCTACGGCCTTGCCCATTTTTTCCAGGATCGGCTGCGCCCGGTTGAAGACCAATTCATCGCCGCCGCACATGATGGCGAGCGATGCCGTCCTCGCGCCTTCGACGCCGCCGCTCACCGGACAGTCGAGAAATCCGACGCCGAGCGCGTTGAGTTGATTGTAGAGATCGCGCACCGTGTCCTTTCCCACCGTGGAGCAATCCATGACGATCATGTTCGGCGTCAGGCCCGGCTCCAAGCCCGCGACGACTTCGCGCAAATCTTTGTCAGCGGACACGCAGATCACCACGGCTTCGCAATTGCCCGCAAGCTCGGTCAAATTCGCGAACGCCAGCACCTTCAATTCCGCGGCCAGCGCCTTGGATTTCTCGGGGGTGCGATTCCAGACGCCGGTGAGTAGTCCGGCGCGGTGAAGATTGCGCGCCATGTGCGCGCCCATGGCACCCAATCCAACGAAGCCTGTTTGCATGTGAACGGTCCTTAAGATCTGCCAAAGGACGGTAGCCTAAGGCTTTGCGCCTTCCGCGGCAAAGCGCGTGAAAACTGCAGGACTCGCAGGCGCATTGAGCCGAGCCGTCGGCGCCGGCGTGGCAGGCGCCCGTACTGGAGCCGCGACCGATGGCGGCGGAGCAGGCTCTCTTAGCAGTTGGCGCTCAGGTGGTGCTGTTGCAAATGGTGTCGACATCCCGTTTGGCGTTCAGCCGTTCGGTGTCGATTTCTTCGGAATTCATGAACTGACGTTCGCCGTCGGGACCGGTTTTGTAGAGCCTGCGGCCTTCGATCAGTTTCTTGTAGCGATCCTGCGCCTCAGTACATTGCTTGTCGCGAGTCTGGGCAACGTCTTGCGCCACCGCCTTCTTTTCGTCGGCGTCTTTGACTGCGGGGACGGAGGCGTTTCTTGCCGCAGGCGCGGTCGGCGCCGATCGCGTCGATGCGGAGTGCGCCACCAAGAGCTCGACTATCTCCGCGTGTACGCCATCGGGCGGCCGATCGCCATACTGCAACTTGCCCTGAGCGTCGAACCATTTGTAGACGACGGCGGAGGCCATGCCCGACCAAGCGATCAAAGCGGCGAACAACAAAAGGCGTTTCATCGTCCAGTCCTCGCTTAATTGTTACAAGGCACGCGAGCCGGCCTCGCCGGTGCGGATGCGCACCGCCTGGCCGAGATCGCACACAAAAATCTTGCCGTCACCAATTTTACCCGTGCGCGCCGTTTCAATAATGGCTTCCACAACCCGCTCAACCTGCTCATCATCGACGGCAAGCTCGAGCTTCACTTTGGGCAGGAAATCAACAACGTATTCCGCCCCCCGATAGAGCTCAGTGTGACCCTTTTGACGTCCAAAGCCTTTGACCTCTGTCACGGTAATGCCTTGAATACCCACCTCGGCCAGTGCGGCGCGCACATCGTCAAGCTTGAAGGGTTTGATGATGGCGATGACCATTTTCATGCATCGGCTCCAGTTTAAGTAAAACGCAGTTTAGCAGCGGAATTCGAAATAAAACTGCTGCGTCGCAGCATGACGTGTTCATTTCTGCCGGGGTATAAACGCGAGGCGTCTCGCGCCGGGCGCGTGGATAAAAAACGGCGCGGGCACTTTTGAGGGCGTCCGGACCGCTTTCACCGGTGCGAATCCGCACTGCCTGTTCCAGTTCGAGTATCCACACCTTTCCATCCGAGGCACCCGTCCGGGCGATGTTGCAGATCGCCTCCAAGACCTGCTCCGCAATCGAATCGTCCACCGCGAGTTCGACCTTCGCCTTGGGCAAAAAATCGATCTGGTACTCAGCGCCTCGATACGTCTCTGCGCGTCCTGGTCAAATGCCGTATCCCTGTACTTCAGTGACGGTCACTCCCTGGATGCCGAGGTCTGCAACCGCCAGCCGAACCTCGTCCAGCTTGAAAGGCTTCATGACCGCGGTGATCAGCTTCATGCATTTGTCCCCGCATTCATCGGTAATTCAGACAGCTACCCACTCCTTTTCCGCGTAGTATCATTTCAGAGATTGCAGTTTGCGTGCCGCGTCAGGAGCTCAATAAATCAATGGCTTAGGTTTGGCACGACCAATGCGACGCACTCAAGTGGCGCGCAGCAATTCCACGCGTGCATTAACGAAGTGCGAGCCGATCAGAAGCGATGCGAGGCAAAAAATGAGTTTCATCAATTCGAATGGCTTGGATGACTTGGCGAAACGCTTGGCTGATTCCGTGCCCGAATCGCTGCGTGCTTTCGGCCGGGATCTTGAGGGCAACTTCAAAGCCGTTCTGCAGGCGCAGTTGGCCAAACTCGATCTGGTCACCCGGCAGGATTTCGATGTGCAAGCCGCAATCTTGGAACGTACTCAGGCAAAGCTAATGGCCATCGAAGCTCGCCTGAAAGAGCTCGAAACGAAACTATCGCCGCAATAAGTCGCCAAGCGGGTTAAGGCCTCGAGGCTCAGCGTATGGACACTCACAAGGAAGTGAGCACCGTCTTCAGCCGCGCGCCCGCCGGACTCGAGGCGCCGCTGGTCCGGGTCGAAGTGCACTTGGGCAACGGCTTGCCGGCGTTCGCGCTGGTCGGACTTCCCGAAGCCGTAGTGCGCGAGAGTAAAGAGCGGGTCCGCGCTGCGCTCGTCACCGCCGGATATGATTTTCCGCAGCGTCGCATTACCGTCAATTTGTCGCCGGCGGATCTGCCGAAGGAAGGCGGCCGCTTCGATCTGCCGATTGCCGTCGGCATTTTGGCGGCCGACCGCAAGATTGATCGGCATGCACTCAATTATCGCGAGTTTTACGGCGAATTGTCCCTGGGAGGCGCACTTCGCGAAACACCCAAGCTATTGCCCGCGCTGATCGCCGGCGCAAAGCTCGGCAGCGAAATGATTTTGCCGGCCTCGAACGCGCTCGAAGCAAGTCTGCTCAATGGCGCAAAGCTTCGACTCATGAATAACCTGTACGAAGTGGTCGCCGCTCTCGGCGGAAAAGCCCGGCCGCCAGAGCAGACGGCAGCCCCATCCCAGAGGCAAGTTCTATCGCAATCGAACAGTCTCGAGGGCCGACAGAAATCGCTTCCGGATCTCTCGGAGGTACGCGGCCAGTACGCCGCCAAACGTGCCTTGGAGATCGCCGCGGCCGGCGAGCATGGGCTTTTGATGATCGGTCCCCCCGGTGCCGGCAAGACGTTGCTCGCGCAACGATTACCAGGATTGTTGCCGCCCTTGTCGGAGCCGGAAATTTTGGAGGTCGCGAGCCTGGAATCCGCCGCGGGCCGCAGACCGAGCTTGGGCGGTCGCCGGCCGTTCCGCAGCCCGCAACACACGGCTTCGATGGCAGCGCTGATCGGCGGCGGATCACTGCGGCCCGGCGAATTATCGCTCGCGCACTTGGGGGTGCTGTTCCTCGATGAACTTCCTGAATTTCCGCGCAATGCGCTCGAGGCATTGCGCGAACCGCTGGAATCCGGTGTGGTTGTCGTCGCGCGCCTGAAGCGCACGTGCGAGTTTCCCGCAAGATTCCAATTGGTCGCGGCGATGAATCCCTGTCCCTGCGGTTACGCAGGCGACTCCCGCGGACGCTGCCATTGCACGACAGAGCAAATAATCCGCTACCGCAACCGCATCTCCGGCCCGCTCATCGATCGGATCGATATTCACATTGAGCTAGTCCCGCTGCCGGTCGAGGAACTGATGGGCGAAGCGCAAGCGCGAGTGACACCAGCAGGAGCGGGACGAACGGCGGAAGACTCTGCTGCAGTGGCCGGACGCGTGGCCGCGGCAAGGAGCGTGCAACTGCAACGACAAGGCAAACTCAATGCTCGGCTGTCGCCCGACGAAGTCACGCGTTTCTGCGGGCTGGCAAAGGAGCCGAGAGCGTTGCTCGCCACCGCGATCGCCCGCCTTGGATTATCGGCGCGGGCTTATCACCGTGTGCTCAAGGTCGCGCGCACGTGCGCGGACTTAGGCAGTGCAGCCGAAATACGAATTGTCGATGTGGCGGAAGCCGTGAAACTGAGGGCTCTGGACCGGCCTATTTGTTGAGCGACACCATGTAGTCGACAGTCATGCGGATAGTCGCGTCCGGCCAATTCGTGCCGCCTTTGGGGGGCATATTGCCCTTGCCCGAGATCGCAGCCTTGTAGAGAGTTTCCTTGCCTTGTGCGATACGCGGCCCCCAGGCCGCATGATCCCCGATTTTCGGCGCGCCATTGACGCCCGTCGAATGGCATGCGGAACATACTTCCGTAAATGCTTGCTCTCCTGTCGTCGGCACACTCGCCGCCGGGGCCGCGCCTGCCGGCGCACTCAAAGCCGCCAAAGCCGCCAAAGCCGAATTGTCCTTACCCGCGATCGCCTCCTGTGCCAAGGGAGCAATATTTTTCTGCACCTCCGCCAGGTGTAAAGGATCAAGCAGCACGTCCGCCCCCTGCGTATCGGCCCCCATGATGCGCGCGACCGCGAACAGGACAATGGCAAAGGCAACTAAAAGTCCGAGCACCATGCTGAAGGAATTAAAGAACTGCGTATCTGACGATTCTGACTTGGACACGGTAACTCGCTGCTATCCATGGGGAAATATCCAGGCGGCCGACAGTATAGCGGCACAGCGGGAATCTCGAAATAGCACCGGCTCACAGCAGCGGAAGAATGCGCGCCGATAGAGGCAGTTCTAAATGTCGCCAATCGGCCGGTCCAGCGGACTTTTGACCCCCATTGCGCCCTTTCCCGGGGACGTGCGTGTACAGCATGGATATCCTCGCAATAGGAGTCGGCAGGGAATACGTACCGTCAACCCCACAAGTTCGAAGCATTGGGAAATTTGCGCACGATACGCAAAATGCCGCGTGCGCATTTTCTCCTTCGCAACCTCCCACAAACCCGAGCCGCGTGCATAATTGCCTTAAGCGCGCCATACGGCCCAGATTGAAAATGCACACACACGTCAATCTTGGAACTTCGTGGCTCTCTCGGGACGGGGAAGTCCCCTACATTCGTTAGGTGCACAGTGCGCGATTGGCTGGTGAAAAAATGGAAACTGGCGTTGTCTCTTTTGATGGTATCTGCGTTAGCTGGCATGAGCGTTTGGTGGATTCTATTAGGAACAATATGCCGCGCGCCGTCCACACCGATTGCAGCGACGGGCAACGTGATCCAATATAACTGCCACGGCTCTGTTGTATTCATCACTCAGTTCCAGAGCCGACTGCTGCACTGGTTAATACCGGCTCTGTTCATCGTTGCGTATTTCGGACAATTACTCATTCGCCGCCGCCAACGAGAGTTGCAACCGCTCTGAGCGATCGTAGGACTTCCGTGTTGGCTGAAAATAAGGAGGCGATCGACGATTGGCATAGATCCGTCTTGCGTGTCGTGGTCGCAACTGCTCGTTCGTCAACCTGACCGCTAGAGGAATTTACGCATGCCGGTGGATCAGTCCCACATAGCGCGGCCGAGCCTACCGGCATTGGCAGTTGCGGCGTTTCTTTTGATAGTGGGAAGCTTGGGGCGTGCCGCAGGGCAACCTTTTCTAGAGGTTTGGCCGATTGCGGCTGCTTCCTTAACCTGTCTGGTTTTCGCAGTTCCTGCTCTTGTGGCCGGCGCGATTGCCCCACGAGCCGCGATATTCGATGGCGCAATTTTGGGGCTGATTGGCTCCGCCTTCGTAACGCTTCAAACCGCTCAGTTTCACCCGCCGGATTGGTCCTCACTGCTTGTATATAAAACGATCGGACTGTTCGCGTGTCTAGGCGTGCCGCTGAGTATGCTAGCCGCGGCTCTAGGTGGCAGATTATTACGGTCGCGCTAGTTCCTAGCCTGTGCGAGGGGCCCGTTTGGCAGATTCTTGTCGGGCGCATCCCGCTGGCGCGATTGTTATGTACACCATTCACGAGGCACAAACGGCTGCGGACATTGTGCAAGCGCGCGAACTCTTTCTCGAGTACCAATCCACCCTCGGGGTCGATCTCTGTTTCCAAGGATTTACCGAGGAACTGGCTTCGCTGCCCGGTCACTACGCGCGACCCGCGGGCCGGCTCCTGCTGGCCTCGGACGGGACCAGTGCGGTTGGTGTGGTGGCTCTACGTCCCATACTCAGCACCGATTGCGAAATGAAGCGCCTGTACCTCCGTCCCTCGAGCCGTGGCGCGGGTGTCGGCCGTTTGCTGACCGAAGCACTGATAAAGGAGGCCCGGCTCGTTGGATACCGTAGGTTCTTGCTCGACACGCTGCCGACGATGATCGAGGCTCAGGCGCTCTATCGCTCGATGGGATTCGTGCAGATTCCCGCGTATTGCCACAATCCGATTGCGGGAACGCGCTACATGGCGCTTGACCTTCGCCTCAAACCCGCATGAATTGCATCTTGGTATCATTGTGGCAGGAGATGCCATGCACCATTCCAGGCTATGCGCAGTATTGATCGACTGCAAAACGTCCAAGGTTGATGACGCTGCTGACTTCTGGGCAGCGGCGCTCGGTCGCGAGGTGGACCCGACGCATCCCGGAAGCCGCGGCAACTACCGCATGCTTCAAACCCAGCCCGACGAGCCCATCGTTCAGATCCAGCGCGTCAACCACGAAAGTCGCGTGCACATCGACATCGAAACCGACGACATCCCCGCTGAGGTCGGATGCTTGGAAAAGCTGGGTGCCGGAGTGGTGGAGCGCCTAGAACGCTGGGTCGTCATGCAGGCGCCCACCGGTCAACGCTTCTGCGTCGTTAGAGCGCAGCGTCCTGGTTTCCTCAAGAATGCCAAGCGGTGGGGTTGATGGCGAAATATGGTTCGAGTAATGGACTTCCATTCTAAGGCTTCGTAAAGAAAATAGGGTGCTGCGGCAGGCTGTCCAAATCGACCGCTTTGCCTTGCGCAACGACGGCACTTACCTTTTCTATGTTGTGAATGTCCGCCAGAGGATCAGCGTCGAGCAGGACGAGATCCGCGACTTTGCCTTTCTCGATGGTACCCAAATCCCGGGAGCGGAACGCCGCACCCGCGCCATTCGCCGTTGCGGCAATGATGGCTTGCATGGGCGTCATTCCCAACTCCACGAATCCCTCGATCGCCCGAACCGTGCCGCTTCCCGGCTCGAGCTCTTCTGTCTTGACCACCCGCCGAAATTCCGGCGCATCACCCAGGTAGCTGTCAGTCGCTGGGGTCACCCTGCAGCCTGCCGAAATCAATCGAATCGCATTGCGGCGTTGGATCTCGAAGGTCTCTTGCAGCATGTCCATCCGCCGCCAATGTTCCGCGCTCGTGGTGGCCGGAGGCATCTTGGCAATTCGCGCTTCCGCATCGGCGCGCTGCGTTTGATGATGGCGCCACGCGTCGCCGGTGATCAGGTTTGCGCGCATGCCACAGAAAGTTTTTTTGGAGACGATCAGCTGGATCAGGTCGTCCGGCAGGTCTCGGCTCATCATTTCCGGATGCTGAATCAGATCGATTCCCGCCTCGACCGCCAATCGCAACCCTTCCGAGCTGGTCGCGTGTGTCTGCACCGGCTTGCCTCTCTTGTGGGCCTGCGCAACGATGACGGCCTGCTGGCGAGGAGAGAAGCCGATGAGGGAGGGCCGCATGAAATGACTGGTGCCGCCGTATTTGATGACATCGACGCCCTTGTCGAGATAGCCGATCATCGCGACGCGCAGCTCCTCCGGAGTCATATCGGCCAAATCTTCGCCCATCCCTTGCGCCAAAAGATCGTTCCATTTTTCCTCGAACAGCGATAAATCCGCGTCTTTCGTCAAGGAAAAGGTGATGGAAAATGGACCACCCCAACCTAGGATATTGCCCGCCAGCAAGAGCCGCGAACCCACCGCTTCACCCCGGTTTATTCGATCGCGCACCACGATTGAAGGCGGCAACACGCCATAGCTGTCGACCAGCGTGGTGATGCCCGCTTTGAGCGTACGCTGCGCGAATTCCAGCGCCAGCTCTTCGTTACGGTCCCCATATTTCGCCGACGTGTCCCGCCGCGCCGGCTGCCCGTACACCGTCAGATGCGCGTTGTTGTCGAAAAATCCCGGAACGAGGAATTTCCCAGTTCCGTCGATCTTCACCTCGCCCGCCACGGTTTTCGAGGCGGTTCGAGCGACCTCAATGAGATGACCGCTTTCGATCGTGACATTCATGTGAGGCTGAGGAGCCGCGCCGGTGCCGTCGATGAGTGTGACGTTCGTGATGAGCAGCGGCGACGCCTGCTCAGCCGCTTCTGCAAATGCGCCGCCCGTGACGGCGCATGCGCACAGAGAAATCGCGAAAATAAAGCCTCGCATCTCCATTTTCCCCCGACGGATCAAGCCAGCAGGGTAACGTATACTAGAGCAAAGGACGAACGTTCCGCGGCGTCTACCGACGCCGTGCTCTTGTGCGCGGCGATTTTACTCGGTTATTTCCCAGGCCGAGGAGGCAGGCATGACGGCGCCTTCTAATTTTCAGCCCGCAGGATGGCACACGGTGACACCCCGAATCATCGTTCGTGGCGCAGAAAAGCTGGTTGAGTTCGTGAAAAATGTCTTTGGCGCCACGGGACAGTATCACCCCCAAGCGCCGGCCGAGCTGCGTCTCGGCGATTCCATCATCATGATCAGCGATGCAGGCGTGCGCGATCCCACGCCGGCGTGTCTCTATGTGTACGTGGAGAGCGCGGATATTACTTGGCAACGCGCGATAGAGGCGGGCGCCCAATCTATAGAGTCCCCATTGAACACGCCCTACGGCGACCGGCGCGGAATGGTCAAAGATCCATGGGGCAATACCTGGCAGATTGCGACGCGTAGATGGACGCGCACCAATGACGACGGCTGATCATAAAGTCGATCTCAGCAAAGCAACGCCCGCGGCGGCCGACTTGAGTAGTTGTCGCCGCCTCACGCTACTTCGCTTATGCTCCGTTCTCGCTCGACCCGCGGCGCCGGAGCGCCGCGCACGAGCGCATAAATAGAATCGTTGATTTAACTACGTGTTTGGGGGCTTCATGTCGACATCTCGTTTTGCCGCGCACGCTGCGGCGATCGTCTTTACATTGGTCAGTGCTGCGGTTTTGGCCCAGGCGCAAAAGGCCGACTCCGCCGCAACGGCGGCGCCAGCCAACGGCCCAATTGTTAGGGTGAGACAAGGCGAGGCGCAGGGCATCGTTGCGGACGGTGTGGCGATCTTCAAAGGATTGCCCTTTGCCGCTCCCCCGGTCGGCGACTTGCGCTGGCGCGTGCCCCGGCTTCCCGCGAAATGGCCGGGCCTTCGCGCCGCCAACGCGTTTTCATCCACTTGTATGCAGGCAGAGGATTGCCTGTATCTCAATGTCTATGAGCCGGTCGAGACGAAGAGAGACGCCAAACTGCCGGTGATGGTTTGGATCCACGGCGGTGCGTTTTTGTTCGGTTCGGGTTCCGCGTACGACGGCAGTCAGTTTGCCCGTCAGGGCGTGGTGGTCGTGACCGTGAATTACCGCTTGGGCCGCGCCGGCTGGTTCGCGCATCCCGCGCTGACGGCAGAGAATCCCAAAGGCCTGCTCGGCAACTACGGTCTGATGGATCAAGTCGCGGCGCTCAACTGGGTGGCCGACAACATCAAGGAATTTGGGGGCAATCCTAAGAACGTCACCATTTTCGGTGAATCCGCAGGCGCCATCTCAGTCAACTACCTGATGCTGGCCCCGCAAGCCAAGGGACTATTCAACAAAGCGCTGTCGGAGTCGGGCTTCGGCCGCTTGCCCGCGCGGCCGATCAGTTCCGTAGAGCAGAATGGCGTGACTTTCGCCGAGAAAGCAGGAGTTCACGGCTCTGATGCCGCCGCCGCGAAAGCCCTGCGCGCACTGCCGTGGTCAGAGCTGACCGCCAACGTCGCCGGCATCGGCGCAGCCGAACAAATACTCCCCATGGCCGATGGCAAGATGATTACCGGGAGCGCTGCCGGCGGGTTCGCCAAGGGAATGGAAGCGCATGTTCCCTACTTGCTTGGCGGCAACAGCGATGAAGCCAGCTTGACGCGGCGCGGTCTGAATGCCGCGGAACGCTTCGCTTCGATTCAACAGCGGCGCGAAGCGTTTCTTGCCGCCTTCGATCCTGACAACACCGGCGACGCCGACCGCATCGTCGCCCGTCTCGTCACCGACACGTCCATCAGCGAACCTGATCGCGACCTAGCGCGGCTGCACGCAAAGCACGGCAATGCCACGTATGTGTATTACTTCTCGTACACGCCGGCCGCACAACGGGCGACCTTATTCGGGCTCGCGCATGGCGGTGAGCTTCCCTACGTGTTCAACACCCCGCGCAGCACGCCCTTCGATGAAGAAGGCAACGCGGTGGCTTCCGCGGCGAACCGGTATTGGGCGCAATTCGCAAAAACCGGCGACCCCGATTCGGCGGGCGGGCCGCCCTGGCCTAAGTTCGACGCCGCCGACGAATACGTGATGGAATTCCCCGCATCCGGCGTGCCGGTCGCCGCCAAGCACTTTCAGAACGATCGGCTCGACTGGGTCGAAGCGGGGTTGGCGAAATAACTCACGGACGCACGGCTTACGGAGTCCCATGAACGACCGCTTTCGCACATTTGGCGATTTCTATCCGTTCTACCTGAGCGAGCACTCGAACCGCATCTCACGCCGCCTGCACTTTGCGGGAACCAGCATCGCGCTCGCGCTCCTGATCGCCGCAGTCGCCGGCCAGAAATGGTGGCTCGCCGCCGCGGCCCTGGTTCAAGACTACGCGTTTGCCTGGGTCGGCCACTTTTTCTTTGAGCACAACAAGCCGGCGACCTTCCGGTATCCCGGCTTCAGCTTGATGGGCGACTGGCGTCTGTGGTGGGATATGCTGACCGGCAAGCAAAAGTTCTGAACCTTCACATGGACAATGCGATCAGAAGAGAGCCCCCAAAGGAGTCACCATGAGGTCTATTCCCAGATTCGTCGTCGTGATGTTGACACTTTGTTGCTGTGTGGGATGCGACCAAGTATCGAAGTCAGCGGTACGTTCCATGCTCCATTCCGGCGTCACCGAATCTCTGTTCGCCGATTCCCTGCGCTTGCAGCTCACCGAGAATCCCGGCTCGTTCTTAAGCCTCGGCGCCTCGCTGCCCGAACAGTTGCGCTTTACCCTGTTTACGGCGGCGGCCGCGGTTATCCTCGTTGGGTTGGTATGCGCGGCGCTCTTCGCCCGTCGTCTGAGCACCGCGCTATTTGTCGCGTTGGCGCTCGTCGCGGGGGGCGGAATCAGCAACTTGATCGACCGTCTGTTATTCGACGGCCGCGTCACGGACTTTTTGAATGTCGGCATCGGCACCTTGCGCACCGGCATCTTCAATCTGGCGGATATGGCCATCCTGGCGGGTGCGCTGCTTCTCATTCTAAAAATGCGCGCTTCACCCTCGATGCCCGCGCCCATTCCGCCCACTGCGCCGCCGCACTCGTAAAATTGTCCGTGCTGCGAAATATTCGGATGTTGACGCGCTACTCCGCGTGGGCGAATTCGCTGCTGTACTTGGCGCTCGGCGAGCTTCCGGAAATCGAGTTGACGAACCCGCGGCAAATCGTCTTCGGCAATTTGATGCGCACCCTGAATCATGTGTACACCATCGATCTCGTATGGCAAGCGCATCTTGAGGGCAGGACGCATGGTTTCACGAGCCGCACCCCCGATGTTCTCGCGTCGTTTTCCGAACTGCGCATGGCCCAGTCGGTGCTCGACACCTGGTACATTCGCTATGCAGAGGAGATGTCCGACCGCTTGAGCGAGGAGCTCGTCGACTTTACCTTTATCGGCGGCGGCCCCGGTTCGATGACGCGAGACGATATCCTCCTGCATGTGGTCAATCACACCACGTACCATCGCGGTCACGTCGCCGCGATGATGTATCAAATACCCGCGCGGCCACCCACCACGGATCTGCCCGTATTCCTGCGCAATGCCGCGCTCCAGACCGAACGCGGCCCGCGTGGCCCGATCTGAGTTTAAGCGTGGGGCATTTCAATTACGCACGGCACTTCAGTGTGCTCGGTGCGGCTACCGTGCTGCTGTTTCTGCTGCACTATCGGGACCTGCTGAGCGATTCGCTGCTCGCGGCTTTTGCCATAAACGGCGCGCTGCACGCGTTGAGCCTCTCGCTCGCACTGCGTTCACAGCAGAGCATTCTGCGCAAACTGGCGTTTATCGCCGTTGCCGCCGTTTTAAGCGTATTCACGATGTATGTCGGCATCGTCGGATTGGTACTGTTCGCGGTCGTTCCGGGAAATGAGCGTCTCTACATGGTGCTTGGCCTTTGCTCGTCGACGGGCGCCATCACTTATGGCTCTCTCATTCGAATCTTTTGGATCCGAAAATTCTACCCTCGAAGTATTCTGGCCACGGCGTTCCTTTGCCTGCTGGCCACCTCGCTGACGATCTTTGTCAGGGCGTACACAGAGGCTCTCGGCGGCTGGTGGCTCGCTGCGGTATGGTGGTTCGCCTTCTCAGGCGGCCTATGGCTTTTTGACACCCACCCAGACGCGCTGCGTAACCCGAAGTACAATGAAACTTAAAAAAGGGGCAAGGTATGACGCGACGGCTCATCAGCTCGGGATCCAAATTTGAACAGGACGTTGGCTATTCGCGTGCGGTAGTCGACGGAGAATGGGTTTTCGTCTCCGGCACCACCGGCTTCGATTACGATACCATGACGATTTCCGACAACCTGCTGGATCAGACCGAACAATGTTTGAAGAACATTCAATCGGCCCTTCGTCGGGCGGGCGCCGATTTTGCTGATGTCGTGCGCGTCATTTACATTGTGCCCAAGGGCGAACGGTTTTCGGACTGCTGGCCTGTGCTGCGC
The DNA here is from genome assembly GCA_039924385.1 of Steroidobacteraceae bacterium. Taxonomy (GTDB): domain Bacteria; phylum Pseudomonadota; class Gammaproteobacteria; order Steroidobacterales; family Steroidobacteraceae; genus Bog-1198. Next base: position 99,558 of record JBDTAV010000028.1, read on the forward strand.
AAATATTTTGGCGCGAGCCGCCCAGCGATGACCATGATTTCCGCGGGCCTGCTTGATCCCCGCATGCAAATCGAAATTGAAGTAACCGCGCGCATGCGCGCTGTGTGAAGGACATGCCAAGCACTGACAATACGCAAATGCACGAGGGCGGTTGCACCTGCCGTTACATTCGTTACCGGATGAGCGGCAAGCCGCTCTTCGTCCATTGTTGTCACTGCCGTTGGTGCCAGCGCGAAACGGGCAGCGCTTTCGTATTAAATGCGATGATCGAAGCCGAGCGCGTGCAACTCCTCGCAGGCGAGGTGCAAAGGGTTGACACGCCTTCCAACAGCGGCAGAGGCCAACGGGTCGCACGCTGCCCAAAATGCTTTGTGGCGCTATGGAGCCACTATACCGGCGCCGGCGATGCAGTGAGCTTCGTGCGCGTAGGCACGCTCGACGACCCGGATTCGCAGACGCCGGACGTTCACATCTTCACGTCCACCAAGCAGCCATGGGTGCAACTCCCTGCCGGAGTTCCCGCATTTGCGGAGTTCTACAAGCCAGCGGAACAGTGGTCGAAGGATAGCCTCAATCGGTACGCCGCGTTGCAGGCCAAGAAATGAGGTGACTCGTGTTTGGCACGCATGATCTGTGGCTATTCGTGCTCTCCGGATTCCTTTTGAACATCACCCCGGGCCCGGATACCCTGTACATCGTCGGGCGCGGCTCGACTCAAGGGTTGCGCGCGGGCGCCGCGCACTCTTCGCATCGGCATCCGGCTGGCACTGGCCCATGAACACTAACGCCAGGGATAACACATGAACACCATCGCCCCATCGTCGTTATTCAAAAAGCTAAATCTGCGCGACCATCAGGAAATTGCGGTATTCAACGCGCCAGATTCCTTCGAGTCGGAGCTCAAGCAGCTCAAAGGCGTCAAAATTGCGCGCGACCCGGGCAAACCCAAAGGGCTGAAATTCGGCCTGGCCTTTGCCATCACCCAAGCGCAACTGGATCGCGCCTCAAAAATTCTGGCTGCGGCATCCGAGAGCGACGCCGTAATTTGGTTCGCCTACCCCAAGAGGACTTCCAAGCGCTACACCTGCGAATTCAATCGCGATTCGGGATGGAGTGTAATTCGAGCTGCCGGCTTTGATTCGGTACGCATGGTGGCGATAGATGAAGACTGGTCCGCGCTGCGCTTCCGGCGCGAGGAGTATGTAAAGTCGGTCGCAAGCGCCTCCACCAGGAAGCGATGATGGTTGATTGGGACGAAGTCAAAGATCTGCTCGAACTGCGTTACGGATTGGTCGCACCAAGGAGGTTGCTGCTAAGCTCTTGATGGAACACATCCTGTCGCATCGCGAGTTACGGACCATCGTGCGCCATACATTGGGCACCCAGGACGCGCGGGGCCTCGATGCTCAATTTGTATTCACCGCTTTTGCAAACCCGGAAAGGCAAATGGAGCTTCTGCGTCCGCATAGCCCAGCGGCGACCGGCACCGCAGCCACTCACTGGTGTGGTAAAGTTACCCGCAAGAATTGAGGAGGGGCGGACGTGAAAACCTTGCTCTTGTGGTGTGTTTTATTGGTCCTCTGTTGGCCGGTGGCCATTGTGGCCCTGGTGCTTTGGCCCTTGATTTGGCTGCTGTCGCTGCCGTTTCGCCTGATCGGCATTTCGTTCGAGGCGATATTTGCTCTGTTGCGCGCGATTCTGTTTCTCCCTGCGCGTGTTCTTGGGCACCGAGATAACTCAGCCCGACGCGCGCTCTAGCCGCCCAGACGGCCCTGGCAAATATTCGGTGAGCTACCGATGATTTCTGCTCGAGAAGGGCTTGCACTGCTGCGAGAGGGCAACCAGCGCTTCGTGTCGGCGACGCCCAGCCGTGATGCAGTCGAAAGCCGGGCGAGGCGCTTGGAGTTGGCTTTGGGGCAGGAACCCTTCGCGGCAATCTTGGGCTGTTCCGACTCGCGCGTCCCCGTTGAGATCGTTTTTGACCAGGGCTTGGGGGATCTCTTCGTCATACGAGTGGCCGGCAACATCGTCGCGCCGTCCTTGATCGGTAGCGTCGAATTTGCCGCAGAACAATTTAACTCGCGTCTCGTGGTCGTGCTCGGACATACGCGCTGCGGCGCGATCGAAACCACGCTGGAGCAATTGCAGCGACCCGTGGAGAATCAATCCAGAAATCTTCGTTCCATCGTGGATTTCATCAGGCCGGCCGTACAGGGTCTGTTGGCGACCAATCTTAAACACGATCACGATGCCCTGGTGCGAGAGGCTTGTCGTGCCAATATTCGAGCATCCGTCAATCACCTAAGGCACGGCTCGGACATTATAGAGAATCTAATTCAAAACGCCGGCTTGATGGTAGTGGGCGCCGAATACTCCCTGGAAACCGGAGTGGTCGATTTTTTTGACCATGTGCCGTGAAAGGCACCTATCAGAAAAACAAAGCGGTGGTCATCGCGCTGGCCGCGCTCGCTTGGCTCGGCGTGTTGTTGCAGCTTTATCTCTCGCTGCACTCCGCGCTTGAGAACGGCAAAGGCGTAGTCGGGGGCATCGTCAGTTATTTTGGCTATTTCACCATCTTGACCAATTGCTTGGTTTGTATCTGTCTCACCATGCCCCTCATTGCACCCGCATCATCGTCGGGCAGATTTTTCGCGCGCTCGGATGTGACGGCCGGCGTCGCGACCAGCATTGTATTCGTAGGGCTCGCCTATCACCTACTGCTGCGCAATGTTTGGAATCCGCGGGGACTGAATCTGGTTGCCAACGATATATTGCATTACATCACGCCCATATTGTTCTTGGCTTACTGGTGGTTTTACTTCCCCAAGGGCGCACTGCGCTGGAGTTATCCTTTCGTCTGGGGCCTCTATCCCGGCGCCTACCTGATTTACGCGTTGGCCCGGGGTTCAATCATCGGTAGTTACCCATACGGCTTCATCGATCCGAGCGCGATTGGCTATCAACGAACCATGATCAACGCGGTTGGGCTTCTGGTCGCCTTCTTCGTGATTGGTTTGATCTTGACGGCATTGGGCCGCATCCAAAGGCGCGCTAGCGCATGAGCGCCGCACGGGTCAGCGGCGAGCTGCCGGTCGGCACTCGATCAATGAGTGAATGCATCGCCCCCATTCGCGGCATCAATGTGGGCCGCAACAATCGCATCGCGATGACAGATCTGAAGCTGCAGGCGGCCGCGAGGGAAGCGACTTAAAGGGCTATCAAGCGATCCGCATGCGGTGTCGCTGGACGGCCCTTGCGGTCGACGAGTAGTATCGCCACCCCAGCGCTGCGCCCGTAGCTCAGCTGGATAGAGTATCGGCCTCCGAAGCCGAGGGTCGTGGGTTCGAATCCCGCCGGGCGCACCAGTTTAAAAGAGTCCTAACCGAGCACATGGTACCCATTTCATTCCGGCCGGACACAGCGGTAACACTTGGCGCCGGATTCGCGTCATTCGCTGGTTTTGCTACCCTGTCGGGGTGAAGCTTCTCGTCAAAATAGTCTTCGCGATTTTCGTGTTGGCGGCGGCCTTCATCGCATTTGCGTATATGCGCGCCACGAGCGCGCGCGATGTCGACCGAGCGTATCACGCCGCGATCCGCAAAACCGTCATTTTGCACAGCATCAGCTTTAGCGCGGGCGGCGACATTCCGTCCGCGTATACCTGCAAAGGTGAACGGGTGTCTCCCGAAATGTCGTGGGAAGGCGCGCCTGACAAAGCCCAATCCTACGTTTTGATCGCGACGGATTGGGACGGCCCATCGCCGCGGCTCCGTCTGGGGAATTTCACGCATTGGGTCTTGTACGATATTCCGAAAGACGTTCACGAGATCAAAAGTGCGGGGACGCCGGCTGAATTGACCCAAAAGAAAATTGAAATTGGCAACAATTCTTCAGATGCAGCCGGCTATATGCCGCCATGTCCTCCGTTGGGGAAGCACCGCTATATATTCCGGCTGTATGCGCTCGACGTTCCGCAGATTCATCCAGCTACGCCCGACCGAGACGGCGTGATGGATGCGATGACGGGACACGTGCTCGCTTATGGGGAAATTGTGGGATTGTTTGGCGGCTGAGAGTTCATACGCGAATCGCTCGTAAGCTCTTCATCAGCGCTTAACGGCGACGAATAATTGACCACGATCAACGTTTAGCTCGTCCTTTCTTGCTCTTCTTGCCGGGGTTCTTTTTGGCAACCTTCTTCTTCGCTTTGCGCCGCATTTTGACCAACTCATCGATCAGCGCGTCGACCGGCTCGCGCTCTTTTGCCTTGCGTCGCATCCACACCAAAGCGTCCAGAAGGTTATCAACGGCTTCTTGTTCTTTCGCCATGCAGCATTCTACTTCGTCCTCGTCTATTCCAAGCTGAATCATTGCACGGCCAGCCCCCCCCATGGTAGATCAGCGCGCAGCCCCGGTATAAGCTACGCAACCCATAAAATAAGCCAGGGAATATTCTATGTCGCGAAGATCATCGGCACTGTTGCTCATTGTCGTTGCATGCACCGCGCAGGCAGCGGAGCATTTCGATGGAAAAACCTGGTGGGAAACGGTGAAGGAGATCTCGGACGACAAGTACGAGGGACGCGATACCGGCAGCAAGGGAGAACACCAAGCGCAGGAATACATGGTCGGCAGGCTCAAGGCGCTGGGCGTCGAATCAGCGGGTTCGAACGGCTATTTCCAGAGCGTTAAATTGCGAGCCGTCGAGATCGATGAGGCCCATTGCACCCTTTCGTTGGTCCGCGATGGGCAGGTACAAAAGATCGCTCTGGGAGAACAGGCGTATTTCAGCACGCGCTATCCGCTCGCCCCGAAGGTCGATGCGCAGCTGATGTTCGTCGGCTATGGCTTGAATATTCCAGAAATGAATTACAACGATCTCGCGGGCCTGGATCTTAAGAACAAGGTGGCCGTCATCCTCACCGGTTCACCCGCCGATGTTCCCTCTGCATTGAGTGCTCATTACCAATCGCGTGGCGAGCGGTGGAAGGCGCTCAAGGCGGCCGGCGCAATCGGGATCATTCAGATCCAAAACCCCGCCTCCGTGGATTTGCCGTGGGCGCGATCCTCTCTCAACCGCAATCATCCCAGCATGGACCTGGTTGGTCAGGAATTTAACGAGACCTCCGGCGCCGAGGTCGCCATCGCTTTCAATCCGGCCCATGCGGACCTGCTTCTGCAGGGAAGCGGGCACACATTTGCAGAACTTGCCGCGCTGGGCAAGGACCGCAAGCCGCTGCCGCACTTTCCCTTGAAAGTATCCTTGAGTGCGACCACGGTCACGCACTCGCGGGATATCGATTCGACCAACATCGTCGCCAGGATCCCCGGCTCGGATCCGAAGCTGAGGGATGAATATGTGGTTCTGTCCGCGCACATCGATCATGTCGGCATTGGCGAACCGATCAATGGTGATCGCATTTACAACGGCGCCATGGACAATGGGTCCGGCAGCGCATTGCTCCTCGATATTGCCCGCTCGCTGAAAGAGACGCACACAAAGCTCAAGCGTTCCTTGTTGCTGGTGTGGGTGACAGGCGAGGAAAAGGGATTATTGGGATCGAAGTATTTTGCGCAGCATCCGACCGTCGCGCCGAAATCCATGGTCGCCGACATCAATACCGATATGTTCCTGCCCATCGTGCCGCTTAAAATTCTGACCGTCTACGGTCTTGCCGAGTCTGATTTGGGCGATCGCGTGAAGCAGGTCGCCGATCAACTGACGGTGCAGATCCAGCCGGATCCGCTGCCGCTGCTCAATGTTTTCATTCGCAGCGATCAATACAACTTCGTTCGTCACGGCGTACCCTCGCTCATGATCGACGTCGGCGCCGTTCCCGGCTCGCCCGAAGCCGCCATCATCAAGACATGGCGCACCGAGCGCTATCACTCACCCTCGGACGATTCGAATCAGCCCGTGGATCTGGCAACTGCCGCAGGCTACGAAGAGGTCATCCGGGCGCTGGCCATTGAAGTTGCCAATGACCCCAAGCGGCCGCAATGGAAACAGGACAGCTTCTTCCGACGCTACGCCGATACCGCAGCTCCGTGAGCTTCAGCGCCGCGGCCGTTTGGCCGGCTCGCTTGCTATGGGGACACGCCAAAATCCAAGGATTTCACGGGCAAAGCGCTTTGACGTGACCCACGGCGGCCCCGCACTGCGCTGGCGAAACCGCGCCCCCGGCGGTCGCGGCCTCGGGCAGGCCCTGTTTGCGGGTTCGAAATTCGGTCGGCGAGAATGCCGGCATCTCTGCGCGCGGCGCTGAGAAAGCAAACGGCGCCGGGAACGACGGCGCGGCAATTCTCGCGAGGGCGGATTTTTGCGCGTCGGTATTGCCCCGCACAGCAAAGCCTTTCGACTGATCCGCGGCTGGCGCATCGGCTGGCACCAGGCTGCAGAGTGCCAGCACCAGTAGCAGGCATGCGCAAAGTCCGTTGCTGCGCGACCGCAGTTGCGCGGTATCGGCCGGTTGCATCGCCGTATTTTCGCTGAACGCCCATGGCCAGTTGCGGATCACAACATAACGCGGACGGATTTCCCTGTTATGCAATGCGATGTGTAAAACGCGATGCGATATGTAAACAGCAATCAGGCTTCCGGAGTCCGGTACTGCGCGCAGCCCTTTTCCCAGTTGCGTCCGTCGAACGGTCTCACCGTCATGGATTCAACGCTGCCCTCATCGAGGCAGCGCGCATTCACGCTGACTCCATCAGGATGAGAGCGTGGAATGTAGAACGATTTCACCCCACAGGTCGCACAGAACAAGTGTTTCGCGACCTGAGTGTTGAAGGCATAGGTGGTAAGCGCATCGCCGCCGCTGAGCAATTTGAAGTGCTCTTTCGGCACGATCAAGTGTAGGAATCCGACTTTGTCGCAGATCGAGCAATCGCATTCAAGCACTTCGATGGCTGCCGGCGCCATAACTTCGAAGCGCACGCGGCCGCAGTGACAGCCGCCCGCGTGAGTGCGCGTCATTTTTCAATCCTGCGGTCAGGAATGACCCACATGATGGCCACCAGCACGTAAATCGCCAGCGCCAACCACGCTTGCCACAGGGACAGCGCGATGCCGATCGCGTAAAACACGATGGAAATTCGGCCCTTGGTATCTCTGCCGAAGGCCTTTGCCAGTTCCGATTCCGGTTCGCTATCCCGGATGAGGATGCGCGCGAGAATGTAGTACGCGATCGCCGCCATCAACAGCACGCATCCATACAATGCAAGCGGCGCTGCCACCAAATGGTTCTCGTCCATCCAAGCGGTGACAAAGGGAATCAATGAGAGCCAGAATAGCAAATGCAGATTCGCCCATAGACCGGCGCCGCTGACATGCTCGGCGGCGTGCAGCATGTGATGATGGCGATGACGCCGTCGCTAAAGGCCTCCAGACGTCCTGTGCCCATGGGGCCACTTAGAGCCTAGTGTTTGTGCTCTTGCGCGGTGAGATCGGTGAGCATGGACATGAGTTTTTCAGGGCCGCCTGCCATGGTCACGTCGGTAATGTACTTGCCGTTCACCACGAACATCGGCACGGAAGTGACGCGATAGCGCTGCACCAGTTGATCCGCCCGCTGCATGGCCGTTTGAACATTCATGTCTTGATAGGCTTTTTCGAAGTCCGCGTCCGACAGCCCCATCTTTTTGATGAACGCCAGCTGCACCCGCTCCGCCGAGGCGACGTTGTTGGGGTCAGGCCCGATCAACGGATCGCCGGTCACCTGGATTTCCTTGAAAATCTCGCTGTGGAGCTCGTTCAATTTGCCCATGGCCTCGAGCGCGTAAAAAAGATGCGCCAAGGATCGATGGCCTTCGTTCCATTCCACCGGCACCCGGGTGAAAGTGACATAGGCCGGCTTGGACTTGAGCCAGGCCTGGACCGCGGGCTCGAGCGCGTAGCAGTGCGGACACGCGTACCAAAAGAACTCCAGTACCTCGACTTGTCCGGAGGGAACGTCGGTGGGCTGCGCCGGGACTATGCGGTTGTAATTCACCCCGTCCTGCCATTGCGTGCCGTTCGCTGCAGCAGCCGATGCGCTCGGTGTCGCGGCAGCAACTGTCGAGGCGACAGCCGCCAGCAATTTATTCTGCGCGCGGGTATCTCCGGGTGTCTCCTCGATCGTTTCAGAGCCGTCTTCGTTGAAATGGTTGATCGTCAACGGCTTTCCGGCGTCACTTGCTGCCTTGCCCGGCACGGTTGCCGCGGTGGTCTTCACCGCCGAGGCCGAGCCGGGCGCCGGTGCTTTCGCGGGAGCGAGCCCGGAGGGTTCCTGCCTGCCGCACGCTGTCAGGGCCATCGCAACACCAAGCGCAATCAGCAGGCGAAGACGCATCAGCGTATCCCCTGCACGTAGGAGGCGAGATTGCGAATGTCATCCGGAGAGAGACGTTTGGCGATGGTCTGCATGATGCCGTTGGGTCCCGTCGCTCGAGTGCCCGACGCATAGTCATTCAATTGCTTGACGACATAGGTTGATTGTTGACCCCGCAGCGCCGGAAATTTAGCCGGTTCATTACCCTTGCCGGTCGCACCGTGGCAGGCCATGCACGCCGGAATCCCGCGCACTTGATCGCCGCCTCGGTAGAGTTTCTCTCCCGCTTGCCAGTACGAGGGGTCCGCTTCCAATCCCGTATTGGTCAAGCTGTCGAAATACAGGCCGAGATCGGACATGTCGTCCGCCGTCAAATTGACGCTCATCGGCATCATGACGGGACTGGCGCGTTTGCCGGTCTTGAAATTATTGAGCTGCTCGGCGATGTAGTCGGCACCCAGTCCCGCGAGGCTCGGCCATTCGGGGTTCGTGCTATTGCCATTGGCGCCGTGACAGGCATGGCAGGTCGCAGCCTTGGTGGCACCGGCTTCGACGCTGGGCGCGGGGATGGCAAGAGTCGTGACAAAAGTGCTCGAAATAGTTGCTGCAAGAATCCAAAGCCGCTTCATGACGCCCTAGTACCCCATTTTATTGTGACCTGCTGTCAACCCCAAATTGTACACTAGAGTCAATAATTTGCGTTCCGCCGGCGGCCATGACGACCTACTCTCACGTGAAATTCATGACCAGCGCGGCCGAGGCGAACCAGCTTGCAGCCGATTCGGGTCGAGAGATCGCTTTTGCGGGCCGGTCCAATTCCGGCAAATCCACTGCGATCAACGCCATTACCCAACGTTCGGGACTGGCCCGCGTGAGCCGCACGCCGGGGCGGACCCAGCTCATCAACTTTTTCGAGCTGGCCCCCGAGCGGCGCTTGGTGGATCTGCCGGGCTACGGATTCGCCAAGGTCCCGGAGCGAGTTCGCCTGCACTGGCTCGCGCTCATGGAGCACTATTTCAACGTACGCGAATCGCTGGTGGGCCTGATGCTAATTGTCGACAGCCGGCGGGGCTTGGGCGAGCAGGATGTGGCGATGCTCGAATGGATATTGTCGAGAAATCGTTTCGCCCATGTTTTGCTGACGAAAGCGGACAAACTCAACAGGCGCGATTCACAACGTGTGCTCAAGGAGACGATCGCCGCCGGTGCCGACGCTGCGGTATCCGCGCAACTATTTTCGGCACATGCCAAACAAGGATTCGAGGAAGCGCGCGAGGTCATGGACGGCTGGCTGAACGGAAAATAAAAAGGCTCTGTCACCAAGTCGTGTTGGTCCCGATGTCTCGGTTCGGCCAACACCCGACTTTCGTCAGGGTCCGTTTACCGGCGATAAGCCGAAGGCCAATTCCGATAACAGGATCGAGCGAACGCGGGGCGGCATTAAGCGAGCGCCGCCCCACTCTTCTAAAACACGTCGCCGTCTTAGGCCGCTTTGCCTGCGGCGAGCGCTTGGACGTCGGACGCTTTCAGTGCCTTGCCGCCGATCGCCCAGTCTCCACTTTCGAACTCATTGACGCGGACCCAGGTGACGCCGCGCAGGTTCTCGCCTTCGACCTCGATCATCGCTGCGGTAACTTTGGCGATCAGGTCCTGCTTCTGCTTGGGAGTGAAAACGTCCTTGATGACATCGATGGTAACAAGAGGCATAGCAATTCTCCTTTAGGCTTTGATGTTGCGGCTGGAACCGGTCCGCCGCCGGTGACTGGAGTTGAACACGCCTCTGCCCGCCCATGCTTGAAGGCCACATGGAGATAGCTTGGAGGTTTCTGGGAGATCGAGCGGCGTTGTTCTATTCTGTAGCCCATGATTTACCGATTCGGCCCCTTCGAGCTGGACATGGCCAAGGTCGAGCTGCGAGCAGACGGTAAAGCCCGCTCGGTGGAGCCGCAGGTGTTTGCACTGCTCGCCTTGCTTGTGGAAAATCGTGAGCGTCTGGTAACCAAAGACGAGATCATCGAAAAGGTCTGGGAGGGCCGTCCCGTCTCCGAGGCAGCCGTTGCCAGCCGGATCAAGTCGGCGCGCAAGGCCCTTGGTGACGACGGAATTACCCAGAGCTTCATCCGGACTATTCATCGTCAAGGCTTCCGTTTTGTAGCGGTCGCGAACGTCGCGCGAGCCGCAAACCCAGACCAACGGTGCGAGAAAGCCATCCTCCAGTCAGCGGGCGAAATCAACCGGCCATCGATCGCAGTTCTGCCGTTCCGCAACATCGGAGGCGCAGAGTCATATGCCGCCATCGCAGACGCCCTTCCCCATGAATTGATCACGGAGCTGGCGCGCCTGCGATGGCTCTTCGTCACCGCCCGCGGGTCCTCGTTCCGATTGCGCGGATTGGACGCCGACATCGGGGAGGTCGGCCGCGTGCTCGGCGTGCGCTACTGCCTGTCGGGGACTGTTGAGATTGCGGGCGCGAGACTTTCCGTGACGGTTGAGCTCATGGACACGCGGGACGGCGGCGTTGTCTGGGCCGAACACTTTTCCGGCTCGGTCGACGATGTGCATCAAATCCGAGAAGACATTCGCTCAAAGATCCTCGCTGCCCTGGAGATCCAGATCCCACTCCACGAGGCGACACTGGCGCGCCTCACGGTGACCGAAAATCTCGATGCATGGTCGGCCTATCATCTCGGCCTTCAGCACATGTACCGATTCAACCGCAAAGACAATGCTGCGGCTACCGCCCTATTCCAGCAAGCCGTTGCACGGGATCCCGGCTTCGCTCGCGCTCATGCGGGGCTCTCCTTCGTTCATTTCCAGACGGCCTTCATGCATCAATCAAACGATCTCGCCGGCGAGATCGCGCTGGCGCGGCGCTTCGCCGTGCGCGGCCTCGAGCTCGACCCGATAGATCCGTTCGTCAATTTCACCATGGGGCGCACATTCTGGCTTGAGGGAGACCTGGAGAGCAGCCTGGCCTGGCTCGAACGCGCAACCTCCATCAGTCCGAACTATGCGCAAGGCATCTACGCCCGTGCCTGGACCGAGTCCCTGGCCGGTCGGGGCATTGAGGGCCGCAGGCATGTCGATTTCGCGATGCGCCTCAGTCCGATTGATCCATTGTATTACGCGATGCTGGCAACGCGATCCTTCACCCACATGGTTATGGGCGATGACGCCGAGGCGGCGGAATGGGCTGAGCGAGCGGCACGCTCACCGGGCGCCCACGTGCTGATCGCGATGATCGCAGTTGCCGCCCACGGTCTGGCGGGCGATGAGTTGCGTGCGGCATTTTGGGGAAGCAACGTGCGCTCGCGCAATCCCGCGCTCACCCGATTCGACTTCTTCCGAGCGTTTCCTATGAAGTCGGAGGCTATGAAAGCCAGTATTTCGAATGCTCTGAAGCGCTTCGGATTTTGACAAAGTGCCGGCGGCCGCTTTCTGGCGCCGAGATTTATACCGGGCCGATCGCTGTGGGCACAAAGAAGACGCGAGCAGCATTCGCGTAACTCCCTTAGCCGTCACTACGCGTACCCAGCCCCCTCCCGATAGATCATTCTCCGCAGCAACCCGGAGGTATCTTCCATGATCAAGCGGCTAGCGTTCTTCGCATACGGTGTCACCTCATATCTTATATTTCTTGGCACTTTTCTATACGCGATCGCCTTCGTGGGCGGCTTCGGCGTCCGAAACCGCCTGGACGGGCCGTCGCGGGAGGGCATCTGGACGGCCGCCCTGATCGACAGCGCTCTACTGACGGTATTTGCGCTTCAGCACAGCGTCATGGCGCGCCGGTGGTTCAAGGAGCGTTGGACCATGTTTGTACCCTGGACCATCGAGCGATCGACCTATGTGCTTTGCGCCAGCGCCGCCCTACTCCTGGTTATATGGCAATGGCGACCCATCGGCATCGAGATCTGGTCAATCGAGAACCGAGCCGCACGGAGCATTATCTGGGGATTGTTCGGCGCGGGGTGGCTCATTGTACTCATGGTGACATTCCTGATTAACCACTTCGATCTGTTTGGTTTGCGTCAGGTCTGGCTGCCTCTCATGGGTAAGCCTTACACACCGATCAGCTTCCGTACGCCACTACCTTATCGGTGGGTTCGCCATCCCCTGTACTGCGGATTTATTTTGGCCTTCTGGATGGCACCGACAATGACCATTGCACACTTGCTTTTCGCAATCGCAATAACCGCTTACATCGTCGTGGCGATTCAGTTCGAGGAGCACGATTTGCTGAGGGAGCATGGCGCGAGCTATGCCGGCTACCGAAAAAAGGTGCCTATGCTGCTGCCATTCGTTCGTCCCCGATAAAGTACTGAGACGCCGATTGCTCCGCAGCCCGCCATTCGTACGCGAAACACAAAGCCGCGCGAACGTGTCGCTCGCGTCGATTGAGTGGCGGCTGCAGAGGATCGTCAGCGTCTCTTGGTGGAATCCGTTTCCTTGTCTGTGCGGCCTCTATAGAATCTGTCGACGCCTAGGTTGCAGGTATAGAGTTTTTCAGGGGGTTTCCATGCGCACGCAGGTCTACGAAATCGCGGACGGCATCTACAGGTTCTCCACATTTGTTCCAGAAGTGGCGGCGCCTGCCGGGTTCACTTTCAACCAGTTCCTGATCGTGGCCGACGAACCGATGCTCTTCCACTGCGGGGGTAGGGGAATGTTCCCGTTGGTGTCGCAAGCTGTTGCAGCCGTCGTGCCCCTTGAACGTCTGCGGTGGATCAGCTTCGGTCACGTCGAGTCGGATGAATGCGGAAGCATGAACCAATGGCTTGCCGCGGCCCCGGGAGCCCAAGTAGTGCATGGCCACACAGCTTGTATGGTCTCGCTCAACGACCTGGCCGACAGGGCGCCTCGCGGTCTGAGTGACGGGGAGACGCTCGATCTTGGCGGCAAACAGGTTCGTTGGCGCGACACTCCGCATGTGCCGCACGGATGGGAAGCGGGTCTGATCTTCGAGGAAACGACCCAGACCCTTTTTTGCGGCGATCTCTTAACACAAACTGGCGATGGTCCGCCGCTGGTGGATACCGATATTCTCGCGGCCGCGATAGCCACGGAAGACATGTTTCATTCGATGTGCCTCGGACCGAATACCGGGCCTGTGATCCGCTCGTTGGCTGCTCATGCGCCGCGGACGCTTGCAATCATGCACGGATCATCATTTTCAGGCGACGCTGGTGGCGCACTGAGGGGGCTAGCTGCGCATTACGAATCCCCGGCAAGGGCTTCTATCGGCGTCTCGTAACCGCGCTTGTTGGAACCTTGACGCGCTGTCGTCAAGGTCCTCGCCAATAGCCGTTGGCAGCAGCGATGGTGGCAAATTCAACCGCGATGACATGGCCCGCAGCAATCAATCCGTAAGGGTCATGTGCGTATTGCGCGCGGCCCGTTTTCAATGTTTCCAGCTCGCCTTGCATTGCATGGATGGAATTGCGGGCGAGCGAGACCGCCAAAGCCCTACCTTCCTCGGCTGTCTTTGTAATTAGCGTGTTATTAGGGATCAGGGGTTTCTGCGGTACTTGAGTCATCTAATTTCTCCTCTTTCGGCGGTGAACAAACACTCCCGGCGACCATTGCCAGGCTCGTTCGACAACTGCATTCGTGGATCAGTCCCGCAAGGTTTCATCATGTGCCGCGGGCGAGGCGCGTATCGATCCAGCTGGTGATTTCGGCCATGACGACTTCTTTGTCGATGTCGTTGAGCAGGTCGTGAAAATGGCCGTCATAGAGCCTTAGGGTTTTGTCTCCCGATCCGGCAGTATCGTAGAAAAACTGGCTACCGCTCGCCTTGGCGGCCTTGTCACCGGTGCCATGCAAGATGAGCAGCGGCAACGTGATGCGAGGGAATTCCACCTTCAGACGCTCGTCCGCCCGCACCATCGCGGCCAAGGTTTGTGTCGGTTGCGCTTCGTTCGCAATGAGGGCGTCGACATTCATCGCCCGCACCGCGTTCGGGTCGCGTGAGAAGTCCGCGTTGTGGAGTTTCAAAACATGGGCATGAGGCGCGACGTGGCTCAGGCCCTTGAGCACGGCCAGGGCAAAGGCGGGAGCCGGCAACTGGTATGCAAAACTCTCGCAGATGAATCCCGACAGCTCGCTCGGATGCTCAAGCACGTAAAGGCATGCCACCACGCCGCCGGCGCTGTGGCCAAGCAGGAAAACGGGCAAGCCCGGCTCGCGCGATTTTGCCAGCGTCACTATGCCGGCGACGTCGCTGACATAGTCCGCAAATGTTTCGACAAAAAAGCGTTCACCATCCGATTGTCCGCGACCGCGCAAATCGAGCACGTAGACGGAGAGGCCGATGCCCGTCAACTGTTCCGTGACCCAAAGATAGTATCCACTGTGCGAATTGAATCCAGGCACGATGACGATAATGCCGCGCGAGCTTCCCGCAGGCCGCGACGAGCGCAGGAATATATTCAGACCGCCGATACTTTTGAATCTCTCTTCAATCATTTTTATCATCCACAGGCCGGTTCCACGAACGAACGCCCGGGGCCTTGTCCAAAGCCAATGCCAATGCGGTTGTAGGCGCTGATGAGGGCGATGGCATAGGTGAGATCGGCCAATTCCTTGTCGCCGAATTCGGCGCGGACCACCTGATAGTCGACGTCGGGCGCGTGCGTTTCTGCAACTTCGGCGAGGACTTCAGCCCACTGAAGCGCCGCACGCTCCCGCAGGGAGAAGAGGTCGCCGGATTCGCGCCAGACCGGCAGCAGAAGCAGCTTCTGAACGGGTACTCCCTGCTTCAGGAGGTCGCGAGAATGGGTGGAGATGCAATAGGCGCAGCCATTGATTTGGGAGACGCGAAGGTAGACTAGATTGACGAGCTTGGACGGCAATCCGCATTGCTCGATATAGAGGTGCACGCCGCCGAAAGCCTGCATTCCCCTCGGGGAAGCTGCGAGGTAGTTCAATCTTTCCGCCATGACGGGAAACTCCTTCTGAAAGGTCGACACGCGTCAGGGATTCTCATGTGATCGGCGACGGTAGCCGTGAGCTGCCTTGCCAGCGTTCTTTTCATGATCGTACAATCGCCAAATTGCGTCTGTTCCCAAATTGCTCTTCCTTGCTTCCTAATCACCGTTGCAGTCGCCGCCGCCGCCGCGGCATAGGTCGCCAAGACACGTAAAAAACGCGGGATTGCCTCCATGAACCTGCTGGATCACGGTATTCAAAAATATCCTGTCGGCGACCTGCTGAAATCGTCCGCTGCGAGCAATTGGCCTGGGGTCGCGGCGGAAGTGCGGATGCACCCGGCGTGCGAACTTCCCGCCATAACGCTCGAACACATGGAGGTCGGAATCGCACTTCGCTGCCATCCGCAGTCCGTCGTCAGCCGTAAGGGCGATGGATTGGAGCAGGTCACGAAAGTGGAGCCCGGAACGATCTGGCTCTGCCCTGCGGGCGTCCACGAACAAGACATCAGGGTCTCAGCCTGGCATGAGGTATTACACCTCTACCTACCTGTCAGCCGGTTCGAGCAGCTGTCAGATGTATGCGGTGGAGCCCCGCTCCGAGCCCAGTCGGTCCGATATCTTGCGGGCGTCTACGATGTGCGTATTCCGGTGATGGCGGACAGCTGATCCGGGGATGACGGACAGTATCGGAGCGAAGCGACGCAAGCCGGTGGTTTAGATATCAGACTGTCCGGCATCAATCAAGTCTGGACGGTTTTTCCGCATTGACTCAGGTGAGGCGACGTCGATTCGATGAGCATTGTGAATGAGGCGGTCCATGATCGCGTCGCCAACCCGACCGCCACCAAGATATTCATGCCAGTCGCTCACCGGAAGCTGCGACGTTACGACTGTCGCGCCGACGCCGTATCGCTCCTCGATTGCTTCGAGCAGATCATGCTTTTGCGAGTCGGTCAGGCTCGCAAGACCCAGGTCATCGATGATGAGAACCGAGAGCTTGGCAAGGCGCTTGAGTAGACGGTCGTAGATACCCTGGGCGCGTGCTTGCACGAACTGGTTCAGCAGAGTCGGCAGGCGCACGTAGTGGGTGGAGAAGCCTGAGCGGCAGGCGTGGTTACCGAAGGCTTGGGCCAGGAAGCTCTTGCCCGAGCCGGATGGCCCGATGATGAGGATGCTTTGATGGGCAGCGATCCAGCGGTTCTGGGCCAACTCGAGGATCTGGTCTTTGCGCAGACCCCGCGGAGTGGCGTAGTCGATGCTCTCGATCGCGGCGGCGCGCTCCTTGAACTTGGCCACTTTCAGGCGGGACGTCAGTTTGCGGTTTTCGCGATAGAGCCATTCGTCATCGACGAGAAGCCCGAGGAACTCGGCCTTGCTCAGACTCTGATGGTCGCGCCGTTCGAGGCGCTCCTTGACGGCGGCGGCCATGCCGAACATTTTCATGGCGATCAACTTGTCGTACGTTTGTTCCAGCATCATTGAGAAGTACTCCTTCAGGGTGTTCAAAAAAAGATCAGCGATCACAGATAACGCAGATTTACCAGATGTTTGGCGTTCGGCCTCCTTGGGGTTATGCAGTGGTATCAGTGGTAGTAACGCCGCCCGCGGACGTTGACGGCGCCGAGGTTTGTCTCGATCTGCACGGCGGGCGATGGCTCGCTCGAAGGCACACTTTCCATCCGCTGCTTGAGCATGGTCTTGATGGTGCGGTAGTGCGGGGAGCGGATATCGAGCGCGCGGGCGCAGGCGAGTTCGAGTCGGTCGGCACCGAACTTGCGCGACAGTCGCAAGATGCCGAGAGCCGAGCGGTAACCTTGTTCGGGATGCGGTTTGCTGCGGATAACGTGTTCGATGACGGTGGCGGTGTGCGCACCGATGCTGCGACCCCAGTCGATCAGCCGCGACGGCGTCCACTCCAGGTGCGCCCGGTGCGAAGCGGGCCGATGCTCCGGATGCGTGCTGTATTCGTACTTCACGAAGCTGCGGACGTGACTGGTGACGCGTTTACCCTTGAGGAGGAGCTCGATCGTATGCTGGGTCGAGCGGCACCACAGGGTCTCACCGACCAAGGTGTACGGAACGCTGTAGAAATGGTCATCAAAGCTGATGTGGTAATCGATGTTCACGCCGACCTGCTTCCACTCAGCGTACTCGTAGGGGCGCGCGGGCAACGGCTTCAGGGCCGGGCGGTCGAGCCGTTCGTAGAGTTGTCGTCGGGACTGCTTGACGTGGCGCATCACGCGGTTATTGAGCTTGGCCAGCAGCTCGGCGATGGCGGCGTTCAAATCTTCGAGGTGATAGAATCGGCGGTGCCGCAAAGCGGCTAAAATCCAGCGCTGCGCGACGAGCACCGCCGCCTCGACTTTGGCCTTGTCGCGCGGCTTCCTCACGCGCGCAGCGATGATACAAGTTCCGTAATGCTCGGCAAGTTCGCGGTATGAGGGGTTGATCTCGGCTTCGTAGCGATCGGGCGTGGTGATCCCGGAGCGCAGATTGTCAGGCACAGTGATCGCGCTGACGCCATTGAAAAACGCGTACATCCGCGCATGGCAGTCGAGCCACAACGGCAACTGTTGCGACAACGCGGCGTAGGCGAAGGTATAGGAGCTGGCGCCGAGGGTGCCAACGAACAGCTCCGTGGGAATGCGCTCGCCGGTGTGCTCGTTGAAGATCGTCAGGCCGTCGCAGTAGTCCACAAAGCACTTCTCGCCGGCTCGGTGCGGCTGACGCAGCACCACCGACAGGCGCCGCTCGAAGCGCCGATACAGCTCGGCGAACTGCGAATACTGGTAGCCCTCGGGATGCTGAGTCTTGTACTCCTGCCATAGCATGGCGAGCGTCATCTGGTGATCGGCTCGGGCCAGTTCCTCGCGGATCTTGGTCCAGTCCGGTAACGGCCGCGCCGACTCGCGCGCCGGTGCACCGGCGGCCTTGGGATACAGCCGACGGGCCAGCTCGTCCTCGTCCATTGAGTCCAGCGACTGCCAATCCGTCAGACCGGCCGCTGCCGCCCGCCGCAGGCAGTCCGCTACGGCACTCTTGCCGCACCCCACGGCGCGCGCCAGTTGCCGACAGCTCTCGATGCCGCCGAGCAGGTTCAGCCGCAGAACATCTTTGATCTTTTGCATTGCTAGCCTCTGTTGGGCCATCGCCTCGCTCCTTTGGAAAAAAGAGCGAAGGGTGGCTGAAAACAAAGGCTTGCGTCGACTCATTCCGAGCCCATGCCGGACACCGGTCCGGCATGGCGGACAGCGTTCCGCTCAGGCAGTCAAATCGTCCGCCATCGTGTCTGAAACCTGTCCGTCATCCCGCCGGAACACTGTCCGCCATCACCCCGGAATCGTGTCCGTCATGCCCCGGTACGCGCAGCTGTCCCTGGCTTCCCTGTGGAAATCTATCTGTATCGCGCCAGCAGGTTCTACCAGGCTCGCACTGTGGGACGATTTCACGGCACCAAGCATGGTCCCCGCCCGCGTACATCGATAAAGACTGAAAGCCGTGCTGGAGCCTTTAAAGCGGCCAAGGAGTGGTACAACGGTCTGTTGTTGGAACAGTCCAAGGGTGGACCAACGGCAAACCGGTCACCCGATTTTAAGAATGTGGTGGATGAACTGTTTAAGACGGACCAGGGCCGCGTTGAACGTAGAGAATTCAGCCAGTCCACCCTTGATAACAACATCTCGATTTTCAACACCACGTTGTCTGTTCAC
>JBDTAV010000029.1:0-11722 GCA_039924385.1 Steroidobacteraceae bacterium
CGCTGGTCGCGCGGGACGGCGATGCCATCGCAGCGACCCGCGCAGGCCGCGTCGCCGGCTACATTCGCGACGGAATCTTGACCTTCAAAGGCATCCCCTACGCCGACAATACCGCCGGCCCGAATCGCTTCATGCCGCCGCTCAAACCGAAGTCTTGGGACGGTGTACGCAGTTCACGTCAATATGGCTATGTGGCGCCGCAAGGAGCGCGCGCCGGATGGGTGAACGACGAAGAAGCCTTCATGTTCGCCTGGGACGATGGCGTGCAAAGTGAAGATTGCCTGCGCGTCAATGTTTGGACACCGGCCATAGCCGGCGGTAAAAAGCGCCCCGTAATGGTTTGGCTGCATGGCGGAGGTTACACCGCGGGTTCAGGTCAAGAACTGCGCTCCTATGATGGCGAGAATCTGGCTCGCCGCGGCGACGTGGTGGTCGTATCGTTGAACCACCGATTGAATGCCTTCGGCTACCTGGATCTATCAAAATTCGGTGATCAGTATGCGGCGTCGGGTAATGTCGGCATGCTCGACATCGTGGCCGCGCTCGAATGGGTGCGCGATAACATCGAAAGTTTCGGCGGCAATCCGCAGCTGGTCACGATATTCGGCCAGTCCGGAGGCGGCGGAAAGGTTTCCACTCTCATGGCGATGCCGGCGGCCAAAGGTCTTTTCCATCGCGCGATTGTCGAGAGCGGCTCCATATTGCAGGGCATTCCGCAGCAGAATGCGCAGAAGGCGGCGGATGAAATAGTAAGCGAATTGGGACTTGCCGCGGCGACGATTGGGCAGCTCCAGACGCTGCCCTATCAACAGATTCTCAGCGCTGCGGACAAGGTGCGCGACCGGCGCCCCAGGCCTGCCGGAGGGATACCGAATTTTCGGCGTATTTCGGCGCTGTTCGGGCCGGTTGTCGATGGCAGGACTCTACCCAACCATCCATTTGATCCCGGTGCACCGCCCATATCAGCCGACATCCCAATGATCATCGGCACGACGCTGAACGAATTTGTCACGGCCATCAACCACCCTGAATTTGAAGCCATGAGCGAGGCAGATCTCGAGAAGCGCGTGCGCGCGATCTATGGCGACCGGACGGTGGGAGTCATCAGCGCCTTTCGTCAGCGCACACCGCGTGCGAAGCCGTTCGATGTTTGGTCGCGTATTGCCGCCTCCGGCGTGCGCGGCAGCGCAATCGAGCAGGCGAAATTAAAGGCAGCACAGGGAAGGGCGCCAGCCTATTTATATTGGTTTACCTGGCAGACTCCCATCTTAAACGGAAGGCCGCGCGCATTTCATTGCGCAGAGATCGCTTTTGTGTTCGACAACACGGATCGCTGCGAGACGATGACCGGCGGTGGTGCAGAACCGCGCGCGCTAGCGGTGAAAATGTGCGACGCCTGGATCCAATTCGCAAGAACGGGAGATCCGAATCATCCGCAGCTGCCGCGCTGGCCGGCATTCTCCGCGGAAGCGATTCCAACCATGATTTTCGACCATCCGCCAAGGGTCGAAATAAATCCGGATGGCGCCGAGCAAAGAAGCGTCGCCGAAGCCGGTTGACTCTTTCCTTAAGCTACTCGTGGAATACGCGGCGTGCGGCGCCTATCGCGGCATCGATATGCCCGACCGCCCGATTGCGCCAATTTTGATTTCAATGCATGCAGCATGGCGATACTCGTTAACTTAGGGTCTCGATGAGGAACCCTAACCGCGTTGCGGCCGCTGAAGCTGTGAGGTGCTTCACAAGTTTTTGGCGCAGCACCACTGCCGCGGATTTATCCCGCCCTCCAGGCGTCGCTGCCAGGGCTGTAGGATAGCGATGCCGAAAACGAAGGCATTCCGCTTCTGCCGAAGCCCTTCAGCCTGGGCGATCTGGCTGCTCAACTGAACTCAGCGCTGGCAGGTCCGGGCTCGCGCTGGCAAAGTCCGCTCGCCTAGCGCTCTTCATTGGTCCGTTTGGCCTGGTCCTTGATCGGCAAGTTGCGAATTCTCTTGCCGGTTGCCGCAAACACCGCATTGCACAGGGCCGGAGCAATCGGCGGCACGCCGGGCTCGCCAACGCCGCCCAGGGGCACCGACCAATCCGTCGCCGGAATCAAGTGCACCCGGATGTCGGCGGGCGCTTCATTCATTCTCATGACGCGATACTGGTGAAAGTTATCCTGTTGCGAGCGGCCCTTCTTAAAAGTGATCTCGCCGAACATCGCAAGGCTTAGGCCCATGATGACGGCGCCTTCGAGTTGCGAGCGAATGCGCTCGGGATTGACTTGCGGCCCGCAATCGAATGCGACATCGACGCGCGGCACCACGATTCGCCCCTGCTCATCGATGTCCACTTCCACCACGGCCGCGGCATAACTTAAAAAGCTGTAGTGCGCGGCCAGTCCCAACCCGCAGCCGGGAGCGAATTTCTTGCCCCAACCCGCCTCCTTCGTCACGGTTTCAACAACCCGCCGCAAGCGGCCGGTGTCCACGGGATAGCGTTGCGGCGACTCACCGTGATTCCATTGGTCCTGCAAGTTGCCAGGATCGATTTTGCGTGCAGGGCCGATGAGTTTCAGCAAATAGTCGCGGTGATCCTTGCTGGCGCTCGCCGCCAACTCCGACACAAACGACTGCACGGCAAATGCGTGGGGAATGTTGGACACGGAGCGAAACCAACCGATGCGGCAATGCGCGCTGGCTTCCGGATTTTCGAGCCGAAGGTTGGGAATGTCGTAGGGCATGTTGATAAAGCCCATTCCAAGCTCGGCGCCGACTTCGTGATTGACGTTGGGAGCGAAGCTCGTTGCGAGCGAGGGTGCCACGCTTCGGTGCAGCCACGCAGAGACCTTGCCGTCGGCACCCACACCTGCCCTCATATATTCGATGGATACGGTGTGCAGGAAATCGTGATGCAGGTCATCCTCGCGAGTCCAGGTCACCTTGACCGGGCGCCCGTCCATCGACTGCGATAACTGTGCGGCCTCGATGGCAAAGTCTGGCATCGATTTGCGTCCGAATCCGCCGCCGAGCAGCGTCACATGTACGGTGACATTTTCCGCGGAAACCCCAAGATGCTTCGCGACGTCCTCGCGCGTGACCTGCGGTGCTTGGGTGGGCGCCCAAACTTCAACTTTCCCGGCAGAGATGCGCGCCACTGCGCATGGCGGCTCCATGGTCGCATGGGCTACGTGCGGAATGTAGTACTCCGCCTCGATGGACTTGGCAGCGGACTTAAACGCTGCGTCCACGTTTCCTGACTCACGCACCAGCTTGCCGGGCTTGCGGGCTGATGCCTGCATCGCAGCACGATAGTCAATGGAATCGTAACTGCCGTTGGCGCCGTCATCCCATTCGATTTTCAGCAGTTTGCGTGCAGCGATCGCGGCGCCCGTGGAATTAGCGATGACCGCGACACCGGCGAGCGGGTGGAACGTGGCTTTCGGAACCGGCGCCGGCATCTGCAGCACTTTTTGCACGCCCGGCGCCGCGGCGGCGGCGTTGCCGTCGAATTGTTTGATAATGCCGCCCAATACCGGCGAGCGCGCGATGACGGCGAAGCTCATGTCTTTGAACCAAGGGTCGATGCCGTACTGCGCCCGGCCGGTGACAATATCGGGTCCGTCGACAATCGGTACGCCGGTCTTGCCGATGTAGCGAAACTCTGCAGAGGTTTTTAAGCGCAGCGCACCCGCGCTCGGCACGGCCAGCTTCGCGGCTCGTTTGGCGAGGGTTCCGTACGAAAGCTTACGGCCGGTTTTCTGATGCAGCACTTCATGATTGAGAGCGTGAACTTCGCTGACGGGCACGTTCCATGATAACGCAGCGGCCTGTTCCAACATCATTCGCGCCGCCGCCCCGCAGCGGCGCATCGGATCAATGAAATGCCGCGTGCTGCGCGACCCGTCAGTGTCCTGGTTGCCGTATTTTTCTTCGTCGGCCGGCGCTTGCTGAACACGGACTTTGCTCCAATCCGCTTCCAGTTCGTCCGCGACGATGAGGGGCATGCCGGTGCGCACGCCTTGACCCATTTCTGAGCGATGCGCGACGATGGTGACCCAGCCGTCGTCGCCCACGGTCAGGAACACCAGGGGATTGTCGACGCTGCCGTGGTCCATGCCGTCGGCGCCATATTTGGCCGCCTCGGCCGCCTTGGCAATGTGCAAGCCGTCAGCGATGAGCAACAGACCGCCCATCCCCTGAAGTTGCCGCAAGAATTCGCGGCGACTGAAGCCCTTCGATGCGGCGAATTCATCCGCGACGGCGCTCATTTGACCTGCCCCGCATGATGGGCGGCCTGTTTGATGGCCGTGCGTATGCGTGGGTAGGTGCCGCAGCGGCAGATATTCCCGGACATGGCGGCATTGATGTCGGCGTCGCTCGGATCCGGCTTGGCTTGAAGCAGTGCGGCGGCAGACATGATCTGACCGGCCTGGCAATAGCCGCATTGCGGCACGTTGATCTCTTGCCAAGCCCCCTGAAGCGCCGCGCCCGCCGGAGTTGTTCCGATGCCTTCAATGGTGGTGATCTTTTTCCCCACGGCTTGCGCGACGGGGAACACGCATGAGCGCATGGCCTGACCGTCGATCAACACGGTGCACGCTCCGCACAGCGCCATGCCGCAGCCGAATTTCGTGCCGGTCATTCCCAGCAAATCACGCAGTACCCAAAGCAGTGGTAGATCCGGCTCCACGACGACGCTGACCGGCTGGTCGTTGATTTGCAGTTCCATCCCCGTCTCCTTTTAATGCCGGCGCAAAAACGCCGGAGTTCCGTCACAGCAGATTGTTCGGCCAAATCATGGTTCGCCACATATGCGCAACCGCCGAACCATCGAAGCCCAGTCCCTCCTGGGGTTGCTTGAAATGCCGGCCAATAATATCGGTGAACAGTTCCGGGTCCACGGTGACGCCCGCATCGAACGAGTACAAGTCGTTCAAGGTAATGAGCCGCGAGGTCATGTACCACCGATGCTGCCGCGCTTGCAAGTAGGCTTGCTTGACGTATTCCGCGGGCTGGTAATCGGGACCAAAGAATGTGATGTAGGCCTCGGGATAGGTATAGCCCACCGATTCATCGGGGAAAAAGCGCAAGGCCTGATGATTTCGGACCGCCCAACTGATTTCTTCCGATACGTAGGGCTCGATGAGCTGGGCGCCCCAATAGCCGTGATCGACGCGAATCAATGCGCCGTTGGCAATGTCGTGCAGCAAACACGCCAGCACGACTTTCTCTTCCATGCCGCTTTTGAGCGCAACCATGGCGCTCTGCAGCAGGTGATTGCGGGTGAAGGGCGAGAATCGCTGCCGAAAGAAATCGAGCAGCTTCGGCTTCTCCGGCATTTTCGAGAGCGCAGGATTGTCGCCCATCATGAATATGGTATCCGGGCCTAGCTGGCCCATCATCGCCGTCTCCACGTCGGGCTGTCCCGTGCCGAGCAATGCCACCGGATGCGGCAAAATCATCCGCCGGCAGCCGCCTTCCGAGGCTCGAGGCTTTTCGTTTTCAGAACGGAGTGCTTTGTTCATGGGTGCTACAACGCGATGAATGATGCCGCATTGTAAGCGAACAGTCTCTCGCTGCGCAGCGCTGCGGCCTTGGCTTGAGGCCAGGGCCGGATCAGGCCGGCGAGCCGGATCCGAGGGCCGAAGGCTTGCGAAGCGAGGTCCAAGCCGCCGCCGCAAAAACCAACAGGTTGGCGATAATGACCGCTGCGCCGATTAGCACGCCATAGGTAATCCAGAGCAACGCGCCCAGCATCTGGAATCCGCGCAGCCGCGAGGGCTTGGCAAAAAAGTATGAGGCAACAAATACACAGGTGGCCGTCCATCCCAAGCATTCGATCCAGAAGTGGGTCATACCGCTTCGGCCGGCGGCGCAGTGAGGGAGGGCATGTGGCCGACTTTCACTCGATCCGCTCGGTCTTTCTCCCATTCGTCCAGCGACAGGCAGTACGATTCGAACAACGCGCGGATCTCCCCCGTCCGCCACGGCAGCTGGTCAAGTATCGGCACCATGATGCTAAAAGCGTTGTCACTGAGGACCACGCGCTTCGCAATCCGCGCGAGTTCGCATCGAATTCCAACTCCGTGCCATAAATGTGCTCGGCAGGGATGATGCCCGCCAATGCCGAGGTCACGATTTGGCGAGGCGCGTCGCGGTGACTTGCACGAAAAGCGCGCCTCAGGCCGGCTCGCGCGCACCGTCCGAGTGCGCGGCAGGGCGGCGTTCCAAGGTGGTTATCATGCCGTTCTTAGGACGCAAGGTGATGCGTGTCTGCAGCTTGATGTCCTGCTGCTCCTTGAGACGCAGTCGAAACCGCTGGGCCAGCACGGCGAGGATCAATGTTGCCTCGGTCATGGCGAGCGTCGCGCCGATGCACACACGCGGTCCGCCGCCGAAGGGCAGGTACGAAAAGCGCGGCCGCTTTTCGGTTGACTCCTTGCTGAATCGTGTTGGGTCGAACCGTTCAGGATGATCCCAAAGACGGCGATGACGGTGCAGCACCCAAGGAGAAATCAAAACCTGCAGACCGGGCGTCACTTTGAAGCCGCAAACTTCGTCGGCTTCCTGAGCTTCGCGAATCGAGATTCCCGGCGCCGGCGGGTATAGGCGCATCGCTTCTTCAATCACCATGCGCGTGTACGCCAGATTCGGCAGATCCTCGACGGTCGGCGCTCTGCCGGCGAGCACGCCATCCAGCTCATCGTGCAGCTTCGCTTCCTCGAGCGGATGCTGCGACAGCAGATACCACACCCAGGTCATGCTCACAGCGGTGGTCTCGTATCCGGCCACAAAAATGGTAATGACCTCGTCGCGCACCTCGGTGGCATTCAATCCCGCGCCATCGTCCGGATCCTTCGCAGCGACCAGCCGGGTCAGGAAGTCTCTCGGAGCCTCGTTGCGGATCTTCTCGCGCTCGCTGATCAGGCGATAAATCGCCGCATCCATGCCCTTGAAGTGCGCCCGTATTGCTTCCACCGTGCGCTTGATGCGCCGGGGACCGATCAACGGCAGGACGTCCAGCAGGCCGAACTCCAACGAGGCTTGGACGAAGTTGAGCGCCTCGCGCGAGTGCGTCGCCAGCTCATCCGCGTCAGCGGAAAACATGGTGCGGCAGATAATTTTCAGCGTCAGCGCCTTCATTTCCTCCGCGATGTCTATCTCCGCAGCGTCAGGCAGTGCGTCCCAATGCTTGGCAAAAGCCTGCGTGGTCTCGACCATGGCGGGCGCATACGCTTCGACGGTTCGTATACCGAACGAGGGCGCCATCACTTTGCGATGCGTGCGCCATTTGGCAGGCGGCGCGCTCAACAGACCTTCGCCGAACATCGCTGAAAAGAATTCGATTTCCAAATCGTTTTTCGGATAGTTGGCAACGTTATCCAATAAAACGCGACGCACCCCTTCTGGGTCATTGACCATGAGAACTTTGCCGAGCATCGACTTTGCCAAGTAGACCGGCTTCTCGTAGGCTTCAAGGGGGATCACTTCAAAGGCGTTGCCCCGGGAAGCGCGAAGCGTCTTCAGGAACGATGCCGGCTTCAGCGGCGGCGGGGCGAGGCCGGCCAAGGGTTTGCTTGCGCTTGCGGGTGAAGTCAACGACGCTCCTGTTTCGGAATCATCAGTCGCGCCAAAGTATAGGCGTTTCCGCTTTCTGCACGGGAAGAAACTCATGCGTAAAATCCAATGGGGCATCCTCAGCACAGCCAACATTGGCATCAAACGCGTCATACCGGCCATCTTGAGCGGCGAGCGGGGCGTCATTGCCGCCATCGCTTCACGCGATGCGTCCCGGGCGGCTGAAATCGCGGCGCGCTTTGCCATGCCACGCAGCTATGGAAGCTACGAGGCACTGCTCAACGACTCTGCGATCGATGCTATTTACAACCCTTTGCCCAATCATCTTCACGTTGAATGGACCGTCAAGGCCCTGAATGCCGGCAAGCACGTACTGTGCGAGAAACCGCTGGGCATCAATGCGATGGAAACACGGGCCATAGTCGATGCCCGCGATCGGAGCCAGAAACGGGTAATCGAGGCCTTCATGGTGCGCCATCACCCGCAATGGCATCGAGTGCGCGCGCTGGTGCGGGCCGGCCGGATCGGCACAGTACGCAGCATCCAATCGGCATTTTTATTTACCGTGCTGGATCCAAACAATGTCCGCAATCAAGCGCAGTTGGGCGGCGGCGCGCTGTATGACGTGGGCTGCTATGCCTTGGTCACAGCGCGTTACATCTTTGGCGCGGAGCCTACGAGGGCGATTGCTTTGATCAACCGCGATGCAGATCTCGGCGTTGACACGCTCACCAGCGGACTGCTCGAATTTCCAGGCGGGGGCCAGCTGGTGTTCAGCAGCGCATTTCGAGCCGCTGCCTACCAACGCGTGACGATCTTAGGGTCAGACGGGCGCATCGACATGCCGGTGCCGTTTACCCCCGCGAAGGATATGGCCTGCAGAATTTCCATAGACAGCGGCAGGAGCTTGGACGGTACTTCAGCGGAATTCGAGGATTTCCCGGCGGTGGATCAGTATGCGTTGCAATGCGACGCGGCGGCGGCGGCGTTTCTCGGCGAGACGCCGCAGGAATTTCCCATCGAAGATGGCATTGCGACTATGCGCGTCATCGACGCGCTGTATCGTTCCGCCGCTTCCGGCCGATGGGAAGCTCCATGAGCGCAGCAAGGCGGCGCGCGCCGGTTTGGCTGCTGGGTCTCACCAACGCGCTGTTCGGGATGTACGGCGGTATTTTGGTGATTGCCGTGCCGCAACTCCTAAGCGCGCGCCACGTTGTGGAGGCGACGATCGCCGCGATGACGGCGGCGGCGATCTCACCGGGCTTCTGGACCTTTTTGGCGAGTCCGGTACTCGACGTTCGATTCAGCCGCCGCTGGTATTCCGTGCTGACGGCGCTGCTATCCGCGGTGCTGCTCGCGCTCGCGCTGACCAACCTCGAACACCTTGCCTTGGTGGAACTCTTCCTAGTCGCCGGCTTCTTTTTCGCCAATCTCTATCAAAGCGCCTTGGGCGGCTGGCTCTCCAGCATCATTACGGCGGACGAAGAGCACGGCTTGAGCGTGTGGGTGACCATCGCCAACATCAGCGGCGGCGGCGCCATGGCCATGATGACCGGCGAAATCGTACAGCGCCTGTCTCCCACGGCGGCGGCCTTTGTGCTGGCGACGATCGTTTTGCTGCCGACGGTGATTTTCTGCTGGATGCCGGCGCCGGGACCGGATCGACGGCTGGCGCGCGAAAGTTTTCCGCAGTTCTTCACCGATGTCATCAGTTTGCTCAAGCGGCGCGAGATTCTCATCGCCATTATCCTATTCATTGCGCCGGCATCCACCTTTTCCCTCGTCAACATATTGGGTGGATTGGGCGATGATTTTCACACCTCGAATCATTTCGTCGGGCTGGTGGGCGGCGCCGGCGTATTGATTGCGGGCATTGCCGGCTGTTTGATGTTTCCTCTGGTCGATCGCCTGCTGCCGGTGCGCTACCTGTATCTGGCTATCGGCGTGGTCGGGTCGATTTTCACCCTGCTGCTGCTTGCTCTGCCGCGGACGCCCTGGGCGTTTGCGGCCGCGCTGATCGGCGAAAATGTCTTTCAGTCGCTGTCCATTACGGCCTCGACCGCGATCACTTTTACCACCATCGGGCGCGGCAATGCCTTTGCTGCGACGACCTATTGCCTCATGGTGTCGGCTTTCAATGTCGCCAATACTTATATGTTGGTGGTGGACGGCTGGGGCTATGCCTGGCGCGGCGTAGCCGGCAGCTATGTCGTGGATGCCTGTGCCAGCCTGGTCGCGTGCCTGCTTTTGAGCCTGTTGCTGCTGCATATCCGGCCGCGAGCGCAACCGGCGGTCGTTTAGTAGCCAATCTAAAGCCTTGCGTCTCGGAAGCTGCATCCTATTGGCCGCGGCCTGCGAATAGGCTCGGGAGATGCGAGATTCGACGCCAAATCAGGTCCTTGTGCTATTTGAGGCCTCGTTCGCCGTGCTGCTGACCGGATCCACGGCTCTTTGCGCCGCTGCCGCTGACCTGGGTGAGTCGCTCGATACCATTACGGTTGTGGCCGCCGGCGTCAGCAGCATGACGGCCGCGTCGGCGGGGGATATCAGCCAGGCGCAAATACAGAGTGAGCCGCTGTTGCGTCCCGCCGCGATACTCGAAAACATCCCCGGACTCATCGTCACGCAACACTCAGGCGAAGGCAAAGCCAACCAGTACTTCCTGCGGGCTTTCAACTTGGATCATGGCACCGATCTTGCGCTCCAGGTCGATGACATGCCTGTCAACATGCCGACCCACGCGCATGGCCAAGGCTACTCAGACTTAAATTTCGTGATCCCAGAACTCGCCGCAGACCTGCACTATAAAAAGGGCCCCTATTACGCTGATGAAGGCGATTTCGTGACTGCAGGAACCGTGCGGATCGGGCTGGTCAACGCGCTGATCAGCACTGCAACGGTGGGATTTGGCGCAGACGGTTATCGACGCGGATTATTCCTGGGCTCGGCCGGATTCTTCGGCGGCACGCTGATCGGGGCCGGCGAGATTTATCATAACGACGGTCCTTTTGATGTTCCGGATCACTACGACCGCCTGAACGGCGTCGTGCGATATTTCCGGGGCGATACCTCGGATTATTTCACGCTGACGGCGATGGCCTATTCCGGAAAATGGAATTCGACCGACCAGGTTCCGCTGCGCGCCGTCGACGAGGGATTGATCGACCGATTTGGAAGTATGGATCCGACCGATGGCGGGGTCACGAGTCGCTCCAGCCTATCTTTCAGTCGCGTCAAGTGCAGCGACGACGATCAGCTCCAAGTGTCGGCCTATCTGATTCGCTACAAATTGGATCTCTGGTCGACATTCACCTATTACTTGCGCGACCCCATCAATGGCGATCAAATGCTGCAGCATGATGATCGAGTGGTGTATGGCTTCAAGGCATCCCAGTCTTGGTTTACCTCTTTCTTGGGCGCACCGACTACCAACCTCATCGGAGTCCAGACGCGCATGGACGACATCAAAGATGTCGGCATATTTTCCAGCTTCGAGCGGCAGAAAACGGGGACGACTCAGAACGCCGGTGTCTCGGAGTCAAACGGCGCGATCTATGCCGAGACCCATACGCAGTGGCTGGACCAAGTGCAAACGACCCTCGGGCTCCGCGAGGATCAGTTTGATTTCGACGTGAAGGACAAAATGCTGAATCCCGATGGCAGCTGCAACATCGACAGCGACCCATTGGGCTGCGTCACCGGTACCAAGCGTGCCGCGATTTTTTCCCCCAAGTTAGGCCTCATGCTGGGTCCCTGGGGCAAGACCACTTACTTCATCAACATTGGCGACGGTTATCACAGCAACGACGCCCGCGGCGTCACGCGCAGCGGCCAGAATCCGCAGCAGAGTCCGGTCACACCGTTGACCCGCGCCACCAGCGGCGAGGTCGGCGTCGCTACGAAAATCATTCCCAATCTCAATACCCGGTTGGACCTATTCGAACTGAAATTGAAGTCCGAGTTGGTTTTCGACGGCGATGGGGGAGTGACTTCGCCCAGCGGCGCGACGACCCGCACCGGTATTGAGTGGGGGAACACCTACCATTTCAACGAGTGGCTGTCCGCGGAACTCAACACCGCCTTCACGCGCGCTCGCTTCGATCACGATGCCGCGCCGGATAATTTGGGCTGCGCCGCCGCGGCGCCGGCCAATCCCTGCG
>JBDTAV010000030.1:0-6716 GCA_039924385.1 Steroidobacteraceae bacterium
AAAATCAAGGGAAGGCCAACGTCTCCTTCGTCGGACGCGTCGTGAGTGATATTCCTCGATCTTTCTGCAGCGCTTTTAACGGACGGATCCGAAACGCATGAGTTTCTACAACGATCGCATCCTGCCGCACGTCATCAATCTCGCGATGCGTAAT
The DNA here is from genome assembly GCA_039924385.1 of Steroidobacteraceae bacterium. GTDB lineage: Bacteria > Pseudomonadota > Gammaproteobacteria > Steroidobacterales > Steroidobacteraceae > Bog-1198. Next base: position 155 of record JBDTAV010000030.1, read on the forward strand.
CGCGATCTCTTGCCGTATCGCAAGCGAGTGCTGTCCCAGGCGCACGGGCGTGTCCTTGAGATCGGAATCGGCTCCGGCCTTAACCTGCCTTTCTACGGATCACAGGTGGACGAGATTCTCGGTTTGGATCCTGCCGCAGGGCTCCTCGCGATGGCGGAGCGCTCGGTGGCGCGAGTCAAGGCTCCCGTGACGCTCATCGCGGGCTCGGCGGATGCCATTCCGGTCGAAGCTCACAGCATTGATACAGTCGTCACGACGTGGACCCTTTGCTCGATTCCCGATGCAGTCGGTGCGCTCAGGGAAATGCGTCGCGTGCTCAGAGCGGGCGGTCGGTTATTGTTCGTCGAACACGGGCTCGCGCCTGAAGACAACATCCAGAAGTGGCAAAATCGGCTGACGCCACTTTGGAAGAGAATTGGTGGTGGCTGCCACCTGAATCGACCGATCCGCGCGCTCATCGAAGATTCGGGATTCGGTGTCACCCGACTCGAGACGGGCTACATGAAGGGGCCGAAGCCCATGACCTTTCTCTACGAGGGGTGTGCAATACCGACCTGACACTCACAGTTGCCGATATTCACCGGCTAGCGCTGATCTTTACCTTGTTGTTGTACCCTAAACGCGAACTTTAGGAGACTATGTGGCCAAAGGGCGGGATAGCGGGATGCCGCATGTGGACTCCTGGGAGAGTTTTTTCGATCCCACGGCCATCCTCGATGTCCTCGGCTGTAGCGACGTAGCAGGCGACGCCGTGGAATTCGGTTGCGGATATGGCACCTTCACGATTCCCGCCGCTCAACGGGTCTCGGGGACTCTCTACGCGTCGGACATCGATCCGGCGATGGTCGTGTCGACCGGAGCTCGTACGTCGAAGAATGGAATCCGCAATATTGTGGTTGAAGAGCGCGACTTTCTCACCTCAGGGAGTGGTCGGCCAGATGCATCCGTGAGTTTTGTGATGCTATTTAATATTTTGCACGTCGAAGAATCCTTAAGTTTACTCATCGAGACGCATCGGATTCTGAGCGAAGGCGGCACAGTAGCGGTGATTCATTGGAGGCAAGACATCCAAACGCCGCGCGGTCCGCCGCTCTCGATCCGTCCCTCACCTGAGCAGTGCGGAGCCTGGGGTAAGCGGGCGGGATTACGCACGCTAAGCGTTATAGGGGAATTACCAAATTCACCTTGGCATTGGGGAATGCTACTGGCGCGATAGTTCTTTAGGTTTCAGTGATGTGTATGATTGTGATCGTGACCCTCCATCGCAATTGCGCTGTGATCGGATAGATGCGCGTCGAACCCAAACCAGGCATATCCGCACCGTGAATCTTTGCGGGAGCCAAGAAATTCGCGCTTTTCAAATTGCATCTGCATGTCGCGCAGGTGTGCGCAAACCCAACTTTCTTAAGCGACATCGGCTGGAACCTTGGCGATGACCCGTCGCACGCCGCCTTCGGATGTCCATGTGTGGTGTCACTGAGCCGAAATGGCATCACTTGGGCGCCTCGCTGTGCCACCTCCGCCTGGCGTGCCTCATCCGCGGCGGCAACGTTGCCTGCAATTAAGGCTGCGAGGGACAGAAAAAGAGGTACATAGTTCTCATACAAGGACCTCAAGGTGCGCCAGCCGCAACCAAAAAGAGGACACTTAGCAATGATGGCACCGGCCGTTGCAAGTATCTAGAAAACCTAATGCAAAGGGGCATCTATGCCGGATGATATCTCTGCGCTTCACCTCGTACTCTCGGGTGACCCGACGCTTCTCGGCATCGTGAAGCTCTCGCTCCTGGTCAGTCTAAGCGCGACCTTCTTGGCCGCCGTGATCGGCATCCCCCTAGGGGCGTTGCTCGCCCTCACGCGATTTCCTGCTCGTGAGGGCATCATCGTGATCTTAAACGCCATGATGGGTCTGCCGCCGGTAGCCATCGGGCTCGCACTGTATCTGGCGCTGTCGCATTCGGGCTTATTTGGCTTCGCGGGACTTCTTTTTACCCCACAGGCGATGATTCTCGCGCAGACGGTGTTGGTCGTGCCGATCATCGCTGCGCTGTCGCGACAGACGATCGAAGATCTGTGGACCGAGTATCGTGATGAGTTAACGGTCATGAACGTGGGACCCTTTGGCCGCGTCGCGACGCTCATTTGGGAGGGACGCTTCAGCCTGGTCACCAATGTCCTGGCAGGGTTTGGCCGCGCGGCGGCCGAGGTTGGGGCTGTGATCATTGTAGGTGGCAACATTGCCGGCTTCACTCGCACGATGACCACGGCGATCGCCCTGGAAACTTCGAAAGGCAATCTCTCGCTCGCGGTGGGACTTGGTATTGTGCTCATCGGCATCATCATCGGGATTAATGCGCTCGCCTGGGCGGCGCGGCGCACGAGTGAACATCTCGCCACATAGGATGGCAAATCAATTGCACGGACGATCCTCACCGCGGAAACTCGCACAGTGACTGGCGAACAATTGACAGCCGGCGATCTTCCAATCATTTTCGATGGGGTCGGATTCATCGCTAACGCAGTGAGCATTTTGGAGCGCGTAACTCTTCAGATTTGGCCAGGCACTCCGACAGTCATCATCGGACCAAACGGTTCGGGCAAGACCACGCTATTGCGCCTCGCGATGGGACTGCTCGCGCCGACTCAAGGCCGCATTACCTGGGCGGGACAGGGATTCGATCCCAATTCACGCCGGTCTTTCATGTTTCAGCGCCCGACCATGCTCAGGCGCAGCGTCGCCGGCAACCTGCTGTACTCGTTGAACGCGGCGGCGGTCCCGCGGATCCTTCAGGACGCTCGAGTTGAAGAGTTGCTGGCGTTGGTGGGCTTGCAAGGCCTCGGCGCGCGTTGGGCGCGGCGCTTATCGGGGGGCGAGCAGCAGCGGGTGGCTTTGGCGCGGGCACTCGCCAAAGATCCCGCCGTCGTGTTTCTAGATGAACCGACGGCGAGTTTGGATCCGGCGCAGACTAAGTCCTTCGAAGATGTGGTGCGCTCGGTTGTTGATCGCGGCATCAAAGTGGTCATGTCGACCCACGATTTGGGCGAAGCCCGGCGCCTCGCCGGAGAGATCGTCATGCTGCATCAAGGGCGAGTGATCGAGATGGGCGGCAGCGAGAACTTTTTCCAGGAGCCGCAGACGCCCGAGGCGAGAAAATTTTTGGCCGGTGATTTACTGGTTTGATGCGCAACAAGCCCGAGGACCGAGTATGCGTAACCGACACGTTCAAATTGTAGCCTTTCTCGGCGCATTCTTAACGACCTCAGCGATCGGTGCCGATAAATCCATCGTTGTCGCCTCAACCACGTCCACGCAAGACTCCGGGCTATTTGATTACCTGCTGCCACTGTTTAAGGCCAAGAGCGGCATTGAAGTCAAGGTGGTGGCACAGGGGACGGGCCAGGCGCTCGACACCGCGCGCCGCGGTGATGCCGATGTCGTATTCGTCCACGCCAAGGCGGCGGAAGACAAGTTTTTAGCGGAGGGCTTTGCGCTGAAGCGCTATCCCGTGATGTATAACGACTTCATTCTCGTCGGTCCGCGCTCCGATTCCGCGGGCGTTAAGGGCACCAAAGATATCTTGGCGGCACTGGTGGCTATCAAGACGAGGCAATCGACCTTTATCTCCCGCGGCGACAAATCGGGCACGCATATCGCGGAACTGAACTTATGGATATTGGCCGGCATCGACATCGGCGCTGCTAAAGGACTGTGGTACCAAGACATCGGGCAGGGGATGGGTGCAGCGCTTAATATGGCCTCGGCCAGGAATGCCTATGTCCTCAGCGATCGGGGCACCTGGCTGGCCTTCAAAAACAAAGGTGATCTGATAATTGAGGTGCAGGGTGATACTCACCTCTTTAATCAATACGGCGTCATGCTGGTCAATCCCGAAAAGTACTCGACGGTAAAGAAGGCATGGGGTCAACAATTTATTGACTGGCTCATCTCTCCGGAAGGGCAACGCGACATCGCTGGTTATAAAATCAACGGCGAGCAATTGTTCTATCCGAACGCCACCGATCCCAATGCCTGAGGGTAGCTTTCGAACATTTTCCAGATTTTATTATCGGCGCCCACGCCGCCGTAATGCACTGGCCAATCCTTACGCGCGATGTGGGCCGCTACCGGATGTACTTCCCGACCGTGGACCTCATTGCGCCGTGATTCCCGGTCCGCAAAGTTGACTTACGTTGTGTGACTTTCGCGAGACTCTGTCCAGCTTCGTGGTGCTCGGTAGTGACAAAGGCAACGGACATCACGCGGTAAGTAGTTGAATTGACGCATATAATTTCCGCATTGTACCTCAGCACTCGTGCCATTCTTTGATGCGTAACTATGACGTTGTAGTTGTCGGCCTAGGCGCAATGGGCAGCGCCGCGTTGTATGCGCTCGCGCAGCGTGGTCGTAGGGTCATCGGGATCGACCGATTTGAACCGGGACATAATCTCGGGTCTTCATATGGCGAGAGCCGGATAATACGTATGGCTTACTACGAAGACCCCGTCTATGTGCCTCTATTGCGATTGGCCTACGAGGCGTGGGATCGGTTGGAGAGGCACACCGGCGAGCATATTCTGACGATCACCGGAATACTTGAGGCCGGGATCGAAGGCTCAGCTCTTGTAGAGGGATCGCTGCGCTCCGCGCTACAGCACGATATTCCTCATGAGATGCTTCTCCCCGGACAGGCGAACAAACGCTTCCCTGCATTTTCGATCCCGCCCGATTGGCATTGTGTCTTCCAGCCGGACGCCGGCATTTTGCAGCCCGAGAAGGCCATCAATTTGTTCGTAAAGTTAGCGAGCGAACTTGGTGCGACCCTCGCATTGGGCACGCGAGTTGCGAGCGTGCTCCCAGTCGGCGACCACGTTGAGGTTCACTTCGAGTCCGGAGAGACAATTGAAGCGGGTTCCGCGGTGCTCGCGGTCGGTCCGTGGATTCAGGAACTCGTTCCTGAGCTTGGAAGCAAGATGAGACTGACCCGTCAACCGTTGATGTGGTTCGAACCCCAAGAAAGGCAATTAGTACAGTCCCCGTCCATGCCTGTGTTCTTCTTCCATACTCCGGACGATCTCATCTATGGTTTTCCTGACTTTCGAGGCAGCGGCGTCAAGGCGGCATCGCACTTATCCTGCGGCGACCTGACGACCGCCGATGAGATTCGGGCCGAGGTATCGCACGAAGAGAAGGCGCACCTCAAGCGCATGATGGGTCGGTACATTCCGGCAGCTGCAGGCCGTGTCCGGCAGACACATGTGTGCATCTACACCCGCAGTACCGACGAGCATTTTGTGTTGGGTTTACATCCTAGCGCTTCCCAGATCGTTCTTGCCTCGCCGTGCTCGGGTCACGGTTTCAAATTTGCGAGTATTTTCGGGGAGATTCTCGCGGACCTTGCGATGACGAGAGCGACCGACAAACCGATCGATTTCTTTCGACCAAACCGCCTCGTCGGGTGAAGCTGTGGTCCGGGGTCCGGTGGTCAAATCGCTGCACCGATCGCGGCAAAGGCAACATCAAGCTCGAGGATTTCGCCACCCTGATGGCTGGGCGAAAGGTGGCTTGGTATGCTGCGAACGTGTGGGCTGCGGGGGTACAAATGAAGGGCGGCGATCAGCTTCTTTCGCGTCGTGACGCTGTGATCATGTGCGGCGGATTGAGCGCGAGCCTATTGATACCGGGACTGGCCGCGGCCGAAGCGCAGAAGCCTATGCCGGTTCGTCCTATTCCGCACGGCCACGGCGAAACCCTGCCAGTGATCGGCGTCGGCACGGCCGGCGTATTCAATGTGGGAGCGAGTCCGCAGGAGCGGATCGGGCCGACCGAGGTCATCCGTGCGCTAGTGGCGGGTGGCGGCACCGTTGTCGATACCGCACCCTCCTACGGCAACGCCGAAAACGTGATCGGCGCCATCCTGACCGACACGGGGTTGCGTCCGCGCGTATTCATCGCCACTAAACTTGAAGAATACCGGACCGGGGCAGAGGCTGCGGAAACACGGCAGGCTCTGCAGCGGCTTAAGACCGACAAAGTGGACGCGCTGCAACTTCACAACGTGCGCGATCCGGGCCAGGACATGGCCGGCCTGAACGCGCTAAAAGCCCAGGGCCTGTGCAGGTATACGGGCATCACGACCACCTACAAAGGTGCCTATGCCGCCGCCGAAGCAATCCTCAAACGTGGCAAGCCCGATTTCTTGGAGATCGACTACGCGATCGACAACCGCGACGCTGAGGAGCGGCTGCTGCCCGCAGCCGCGGACGTGGGCGCAGCGGTGCTGGTGGCACTACCCTTCGGACGCGGAAAGCTATTTCGCAAGGCCTTGGGCAGTAAGCTGCCCGATTGGGCGGCCGAGTTCGACTGCACCAGCTGGGGCCAGTTCTTTCTGAAGTTCATCCTCTCCCATCCTGCCGTGACTGCTGTCATACCGGGCACCGACAAGGCTGAGCACATGATCGATAATCTCGCCGCAGGACGCGGGCGGCTGCCGGATGCCAAAGAGCGCGCGCGCATGGCGGAATATGTAGCGTCGCTTGGCTGAGACGAGGTCACGATGGCATTG
>JBDTAV010000031.1:0-66327 GCA_039924385.1 Steroidobacteraceae bacterium
TTGAAATCCAGCCGCACTGCCTGGTTTGATGTCAGCCTCTGCCTGCCGACACCGAGGGGCCTACCCTCATCTACTTCTGTAGCATCGAAGAACCGCTCCTTCGGTCCTTCGTTCGCGTCGCACATAAAATATTTTATCATGCATGACATTCTTCTAGTTCTTTCCATCTTTCGCAACCTCGAGTACTGCCTCCGACGGGGGCGTTACGCTATACGAGTTTGAGTTTTTCCGTGACGAGAATGGCTGAGATGCGAATTCGAGTTACTGGACACTAGGCACTGTCTCGATCGAACCGGATAACGCCCATGCTTCCGTTGTAGCTCAACAATGTCATGCACCGATAGGACCCGAATGTTTTTCCCCTTTATGTATTCAATGACCGGCTTTGTCACTCCCTCGAAACAAGCGAGGATCGCGTCATTTGCCTTGAAGTCCACCAACGAGGCGGATAGCTCTCTCATGGTCCCTATAGGTACGCGCTTATTGTGCGCCTTACATTGTCGGGCGGCGTCGCCTTTTACCAAGGCGTCTTCCCAGTGAACATCGCTGCGCCCCGTCAGGTGGGTATGCAAATCAATGAAGCCAGGAAGAAGCGTTGAATCGCCGAGATCGATCCGGCGCGCTCCGGCGGGTACCTGCAGCGACGTTCCGATCGCCGTGATCTTATCGCCATCCACTCGCACCATGGCCGGTGCAAGCGGCTCACCGCCTCGACCATCGATGAGACGTGCGACGGAAATGATAATGACGCTGGGTTTCTCCGGTACCGGCGCGCCGGACTGGGCCTCGGCGGTAACCGCGGCTCCCGCCGAGGCCAACAGCAGTATTGACATGCTCGCGAGCGAACCGTAGAGACGCGCTAGGCAGCCAGGCGAGCGCCGTACCACGCGCAGCGAGATTGATGAATACATGGAATTCCTTTGCTGACGAAGCGCGTTTAAATTTTCTTGGCTTCATCCTAGGGTAAACTGATCCTACGTGAAAGATCGATTCGAAGCTGAGCCGCGAAAATTGCGCATTTTCCTGAGCTATGCGCATGTCGATCGACCCCGTATCGCTACTATCGCGACGGCACTGGAAGCCGAAGGTTTCGAGGTTTGGTGGGATACGCTCATCGAGGGCGGCTCGGCGTTCACCAAGGCAATCGCGGCGGCGCTGGATGCGTCCGCAGCGGTGATCGTGATATGGTCGATAGCGTCAATTGAATCCGATTGGGTGCTCGATGAGGCGATGCACGCCCGGGACCAGAAAAAGCTCATCCCCGTCACTCTCGACGGCATCCAGTCCCCGCTTGGCTTTCGTCAATACCAGGCAATCGACCTATCAGCGTGGAGCGGCGACCGCGCTTCCCCGCTATGGTCGAGCGTGTTGCGCGCGCTGGCCGCCCTGGCCGCGGGCCCGGCAAGAGCCCAGACAAAATATTCCGCCTCCGCCCCGCCCGTACACGGATCGCCCACCCTGTTCAGCCGCCGCGGATTCCTTGGGGCAGGGGCCACGGCGGCGCTCGCCGGCGGAGGATATTTTCTGTGGCGCCGCAGCCGGCCGGATGTCGCCTCGGCGCATAGCGTGGCGGTGTTGCCCTTCCAGAATCTGAGCGGCGATTCATCCCAGGCCTTCTTCTCCGACGGTCTTGCTGAGGAAATGCGGCTCGCCTTATCCCGCGATGGGCAGCTGCAAGTCGCGGCACAAACCTCCTCGAATGTGTTCCGCGAGCGGCGCGAGGATGCGACGACGATCGCCTCGAAGCTGCACGTCGCGTATCTGGTGGACGGCAGCGTGAGAAGATCCGCGGAGATGGTTCGAATCGGCATCGCGCTAATCGATGCAGCGACCGGTTTCAACCGTTGGTCGCACACCTTCGATCGAACCTTGAACGACATTTTTGCCCTGCAGAGCGAAATTGCCAACACCGTGGTACAGCGTATTTCGGCGCAACTGTCGGCGCTGCGCAGCATTGCCGGCGGCACAACCAACCTGGCCGCGTTCGACGCGTATTGGCACGGCGTGGAACTGTATCGAGCGGATGCCGGCGAGCCGTCCGATCGAGAAGCGCTGGCCGCATTCGAGACGGCGATCGCCGCCGATCCTAACTATGCGGCTGCGCATGCCGCGCGCTCGAACTCGCTCACCTTGATCGCTCAGCAATACGCCGCCGCGAACGCGCTGGCAGGCTTGTATGCCGAAGCTGAAACCGAGGCTCGTCGCGCCATTTCGCTTGCGAGCGAATTGCCCGCACCGTACATCGCGCTTGGCAATCTAGAGTTCTCCGGCCGATTGAACGTACGGGCAGCCCGCGATCCGTACGAACGCGCATATAGACTCGGCGCGGGCGATGCATCAGTACTCTCCGCAGTAGCCTTCTACTATGCGCAGACCGGACTCGCGCGGGAGGCAGCCGCGGCCATCGCGCGAGCCCTGATCCTCGATCCCTTGAACGCGAACGCGTATCGAAGCGCCGGGTGGGTCGCGTATGCCGCCCGCCATTACGCGGACGCGATACCGTCCTTGCAGCATGCGCTTGCGCTCAATCCAAAGATCGTGAATGCGCACGCATCGATCGGTGACGCCAATTTATTGCTCGGACGGCTCCGCGAGGCGCGCGAATCGTATGCAGCCGAGCCTGGAGACCCCTTTCGATTCACCGGACTTGCCATCGCCGAACGCCGGCTGGGCAATGATGCCGCAGCCGCCGCGGCGAACGATCAACTGGTGTCAAAAATCGGCGACAGCGCGCTCTATCAACAGGCCCAAGTCAAAGCCCAGTGGGGCGATAGGGAATTGGCCGTCGGATTGCTGCTGCGCGCCCGAAAGATCGGCGATGCCGGCTTGCTCTATATGCACACGGATCCGCTCCTGGATTCGCTGCGTCCCGACCCGCGATTTCGCCGCTTGGAGCAAGACTTGGGCTTTGGCTAGGAACGGGCGATAAACCGCTCAGGTGGGACTTCACGAGGCCTCGCGCGCCGCGCTTGTCATGCTGTATGCTGAGATAGCATCGACGCCAACCCGTTTTACGACCTATCGGAGTCCTTACGATGAACATCAGCGAACACCCGATGAATCAAAATGTCGAACCGAGCAGTGAAGAAGTCGACGATACCGATTTGGGCCATGCCGTTCCAGTTCCGCAAAGCAATGTCGCGCCACATGCCCCGTCCGTCGAGCCCTTCACGGCAAATATTGGGCATAACTCGTAAGCCAACCGTCTAGCGAATCGAGTGAGCGTTGCAGGCGATCCGCGGCGGATCGCCTCGCCGATGGGACATGTCGTCTGCGATCCCAATAGTTGAGGACGAAGCGGCTGAACTGAACCCCCTGCTTACTCTGGGCTCGCGTTGCCGTGACAGGCGATCGCGCCGACCATTACGTCCGGAGATCACGTGTCCATTCATACCACTTTTTTATCTCGGCCATTACAAATGTGGCTGGCAGGCAGCGCCCTCCTACTCGCCGCCTCGCTCGGAGAGCATCCAGATCCGGGGGGTGCTAAGCGGCCTGTGCTTCGTAGCGGGGGACATCCATGTTGGGATACCAGCGCTCAAACGCCGCAGCCAGATCGTCGTTCAGCACGTTGACCCGCACTTGATGGTCGACTCGACAAGGCCCGTCGAGATTCGTTCACCGCAGCGATACCGTTCACCATAGTTGACGATGCCACTGGCGTTGTTTTGAATGTAGGCACCGAATTCCTCCAGGGCACGCGATAATTTCTTGAGCACGAGCATCGTGGGCCTCGCGGCTTTGCCGTCTTCCGCCCGCGCTCCGTCAACATCGTCGATGAGCGCCGACAGGGTGTCATCGGCTTGCATGACATTGCCATGCCACAAGAACCATTTCACACGCTGGAGCTGCTTGATAATCTCCTGTAAAAGATTGGCCACCGCCGAGAATGATAGATGCGCGGCCCATTTGGCCTGCAGATATTCCAGCTCCGGCGTGGTATGAGCGGTCAGCAATGCGTTGAGCGGGCTGAATGAGGTTTTGGCAGATGCCGCCTCACAGGCGCAGCGATTCCAGCGCGGACTGCGCACCGCTATATCGCCAAACGCCGTCCGTAACGACAGCGAATGGTAGCCTTTGATCCCGCGGAGGCGGTTGCAGTGAAAGCAGGCGCGATGGCGTTCCAAGTGTCGCGCGAGCTGGCTGCGGACGACCTCGTCTTGAAGGCGACGCAGTATCGCTTTGGTCTCCTCGAGCCGCAGCCCGACGTCCTCAACCGCATCGCAGGGCCGCTCAATCGTTTCCAGGGAAATCGACAGCGGCAGACTGTCGGCATTCTCAATGAGAAGCTGAATGGTGAATTTCATCGAGCGCTCCTGCATAGGATCCCGACGCGAGTGTGCAAAGCGCCCGATTGATCGTGCGTCGGTCGAAGCGATCCGGGTGATACTGACTCATGATCTCCCAATCCTCCTCGTCCATCTCATCGATCAATCCTTCCCATTCCTCTTGGGACTCCCCACTGCCGATCGCCACATACTGCCAGCGCCGTTCCATGAAGGCGCTCGGTCCACCGCAATCCTCAGGTGGTGCGGCGCGCTGCCCCGCCATGCATACCGGGTAGGTCTTACCGGGATCGGCGGCGAGAGTGGCTTCCAGTCGGATGTCATGAATCCAGTCATCGCCGAAATTTAGATGAAACGCTCAGCGCGCCGCAGCTTCAGATCCGGGAGAATCACCTTGCGTGCATCTCGCAAAGGCGGACCACCGTCCCGGTAGACTCCATATTCACGGCCATGAATCTCGAAGCGGTTCAAGTGCACATCTTCCCAGCCGAACGCCATCTGCAAGGTTTCATGCAGCTGCGCTAGACTGCTGTCGCTACGGACCAGGAGTCGTCGCCAAATCAGCGGGCTGATGCCGCGAAGCACGGCTCGCAGCTGATAGATATGGGTTACCGGTGGATCACCGTGCGCCATCTGCCGAGCTTACTCTCGTGCACCGCATCGATGCACTCCCCGGATCTGGATGCTCTCCTACTTTCTGCTGAAATCGGGCATCACCCCGAAGAGGCCTATCTGCATGCGTATGACTCCGTGGCAGCAGCCAAGTCTGGCATCGGCAAATATTTTTCCGTCTACAACAACCGGCGTCCTCATACGGCGCTTGACCGGCACACGCCCGATACCGTTTTCTTCGACTCTCAGCCGCTCGCGGCGGCTGCGTAACCCGCGGAGTTTCACTTATCCCAGCCGCGAAAACTGTCTACATTTGTGGGACCACCTCTCTCCCTTGCTCCTGACCGAGTTTGAGTTTCACGCCGCTCCGGCGACGGCTGGTTTTAGTTGCGGGCAACCGTCCCATCTAACTTCATAAGACTAGCCAAACCATCCCAATCTTGGCGCGCGAGCAGGTCCTTGAAGGTTTGGGAGATGCTATATGCGGTTGCAAAATCTCTAGCTCCTAAAGTTGTCTGCATGTAAAAGGAGTAATCCGCGTCAGCGGGACATCCACCGCTTTCCTTGCATGCATAAAAACTATTGGCTGGGTTGTTCGCGCTGCAATCGTAGCCCAGATCGCACGCTGCGAGCGATATGGCGACACCTCGCAAAGGATTGGAGGAGCCTTGTCCACTGGAGAGTAACTGCCCAGCGAGAAAAAGCGCGCTCGTATCGCCTGATTTGGCAACGTCGTCCAAATATTGCTGCGCCTGCTGCAACAGAAAGGCTCCGTTCGCGGGCTTGCCTGTACTGCCAATTACGATTGAATAAGCCTGATGGGCTTTAGCCAACGGGTCGTTCTCCGAAAGCGCCAACTCGCTCCAGAACGCCGCCTTACCATAGCCATTCTGACGAGAGGGCAACGCGGCGAAAGTGTCTGCGGTTGCCAGCGGCGCGCAACGATCAAATTCACGCCGAGCTTTCACCCTCGCCCAGTCGGGCGCCTTAGGGGCCATCTTTGCGTATTCGTCATCGAAGTTATTTGCAAATGCCGGATCTTGTATTATCTGCAATAAGACCAAAGCGCAACCCCTCAGCGCTTCACCCACATAGTAAGCGGCACGGCCATCATGATTGATAACGGCGTCAAATGCCGCGCGTTTTACGAAAGGCAGGAGATTGGTGGTTTGGTAGTATTCGCGCTGACGATTGGAGTTTTCATCTCCCGACATATCGCTTCTCCTAGGGGGGCTCTTCTCATCGCTTCGTTCGCTCGCAAGAGAATCTGATTTTAATTCCAGCGTTGCGACCGTGGCCACCTGGCTCTCGACGGCGGGTATAGATTCTCGATGGCGAACGACCAATGCAGCAGCCACGATACCCACCACAGCAAAAGCAGCGCCGTAAATCTTTGTGTTGTTCATTGGTAGCCCCTAATTACCAAAGTCGCCGAACCAGCCGACTGTATCGAACCCCTCAGAGTAGGAATCTCCGGTGGAGAGTTCCTCAACGGTAATCGTACCGTGCGGAAGACTTGTATCTATGAATGGAACGCCGATAAGAGCGACCGTCATCTGAACCGAATTACCAGAGTACTGGAAGTTGAATCCACCACCGGTGCCGGACGTGCTTGGTTGTGGCGCGGGCTTAAAGGAATTAGGCACTCTTTGCCACTTTCCGGTGCCGGCTTCTGGACCAAAATACCTCCATTTTTCGGTCGAACCATCTGAATATTGCACAGTGATGTCTTGTCCAACATACACTTTATATTGTTGTCCATTTTGCAGGTCCACTACGGTGTGATAAACGGTCAAACCTAAATTAGAAATGGCTCTTCGTGATTTCGTATGGGTAAAAAGGACAGCTCAATCACGCGGCCAGGGTTATATCTACAGGGTTTGATCTCTGTTGAGAAGATCGAAAAAGTTGGCATGATGAGCGGATGGCTAAATTACTCAAGCACCGGCGACTGGCCGATGCGTATACGTTTGCGGGATTTCGTCCGCTGGAACATGTCGAAGGGATGTTCGGGGATCCGCGGGCGCGTCTCGTCAAACTCGTTCGGCGGGGAAAAAAGCGATCTGCGGCGAGTGCGGGACGGCGCATTACACGTGGTACGACCGTCGACAGCGCAGGGTCCGCGATCTGCCCTGCGCCGACTACCGGATTTACCTCGATCTGGAGGTGCGGCGGGTCGACTGCCGAAAGTGCGGCGCGGTGAAGCGCGAGAGACTGGAGTTCCTGGTCGACAACGCGCTGCACACGAAGCGCTTTGCGCTGTACGTGGGGCGGCGCTGCCGCAGCGCCGCTATCACCGACGTTGCCAAAGAGTTGAACCTGGACTGGCATACAGTCAAGCGTCTGGAAAGGGATTACATGCGTGAGCAGATCCGCCGCGTCGGCACGCCGGGGCCGAAAGTGATCGGGATCGATGAGATATCGATTCGCAAGGGTCACACCTACCGGATCGTGGTCAGCGACTTGGAGCGACGCCGCCCGATCTGGTTCGGCGGTGAGGATCGCAGCGAGCAGAGCATGGACCAGTTCGAGAACACTAAACAGGCGGGTTGAGCGGGGCCGCGGCCACCCAAGCGGCAACCAGCGGTTTTCACCTGAATTTCACTTTTCGAATTCTGGAAACGCATAAACTATTGATTTCACGGCGCTCCCTACGGGATTCGAACCCGTGTTACCTGGAGAGGGCCTTTGCAATTCATGGGCCTGGTTGCGTCCCTGAGCTTCCGCTGCCCTGGCCATTCCCCAACGGGCCGCAAGCACCTCTTCGCCATATCGCATCGGCATCTGCGTCGACTTCCATCGCCCCGCCTGCATCACCGAAGCCAGATCAATGTTGAGCGCCAACAAGTCCTGCGTCGCTCCTATCCTGATGCTGTGCCCACTCACTTGTGCCACTTGCTTCGCTGGCATCTGGATCCACCGTGCCACTCTCTTATATATGTCCGCGATGATATCCGCGTGCAACCGTTCGCCGGTTCGATTCTGACCCACCAACCGCCTAAATATCTCTCCTTCTCTTATGGCGCCGCTCTCCAACCAGGCCCGCAGCCACTTCACCGTCTCCCTAGACAAATGCCCCGTCACCCCCTGCCCCTCCCGGTCCGTCTTAGAGCGTCGGATCAATATCGTGCCGCTGCCATTCGGCATAAACGTCGCGTCCGCTAAATCTAATGCCACGAGCTCGCTGCGTCGGGCCATCGTGTCGTAGGCCACGCACAGCAACGCACGCTCGCGATCGGCGCGTAACCCCTCACCGGCGCTCTCGATAAATTCTTTGATCTCCTTCCATGCCAGCGCGAACGCCTGGCGCTGCCGCGCTTCCGTTTTCAGGCCCATTGCCTTCAGGGCCAAACGCACCGGCTCACTGGCACACGGACTGGTCAGGCCTGCAGCCAAGTGCGCCCGTGCAATCGTCGCCACGTACCGCCGAATAGTCGCCGGCTTCTTGCCGATTGCCACACAGTCTTCGATGAACGCGCGGATCGTCATCGGACTCGCGGGAAAGAACTCAAGCCTCGCCCTCTCGCAAAACCCCTGAAACACCGCGCCATCGGCGCGCTGCGCCCGCTGTGTATTTTTCGAATAGGCCTCTTTCGCCATGGCGCTCCATTCAATGAGCGCGTCTTTTGCTTTCTGACGGTCCTTATCGGCGATTGGGGGCAGACAATCCTGCTTTACTCGACGAGCCACATGTTGACGGGGTGCAGATTGCCCAGTCGATGAGCTAAGAATCGGTTACTTACGCACGTGTTGCGAGTAGCCGAATGCTACTTGGGCACGAAGTCCTTCGGCTTCTCCGAGCCGCTGCCAAACAGAAACTTCTCCATTTCCGCCACCAAGAATGCCCGTGCTTTAGGCTCGATCGGCGTCAGGCGATTCTCGTTGATTAGCATCGTCTGATGCGCAACCCATTGCGCCCAGGCCTCCTTGGAAATGTTGCTGTAGATTTTTTTCCCAAGCTCACCGGGGTACGGTAGATACTCGAGGCCTTCTGCCTCGCGCTTTAAGAACAAACATTGAATCTTGCGGGCCATGGCAGCAATCTTAACCTAAGCGCTTGCCGTTCGCAGACGCTCAATCAGTTGCAATATGGGCTGAGGCAAGCCGACACGGGGCGGAGCATCGAGCTGGTACCATAGACGATCCTCGCCGTCGAGAACGGCTGCCTTTTGCCTGCCTCGCACCAACACCGGTTTCAGCCGCAAATCAAAATGCGTAAACGCATGGTCGATCGGCATCAGGGTTTCCGATTCTATTGCGTCACCGAATTCTCTGGTGCACCACTCCAACGCCTCGCGCTCGCTCGCAAACTGCGGCGGCGACCAGAGCCCTCCCCATAGGCCGGCGCGGGGTCGCCGTTCCAATAGGACTGCGGTGGAACCCTTGCTGCCGGTTTGCGCAATCAACAGCGTCGCCTCGCGTGAGGGGCGATCTCGCTTCAATTTTTTTCCCGGCAATTCCTTCTGGCGCCCTTCGAGCGCGGCAACGCAACGGCTGTTCATGGGACAGAGTGCGCATGCGGGTCGTGCGCGTGTGCACAGCGTCGCGCCCAAGTCCATCATGCCCTGGGTGTATGCTGCGACATCCTGCTCGGGTGTACAGGCCTCTGCCTGTTGCCACAGCGCCGCGAGAACTGCCTTTGAACCGGGGTTTCCCTCAATCCCGAATACGCGAGCCAACACACGCTTGGCGTTGCCGTCGAGAATCGGATGACGTTGCCCGCGCGACAGCGCAAGAATGGCGCCCGCCGTAGAACGGCCGATGCCGGGAAGCGCCGTCACTTCTTCCAACCTGTTCGGAAAAACTCCGCCGTGCTGCGCGGCGATTATTTTCGCACAGGCCAAGAGATTGCGAGCGCGCGCGTAATACCCCAACCCCGTCCAAAGATGCAGGACCTCATCGAGCGGGGCGGACGCCAGCGCATCGTTGTCCGGGAAACGTGCCATGAAGCGCGCGTAGAACGGGATTACCGTCGCCACCTGAGTCTGTTGCAGCATCACCTCGGAGACCCACACCCGATAAGACGTTGGGTCGATCTGCCACGGCAACGTGTGCCGACCATGCACGCGAAACCACTCCAGCAAGCGCTGCGCGAACTGCTCACTTGCCCGACTCATTTTGTGAAGAGACCTGGCAAGCCATTCTTTTTCAGAACGTCCTGAAGCTTTTGTTTCAGTTGACCCTTCGCGAGCCCTTCGATGTCCGGCCTGACCGTGGGATCCGCATAAGTGCCGGTGACCTTGAACGGGATGTCGGTATTCCTGGCCGGTGCCGTCACGACGCTGGCCAGCAGCTTAAAATCTATTCCCTTGGTCGCCAGGTTAGCGCTCCCCTGCCCCGTTACTTTAAGGGCCTGCGAAGCGATGCTCAGGTCGTGCGTTTCGGCGATGCCGTTGGTGATCTGCGAAGACAGCTTGAACGCTTGAAATGGCGTACGGCCGGTGCTGGCATGCGCACGGACGCTTGATTTGTCGATTAAGGCTTGGGCGACGCTGAGTTCGTACCCCACATCAATGCCTTCCAGCGCACCGTCCGTGAGATTCGCATCCAGATGCCCGTTCAGCGACTTGAGCATGGCATCGACGCCGGCCCCCCGCGCGGTGGCTTTCAGATTCAGTGTCGCTCGACCGGACAAACGACCTTTCCCCGCGGTGTTCGCCAACAATCGCGCGATGTCGATTCCCGTCACCTGTTCATCGATACTCAATCTGGGTGTCGCACCCCGGCTGTCCAAGCCGATGTCGCCTAAGGAGCGGCCTCCGTCAACCTGTGCTTCGATCGGAAAAAGATGCATGAGCTTGTCCTTGGCAGCAAAGGTGACGCGCACGTTGGATAAATCTAGGCGCGCAAACTGCGCCGCTTTGAGGGTGAGCGTGCCGCTCGCATCCCAAGGCTTCTCGGGCTTCGGGGAAGCGGTGGGCGAGCGCGATTCCGCAGCGACCGCCGCGCCTTCCGGGGCGCGATACCGATCAAAATCGATCTGATCGACCGCCAGATCGAATTGCAGGACCTCCGTGTCGCCCGCGAGCAATTTTATATTTCCTTGTACTTGCGTGTCATCCAGACGCAGCTGCAGGTGCGTGAGGCTCAAGGCCTTCGCGTCGTAGGCGAAATCGGTCGTCCCGGAAAGCTGGGTTAGCGCCTTTGGGTCGCGCGTCTTGGGCAGCGAGAACCCCAACCTGGGTTCAATCTCCCTAAGCACCAAGGGCGCCAAGGTGAGGGACCCCAAAACGTTGAAATCGTCGAGCATTTTTGTGGCCTGAGCACTGCCCGTGAGGTGCAAGCCCGAGTAACTTAGATTGAATGTCTGCGCAGCGAGCGCCTGCTGCGTCATATTGATTTCAATGGACGGCGCGGACAGGTCCCAATGTGCCGGCCGGCCGTCGCCGGGGCGGTTAAGCGTGCCGCTCAGATTGACGGCGCTGAAGCGCAACGATTTCCGCGCCGCATCCTGGCTCAAGTCAAATTTGGCATTCAGCGACAGCTTCTCGCCCGAGGGAACACGGCTGGCGTCAAATGTCAGGTTGACGGGGATATGACGATCCGACGCGAGCGAACCGGTCTCCAGATTGAACTTCTCAACCGTGATCCCTTCATATGCCACGCGGCCGTCTTTGATGCGGATGTTCGCGACCGATTCCACGGCCAGTGCATCGGTGTGATCCACGTCTGTTTTTGCGGGGGCCTGCTCGAGTTCTGCACCCTGCCAATTGCCGCGGCCCGCCGCGTTCTCGCGCAGGCGCATATCAAGCCCCTCCACCTCCACACGAGCGACTTCCAGGTGTTTTCTCAGCAGCGGCAGCAGCCTGATGCGCACGCTCGCATGGGTAAAGGACACGAAGGGCTCGTCGTCGAAGCCCGCGGGATTGCCGAGACTCGCAGGACCCAATTCCAGCGCCACCCAGGGAATCACCGAGAGCTTGATATCTCCGGGCAGCTTCAGTTCTCGTCCGGTGGAGTCTTTGACCGCGGCGATGATTTTGCCCTTGTAGGCGTTGGGATCCACGAGCAGCCACACGCCGAGGAGCACGATGCAGAGCAGCGCCACGATTCCCCCCGCCAAAACGCCTAAAAACTTCAGGTTTCGCATGCCTTTCGCTCGGGATTGAGAGGTCGATCATAGCTCAAGCGCTGTCCCTACCCGCCGATACCCTTAAGATGATGGGCCAAGGCCCACTCGGGTACGGAAACGGCATGCGAAGCTGGTCGACTCAGAACAAATTACTCAATAAAATGCGCCGCCGCACCGATACGCAGGAGCCTTCCGTTCCGGCGAGCGAGACCGTGCACGGATCGCACTCCGAAATTGAAGAAGCTGACTCGCCGAGTCGCCGTTCAGCCGAGTTTTTAGAATTCGCGCAATCCGCCGGCGGCTTTGGCGTCTTCGAACTGAATCTCGTGACGCGGATCATCAAGGGCACTTCGCTCTTCTTCGAGCTCATTGGCCTGGAATGCCGGGATATGTCCTTGAGCCGCGAGGAGTGGCTGGCGTCCATCCACCCACAAGATCTCGAGGGTGTGGTGCATGCCTTGAGCGATGCGATCGCCACCGGCAGCGGCTATGAAACCGAGTACCGCACGCTGACCTCGAGCGGCGAAGTTCGCTGGCTTGCCGGCCGCGGCCAGGTGCTCTTGGGTGGCGAGGGCTACGATTCGCGCGCCATCGGCACCATCACCGACATCACCGAACGCAAGGAGTTGGAAGACAAACTTCACTACGCCACTGAGTCGTTGAACATCGCGCAGACCGCGGCCGGCATCGCCACCTTCGATTTCGACTTTCGCCGCAACACCCGCATCTGCTCTGATAACTTCCGCGAGCTGATGGGTATCCCGCTCGCCATCTCGCTCGAGGATCTGAATCGCACCCTGTCCCGGGTTCATCCGGATGATTTTGCACGCGTGCGCAGCGCGCCGTTGGAGACCACGCCGGCGGAACCTTACTATCGGTGCGAATACCGCGTGCTGCTCGACAGCGGTGTCGAGCGCTGGATCGGCGAAAAGGCCAAAGTGTCGCGCGCAGCATCGGGAGACGTTGAGCGCATCACCGGCGCCCTGATCGACATCAGTGACTTGAAACGCACCAAGGCGGCGTTGGGCTCGGTGGAAATTCGTCTCGAACGGGCCCTCCGCGGCACGCAGGATGGTCTGTGGGAAATTGATCTGCTGACCAACGTCTCCTGGTACGGACTGCGATTCGGCGAACTCCTGGGATATAGCCTCGAGGAACTGGGCTCCTCGCACGAGCAGTTCGCAACCTTGATTCATCCGGAAGACCGAGAACGCGTTGCTCTCGCGCTCGACAATCATCTCGAGCATCGCGCCGTCTACGACTTGGAATTTCGAGTGCGCCACAAGTCAGGCCATTACGAGTGGATGCGCGCGCGCGGCCAAGCCGAGCGCGCCGCGGACGGAACACCGCTGCGGTTGGCCGGCGCCATGCAGCTCGTCACCGACCGCAAACTCGCCGAACAGGCCTCGCTCGACGCCAAACTCGCGGCGGAAGCCGCCAACCGGGCAAAGAGCAGCTTTCTGGCGAATTTGAGCCACGAAATTCGCACGCCCATGAACGGTGTGATCGGCATGTCGCAAATCCTGGCGGAGACCTCCCTCGACAGTACGCAGCGCGAGTACTTGGACATCATCCGCGGCAGCGCCACGGCCTTGCTGTCATTGATTAACGACGTGCTGGATCTGTCGAAAATCGAAGCCGACCGGCTCGAACTCGAAAATGTCGAGTTCGATCTGATCCACATGCTGTACGAGGCGGTCGCTGCGACGGCCCTGCAAACCGCCTCCAAGGGCATCGAACTCATCGTCACGATCGAGTCGGAAGTACCGGTGATGGTGCGCGCCGATCCAGTGCGCCTGCGTCAAGTCGTATTGAACCTATTGGGCAATGCGGTCAAATTCACGCACGAAGGTCACATCAGCGTTCGGGTGGCCAATCGGGCCGCGACGAACGAGCGTGCATCCTTGAGCATCGAAGTAACCGACACCGGGATTGGCATTCCGGCGGATCGCATCGACCGCCTGTTCAAGTCATTCTCGCAGGTCGACTCCTCAACCACCCGCCACTACGGCGGCACGGGCTTGGGTTTGTCCATCGTCAAGCGATTGGCGGAACTCATGGGCGGCGAAGTCGGCGTGCGCAGCGAAGTGGGCAAAGGCTCGACCTTCTGGGTGCGCGTCGAGGTTGACATCGTGAAGGAACAGCCGGTGCGCCAGCCGATCGGCTTGGGCCGAAGGATTTTGATTGTGGACGATATCCCCGCCGCCCGCGACAGCCTGGTCTCGAAACTCAACCTCTACCAATACACCACCGTCTCCGTCGGCAGCATCGATGAGGCTCTGGCGCGATTAGCGCAGGAATCATTCGATTTGGTGCTGGCCGATGAATTGATGCCGATGCGCGGCGGCTTGGATCTGCTCAAGGCACTGCGCACCGATTCACGTGTTGCTCGTCTGCCCTTTATCTTGATGTCACTATTTGGCGCCGAACATGACACGGCGGAGCGTGAATACCGCCCGGATGCCGTCGGCTTAAAACCCATTCGGGCCGCGCTGTTGGCCAATCTGGTGGATCAGGTCTTGACCGGCAAGACGCAGCACGCACCCAGCATCAAAACTTCGGCGCAGGCGTTGCCAACCTTTCGCGGCAACAAGATCCTCTTGGTGGAAGACAATCCGGTCAATCAGCGCGTGGCGCAGCGAATACTGCAGAACCTGGCTGCCGAGGTGATCATTGCGAACAACGGCGCCGAAGCCTTGGAACGCATTGCCGCATCGAACTTCGATGCCGTGTTGATGGACTGTCAGATGCCGGTGATGGACGGCTTCACCGCAACGCAGCGGATTCGCGAGCTGGAATTGAACAGCGGCGTCAAGCGTCTGCCCATCATTGCGCTCACGGCAAATGTCATGAGCGAAGATCGTGAAAAATGCCTGGCTGCCGGCATGGATGCCCACCTCGGGAAGCCGATCGAGCCTGCGCAGGTGATTGAGGCCTTGAGTCGCTTCATAAAGGCCCCGCCAACTGCACCGGCGATCGATCGCGGCGCGCTCAAGGAACTCACCGGCGGCGACGTCGAATTCGAGCGCGAACTCGCCGAAACCTTTGTCAGCAGCGGCGATCAATGCCTGGCGGACATCATCGCGGCGCTCAAAGCCAGCGACTTCGATACCGTGCGCAAACGCGCGCACTCACTCAAAGGCGCGAGTGCCAACATTCACGCAAGGGAACTGAGTCTCGCGGCCTCCAGCCTGGAGAACGCGGTGCGCGAGAATACCCTGCCGGCGCTCGATGGCTTGGTGACCGAACTCTCGGAGAAGCTCGCGGCCGTCAACGCGGAATTGCGCCAGGCCGGCTGACGTCCTAGCTAGCCGAGCGCCGCCAGCGGCAGATCCACGCTGAGTTCCTGGCCACTCGAGCAATTCCGACCCGCCAATTTGCTTTTGTACAGGCTTTCATCGGCCGCCCTAATCAGCGTTTCCACCTTGAGCGACAAATCCGGCCCGCTGGGGCCCGTCGAGGCAATCCCGAAGCTGGCGGTCACCGCCGTGTCGCCGGCGCGCGTGGCGAAGGGCGATGAGGCGATCAGTTGGCGGATCTTCTCGGCGACCAGAACTGCGCCGGCGTGCGGAGTCTCCGGCAGCACGATTAAAAACTCCTCGCCGCCATAGCGCGCAATCCAATCGCTGTTGCTGCGGATGAACTTCTGCGCCCGGCAGGCAAATTGCTGCAATACATCGTCGCCCGCCGCATGCCCGCGCTGATCGTTGACCTGCTTGAAGTGATCGAGATCGCACATGAGCACCGACAAGGGAAAGGCGTAGCGGCGACATCGCTCGAACTCGCGCGGCAGCTGCTCCATCAGGTAGCGTCGATTGTAGGCGCCCGTCAGCGCATCCGTAATCGACAGGATGCGGTTGCGTTGATTGGCCACCCTCAAGGAGTGTTCGAGTGCCAGAATTCGCCGTCCGGCATTCAGCCGCGCGATGAGTTCCGCCTCGTGCACCGGTTTCACCAAGTAATCATCGGCGCCCGCTTCGAGCCCGGCGATGATGTGTTCTTTGGCATCGCGCGCAGTCAAGAGCAGCGCGTAGACGTAGCCGTCGAGCGGCATGTTGCGCACCGCATTGCACAAGGCGATGCCGTCCATTTCCGGCATCTCCCAATCGGTGACCAGCATGGGGTAGTAGCGCTTGGTCATCTTGTCGAGTGCGTCGGAGCCGTTGGCAACGGCATCGACCTCGTAACCCGCGTTCTTGAGAAACCGGGTCATGAGCATGCGCGTGACCGGGTCATCCTCGGCGAGCAAGATTGCCGGCGATGCCTCGGCTGTGATCGGCGTCACAGATTCCGTCTCAGACACTTTTCTTCAACCCCGCATGCCTTGGGCTTCTCGTGCTATTTACGCTATCGGCGCAAGTCTTCATGACTTAATCATGTGTGAGAACCTTGTTGCAAATCTCGGCACTGGCACTCATTGACGCTAGGAGAATGCCTGATTTCACGCGATATTCGCGACTTTGACACGCGTTCATATCTCCAGGCCGCAGCATAGCTGACCGATACCAGGGAATGTGCGATTCGTGTCCCTATAGCCGCAAGTCACCCGTGCCCGGCGCGTGCGCCATGCAGGCCAGCGGCGACGGATTTTGGAAACTGGACCTCGCGGATGGTTCCGCGTGGTTCAGCGACTGGTTCTGCACGCGTCTGCAATGGAGCGAAGCGTCGCGGCGCCCCGCCTTTGGCGACTTGCGCGCCTTCATGTCATCCAAAACCTGGGATGCGCTGCTGCGCAGACTCCGTTCGCATCTCGACGGGTCACTCCGGAAACTTCCAATTCCGACATCAGCAGCTTGAAAGCGAGTCTCCTTCCTCGAAGAATCTATTGGGGATCGGTTCCGACCCGGGCGAGTGCCTAACCAAGGAGCGCGAACTTGCCCAGAAGCGCGAAACTTTCTCATTAACGAGTGTTGGCACGATGCGAAGGGCAGCTAGCGTGTGACTTTCGACGATAAATGGCGCGCCTTTTTTTGGCGCGAATTGGCGCCGATGACGAGGGTGCGGCGGGCGGCATCGACCACTTCGTCGGTGACGACGGTGACAGCCCGTGTGGGCTGGCTCGCCGTCAGTTCGGCACAGGGGCCAGCATATTTGCGTCACGTGTAATCACCCACTTGCCGCTTTCCTTTCTCAATATAGCCAGCGTGTGACTGGCACGTGTGATGGATTTGGTGCCCCCTGCAGTCCTGCTCGATGGTTGGCAATGCATGATCAAAACACCGGCATAAGATCCCCATTTACATCTGTGCGGCGCGGGCGCAATTGGCGCGGGATCGGGCGCGCGCTGGGCGGCGGCGTCTCGGTGGTGCACCGCTTGATCCTATGCACGGGAGGCATAGCGCCGCGGACGACGCCGTGCATCAAGGGTACTGAGTCCGGTTGAGCGCGAGGATCTCGCGGCATCGCCGCCGGCGATACGATCCGTACCAACGCAATGCGCTGCTAGGAGTTCTGACTCTCGCTCGATGCTGGTGTACCGCCGCGGTCCTCGCGTCCGGTAAACCAGTTGACTGCATACTGCACCAACTGCGTGCCGGTGTTGAGGTTGAGCTTGCGCTTGATGCGCTGCCGATGCGATTCGACCGTCTTAATGCTCAAATTCAACGACTCCGAGGTCTCGCGCGTGCTCATGCCCTTGCCAATCATATGCAGAATCTGCAATTCCCGATTGCTCAAGCGATCAATCGGATTCGCGGAGATGTACGATCCGCCGGCCGCAAACTTTTGAATCATGTTGTTGCCGATGGCCTCGGAAACATAGATACCACCGTCCAGAACCCGGCGTAGCGAGACAAGAAACTGCTCGCTGGCTGCCTGCTTCATGATGTACCCATTGGCGCCCGCGGACAGCATGCGTTCCGCATAGATGGCTTCATCATGCATGGACAGTACCAATATCGGCAACTGCGGATGGTGCGCGCGCACATCGCGGACCAGCTCGATGCCGTCGCTTTGCTTCAAACTGATATCCGCGATCATGACGTCGGGGTTGAGTTCTTTTATTGCGGTGCGCGCATCGCGCGCGGTCTCCGCTTCGCCGCAGACCAGCAGGTCCTCTTCGTTCTCCATGATGCGCCGTAATCCTTGCCGCACGATCGGATGATCGTCGACGATTAATACGCGTCTGACGCGGCGTTTGCCCGGGCTAACGCCTGTGGGGGACATCGATGATCGAATCCATGCGCCGCTGGCTGCCATGTTTGCTCTCCTGAAATGGCGTGTTCATTGTATCTTAAGAGTCACGGCTCGCTGCCCTGTTACGCTAATCACGGTGCCCCGCGACTCGTTTGTGGCAATCTCAAACCTGGCACCGATCATGTCGGCGCGGTATTGCATAATTTTCAAGCCCATCCCAGACCCGGATGGTGCGGTGCGGCTGAATCCCACCCCATTGTCCGCAATGCGCAGAGTAAAGCGGTCTTTGTGGGCGATCAGCGAAATGTCCACCAAGCTTGCATGCCCATGCCGCGACGCATTGGTCAGCGCCTCTTGCGCAATGCGATAGAGGTGGCTCGCGTCGGTTTCGGTGAGGACCAACTCAGGACAGAGCTCTGAGCGGAACGTCACTTCCAACCCATACAAATCGCGACTGCGTGCGGTGAGCGCTCGCAGTGCGGCGCTTAAGCCGCCCGTTTCGGTTCGCACCGGCAAGAGTCCGCGCGCCAATGAGCGCGCCGTCTCGATGGATTGGTTCACGTGCCCGACAATTTCGTTCACGTTCTCGAGCACATCGGGGCAGCGCTGTTGAATGCGGCTGGTTAAACCTCGCAACATCAACGCAACGCCAGTGAGTTCTTGACCGAGGCCGTCGTGCAAATCACGGCCGATACTCTGGCGCTCGCGTCCGGACACATCCAAAATCTCCTGCTCCAGGCGCTTACGCTCGGTGATATCGCGCATCGAAATGGAAATGCCGGTGGCGATGCCGTCGTCGCGCACCAACACGGCACGATTTTCAAAATATTGCGCGTGTCCAGCCTCGAAGGATTCAAACTCGAACGTGGTGGTTTCCCCGGACTCTAATATGTGTCCGAGCTTCTGCAGCACACCCGCGCGCGAAACCTCGGGCAGCAGCGTATTGATTTCTCGTCCAATGATCTGTTCGGGCGTGAGGCCGTTAACGGAATTATTAACAAAGCGCACCCGCATCGCCGTATCGAGCAGAAACAGTGTGTCCGCCGTGTTGCTCGTCGTCGCGCGCAGTAGCTCCTCGGAACGCCGCAATCGTCGCTCGGAATCCCGCCGCGCGGTGACATCCTGGATGACGCCCACCAGCCCGCGAGGTGCGGCGCCGTCAAAGAGCGGCCTCGCCGTCGTGGCGTAGGAGCGATAGCGGCCGTCGTTGCCGAGCAATTCAAATTCTTGTCGGACCTCAACTTGACCCGCAAAGGCACTATCGATGGCGCGTTTGACGGCGCCTTGATCCTTCGGATGTATCCGTGCGAGCATCGTCTGCATATCCGGGAAAACGCTCGGCAGATCAATCTGCGGGCTCCCTAGGTTGGCAAATTCGAACGAGTTTTGGGCCCGATCCCAGCGCCATGCGTGCATGTTCGCCATCGTCATCGAGAGTTTCAGCCATCCGGTGCTGTTCTCGAGCGCAATTTGCGCGAGCTTTTTAGCTTGAATGTTTTGTACGGAACCGTAGGCGCGAAACGGCTGCCCCCCCAGCATCTCTAGGTGCCCAATCACTCTCACCCAGATACGTTGATCCTTGAGCGTATTGATTTCGAGTTCGAGATCGATGTGCCCGGCACCCGCCTCAGCCTTTTGACAGGCCTCGCGAAACTGTTCTCTCGATTCAGGCACGCACTGCGCGAGCATGAATTCCCACGTCAGCTCGCATTCACCGCGCTTGGTGCCGAAGATGCGATACATCTCTTCGGTCCAAGTGAGTTCCAGAGTAGCGTAGCTGTATTCCCAACCGCCGATTTTGGCGATGCGCTGGGTCTCCTCGAGTATGTCGGTCAAACGCTTGATTTCCGAGACATCCACGCAGCAGCCGATGACTCGCACCGGATCGCCCGACGCGTTACGTTGGACCAAGGCGCGATCTAGGATGGATTTGTAGCTTCCCTTGGCGTCGCGAATACGATACGTGGTCGCCCAGCCGCGGCCATTGACAAGCGCCGCACTGATCGCCTTCTTCGCGGCGCCAAAGTCGCGCGGATGGATCCGCTCCAACCAAGCTTCTGCAGAAGATTCCAATTCCTCTGGAACGATTCCCAACACTTCTCGGACGCCTCGCGAGCGGTGCACGATTCCTTTTGCAATGTCCCACTCAAAAATGATGCCCTCGACCGCATCGGCGGCCAGGCGAAAGACTTCCTCGCGTTGGGCAAGGCGAAATTCCGCCTGTTTGCGCTCGGTGATATCGCGCGAATTGATGACGACGCCGTCGATCAGTGGGTTGGCGAGCGCCGAGACGCAGCGTGACTCCAGCCAGCGGTAGGACCCGTCCTTGTGGAGTGTCCTAAACTCGCGTGAAAACCCTTTGATCTCGCCGGCGACCAATTGCCGATACTTGGCGAGTAAATCCTCGCGATCATCGGGATGCGCAAGCTCGAATACAAAATGCGACTCGCGTTCCTCGGAGGTAAAGCCGAGTGAATTTTGCATTCCAGCACTGACATATTCCAGACGGCCATCCGCTGCAGCAATCGTAATGATGTCCTGTGCATGCTCGGTAAGAGCCAGTAACCGCCGTTCACCGGCGCCTTTCGCGCGATGGTTCGCACGTCGTTCAGTCACCTCAAGAGACAAAACGGCCAAGCCGACGATTCCAGACGCGCCCTTGAGCGGTTGCACATCGATCTCGAAGCGGCGGGCAGGGCGGCCTGTCTCTTCGAACGCGAGCGATTCATCGTGGTGGGCATGGCCCTGGAGTGCATGCGCGAACACCTCCGGCGCCAGCAACAGCGTAGGCATCAGCATCAGCGCTGAGCAGCCCACCGCGCCTCCGGGGATTTGGCCAGCCGACCTTATCGCCCCTGCGTTGGCGTACGTAACCTTAAGATCAGTGTCGAGAATGAGGACGTCGTAGGGCAACTGATTGATGGCCGTTTCAAGATCCGGCTGAGGTGTCGGCGGCGCGAACGTCAGCATCACCAAATGCTGACCGGGAGCCGCTACTAAGGGCTTTAGATCCGTGACGGCAGACCGCTCACCCCCACTGAATCGCCACGTCAAGACGCGGCTCGCGTGTGTCTTAGCTTCCGAAAGGGACGTAATGATGGGCACAATTTGGGTCGCGGAACTCGCGGCGAGATAGCGAGCGAGCGGCGCCTCGATCAGAGCCGCAGGCTCGGGCTCAGACAGACATTGGCGTGCCGCCGTATTGGCGAGCACCACGGGTAACAGTTGATGACGGACATCGACCACGAGCACTGCGTCTCGCAGGCTGTCCAAGGCCGTGTCCGCCAACGCGCGCGTTGCATTGGACGCGAGGCGTAAAAAATCCGGAGACGTCGCCATCCTTTGGAACTCCGGGCGCACCCTAATATATCAGACCAAAATACCTTATACGCTCAACGTAATGTGAGCGTATACCCGTAGGATGAATATGCGGGAATCCCCTAATTTAGCGGCCATTGGTGTTTAACTAACCAATGGCTGCACAGCGGCGGAGCACCGATAAATCCATCTCCGCATCCCTCGTTGCGGCCCGAAATGACAACCCCTGCAATAAGGCATCTTTGCAAAAGCGATCCGCGGTTCGTAGAGTGGATCGATCGCATTGGCACGCTAGAGTTACCTGCCCCCTCCGGTTCGTGAGCCGTATATTGCACTGTTAGAAAGCATTGCCCACCAACAACTTGCCGGTGCCGCGGCCCGCGCGATTTGAGCTCGGTTCATTGCCTTGTTTGCAGATCGAGTTCCATGCTCTAAACGCGTGGTAGAGATGGCGGAAGGAGATTTGCGCGCAGCAGGTTTGTCACGCAGCAAGATATTGGCGATGAAAGATATCTGCGTCAGGGTGAATGAGGGAAAGATTCCAAGTACGGCTTTGATTGGGCAGATGTCGGATGCCGAGATTTATACAAAATTGCTGGAAGCGCGCGGCGTAGGGATGTGGACCGTGGATATGTTGATGATATTTGCACTGTCTCGTCCGCATCGATCAGTGGCGGCGCTTTATTTGTGGCGGATCGCCGAGACGGCCAAAAAGAAGTCACTTTCTAAATAGATCGTCCAACGCCGATTTCGCTTTGGCGATCTCTGCCTCATTCTTTGCGATATAGGCACCAGCCTTTGGTTTGAAGTGATCGCAAAAGTTTGCTTCGTCCTTCTTGCGCACTTCTTCGGCGGTCGGTTCCTTACAGTGCTTGGCGTATGACGTGTCGTACTCGATGCACATCTTGCATGCGTGCAGTTCAGCATTACACGCTTTGCAAACATCGAGCCGACGTAGCGGCAGGCTGAGCGCCGCAAGGGATGCGCAACAGCGCCAGCAGACCAGGGAGTGCGGCATACAAGACTCATGAATTTATAGCTACTTGGCTTAGAAATGCGAATTGCAGCAAGACACGGAGCCAGATCAATTGGCTTATGGAACCCAGCGGCGGACCAAATGCCAAGCATACCGAGATTTTATCTAGATTTAGCGATTCCAGGCTTTTGTGCATGGTATTTTACACAAATGTTGCAAGCTGACGATGCGGGCAAGTATGAAAAGCTCGGGTAAAGCGGAATCAAAAGATCCTTTCAAAGAGACTGCCATAGCCGCACTGAGATGCGTAGTGGATCCACTCGTCGATCTGATGTTCGATACGGGAATAACGGTTCGGGAATTTACTCGCTTGGTGAGAGATCGCGCAGTACGGTCGGCCGCAGCGCGCGTTGCCAGGGAAAGTGGCCGCAATAGCAACTCCCGGGTTGCCATTATAACTGGGCTCGCCAGAGCTGAAGTAGCACGAATCCTAGAGGCGAACGCACCTTCCTCTAGCTCGCGCGATGGGCAACACCCTGCCAGGAGAGTGCTCGCCGCTTGGCATGACAATCAGCGGTTCCTCGCCGCCAACGGTGATCCAGCGGTTCTATCGATATTTGGTAGGCGGAAGAGCTTCGAACAGTTAGTCTCGGCCCATAGTGGAGGAATCCCCGTGAGGGCTATGCTGGATCAGCTCGCGCAAATCGGCGCAGTCGAGA
Organism: Steroidobacteraceae bacterium; assembly: GCA_039924385.1. Lineage (GTDB taxonomy): Bacteria > Pseudomonadota > Gammaproteobacteria > Steroidobacterales > Steroidobacteraceae > Bog-1198. The sequence continues at coordinate 23,119 of JBDTAV010000031.1, forward strand.
TTCTTTCTGGACAGCGAGTAAAAGTGAAGTCGAGAGTTCCGATCTTTAAAGGGATGACTTGCAGCGCAGTCGCCAATATTGGGGAGCGGGCGGGCGATCTACTAGGCACTCTAAGGCACAACTTGCGGGCAGCATCGACGCCACTATTTGAGGGGACCGCGTTTGCCAGCGATGTCGATACAGGAGCAGTCCCGCTCATCCGTCGGCAAATGGCTGAACAAGGGTCAGCATTTCTAGACGGTGCAACTTCACTATTTTCTCGATCGTGCAGAAAGCGCAAGCGCCGGAGAAAGGAAGCATCGCAGTGCCGAGTAGGTGTGACCGTCTTCTATTTCGAAGAGGAGATTGCAATCGCAAGTGGTCTGCAAACTTCCATAGATGCGGGTCGCCGGAAGAATTTTCAGCGACAACACATCAAAACAAAGCGTTCAACGAAGTCGGCAAACAATGGGTAGGCAGTGATGACGGAGTCGAAAGATGAAAAACTCGGGCCTTCCAATCTCAGAGATCGCTAAACGGCAGGGAGCAACTGCTTTAGTTGCCGCCACCATTCGGTTTCTGGATGCGAACAACATTTCCAAGCAGCTGATCTTTAATTCGGTACGCCGGTACTACGGACCACGTAAAGCTGCAGACAGTGTTCGACAGTACCGAAGGTTGGCGCGCGCATATGAAGACATGGGAATCGTTATGTCGACATGGTTTTCGGCGTCAAATTTCTTGGATAAAGAATACCGTCCCATTCCATTGGCGATCAGACCTGGTCCTAGATCCGTCTATTCGTTAGTACGCGCAGCTCGTGTGTCGATACCGCCCGCATTTGCGATCGAATTGATGCGTCGTTCTTCGTCCGTCGGAATCAACGCTCTAGGTAACTTTGTGGCTCGGAGGCGTGAATTCGTGTTACCAGATTTTGCGGTTTCGCGTGCTGCTCTAATGATCGAACGATACTTAGACACGCTGCACAGGAACTGCACGCCGAACAAAAAGGAGTCAGTGCTTTTACTCGAAAGGAATTGCCATGTGCCGGAGGTAAATCTGAAAACTATTGGTCCGATACTTCGAGATATTAAGAAGCGTGGTTCAGCCTATATCGACTCCGTAAATGGGGATATTGAGGGCTTGCGTCGCAAGCGGTCGATGCAAACAGGATCGGGCGAAATGAGCGTCCACATATTTGCGTGGACTCGTTTGGCCAAGTCGTCGAAAAACAAATGCGGCTAATTTAGCGTCGTACAGTAGCTATCAAACCTGCACGGTTTCTCGCGGCAGGTTGCCGCCTTACGAGGTTTTTGTCTACCCCTATGTAGCGATTTATTCGATTGCGGCGAGTTTTCCAGGCCGCACTACGCCGTTGGAGCCAATTTGCGCATCCCGTCGCGAGACGACGTTGGAACCAATTTGGGCATCAGGTCGCGAGACGGCGTTGGAGCCAATTTGCGCATCAGGTCGCGAGACGCCGTTGGAGCCAATTTGGGCATCAGGTCGCAAGACGGCGTTGGAGCCAATTTGGGCATCGGGCCGAGCTATCGCATTGGAGCCAATTTGGGCATCAGGTCGCGAGACGGCGTTGGAGCCAATTTGCGCATCGGGCCGAGCTATCGCATTGGAACCAATCTGGGCGCTTGGGCGAAATAGGCCGTTTGAACCTATTTGCGCATCCGGACGTGCAAGTGCACTCATGCCCCGTGGCATCGGCAGAAAGGTCGTTGCGTCGACCCTAGTTATGCGATTGGAACCTATTTGCGCGCTTGGGCGAACTAGGCCGTTTGAACCTATTTGCGCGCTCGGCCTAAATAGCCCATTCGAACCGATCTGGGCGCTCGGGCGAAGCAATCCATTAGATCCAATTTGTGCGCTCGGTCGAAATAGCCCGTTAGATCCAATTTGCGCTGATGGCCGCACTACCGACACGTGACCGGCGTACACGGTGCTGGTTCCCATCAGGCTGACAATTACGCACACGGATGTTGCGGTCCCTCGTACTAGTCTTCCAATACTAATGTCCATATGTAATCCCTTCAGTTTGGCAATTCTTTTGCTAATGCGCGTTCGTCTTCCTCGTTCACTATGTAGTGATAGATTCCGACTCCCGTCTTAATACTGTCTTCGCATCCTTCCTTGTCTCGCTCCGATAACCAGTTATCGATGTCATCGGCAAATATTTGGCCTCTCGCTCGAATGAACTTATCGAAATCCTTGAGATCCCTTTTCGTGATTCCGTGGACGGTATAAACGGTCCGCTCTACCAACCCGTTGCCTCCAATCGACTCAGCGCGAAAATTTACTTCGAGTGTTTCGCAAACGTTGTGTACAACACGGGCAAACCATAAAACGCTCTCCGTGCTCAATGGATCTGGAATGTAAAAGCGCTTTATCGCTCGATAAAAGCCGTTTCCAACATCCTGAACACACCCGGTTCGAATCAATTCATCCAAAAGCGCGCGTGGCGAAACCCCCGGGCAGGAAGTCGCAGTCAATTCCGAAAACGTCGCTCCGGTTTTCTCACCCGGGCTCCGCGAAAACTCGAGATCGCGAAGAACTCCGTAAGGACCGGTGTAATTCACGTCGGTATGCCATGCCGCGAGCGCCGTCGGCAAAGGATTAGATTCCTGCGCTGCAAGACCGAACTTTGTACCTGTGTTTGACCCCAAAATGTCGCGAACTTCACTAGTTTCGATATTCGCGATCAATGAAATCCCCTCTATCGTCGGGTCTTTGCCCGAAGCCTCAAATTGTTTTCTCGCCACATCCACATACGCCTGCTTCAGGACTTCGCTGAACTCGGGAAATGCGACCGCGCTCTTTACCGCCATTCGCACCAGCGGTTTCAATAGATACCTAAAAGCAGCGAGTAAATTCTCCTTAACAGATTGCGTCATTGCTGAACATATTACAACTGTTTTGTTGTTGCAATTCACACTTTTGCGCGTTTGCTGCATTGCAGCGTCGGACAGTCTGGTAGATGCAAAATTAGCCTTGCGGAAATGGCGGTAGGGATCTCGCCTATCTCGAATTGCGCCGTAACCCTAATTTCGGTACGTGGTGGCACCACCAACACCCCGGCTGTTCCAGACCGGATTGATCATTTCTTCCGTAAACTCACGAAATGCAGCAGTCTTCGAACCTCAAAACGAGTCACCCAGCCCGCTTACTCATAATTAGTTGGTCGCTGCTGGGCCTGTGGAGCTGTGGAGCGTCGACAAAGACAGCGGATTCAGTCGAAGTATTGCGAAGGGGTTTGGCAGGGGAGCCCAGCTCGCTGGACCCGGCCGTGGCGGCTGATAATTTTTCGTTTCAACTGCTCCAGGACCTTTACGAAGGACTCACGATTGAGTCCGCGAACGGGCAAATACTCCCTGGAGTGGCATTGTCGTGGGCAGTTGATCCGACGGGTACCGAATATACTTTTCACCTTAGAAACGATGCGCGCTGGTCAAACGGCAAGCCAGTTCGCGCACAAGAATTTGTATTCGCTTGGAGGCGGGTGTTAGACCCTGCACGCGGCTCCCTCGTTTCAGATGACCTGCGCCTCATTGCTGGAGCATCGGAAATAATCGCCGGCCGGCTGCCCCCGAATGAGCTGGGGGTATTCGCCCCAGCCGATGATGTCCTGGTAGTGAGGCTTGAGCGGCCCGCGCCTTATTTGCCGCAGATACTCACACATTCCGCAACCTTCCCAGTCTATTCCGAAGCAAGCGCGCGCTCCCATTCATCGGATTCGTGGGTCTCCAACGGACCTTACACCCTTACCAGATGGCTACCGGGCACATCCGTTGAGGTAGAAAAAAATTCCTATTATTGGGATCGCGAAAATGTTCGGATCGCGAAAGTGCGGTATGAAATTGCCTCTGACCAAAATTCGCAATTGGCTCAGTATCGCGCGGGCCAAATTGATATCACGGACGTTGTGCCCGCCAACGCAATACCCTGGATCAAAGCGGAGCATCCAAAAGAACTCGTCGTGGCTCCTTTTCTTGCGACCGCCTACTTTGGAATAAACTTATCAGCTCCGATCTTTGCTTCAAATCTGCAACTTCGAAGGGCGCTCGCAATGGCAATTGATCGAAAAAAAATTGCTGCCGCGCAAGGCTTTGGTCAACCGCCAGCTTATGGCTTCGTGCCTCCAGGTACCTGGAACTACAACCCTCAAAATTGGCAATGGGCCTATTTGAGTGATGCAGATCGTATCGCAGAAGCTAAGCGCCTCTTTTCCGAAGCAGGATATTCGCCATCAAAGCCAGTGCACATTCGATTGCTCTTTAACGCAAACATAGCGATTAAACAAACCGCCATTCTTATAGCCGCAATGTGGAAAGAGACTCTTGGAATTGAAACCGAACTTATCGAGGAAGAGTATCGAGTCTTTTTGCAATCGCGGCATGACAAATCGAGATGGGAGGTAGCCCGGCTGGGCTGGACTGCCGACTTCAACGACGCCAGCAATTTTTTGGACACGTTTCGTAAAAATTCTCCGAACAATGATTCAGGGTATGTCAATCATATATTTGACGCTTTCCTCGACGAGGCAGCGCACACATCTGACCCGGAAACACGAAGGCTACTTCTCGAGGCTGCAGAACGCGTAATGCTTAACGACTACCCTATTTTACCGTTGTATTTTTTCGTTTCAAAGCGATTGGTCAAACCCTATGTGCAGGGCGTTCGACCCAATCCTCTCGATCGACTGACATCAAAAATGCTTTCGATGTCACCTCATTGAGGAATTGCAAAAGAGCGAGAGTCATTCCTTACGTTAGCCAATTCAAAAGTCGTAGTTCTATCCCAAATCAGTTTTGATCATGCGTAGCAGAATACGCACTTGAAACTGCTGCATCACCTTTTGCGACCTGCACGCGGCGGCGCCGCGGCGGTCGTCGTGGTCTTCGCCGTCTTGCTCATTATGGCGGCCAAGGCTCGGCTGGTTGGCGTTCCCTTGGCATTGCTCGTCACTTCGTGGTTCTTCAAGTACGCCTACATTTTGTTTGACCATACGGTGCGGGGATTCGATGAGCCGCCTACTCTCGACATTCAAATGATGAATCCCATCGACGAGCAGCGCCCCTTGGGACAGGTCGTGATTCTGGGACTCATCGGTTATGCCGTGTACCTGGCTCATGATCATTTCGGCACCATCGCTGCTGTCGCTCTTGCCGCCCTTTGTCTGTTCTTTCTCCCCGCTTCGGTCGCGATCTTGGGGCTGGAGAGCAACCTATTGAAAGCTGCAAATCCGGTGTATTGGTTCAGTTTAGTGCGTGGACTCGGGATTTTATATGGCGCGGTATTGCTGGTGATTCTGGCGTACGCCCTGGTTTTGAGACTGTTGTGGAACTTCGATCTGTGGCTGCCCGCCGAGATCGTCATCGGTATGTTTGCCGTGCTCTCGGTGTTCAGTTTCTTAGGCGGTGCGCTCTATGAGCGCCGCCACGAGCTAAATCTCGAGACTTGGGTCAGTCCCGAACGCACCGCGGCACTGGAGGAAAAGCAAACCCAGCGCGATAACGACAAGCAGGTGCATGAGGCCTACGGCCTTATGCGCGCCGGCTCCCACATCAAGAGCTTCCAGCTGCTGGAGGATTGGCTCAAAAACCGCGGTAATGCCGCGGATGACTATCGCTTCCTGTGCGAACGCACGCTGAGCTGGGACGATCCGCGTTACGTCACCCGCCTGAGCGAAGAACTCGTCGCGCGCCTTCTGACGCTGAAGCGCGCCGGCGAAGCGTTGGACGTGGTGACCCAACGATTGAACCTGGATCTTCAATTTCGGCCCAAGACGGCGGCAGATACCTGGGCCGTTGCGCAGCTGGCCGCGCGCGGCGGCGGCGCCTCACGGCTGGCTCGCATCCTGCTCTCGGACTTCGCGCAGCGCTTCGCGGGCGACCCGCGGGTACCCGCAGCCCTTGCGCTCAAAGATCACTTGGGACCTCTCGCGCCCTAATGGAGTGCAGCACACGCTTCGGCTTCGGCATTGCGGGTGTGATGCCCTATTAGATCATTGCGGGTCTCCCGCCTTTCAGTTTCAGGCAAATCAGAGAGTTCAGACCCCTACGCCGTACAACGAAATGAACTTGATCGAGGGTGCGGGCCGCTGGATTAGCGGCCGGCGCAGCGGCTGGCACCGTCCGGGACGATGCGGGCGAGTTCAAGGCCCTCCGGAGGGTCCCGCATGGCTCGAGAACCGCAAGATGATGGTGCATCTGTTGCCTTCGCGCCGATCGATCGCTACCTCGGAGGTGCTGCTCGACAACCTACGCAGCGTCGCGCACCGGCATCGCCGATCCCACCGTGGTGCTGCTGACCGCGGGTGCCCACAACAGTGCCTACTTCGAGCACGCCTTCCTGGCGCAGCAAATGGGCATCGAAGTGGGCGCGGGCCAGGATCTTTTCATGCGCACCGCCAAGGCCCGCAGCGAGTCGATGTCCTCTACCAGCGCATCGACGCTGACTTCATGGCCCCGTGTGCTCATCGGAGAGTCGGCCCTGCAGCGACAGTAAGGTACAATTTCGGGCATGACTTATTGCGTCGGCTTGCTAGTCGACACCGGTCTCGTGATGTTGTCGGACTCGCGAACCAACGCCGGCGTCGATCAGATCAATACGTTTCGAAAAATGGCCACTTTCCAGCGCGCACACGACCGCGTGCTGGTTTTGATGTCGGCGGGAAACCTGGGCATCACCCAAGCGGTGATCAACTTGCTCGAGGCGCCGGACGAACCGCTGCAAATGACCCGGCTGCTCCGCGCTAGCAACATGTTCCATGCCGCACGCGTGGTCGGCGACGCGCTGCGCGAAATACACGAGCGCGACGCCGGGGACCTGCGCGAGCATGGCTATGAATTCAACGGCACCTTCATTTTGGGCGGCCAGATCAAGGGTGAGGAGCCGCGGCTGTTTCATATTTATTCCGCCGGCAACTTCATCGAATCTTCGGTCGACACACCCTATTTTCAGATCGGCGAGTCGAAGTATGGCAAGCCCATCATCGACCGCGTGATCACCCGCAGCAGCAGCCTGGCTCAGGCCGCCAAGTGCGCGCTGGTGTCCATGGACTCCACCATCCGCTCGAATCTGACGGTGGGACCGCCCTTGGATCTCGCCATTATCAAGCGCGACGAATTGAAACTTTCGACGCATATCAGCATCGATAATGATGATGAGTACTTCAAAATGATCCGCGAGCGCTGGGGATTCGCCCTGCAAGAAATATTCAGCGAACTTCCCAACCCCAACTGGTGAATCCATGTACCGAGTTTTAAGTTTAGGCCTTCTGCTGCTGGCCGGTGTCGCCGTGGCGGAGGTGCACGGTCCCGATCTGGCCGGCATGGATACGAAAGTCGCCCCGGGCGATGATTTCTACGCCTACGCCAACGGCGGCTGGATCAAAGCCACGAAAATTCCCGCCGACCGCAGCAGCTATGGCAATGGCGCCATGTTGACCGAACTCACCGCCCAGCGTGTCAATGAGCTGCTCAAATCCGCGGCCGCACAGCGCACGCGCACCGGATCCGAGGCCCAGCAGATCGGCGATTTCTACGCCGGCTTCATGGATGAGGCCGCGATCGAATCGCAGGGGCTCAAAGTCATGGAACCGGCGTTCAAGCGCATCGACGGCATCTTCAGCCGCAGCGAACTGGCTGCCGCCTTGGGCGAAACCGTGCGCGCGGACGTGGATGTTTTGAACAACACCAACTTTCATACGCCACATCTTTTTGGGCTGTGGGTGGCCCAGGATCTCAATGATCCGAAAAGCTATCTGCCCTTCTTGCTGCAGGGCGGGCTCGGGATGCCGGACCGCGAGTACTACGTCGGCACCGCGGCCGCCATGGCCGCGATCCGGCCGCAATACCAGGCGCACATCGCCGCCGTGCTTAAATTGGCCGGCATCGATGCGCCCGAAAAACGCGCCGCGAAAATTTTCGAGCTCGAGCGGCATATGGCCGAGGTGCATTGGACGCGGGCCGCCTCGGAGCAAATTGCGGCCGGCAACAATCACTGGAACCGCGAACAATTCTACGCCCAGGCGCCGGACCTTGATTGGCGCGCCCTCTTCTCCGCCGCGGGCTTGGGCGGACAAAACGAGTTCGTGGTCTGGCAGCCGAGCGCGCTGATTGGTCTCTCAAAGCTCATCGCCGGCGAATCGCTCGACACGTGGAAGGATTATTTGAAATTTCACGCACTCGAGGATGCCGCACCCTACCTGCCTAGACAATTCGTCGATGAGAATTTTGATTTTTATGGCAGCGTGCTTCACGGCACGCCGGAATTGAGTCCCCGCTGGAAACGCGCCGTGGCGGCCTGTGACTCCTATCTTGGCGATGCGGTCGGCAAGCTATACGTGGGGAAATACTTCTCACCCGAGGAGAAGAAGCGCGCCGAAGCCATGGTGCATCGCCTCTTGACGGCCTTCGAGGCGCGCATCGATCGGCTTGATTGGATGGCGCCGCAAACCAAGTTGATCGCCAAGGCCAAGCTCAAGACGCTAAAAATCGGCGTCGGATATCCGGATCACTGGCGCTCCTACGAGGACTTGAAAATCACCCGCGGTGATGCCTTCGGCAACTGGTCGCGCGCCGACCTCTACGCCCATCGGCGCCAGCTCGCCAAGCTGGGGCAGCCGGTTGACCGCTCCGAATGGGTCATGAACGCGCAATTGGTCAATGCGGTCAATCTGCCGGCGATGAATGCCATTAATTTCCCCGCGGCGGTACTGCAGCCGCCGTACTTTGATCCGGGGCAGCCGCTCGTCATGGACTATGGCGCCATTGGCGCCACCATCGGCCATGAGATCAGCCACAGTTTCGATGATCAGGGCGCGCTCTTCGATGCGCAGCGCCGCTTGAAGAACTGGTGGCAGCCGAACGATTTCGCACACTTCCGTGCATCGGGTGCACGACTTGCGGCCCAGTTTGATGGCTACAAACCGTTTGCGGACCTGCACGTCAATGGCCAGCAAACCTTGAGCGAGAATATCGCCGATGTCGCGGGCTTGAATGCCGCCTACGACGCCTATCACCTGGCGACGCAGGGCAAACCGTCCGTGACCCTGTCGGGGTTCGATTCCGATCAATTGTTCTTTTTGAGCTTTGCGCAAAGTTGGCGCAATAAAATCCGCGATCCCGCCTTGCACGCGCGGATCATCACCGACGGCCATGCGCCGGCGCAGTACCGTTCCTATACGGTGAGAAATCTGGATGCATGGTACGCGGCGTTCGACGTCAAGCCAGGCGAGAAACTCTATCTTGCGCCGGACGATCGGGTGCGGGTGTGGTGAACCTGAAACGCCTCAATTGATCTGTCCGGTGGCGAAATCGTAGCCCGCGAGGGACTTCGGCTTGCCCAACAGATACCCCTGCGCATAGTCGACGCCCAGGGAACGCACCGCCTGCAGCTCCATGTCCGACTCCACCGATTCCGCCACGGTCTGCACGCCGAGATCGCCCGCCATGCGCACGATCGCGGAAATCATCGCCCGCGCCACGCGGTCGGTCGGCGCCGCCTCGACCAGGGAGCTGTCGATTTTAAAATAATGGGCTGGTATGGATCGAAGATAGCCGTAGGAAGGCGGGTTGGCGCCGAAATCATCCAGCGCCACCTCGCACCCTAACGCCTCCAGCCGCTTCATGGACTCGGCCACACTGATGCTGCCCGAGGCCGCGAATCGTTCTGTGATGTCGAAGCACAGCGCCTGCGGCGGCAGGCCGCTTTTCTTCACGCTGGCTTCGACGAAGGTCACGAAACTGTCGTCGGTCATCGACTGCGACGATACATTGATTGAGAACACCGAGGGCACGCGCGCCCACAGCTTGCGGTTGGCCGACAGCCACACCAAGAGCGTGCGCACCACCCAGCGATCGATGTTCGGCATGAGCCGCTGCTGCGCGGCGCGCGCCAGGAATTCCTTCGGTTCGATCAAACTGCCGTTGGCGGTGCGCAGGCGCAGCAGGACTTCGAAATGCGCCAGGCTTACATTGTCCTGCAGCGAGCAGATCGGCTGCAGAAATAACTCAAAGCGTTCGGCATGCAGCGCATTCTCGATTTGCGTCCCTTCGACGGAGTCCTCGCTGATTAGCAGGGGAAATCCCTGGCGCCGGTCGAATTCCGCCGACAGGCACACGAACACCGGCGCCAGCTTTTGCTCCAACGATTCATCGGTGCGCGTGTCCTTGACCGAGGCATCGATGCTCAAGCGCACCGCGCCGTTGACCGAGCCTTGCGCATCGCGCACCGGAATGGCGAGGGAATAATTGCCGTCCTCACGCGGTGCATAAGAGACATCGAGATTGCCGCCGGAATCGCTGGAGAGCGAGTCTTCCACCAATTGATAGTCTTCCGGCAGGATGAAATCCTCGGACATCCACAGCGTATCCGCCGCGAAATCATGGAACGAGACACCGGACACTTCCGGCGCCAACGCCCGAATGACCTGAGCCAGCGCCTCCAGCGTTTTGCTCGAAGCTGCCTCGGCGGCATAAGTCAGGCTTGTCACGACGCACCTACTGTGATTTTCATGGCGTCATGGTACGGGGGCGACCCGCGCCAAAACATGTCGGCAATAACCGACGTAAGCGTGCAGCGACATTTTATTTTGCTTAAAGCGCGGAAAATCGCCCGAATTGCCGCCTGCTTGAGGCGGCCAACTTTATAAGTCAAAGCGCCTTAAGTTAATGGACTTAATGTCAGGCTAATTTAATAACTCATCGAGCACGGGGAGCGGCACCGCGCCCTCGCGCAGCGCCGCCTCGTGAAACTGCTTCAGACTCATCGCATCGCCGTGGGCGTTTTGAAAATGTTCGCGCACCGCCAGCCAACCCTTGTAGCCGGCGTAGTAAGTCGGCAATTGGCAGGACGACAGCTTGGCGCGCTGCAGCTTGGCGATGGCTTCTTCCGGTTCTTGATACGTCTCCTTGGTCATGAGATCGAGCGCTTCGGCGTCGCTCATTCCCATGGTTTGCAGCCGCACATCCAAGATGGTGTTGGCCAGCACGCGCAGCCTTTGCTTCGCCAGCGTCAACCGGTAGCCGGGTGTGTCGCTTAAAAAACCCTTCTCGGCCATGAGCTGCTGCGTGTACACGGCCCAGCCCTCCACATAAGGACCGTTGCCATAGATGCTGCGCAGCAGGCGCCGCGAGCGCGGCTGCACCTCGTTGGCATACTCCGTCTGCACATAATGCCCCGGCATCGCCTCGTGCACGGTGAGGTGCGCCAGGCCCGATTCGTTGTACTCGCGCAGCTTCGAGTCGATGCGCGCCTGCGGCCAGGAGTCCGGGATCGGCGTCACCCAAAAAAATGCGCCCAGCTTCGGTTCCAGGGGCGGCGCCTGGTTGAATCCCCCGACTCCGTAGATGCCGCGCATGAATACCGGCGTGTCGATCACCTGCAGATTCGAGTTCGGCGGTAAAGTGACCAAGTCCTTGGTCTTGACGAAGGCCGTCGCGGCCGCCAGCATCTGTTTCGCCGCGGCCATGTAGGTGTGCGGCGTCGCATGCTGAGCCGCCACGTCGGCCAGCGCCTGCTCAACGGTCTTGGGTGCGGCGAGCTGCACCATCTCATTGCGCGTCTTGCCGAGGTCCGCTTCCGCTTCTTTCAGCAGCTCATCAGGGGTCTTGCCGGTCGCCAACACGTAGCTGAACTTCTTGGCGTAGTACACCTTGCCCAGGCGCCAGTCGGAAGTCTTTTTCGCCAACGTGCCGACCAGAAATTCATTGAACGCCTTGAGCGCGATCAGCGCCGGCTCTTCGGCCTGCGTGTACTCATGAGCCAAAGGCTTGGGGCAGCTGGTGCGCAGCACGCCCTCGATGAGATCGATGTTGCCGGTATTTTCCTCGTGCGCCACCTTGTTCCAAATCTCCGGCGAGTCGTCCATGTTCTGCTCGGCCTGGCGCACCAACTCCGGAATCCTGATCAGGCGCTGAATGATGTGTTTGAAGCGTTCGCCGGCGGGCGCGTAGTGCTGGACATAGGGTGTGTAGAGGGCATTGCCGATGAGTTCCACATAAATGGTCGGGTTATGCCGGTAGCTTTGAACCTCCTCGATATCGAGCCGCGTCGCCTCGATGGCATTGTGCATGACCTCGATGTCGGCGCGTTGCTCCGCATTCAACGACCTGGCATCGAGCTTTTCGATGCGCGCCTCGATGTCGCGCTGCAACTTGATCTGCGCCTTGATGCCGGCCGCGCTGAAATCGTCCAATCGGTCTTCGAGCATCTCCCCGTGATGCAGGTGGTAGCCCACGGAGCTGGCCATCACCGGCGACAGCGCCAGACTGCCGAAGACAAAATCATCCACCACCTGGCTGAACTGCAAATCACTGGGCGCGTCGGCCAGTGCATAACCGCCGCCCCCAATCGCAACACTTAAGGCGAAACCTAAATACCTTAGATTTTTCATCCCTCACCTTATCCGTTCAAAGGCGTCGTCCTGCGCCTTAAGCTTGTTAAGATACTTGAGACAGCCGCGCGCGTCCAAAGGGAACAATAAATAATGCCGCTTATCATTCGCATTGCCTGTGCCGCATCGATCCTGCTGGCATCGCTCTCGCATGCCGCCGATCTTCGTTCCCAAGTGGATCAATATCGGCTCGCGCACGAGACCGCCATCGTGGCTGAGATCGACGCGCTCACGCGCCTGAAGAGCATCGCGGCAGATCCGGCCGGTCTCAGCGCCACTGCGCATTCGCTCGAAGCCGCGCTGAAATCACGCGGCTTTGAGGCGTCCCTGCTTTCCACCGGCACGAATTCGCCGCCGGCGGTATTCGGATCGCTCATGACTCCGAAGGCTCAACGCACCGTGCTGTTCTACGCCCACTACGATGGTCAGCCGGTGACGCCGGCGCAGTGGAGTTCCGATCCCTTCGTACCTGTGATGCGCGAGAACGCCTTATCCGACACCCCGCGCGATGTCGATTGGGAAAAGGCCGCGGCGCCGTTTAATCCAGAATGGCGCCTGTTCGGCCGCGCGGTCAGCGATGACAAAGCCTCGATCGCAGCATTCTTGGCCGCCTTCGATGCGCTCAGGGCCACGCGCAACGCGCCCTCGGTCAACATCAAGGTGCTCTGGGAGGGGGAGGAAGAAGCCGGCTCCGAGCACTTGACTCACGCACTGCATGAGAATCAAAAACTCTTGAATGCCGATCTCATTCTCATCGGCGATGGACCCGTGCACCAGACGCGCCGGCCCTTGGTGTACTTCGGCGCGCGCGGCGTCATGCAGGTCGAGGCCACGATCTACGGACCGCTGCATGCGCTGCACGACGGCCACTACGGCAACTGGGTGCCTAATCCCGCGGCGATGGCGGCGACGCTGCTCGCGCAAATGCGCGACGACAACGGCCGCATCCTGATTCCCGGCTTCAGCGACGGCGTGCGCGCCCTCACCCCGGAGGAACAGACGGCGCTGAAAAAACTGCCCCGCGTCGGCGATCAACTCAAGAAGGAATTCGGCATCGGCCGAACCGAGGGCGGCGAAGATCTGCCCGCCAGCATCATGCGCCCGGCATTCAACATCCGCGGCATTCGCTCCGGCCAAGTCGGCGACGCTGCGGCGAATGCCATTCCGACCAGCGCCGCCTTCTCCATAGACTTTCGCCTGGTTCCTGATCAAGTCCCGGCCGCGGTACGCGGCGCGGTGGAACATTTCTTGACCGCTCGAGGCTGGACCATTGTCGCCGACGATCCCGACCTTGCAGCACGTTTAGCTCACCCACGCATCATCAAGCTTAAGTGGGATAGCGGCTATCCGGCGCTGCGCTCCGACATGTCCTCGCCTGCCGCCAAAGCGGTGATTGCCGCCGCGACGCAAGCCGCCGGCGCCCCCGTGGTGGTCTTGCCCATGGCCGGCGGCAGCGTACCGCTGTACATGTTTGCCGACGTGTTCCGCGCGCCGATCATTTGTCTGCCCATCGTCAATCACGACAACAACCAGCATGCCGCGAATGAAAACTTGAGGCTGCAAAATCTCTGGGATGGCATCAATACCTACGCCGCGCTCATGGCCGAACTCAACTGGTAGCCGAATGAAAGTACTGCGAAGGATTTGCGGCGTCCTCGTGCTGCTCATCGTCTCGCTCGCATTGCTATTATGGCTCGAGCCTCCGGCGCTGCTGCGCGTGGGTGCGAATTACTCGGCCAAAATTGTCTGCTCCAATGTGTTCCTCGCCGGGCGCGACCCTGACGAGGTGCTGCGCGTCGATGTGCAGGCGCCGGGCATCTCGATTCTCAAGCTCATGCGGGTCTCGGTTGATCGCGTGGGCGGCGTGGTGCGCGCGGGATTTTTTGGCGTGATCGGCGATGGCGTGGCCCAGTACCGTTTGAACAAAGGCTGCACCGTCATGCCGGACGGCAAACTCGATGCGAGCGCGCCGGCCGAACTCAATGCCATGTCGCGCGCTGGGCCGCCGCCCGCGGCTTTTTCATCCGCCCCCTGGCCGGACGGCGCAGCGGTGCAGACCCGTGCGGCGATCGATGCACTGCTGAAGGATCCTGTGCTCGCCGGGCCCGGCGCGCGCGCCGTCGTCGTGGTCGATCACGGCCGCATCGTGGGCGAGTATTACGCTAAAGGCTTTGAGCCTGCGACGCCGCTGCTCGGCTGGTCCATGACCAAGACGGTGATGGCCGGCGTCATCGGCTTAGCGATCAAGGACGGCAAGCTGTCGCTCGCACAAGCCGGATTCTGGCCCGGCAATGATGGGCGCGAGAAGATTCGCCTCAAGGACCTGCTCGCCATGTCGAGCGGTTTGCGATGGAACGAGGCGTACGGCGCGGTATCGGACGTCACCAGCATGTTGTACCTGCAACCCGACATGGCCGCCTTTGCGCGCTCGCAACCCTTGGCGCATCCGCCCGGCGAGGAGTGGCTCTATTCCAGCGGCACAGCGGTCATTCTGTCGCACATTGCTGAAGACGCTTTGGTTCACGGCACACCTAGAGCGCAGGACCTTTCGACATTCATCCGAGCCCGGCTCTTCTTGCCACTCGGGATTACCAGCGCTGCGATCGAACCGGACGAACACGGCACCCTGGTGGGCTCCTCTTATATGTATGCCACCGCGCGCGATTGGGCCCGCTATGGACTGTTCCTGATGCAAGACGGAGTTTGGCAGGGGGAAGAATTGCTCCCGCCGGGCTACGTCACCATGATGGCCACACCCGTGGAAGCGTCCCGCGGCCAGTACGGCATGGGCCAAACATGGCTGTGGGGATCGGAAGCGGCGACGCCCGGCGTGAATCCGGACGCCGCCTTCGGCATCCCGCCGGATACCTTTTGGATGTCCGGCCACGACGGCCAGAGCGTCTGCATCATCAAGTCGCGACAATTGGTCGTCGTGCGCTTAGGCCTTACGCCCGATGCCGACGGCTATACTTCGCAACGCTTGGTGCAAGCCGTGCTCGAAGCGACGCAGCCTGCGACTGGTGCGCTACCTTCGACCACGCGCCCTTGAGCGCACTAAAATCGGCCCGCCATGGATGCGTTTTCCTTCTCGACCTTCCTGCTGACCTTCACCGCGCTCTTTTCCATCGTCAATCCCTTGTCCGGCGCGTTCATCTTTTTCGGCGCGACGCGCGAACTCGATCACAAGCTCCGGGCCGCGACCGCGCGCTGGGTCGGAATCTACTCCTTCATCATCGTCGCGGCTTCGCTGTATATCGGCGCCTACGTGTTGGGTTTCTTCGGCGTCTCGCTGCCGGTGCTGCGCGTCGCGGGCGGCATCATCGTCGCCGCCGCCGGTTGGCGCATGCTCAATGCCCCGGATATCACCGAGCAGCGCCGCACCGAAATACCTGAGCCTAAGTCGATCGATGTCGCGCCGAGCCGGCTCGCCTTCTACCCGCTCACCATGCCCTTGACCACGGGCCCCGGCACCATTTCGGTCGCGATCTCCTTGGGCGCCGGCCGACCCAGCGGCTTTCACGCTTCGTCGCTGGTGTTTTTCATCGAGACGCTGGCCGCGACCGCGCTGCTCTCGGTGCTGATCTACGGCTTTTATCGAAATTCCGCCTACCTCGCCAAATGGATCGGCGTGACCGGCACTACCATCGTGGTGCGCCTGTCCGCGTTCCTGCTGTTCTGCATTGGCATCCAAGTTGCGTGGAACGGGCTCTCGGAACTCTTGGGTAGCCTGCCGTTTATGACGGTGAGTTGACCTACTTCGCCGGCGCCCAATCCGCTAAGCGTTGAATGCGTCCTTGAGACTGGGCTTTGCCAATGTATCGCTCATCTGCCGTGATCAGCGTTGCATCCTGATGTTCCAAAGCCAACGCGTGATATAGCGTGTCAAAGAGGTGGCCGCCCGTGCTGATGGCGAGTTGCGTCGCACGACGCATCACCTGAGGATCCTCCGTCACCGGCCACTGTAGTGCGGTCAGCAGCTCGACATCTTCGATCGCCGTTTCCGGCGTCAATCGTGCGAGCACCGCGGCGACCTCGCCGAGCCAATGTGGAGGCTGCAAAATAGCTGCCCGTCCGTCAATCACCGCCTGAACGATCGCCATTGCCGTATCGGTGTCCGGCTCACGTTCCGCATCCTCCAGCAGCCACTTCAGGATCACGCTGGCATCGAGCACCCAGATCACGAGCGAGAATGGTCTCGGACGCCGCGAATGCGCGCAGCCGTGCTCAAGCTGCGCCGTGCCCGGCCGCTGCTCAATTGCCTGAATAATTTCTCGCGGCGCTTATTTAACGCTTCATTGCGCACTGCTTGGCGCATCAGTTCGGCGATCACGGCACTCTTATTGCGATCGCCGAATGTCTGATCGAAGGCCTCTTTGACATCGTCCGGGACGCTAAAATTGACCGTCGCCATGGATACTCCATTGTTGAAAACATCAACAACAGTCATTGTACCCTGGGAGCCTGAACAAATGAGCGCCCTGAGCCCCTTTTAGGGATTCGCAGGGCGAGCTCGATCGCGGCCGGCTAGAACTGTTCCAAATCCACCATCGCTTCGTGGCTCACCCTGCCTGCCTTGACAACGACGTCCTCCGCCCGCAAGCGCCGCGCCCGCCCCGCCATGCGCGCCCGACCGGGCAGCCCCGCCGCACGCGCGACCGCCCCATAGGTCGACACAGAGCCCCGCGGGATCGTCCCGACCACCGCCCAGATCTCCTGAAACGCCGGGTTGTCCTCGGGAAATGCGCAACTGCTGGCCCGTTGCTTGCGGCCGCGGGACGGCAAAAACAATTCCTGGAAGGCTTTCGATCGCGCCAATGGCTGCACCTTTGGTTAAAACTGCGCTGGCGGGTTTATCGCCTATTTCAGGTTGGGTTGTACAGGACCGCTGTACTTTTTCTAGGCGCGTCCCGGCCTCAAGATCGCTCGTCATCTCGAGGAGCAGGTATGGCGAGGCGCTGCTGCTCAAGGGCTATGGCTACAGCGATTTAAAATCCAAGACGCCGGTCGACCCCACTTCTACGATTTTCCGGCTTGCCTCAATCTCCAAGCTTTTCACCTGGATCTGTGCAATGCAATTGGTGGAGCAAGGCAAGCTCGATCGGGGCATAAACCGCGGTTAGTCCCCCAGCGCGCCGCACCATGTTCTTAACCGCCACCAGCTGCCGCCGTTGTGCTTGCGGCATGCGACAATTCCCGCGACCCCCAATCCCGGGGTTCAGGGATTCAAATGCGGCTAAGCGCCTCGCAAATCGCAGTGATGAGCGGCCTGCTCGACGAGGCGCTGCCCCTGGACGACGCCGGGCGGCGTCGCTGGCTCGATACGCTGCCGGAGGAATACCGGGACCTTCATGCGTCCCTGCGCCAGGCTTTGCTGCCGGAATTCCATCAGTCGCCCGACGGCAAGAATTTCGCCACCTTCCTGGAATCAGCCGATCCTGAAGCCGGTCGCGTCGAGCCCACCGGACTTGAAGCCGGCGAGCGCGTCGGCCCGTACGAATTGATACGCCTGTTGGGCGCCGGGGGCATGGCCGAGGTGTGGCTCGCGAGGCGCGCTGACGGCGCCTTCATCCGCGAGGTGGCATTGAAGCTGCCGTCGATGACGCGCGTGCGCCGCGACCTCGAAGAACGCTTCGCCCGCGAGCGCGACATTCTCGCGAGTTTGGAGCATCCGCATATTGCGCGCCTGTACGACGCCGGCATCGACCCCCACGGCTTGCCCTACCTATCGATGGAATACGTGCAGGGCGAACTGCTCACCGACTGGTGCGATGCGCAGCGCCTCGACATCCGTGCGCGGCTACGGCTGTTCCTGCAAGTACTCGAGGCCGTGCAGTATGCACACGAACGTCAAGTCATCCACCGCGATCTTAAGCCCTCGAATATCCTGGTCACCAAGGCAGGCCAGGTGCGGCTGCTCGACTTCGGCGTCGCGACGCTGCTCGATGACGGCGAAGTCGCGGGCAAGACACCGCTCACCACGGTCTATGGCCACGCGCTCACACCGATTTACTCCAGTCCCGAGCTGATCCGCGGCGATCCTGTCACCGCCAAAAGCGATATTTATTCATTGGGCGTCGTGCTGTTTGAGCTGCTAACCGGTGATCGGCCTTACCGTCTGAACGCCGGCGCATCGCGCGCCATCCTCGAGCACGCCATCGCCGCGGCCGAGGTAGGCAAGCCGAGTACCCAGATCGTGCAGGAAGCATGGGGCGCGCGCGGCGTCACGCGCGAGCAGCTGACGCGGCAACTGCGGGGCGACGTCGATCGCATCGTACTCAAATCCCTCGACAAGGAACCGCAACTCCGCTATGCGTCCGCCGCCGCGATGGCGGATGACGTGCAGCGATACCTTGATGGCAAGCCGATCACGGCGCAGCCGCCGCGCTTGAGCTACCGCCTCGGCAAATTCCTGCGCCGCAATCGCACTGTCGTCTCGGTCGGCGCGGGCGCGGCGGTCCTGGTGCTCGCCTTGGCGGGCTACGAGATCGATCGGCGCGTCGAGCAGGCGCATGACGATTCCAACTCGGTCTTGGTCACGCGGCCGATCAACGAGAAATCCATCGCGGTGTTGCCGTTCCTGGACATGAGCGAGAAAGGCGATCAAGGCTATTTCTCCGACGGACTGTCGGAGGAACTCATCACGCTGCTCGCGCAAATTCAGGATTTGCAGGTCATCGCGAGGACTTCTTCGTTTCACTTCAGGAACCAGGATGTTTCGCTGCAGAAAATTGCCCATACCTTGGGCGTCGCGCACGTGCTCGAGGGCAGCGTGCGCCATGCGGGCGGCACGGTCCGCGTGACCGCGCAGCTGATCCGCACCGCCGACGGCGTGCATCTCTGGTCGCAGTCGTACGATCGCGACGTGAAGGACATCTTTCAAGTGCAGGACGACATCGCCGCAGCGGTGGTCGCAGCCTTGAAGCTCAAACTCCTGGCAATGGGCTCCGATCCGCATCGCAGCGACAGTCCGGAAGCCTACAACCAATTCTTGCTCGCGCGGCAATTCGGCCGGCGCGGCAATTTGGAGGACATCGAACGCGCGGCCGACGCCTATCGCCAAGCCATCGCGCTCGATCCGAATTATGCCGCCGCCTACGCCGGTCTTTCCTTCAGCGAGACGGCCATCGCCAACTCCACTCAGGACGCCGCGCGCTTCGCGCTCGCCCACGACGCGGTCGAAAAGGCGCTGGCGCTGGCGCCGCAGTTCGTCGACGCCTACCGCGCACGGGCCCAGTTCCGGCTCGAAACCCTGGATTTCGCCGGCGCACGCGCCGACAGTGAAACGGCACTTACGCTCGCGCCCGGCGAGAGCGCCGTGCAAAGCCTGTACGGCGCGCAGATCGCCGGGTTCGGCAAAATTCCTCAAGCCATCACCGCCATGAAAAGGGCCATCGACTTGGACCCCTTGAGCGGCTACGCCTGGGCGAATGTCGGCATACTCCAGACCGTGACGCACGACTATCCCGCCGCGCGCGCGTCCATCGAGCGCGCGCTCGCCATCAACCCCAGCGCCGACGCGTTTCACTTCGCCTTGGGCCAGCTGGACCTGCTAGAGGGCCGCCTAGCCGAAGCGCAGACCGAGTTCCAAAAGCAAGGCGCCGAAGCCAACCGCCGCATGGGCGACGCCATGGTTGAACATGCCAGCGGTCACGACAACCAGTCGCAGGCGGCACTCAAGGAATTGATCGCCAAAAATGCGGCTGACTCGGCCTACCAGATCGCCGACGTCTACGCCTGGCGCGGCGAGAAAGACAAGGCCTTCGAGTGGCTGGAGCGCGCCTATCAACAGCGCGACAGCGGCTTAAACGGCATCGCCTGGGATCCGCTCCTCGGCAGTTTGAAAGGCGACCCGCGCTACAATACATTGCTTGAGCGGCTGGAACTCTCCGACGGCCGGCGGAATTGAGATCATGAGCGGTTACCTCGCGGCACAAACCGATGAAATGAGCGAGTCCGGCAAGGGTCGCAGAGAACTGTTGATCGCCTTTGGTCTGTGTGCGACCGCCGCGCCGTTATTCGGATGCGGCGGGGGCTCGGCAACTGCACCGGCAACCCCATATCCTCCGACTCCCCCTGCTTCTGTGCCGCCGCCGGCCTCGCCGCCCTTGGACATGACGCCAACAGTTGCTTTCAGCAATGCGCAGGCGGCGGGGCTGACGCCCTATGACGCCTATTTGATCGGCGCGTCCGCGACCAATCCGGTGTTCTCATTCACGGGTGTCGCGGGCCCTTTGGTAGCGCAGCTCGGAGGGGCCTCCCCGCGCCAAAACATGGTAAGCGCCGACAACTCCGTATCGGACACGCTCTCGCCGGGAACGGTTTATGCCACGTTTTACCACACCGGAAAAGCCCTGGATCTGATTCAGTTTGGGTCCAGCGATACGGTGACGCTCTACATCAATGACGCGTTCACGGCTCGATACGGCGGAGCCTTGGCCTCGGGAACCGCGCAAGGCGGTTCGCTGAGCGGCATAACTTTATCCCCGGCCTCATCGAACATTTCCGGTTATTACAATGAGTATTACGTGCGAATAGCCGGAGGAACGGGGGTTCTCAATGAGGCACGTCAAGTCATCGCCTATGACGCTGCAAGCCTTACGGCTGCCGTTGCATCGCCATGGACCATCGTTCCCGACAATACGACGCAATATGTTCTTCAGGATGGAACGCAGCCCTTTGTTCTCGACGCCAGCACCGGCGCCGTTAAATACATTCACTTGAATTGGAATCAATCCGGCCGGCGCAAAATCCTGGTTGAACAGGGCATCTTTGCCGGAGTCGCTGCCGACGGACCCCTTGCGCCCGCACCGCCTTGGTCAGCAACGCCGCTGCTCGTCGTAGGGGACAGCTTTTGGGACGGCGAAGCCGCACCGATCAGCATCCCGAGACTCATTGACACCTTTGCTTTAAGCATGGGCTGGCTGCCCACCAATCTTGGAGAGGGCGGTACGGGATATATCGCGACGACACTAAACCGGCTCAGTTTCCCGGATCGAATCGCTCCTCCGGCCGAATCCTGGCGCGTGCTTCGCACATCGACAGGCGGCAGCTATACAATCGATGTCACTCTCTCGGGTGTCACCGCGACTTCTACCGCACTCGCGTCCAATGCCGGCCCCGCCGCCATGGCAAGCGCGCTCAATCTGCTAGCCAACGTGGTCGCGGCCGCGGGATCCTTCTCCGTGGCGCGCGGCGATTTTTCGACGCCGTTCATCATTGTGGGTCATGGTCTGTCCGGCGCGAGCCTGACCTTCAATACAACCGCTTTGACGGGCGGCACGCTGCAGATCGTAGATCTCTATACGGGCGATGTTGCGCCGAATGTGCCGCTCGATTCAAACGGCAATGCGCTGCCGTTTTATCTGTTGGTGCCTGGATCAGGGAATGACACTGCATTCAGCGATGCGCACGTTCTCGCCGCAGCGACCTACGTAGCGCAACAAATCGTCGCGAAGTTTCCGACCGCCATCCCGATATTTACCGGCGTAATCGGCGACTGCGGCGCTGGGACGAGCATCATCGACAAGGCGGATCTCTCGCGCAATGCAGCGCTCGCCGCCGCCGCCGCATACTTGCCGAAGATTGCCGGCAAAGTAGCGTTTATAGACACTTATGCAAATGGACTGGGCGGTCTGAAAATAATCAACGGACTCGGTACCGTAGCCGACCCGCAGCCCGGAACAAACTCGAACTTCAAAAGCATCACGGTGCCGGGGCACCCCACGGGAGCGGGATCGCAATTCCTGTCGGATTATCTGGCTACACAGGTCAAAGCGCTGATCGCTTGAGCGCTCGAGGCCCTGAGCCGATATTTATCTTCGCTGCGTGTCGAACCTCAGTTCTCTGGTTCGTCGTGTTCTTAAGCGAGATGTTCCGCCTGGATCACATCGTGAAGTTCTATCAGTTGCTTGGCGGCGGTTTGAAGGATGCCGGCTGGCAGCGCGAGCATATGTCCAGGAATCGCCCGGCGATCCTGCCCAATATCACGCACTACGAAATAGGCCTGGCACCACAGATGGTCGACGCCGCCCTGCTGTTCCTGAACGGAGAAGATCGCGCCAAAAGTTGGGACGAGCAGGTGAGCGAGAAATAGAATTCAGCGTGTCCGGCCGCGGCTAGCGCGCAGTGCGAACGCCCTCATTACAGCGTGATCTTGAAGAACGTGCCGAGGCCGCTGGCGCCGCCTGCGCCGGTCGATCCATAGAGATTGCCATCGATGCCCTGGAGCAGATTTGCCTCGGGATTTGCGCCGTCGGCCGGCACGCGGGCTCGACTCGGATTACCGCCTTATGTTCTGTAGCGTACATAAGGGCCTGATTTTGCCTCGCTTCTAGTGTCCCATCTCAGTTTTTCCATATATCTCTCGGTAAGCTGCAGTGCATCAGAGGCCCTGGGAGTCGGCTATCAATCCCGTGCGATTGCGCGCGTTCCCGCTGAATTGGCGATGGGGTATCGGCGCACACCTAGGGGTGGGATTTGCCGCGGTCGTTGCACTCGCGGTTGCCGCAAACCTGCTAATCGAGCACGAGATTTCTGTCGTCCGCACCACGCGCATCGTCAGAGTTGAGGCGCCTCCCATGTCTGCGGTGGCCGCGCCCGCCGTCGTGAGCGCTCGGTTGGCGTCCGCTTCGCCGGCGCCGCAAAACGAAACAGTGAGTGTCAAATCATTGGTGGCGGCGCTCGAACATTTTGTGGATGCCGTGCGCAATCGCTTGGACATCCACAACGACGATAGCGACGGCGAATTGGCGAACGCAGCCCGGGAACTGGAGCGGGAAGCTCAGGTCCATGCCGCAGCAAGCCTCCCCGGCACTGTCGACTCTCGAGAAAAGCTTCTGCCCCGCTTCGCGGAATTCCGCGCTTGGGCAGATGATCTGGTGCGCATGGCCGACGCACGGCACAGCGTTCTGAAGGAATTTTGGGAGCGTTTCGACGCGCTGGATACCCGCACCAAGGCTTCGCTCGCCGGGTCCTGGAAAATCTTCGGCCGCGTCGTCGCCCGCAAGACCCTGGTTGATCTGAATTCGAATCTCGATGAAATCCGCCGCGAGTTTGCCAAGCTGCCGGCCGCCGGTTTGAATGACCATGATGCGCTGCGCCAGGTTACAACGAGCGAGACAACGCTCGCGGCCGGTCTTGAGATGAACGAGGCTGCATTGACGCGATCGCAAGGCGATGCATGGGTTAAGCAGTCGCGCGCCGATGTCGCGCAACTCAGGACGCTGCAGGATCGTCTCATTGTCTTGGACGGCAAACGCCGTGATGGCGAAGCTCGTCTGACGAAAACCTCTCAGAGCCTCACTGCGCTGGTGACCGCCGCGGTGCCGGTCGTTGCCCGGCGGGCCCCCAAGCTCGACGCACTCCCACGGTCAGAGAGCCAGTCCGCACAGACTTCCGTCCCGGACGCGTCTGCGGCTGTGGGAGAAAGCAAGGTGCCGGCAACGGAGGCCACATCCACATCGGATCAGAAACCCAAGGGGTTCGGGTTGATCTTTTGGGTCAGCGCGGGCGCGGTTGCGATTTTGCTGTGGATATCGATTCTTACTGTGATGAGCGTGGTTGGACCCGTGCGCCGAATCCGGTCGGCGACCCTCAAGATTGCCGGCGGCGAAACCGGCGCGCGCGTGAGGCGGGGAGGCATCCGCGAGCTGGACGATCTGGCCGTTTCCTTCAATCAAATGGCGGAACAATTGGCGGAGGCGAAGGCGACTGCGCGCAAATACCAAGAGCAGCTGGAGGCAAAGGTTCAGCTGCGCACTCGTGAACTGCGACATCTGGCGGAGCACGATCCGCTCACGCAGTTGCCGAATCGGCGCCAGTTGTTTGCGCACCTTAAGACGGCGGTCGCGCAGGCCGCAGCCAACAGCTCCTACGTCGGGATTTTTTTCGTCGATCTGGATAACTTCAAGAATATCAACGATAGCCTTGGGCATGCGTTCGGTGATCGGGTGCTCAGCGCCATCGCGGCGAGATTGCTCACCACGACGGACACCGCTGGATTCGCCGCCCGCCTCGGCGGCGACGAGTTCACCATTGTGCTCGACGGGATCAAGCACGTGGACTCGGTGAATTCATTGGGACAAAATTTGGTGAGCGCATTTCAGGCGCCGCTCGAAGTCGATGGCCGTCATCTCATGATCAGCATCAGTGTGGGCGCCAGCATTTATCCCGAGCACGGCAGCGATGCCGAGGCGCTCTTGCGAGCCGCGGACGCCGCGCTATTTCGTGCGAAAGCTCTCGGACGAAGCCAATTGGTCGTTTTTAGCCCGGCGCTATTGGAAGCGGCTTCCGAAAAGTTCACGATCGAGCAGGGACTACGCTATGCCTTGGAGCGGGACGAATTCGAACTGGTTTTTCAGCCGGAAGTCGATGCCGTAACGTTTAAGACCCGTCTGGTCGAAGCGTTGTTGCGTTGGCGCTTGCCGAACGGACGATGGGCGTCGCCCTGCGAATTTTTGGCGATCGCCGAAGAGTCGGGCCTCATCTTGGAAATCAGCGATTGGGTGCTGCGCACCTCCATCCAAACCGCGGCGCAATGGCACCACGGCGCGTGGCCGGAAGCCCGCGTCGCCATCAACCTCTCCTCGCGCCAGCTGCTCGATGCCCGCTTTGTCGATCGCGTGACAGAACTACTCATCGAGCATCGATTGCCGGCGCGCTGCATCGAGATTGAGCTGACCGAAAACGTGCTGCAAACGGGCGCGGCGACCATTGAAGTATTGCGTCAACTGCGCAGCCGCGGTGTCGCCATTGCGCTCGATGACTTTGGGATCGGCTATTCGTCACTGGCTTCGCTGGAGCAGTTGCCCTTGACGCGCGTCAAGCTCGATCGCGCCCTGATTGCGAGCATTCATACCAGTTCTCGTTCGGCGGCCATCGCGCGGGCGCTTGTTGGACTCTGTCACGACATCGGTCTCGAAGTGACCGCCGAAGGCATCGAGTGTCTGGAGCAGCTGACAATGCTCTCAAATCTGACACCGATCTACCTGCAGGGCTATTTGCTCGCTCGTCCGGTGCCGGCGGACGGGGTCTTATCGCTCATCGCGACGGTGCCTGGGCGCATCGCCTCGATTCTTCTCACGTCCGTAGGTCAGCCTGTCAACGAACGTCCGGCAACGCATGAGCCGGCATGGGCGGATTCAGCGAGTCGCAACCTTTAAGCGGGGCCGGCGTCGCGCCAGCCCCGCGGTTCACTGTCTACTGAACTCGACCCGTCGACTTGATGCCATAAAAATTGTGCACGTCGGTTACCCATGTGCTGTCAGCCATGGCAGGCCAATGGTCCTTATCAAACCCCGGCGCATTCTTAAGCTGCTCCTTTGAGGCATTGAGCGTAAAGCGCTTGTTCGCGGTATCCAGCTTCAACGCAGCCCACGGGACCGCGAATAGTCGGTCGCCCATTCCCAAGAATCCCCCGAACGAGAGGACTGCGTAGCTGATTCTTCCGGAACTCATATCGATCATGAGCTCTTTAATCGCGCCTAAGCTTTCATTCGCCGTGTTGTACACGTCGTTGCCGATCAAGGTATCTGCGCCCATGAGCGAAGGTCCCGGGCCCGCTCCGACGTTCTTGTACATGCCATAGGTGTCGCGTGAAATATAATTTGTTTCCATTCATTTACTCCGTGAGAAGGATTGGTGAGGCTCAATTGAGCGAATAGCCACAATGGCCTCATCTCGCGCTTGCGAAACTCAGTGGATGGCGGGTTCGCGAGAAAGCGCGACCCAAATTCATGTCAGCAATCGCTGTCGGACTGCGTAAGACCGACGTCGGCGCCCAATTGGGGGATGATCACCGCCGCTTCAGCGCCTCAAGCACTTCGCGCAGTAATTGGTTTCATTGTCGGCATAGCGGATGCGTTTAGAAGTCAACGTAATGGGCGACAGCCGCGCCGCGTGCAGAATCTCGTCTGAATAGGCATTGCCGATGCCGCCGGGGTCCACGGACACGCTTGCCGATCCTGCGCAATTCCGGGCTGCCGATGCGCACCCGCTCCAGCGGTTGGCCCACGATCCGCTCGTTGAGCGCGCCCAAATACGCAGAAATGTCCGGCAGTTCAGGCATACGCTTTAGGCGAACTCCTCTTTGCTATGATGCACGGCGCCAACAAGAAAGAGGACCTCATGAGCACAGTAGCCTTCAAAATCGCCCTTTGCGCCATATTGAGCCCAGTCTTTGCCGCCGCCGTGCAGGCCGCCCCCGAAAGCGCCGGCCCGAGCGCGACCGCACCCATCACGCCGATCATCGCGCCGAAGGATCGTCCCTACGCCGGCGAGATTCAACTCAAGGTCGACGCCACCGACACCAGCCATCGCATCGTGCGCGTTCACGAGACCTTAAGCGGCGTCAGCCCCGACACCGTGCTGCTGTATCCACAGTGGCTGCCCGGCACCCACGCTCCCGAAGGTACGATCGAGCGACTCGGCGGTATCCGAATCAGCGCCAACGGCGCGCCGGTGACCTGGAAGCGCGACCCGGTCGACGTCTTCGCGTTTCGCCTGAACCTGAAGCCCGGCACGCACGCGATCGACATCGACTTCGACTATCTCTCGCCCACGAGTCCCAAAGTCGGCGCCGTGGAAACGAGCCGCGAAATGCTGATGATCGAATGGAACGAGTTGGTGTTTTATCCCGCCGGGTACTTCGCGCGGCAAATCCCGGCGCAAGTCCAGCTGACGCTGCCCAACGATTGGCAGTTTGGCTCGGCCCTCGAGACTGTCTCGAACGACCACGCGCAGACGAACTTCAAGCGCACCACGCTGGAAACACTCATCGACAGTCCGCTGTACGCTGGCCGTTACGCCTCCAAGCTCGATCTCGATCCAGGCGCTGCGGTCCCCGTGCACATGGACCTGTTTGCCGACCGGCCCGATCTTCTGGACGTCAAGCCCGAACACCTCGCGGCATACCGCAACTTGGTACGCCAGGCCTACAAGCTCTACGGCTCGCATCACTATAGCCACTACGACTTCTTGTATTCTTTGAGCGACCAAATTCAACAGAACGGACTCGAGCATCATCAATCGAGCGAAGACGGCACCGATCCGGAATCCTTCACCAAATGGGACAAGGAAGCCTTCGCCCGGGACCTGCTGCCGCACGAGTTCACGCATTCGTGGAACGGCAAATTCCGCCGCCCCGCGGATCTCTGGACGCCGAACTACAACGTACCGATGCAGGACAGTCTGCTCTGGGTCTATGAAGGACAAACCCAGTACTGGGGTCAGGTGCTGGCTGCACGTTCAGGTCTTCGCACCCGTCAACAGGCCCTCGATCAATTCGCCATCACGGCGGCGCATTACGAGGTTCAAAAAGGCCGCCAATGGCGTCCGCTGCAGGACACGACCAACGACGAAATCATCAACCCGCGCCGGCCGCAGTCCTGGCTCGACTGGCAACGCTTCGAGGACTACTACGACGAGGCTGCGCTGATCTGGCTCGATGCCGACACCTGGATTCGCGAACATTCCCAAGGCGCCCGATCGCTGGATGATTTTGCCCGCGCCTTTTTCGGCATCCATGACGGCAGTTTCACCGTGATGACCTACAGCTTTGACGACATCGTGAAAGCTCTGAATGCCGTCGAGCCCAATGACTGGTCCGCTTTTTTGCGCCAGCGCCTGGACGCCATCGGCAAGCCTGTGCCGGAGGATGGCTTTCATCACGGCGGCTACAAGCTCGTGTACGCCGACAAGCCGAGCGACTATCAATCCGCGACCGAGGAGCAACGCAAACGCGTCGACCTCCTCAACTCCATCGGCATCGAAATCGACGACAAGGACAGCGGCAAGGACGGCACGCTCTCGCAGGTCATCTGGGACAGCCCGGCCTTCAAGGCCAAGCTCACCGAAGGCGCGCAAATTCTGGCCATCAACGGCATCGCCTACGACGCCGATGTGCTCAAGGATGCCATCCGTGCAGCGCATGGCACAAAAGCACCGATCGAGCTGATCGTTAAGATCGGCGATCGCTATCTGGTCGCGAACCTCGATTATCACGACGGATTGCGCTATCCGCACCTTGAGCGCGACAGCACAGAACCTGCCCGTCTCGATGACATCCTGGCGGCGCGGCCTTAGAGTGTAAGCGTCCGACTACTTTAGCCATGGCCTCAAAGCGTGCGAAACGTCGCTGCATCATCATCGCCGGGCCCAATGGATCCGGCAAAACGACGTTCGCGAGAGACTACTTGAGCAGCATTGCTGGAATGATCCATTTCATCAATGCGGATCTTATTGCCGGCGGCATTTCTCCTTTGAGTCCGTCCCTTGCTGCTGTAACCGCTGGTCGGCTGGTCTTGCGCGAGCTTGATCGGCTGGTCGAGGCGAGAGCCGACTTTTCCTTCGAAAGTACACTCAGCGGCCTTCAGTACGCCAAACGAATTGCCAACTGGAAAGATCTCGGCTATTCGATTGAGATCGTATACCTTCGCTTGGCGTCGCCAAAACTCGCGCTTAGCCGGGTTGAGGCGCGAGTCCGCCAGGGCGGCCACGGGGTGCCGCGTGCAGACATATTGCGACGATTTAAGCGCGGCTGGGCAAATTTCAGAAAGATCTATCAACCCCTCGCGGACCGCTGGGCTATATACGAGAATTCCGAATCCATTCCACGACTATTGGAGCGCGGCCCGTGACCGCTCGAACCAAACCAACCAAGCGGCCCAAGCGAAAGGAAAGTTTTGCCGCCGGCGTGGGCCGTGGCTTGCGCAAGGCAGCCCGTACCGCCCGCAAGATCGCCAAGATGCACGGCACCCCCATTTATGTGTGGGAAAATGGCAAAGTCGTCGCCAAAGATCCGGACGACATATAAAGAGTAAACAAACATGAAAATGGACCTCGATCGCCGCTCCTTTCTCGCCGGCACGGGCGGTGCCCTGTCGCTGTCGTTGCTGCCGCTGAAGCTTTTGGCCACCGCCACCGCTTCCAAGACCGTGCCGCCGGCGCCGGTTGCCCGCGTCGATGTGGTCAAGGACACCTACTTCGGTGAAACCGTGAGCGATCCTTATCGCTGGATGGAAAACAGCCAGGACCCTGACTGGCTGCCGTTCCTGAAAGGACAGAACGACCACACCCGCGCCATCATCGATGCACTGCCCGGGCGCGCGGCGCTGCTTAAGCGCGTCGAACAACTCTCCGGCGAGGCCGTGGCGACCTCGCGCGTGCAGCGCGCCGGCGGTCTGACCTTCATCCAGCAGCGCCCCTTGGGCGCGGACAACTTCAAACTCTTCGTGCGCCAAGGCCTTAATGGCACGGATCGAGTGCTGGTCGATCCCACTGCGATGAGCAGCGCCAAGAGCCATGTCTCCCTCGATTGGTGGCGCGCCTCGCCCGACGGCAAGTACGTGGTGTACGGCCTGTCGAAGGACGGCAGCGAAGATTCGCTGTTGCATATATTGACCGTCGCCGACGGCAAGAATCTACCTGAAACCATTCCCAACACCGAGGGCGCCAATCCGCAATGGCTGGATGACGCCGGCGGATTCTTCTACTCGCAGCTCACCGGCGCCGTGGCCACACCGGAGCGCTACTTGGATGCCCAGGCGCGTTTCCACAAATTGGGCACCGACCCGAAATACGATCCGATCCTGATGAAGCGCGGTCTGGTCGCGGAAGTGGTGTACGACAAGATCCAAGGCCCAACCATCCTCACGTCGCCGGGTTCACGCTACGCGATCCTGCAGCTTGGCGACGTCAGGCCGGAGGGCCGCTGGTTCATCGCACCCTTGAGCGACGCCATTGCCGGCAAGGCCAAATGGGTTTCATTCGCCGGCTTCGATGACGAAGTCACCGATCTTGAACTCGACGGCAACGACTTGTACTTGCTGGTCAACAAGGGATCGCCGCGCGGGCGCATCGTCAAAACTTCCGCGGCGGCGCCCAGCATCACCAACGGCAGCGTCGTCGTACCGCAGCATGCGACGCTGGTGATCGAGGGTACCTCGCGCGCGCGTGACGGCATTTATTTGAGAATCATGGACGGCGGCATCAACCGCTTGCAGAGATTGGGTCACGACGGCAAGCTCGCCGATATCGCTCTGCCCTTCGACGGCACCATCGGCGCCGTCTTCACCGTGCCGACTGAAGACGGTGCCCTGTTGTCGTATCAAGGGTGGCTCACACCGGCGGGCATTTGGTCGGTGGACCTCGCGGGTCATCTGGCGGACACCGGCATTACGCCCAAACCCGCCATCGATGTCAGCGCGTACGAAGCCAAGCGCTTTTTCGCCGCCGCGAAGGACGGCGTCAAGATTCCCTACACGCTGATTTATCGCAAAGGCATGCAGCAGAACGGCCGCAATCCAACCTGGATTTCCGCCTACGGCTCCTACGGCCTGTCTGCCTACACGCCGACGTTTGCCGGACGCACACTGGCATTGGTGGATGCCGGCGCCATCGTCGGTTACGCGGATGTCCGCGGCGGCGGCGAATACGGCCGCGAGTGGCACAAGGCCGGACAGCTCGCCAACAAACCCAACACCTGGCGCGATCTCATCAGTGTGTGTGAAGAACTCATCGCCAAGAAATACACCTCAACGAAGCACCTTGCCATCGGCGGCCGCTCCGCCGGCGGCATCACCGTTGGGCGCGCCATGACCGAGCGTCCCGATCTTTTCGCCGCCGTGATCGACGGCGTCGGCTGGTCCAATCCGCTGCGCTATGTGGTCGAGCAAGACGGCTATGGCGAAGAACCCGAGTGGGGCGCGATTTCCGATCCCGCCGGTTACAAGGCGCTCAAGATGATCGACAGCTATCAGTCGGTGAAAGACGGCACGGCGTATCCGGCCGTGCTGCTCACCACCGGCGTCACCGATCCCCGGGTCGCGCCTTTTCATTTGGGCAAGATGACGGCGCGGCTGCAAGCCGCCACCACGTCCGGAAAACCCATTTTGTTGCGCGTTGATTATGACGCGGGACATGGCATCGGCTCGACCCGCGCGCAGCAAGACCGGGAAGCGGCCGACACCTACGCGTTCTTGTTGTGGCGGCTAAAAATCATCAAGACCTGACTGCCAAGGCATCGATGGAACCGCAGATACGCATACTGGCGGCCGAGGATGCCGGTGAACTCTTCGCGCTGCGGCGCGTCGCGCTGCTCGATTCGCCCTTCGCATTTCTAGCCTCCCCCAGCGATGATTTAGCTGCCTCCGAAGCTGCGGTGGCCGATATGTTGAAGCGTGCGCCGACATCCGTGGTGTTTGGAGCCTGTACGCCGCAACTCGTCGGCATGCTGGGGTTGCATCGTGCTCATCAGCTCAAAGCCGCCCACAAGGTCAATCTCTGGGGCATGTACGTGGCGGCGCCGTGGCGAAAGCGCGGGCTCGGCGAGAAACTGATCGAAGCCGCGATTTCCTATGCGCGCACGCTGCCCGGCGTCTATATGAAAAAGTCGGTTTCAAGATCTGGGGCGAAGAACCGGATGCCATGCGAATCGACGGGCGCCCAGCCAGTGAGCATCACATGAGCTTTTCGCTGGAATCGTCCTGAGGACGAATCATTCGTAGCGCCTCGACCCGCCGAGGAACTATCGAATCAACGACATCACCATGGTAACCGTCAGCAAAGCCATCGTGGTAAGCAAAACGTTGTGGCCCCAACGGGCAAATAGTCCAAGCATGGTCAATCTCCAAAGTAACTACTGGCATAACACCGCAACGCCAAAATGGTTGCAGGTTCGCCTCACTACGATGGGCACTAATCGTTACAGTTCTCATATCAAAACCAGCAATTACCCGCGAATGTGCCCGATTGCCCGCTACAACAGCGCTCTGCCGTGATTCAAATCCTGCATGAGCTTCAGGCCGATATGGCCTTGATCAAGGCGCCCGCCCCAAGATTGAGCTTGTGTTACATTTGTAGCCGACTCTACTTGCGAGGTATCCATGGCCGCCACGACCACCATCCGCCTTCCACCTAAATTACGTGCCCGCTTAGGTGCCCTGGCGAAGCAAACCGGACGCTCCGCCCATAGCTTGATCGTCGAAGCGGTCGAACGGCATGCCGCGTATGAGGAACAGATCCGCAGCCTCGTCAAAGAAGCACTCGCTGCGGACGCGGCCATCGATGAAACCGGTGAAGTTTATCGCGCCGCGGACGTGCACGCCTGGATACAGCGTCTTGCTGTCGATGGCCGTGCGCAACGACCGAAGCCGTGGCAACGGTAGTCTACTCATCGCGAGCCCTGGATCACATCGAGCGCGCTTTCGCGTTCCTGCGCGACAAAAATCTTGAGGCCGCGCAAAGCGCCGTAGTCGCGCTCCAATCCGCCGTCGACAATCTCGCCGCCCATCCTCTGGTAGGGCGCCGGACCGAAGGGGAGTTGCGCGAATTGATAATTTCCTATGGACACTCCGGATACATCGCCTTGTACCGATTTGTCATTGCAAGCGATGAAGTCCGCATCCTAGCGATTCGGCATCAACGAGAAGTGGGATTCCAGGCGTAGCCGTTTGGCCGGGCCGTGAGGCAACGTCCATGCCGGGTCGTTCAGTCGCATTGGGCCACAGGCCAGCGCACCAAATCCCAGCAAGCCGTCTATGGCGCTCTCCTACTCCCGTACTTGCGGTTATCGAGCCCTCCATGCCAGCGCTTTGTTTCCGTTGCGCCAAAAAGGCGTCGATCGCCCTCGCGGCGGTCGGCGCTCTTGCGGAATTTACACGAACACTGCAGCGGCATCGTACAACCGAGCAACGGCAGGCGCGGGGCTGCGCGCAGTAGATAGGACTTCCCCATTACCCGCATGGCAGCTGCACAGCGCGTAGTGCTTGGTGCAATCTCGACCGCGCGAAAATCCCCGCTGCTGTTCTGGCGCTTGCGTGGAGGCATCGGCTTAGGTTTCACGGTCTGCTCGCGCAAAGTCTTGCACAACAACCCTTCCAGCAGTTTGATCATGGCGGCATTCTTGTGATCGACCTACGCCCGGCGTGAGCCAGCTGTCCCCGTGCAGCGCATTGGCTTTGGTGCCCTTGACACCCAACAGTGCCACAGCCGAGCGTCGCCGCGGACACAACATGTGAGCGTTGCGATGGCCGCCACACCGCACAACGCTGTAAGTTAAATGGTTGCGTTGCTAGATCCTTTTAGCAATCCGCTGCGCGCAATGCGCTCTATCTCAATCATCGAATCTAAACCCATCAATGAGGCGCCTTTAGATCTTCAGAGCCGAGTAAGCCTCTCTCTGGAAATTCAGTGTGCCGGTCATTCCCGGCATACGCGGCGTCTTGCCCGAACGCTGCGCCATGTTGTTCATCAGCGATAGCAGTCGCGGGGAAGAGAATACCCAGCGAAGCAATGTTTCAGCGATGCGCGAATCACCCTTTGCTCCGCTCCCCGCAATTGCCTGGGGCGGCAGCGTCTGCTGTAACCACAACATCATCGACTGCCGCGCTGGGTCGGCCTGCCACCAACCTCCAAAAAGACCCGGCCATCCAAACGCGCCCGCACCTCCCGATCCCATCCAAGCATTACATTTTGCATCGTCAATCACTGACAGTCCCAGGCCGAACCCCTGCCCCATAAAGAAGGGAATGCCGAATTGCAGATTTCGCCGCTGTGCCGGCGTCAATCGATTAGTGCTCATTGATCGAACGGACGCTTCCGCGAGCACTCGCGTACCGCCGAACTCGCCGCCTTGGAGCAGCATGCGCGCAAAGGAGAGGTAATCATCTACGGTTGAGACCAGCCCCTGCCCCCCCGCAGAGAAGAACGGCGGCGTCGCATCCGTGAAGCCCGGCAGATCGATTGGCACGAAGTTTCCCGGCGCCGGTGATCGATACAGAACCGCGGCCCGCTCGCGCTTTTCCGGCGGAATCCAAAAATCCGTATCGACCATGCCCAAGGGGTCGAACAACAGTTGTTGCATCGCCGCTCGCGTACCCAAGCCCGTCGCCCGGCCGATGATGACGCCGAGAAGATCGGTGGAGTGGCTGTAGTTGAAACGCTCGCCGGGTGCATAGCTCAAGGGCAGCGAGGCCAGCGTCTTCATCCACTCATCCGGCGTGCGCGCACTGTCGAATTCGAATCCGAATCTCTCTTTCATCGCCTGAGCGAGGGGACCGCGCGCCGTGAAACTGTAGGCAAGACCCGAGCGGTGGGTCATCAGATCCTCAACGGTGATGGTTCGCGGCGCCGGATAGGTGTCCTGCAACGGCCCATCAGGCCGGCGCAGCACCTGCATCGCCGCGAATTCAGGCGCCCACTGGGTGATAGGATCCTCCAGCCGCAGCATGCCGCGCTCCATCAAAATCATCGCGGCCGCCGTCGTCACCGGCTTACTCATGGACGCGATGCGAAAGATCGTATTGCGTTCGACCGGCAGCTGCTTTTCGATATTGCGCAATCCCGCCGAACCTAACTGCAGCAACTCACCGCGCCGCCAAACCAAGCACATCACACCGGGAATATCGCCGGCGGCAACGGCATGCTGTGCGGGGGCAAAGAGGCGCGCGGCGAGGCTCATCGGGTCAGGCATGATCTTCCTTTTCGTGCAGGGAGGGTCGTTGAAAGCCGATCACTCAATCAGCAGCAACCCGCGTTTTTTCTGAGCCGTGGCATCGACCGTGTTCATGGCTTCATACAGTCGCTCCGGCTTGACCAACCAGGGACCGTATTTCTTGTTCACATCGAGCACGAGAACCAAGTCTTCCTGGTTAAGATAGGCGGCAATGGGCGAATGATGGCCGCCGCCCGTCCCGAATAGCGGAGCGCGCGAGAAATTGATGACGTAGCGGCGCGCCGGGTCATTCACATGAGTCAATTGCTCGCGGAACGCCGCCAAATCCAAATCGCGCAATACCGTGACTTTTCTATGCAACTTCTGTCGCGCGATGTCTGCGAGTTGATCGAGCGTGAGCCCTTCAGGCAAATAGCCCATTACAGTGGAAAATCCCGTGCCTTGCAAAATGCCTTCTTGGTTCCCCGATTGCTTGAACGAGTGCAGGACATTCACGAGGCTCGTTGGGCCGCAGACACTGCCATTTTTCTGAAAATCGATGTCAGCTTGGTAGGCAGCCGCGACGGGCAGCGCCCAGGCTTTCTTGAGCAACGCGGAATCTTGGTATTCGCGCGTCTCCTTGATGGAGACAACCCGGGCGTAGTCGGCGTGCCCTTCGGATATAAATATCGGAACGACCGCGGCAAAACCGCCCAACAATAGGGCGGCCAGCGCTGTCGATAAAACAAGCTTGCGGGTTCGCACCAATTACTTCTAAGACGCTGCGGGACTCTGCAGGTTGCGCACCATCTTTAGCACCATTGCGCGCGGCAGGAAGGGGACCATTCTGGCCGTGCGATGATTTCCCTTGCCGGTAATGACGACACGCTGGTTTTCGCGAAAGCCTTTGTAGCCGGCTTCAGCCACCGGCATCGAGTCCATGACCACGGCCGTCTGGCCGAATCGTGTGGCGCCGGTTCCCGCACGGGCGCGAAATTCGCTCTTGGTCGCTCCGGGGCATAGACAGCTGACGTGCACGCCCGTGTCGCGTGCCTCTTCCCACAGCGCTTCGGAAAACGACAGGACAAACGCCTTCGACGCGTAGTAAATCGCCATGAAAGGTCCGGGCACGAAGGCCGCCATGGAGGCGACGTTCAAGATGCCGCCGCGCTTTCGGGCGAGCATCTGCGACCAATAAAGATGGGTCAACTCCACCAGCGCGCGGTCATTCAAGTCGATCATGCCCAGTTGCAACTCCATGTTGGAGCCGGCGAATTGGCCGGCCTTGCCAAATCCGGCATTGTTGACGAGCACGTCGACCTCGAGTCCTGCTGCCTTTATCGCCTCCGCCAGGCGCGTTCCCCCGCCTCGGTCTGCCAAATCAACGGTAAATACATGCGCTTTCACCGCGTAGGTTTTAGACAGCCGTGCGGCCACCTCTTGCAATGCCGTCGCGCTGCGAGCGGCAAGGATCAGATCGTAACCATCCTTTGCAAAACATTCTGCCAGATCCACGCCGATCCCCATTGATGCGCCGGTTACCAGCGCTGTCTGCCCTGCTCCGGGTTTCTCGTTGTTCATTTGCTCACCTTGACCATCCGCTTGCCAATATTGTCGCCGGCGAGAAGACCAATCAACGCCGCCGGCAAGTTCTCGAATCCCTCGACAATGTCCTCGAGCACCTTCAGCTGGCCGCTTCGGACCCATCCTTCCAGATCCGACAGCGCCTGCGCTGCCTGACCAAAAAAGTCGGTGACGATGAAACCGCGCACCGTAATGCGCTTTGAGACAATCATCGGTGTGCCCTGCACGCCATAGGGGGGCGCCCCGTCGTAACGCGACACCGCGCCGCAAGCGGCGATGCGTCCATGCTCTTTCATGCCAAACAGGCACGCGTCCAAGGTCTCACCCCCGACGTTATCGAAATAGACGTCAATGCCGCCGCCGCAGGCTGCCTGCAGCGCCTGATAAAATTCCATGGGATTGCCCGCAAAGCGTTTGTAGTCGACTGCCGCGTCGAACCCCAACTGCGAGGTCAGGAGCGCGCATTTTTTGGCGCCGCCGGCCATGCCGACGACGCGGCAACCTTTGATGCGGGCGATCTGCCCGACGATCGAGCCGACGGAGCCGGCAGCCGCGGAAACCACCACCGTTTCTCCCGACTTTGGCCGCCCGCATTCGAGCAAACCAAAATAGGCGGTGAGGCCCGCAATCCCATAAACGCTCACGGCGTGGCTGGGTGGCTCGCGCGGCATGACTTTCATCACGGCCGTTGCGGGCACCACGGCGTATTCGCGCCAGCCGGTATCGCCAAACACCCAATCCTTTGGCTTCAATGCGCTGCTGCGGCTCTCAAGCACCTCGGCCAGCGCACCCCCAGCCATCACGTCGCCGGCCTTCAACGCGGCACGATAAGTCGGACCCAACATCCAAGCCCGATTCGCCGCATCCAACGACACATAGCGGACGCGCAATAAAACTTCACCTTCGCCCGGCGAAGGAATCGCCGTTTCCGTGAGCCGAAAATGCTCCTTGCCGAGTTTTCCTTTGGGTATCTGATCGAGTACGAACTGACGATTCTTTTGGCTCATCGCGATGCTCCCTGCGCCGGCCGGGTCGGTTTCCTGCTTAGTCTAGCCCCAAAATGCGATTCCGAGATCGTCGAACCCGGCGCCGCCTTCGCGGCCCGGCGGCGACCCCGCGCTACGCCTTCGGCTCGCTTTCCGGTGCGCTCCTCCCACCGCAGCGCCGAAGAGAGGTCTCTCGTAGGCTGGCGCGCTCTTCCGGAGTCATGCGCTGCCAGTCCTGCCGCATGCGGCCCCGCCAGCCCCAATGTAAAGACCCGCGGCCGACTCGGCCGACGAGGATTCGAGTCAGGATCAAAAGGCCGATTGCCTGCCAGAAATGCAGCACCGGTCCGCCGAAGAGAGCCGGTATCAACCCATTCCACAGGCTCATCACCACAAAGCCGACCACAGCGAGCACCGCTGCAATACCGACCGCGACCAGGACCGCTTTGGAAACTCTAGATAACTTCACAATTTCACTCCTTAGATAAGGTCCGCGTCCGCATAGACCGTCCGCAATCTCTTGCGCAGGCTTTGCACCGCCGCGTGTTTGCGCGACAGCAGCGTGTTGACGCTTTCACCGGTCAATTCCGCAATTTCCTGAAAACTTAAGCCATCGAACTCATGCGCGATGAAGGCTGCTCGTTGTCTTTCGGGTAACTCCTCCAACGCTTCGACCATTTTCTGCAGCACCCGCTCGCGTGCATAGATCTCATCCGGTCCCGCGTCCGCCGAGGGAAACGTGTCTTCCCAAGCGAGGTCGCTCTCTTCTCCCTCTCTCGGCGCCCGGCTCTCGGGCTTCTTGCGTCGAAACCAGTCCGTGATCCGGTTTCTTGCCACCCGAAACAGCCAGGCACCCGCCTGTTCGATCGGCGCCACCCGCCTTTCCGACTCGATGAACTCCGAAAACACGTCCTGCAAGATGTCCTCTGCAACGCCGGCATCCGACACCCGCCCGCGGATGAATCGACCAAGGCGCGCCGCGTTCCGCGCAAACACCTCCGAGATCCGTCGGTCTTGGTCGACTTTGCGGTCGGCTGCGGCATTCATAGCTTCACTACGAGGTAGACGTTTGACAGCCCCAGATATTGGGACAGAAAGCGTCCCATCAATCTGGCGAGCCGGGTCCCCTGCTGGCCAAGGCGACTGCTTCGCCGCGTGACTGCACGCCCAGCTTGGATAGGATCGCCGACACATGACGATCCACCGTCCTGGTCGAAACGAACAAGCGCTTGGCGATCGCGGAATTGCGCATGCCTTGGGACACCAGCGTCAGGATCTCGGCCTCGCGGCGCGTCAACCCCAGCCGGTTGCTCCGGGTCGACACCCTCGAGCCGCGCGGAACGGCGCGAACACCTTCGGCGCGCATTCGTTTGCGCAGCGCCAGCGCCGCCGGGGCTGCGCCGAGCCGTTCGAGGATTTCAAGCGCCTCGCGCTGCTCCGTCTCGATGCCGTGCCACGCCAGCAGGCAGGCGTGCTCATAGGGGCAGCCAAGGTTCTTCCAAGCGAACGCCGCGGCGCGCCAATCGCCCGAGATCTCCTGTGCGTAAGGATCTGCAATCTCCGACGGTTGACCGTCAAGTGCGCCAACCCGCCATAACCAGCTTGCGAGTTCGCCCTTCATGCGCGGATCGCGGCGCTGACACACCAGTGCATAGGCGGCCCCAACCGCTTTGAGAACGCCTTCGCGATCGCCGGCGAGCCACGCGGCCTCGCCCTGCGGGTCGCCGCGGCGAATTCGGATGTGGCCCAGCGTGCGCAGCGCGGGAATACGCGTGATCGGCGTGCACAGCGGATCGCGCAGCACGGCCTCTGCATCCTCGCTCGCGGCCGGCCAGTCGCCTTGTTCGAAATTTTTGCGGGCGCGATAAGCGAGCATGTAACGACGCAGCCCCTCCAGATCGCGCTTTTCGCAATAGGCCAATCCCTCGCTGAGCCAACGAGACGCCTTGTCATATTGTCGGCAGGAGACGGCCATCGCAGACAGATCGGTATACGAACTGGCCACCTGCTCCTGTAGATCAGAATCGAGCGCGATCCGCAAAGCCCGCTCAAGCTCGGCCCACCCCGAAGAATCGCCCGCGATGAGGCGAATCGTGCCCAGCGTACCCAATGCATCGCAGAGGATTTCCTTCTCCGCGCACGGCTCCGCCAGCGCGATGGAGCGCTGCGCCCAGCTGATCCCCGATTCGAGTTCGTGAGACTCCATGTCAAGCTGCGCGCGATTGCTGTATGCCCGCGCCAATTCAGGGCTGTGCGGCAGTGATTCGAGCCTCGCCACCGCCTCGGCGCCAAAGCGGTTGGCATCGGCGCGCCGCCCGACAAACCAACTCAAGCGCGACAGCCACTGCAGCGCATCTCCTTCGCGCATGCGCGCGCCAGAGGCTCGCCAGATTTCGAGTGCTGCGTGCCGCGCTTCGATAGCCCGCTCGTGCTGGCCGGTCAAATAACACTCGTATGACAAGCGTTCATACAGGCGTGCGCGCTCATCCGGCGGGATTTCTTGCGCGTACAGGAGTGCAACCTCATACAGGGAGACAGCCTCGCGATGTGAACCCACCGACGCCGCCTGCATGGCTGCCAGCGGCGTGAATTGCAACACTGCTGCCGCGTTACGCGCACCGGCAGCGTGGTGAGCGAGGCGTGCCGCAGGGATGTGCGGCCGCGCGGCGAGCGCTGCGAAGACCTTGACGTGCAAGAACTGCCGTTGCGACTGCGATAAGGAGTCCTCAAACGCGCGCCGCGCGAGTTCATGCCGAAAGGCCAGCGCGCCGTCGTCCGATCGCACCATGCCGACGCTCATGCAGCCTTCGATGGCCGCCTCATCGACCGGAACGGTGTGCTGCAGCAACCAAGATTCCGTCTTGCCGGGGACGATGCAGGCGAGCTCCGCGATTTTGCGTGCTGCCGGAGTCAATCTCATGGCGCGGGCGAGAACGGCGTCGCGCACGCTGACCGGCACGGTGTCGGCCACGGCCGCCAGCGCTTCGGTCACAAAGAATGGATTGCCGCCCGTGATGCGGTACAGACCCGCCGATGATTGGCCGGCCTGCCGCGCAAGCTGAGCCACCGCCGCCTCCGACAGGGGCGAAAGCGACATTCTGCGCGTGGTGCTGCGCGGCAAATCCCCCATGACGAACCGCAAGGGATGCCGCGGTCCGACCTCATCATCACGGTAGCTCACCACCAGCATTGCGCGGGCGCGCTGAAAGCGCCGCCCAAGATACTTGAGCAGATCGAGCGTGGCTTCGTCCGCCCAATGCATATCTTCGAAAACGACCAGGGTCTGCGTTCGCTCGAGCTCATTCAGCGCCGCTGCGAAAATGACTTCGCGATTTGCATTGCTATAAATGGCGGCGAGCAGTTCCCCCTGTGTCTGACGTGCGATGTCGTATAGCGGCCCCAACGGACGGGGGGCGAACAGCGCGTCGCAGCCGCCCCACAGCACCCGCGCACCGACCTGTGTCCTGGCGAATTCCTGCAAAAGCGCTGTCTTGCCGATTCCGGCTTCCGCGCCAAGCAGCGCAATACACCCTGCGCCACCGATCGCGCGCTGCAGCCAGTCAGTCAGCTCGCTCAGGCATTTCTTGCGCTCGAGTAACTCCATCGAAGATGCAGTCTCCAGCCATTCTCGTAGGGAAGTTGTAACCGATCCCCGGCATGCACGCAAAGCGCCTCGGCGCCAAAGCTGCGTTTCGCCCGCAATGTGGGTATTTCACCGCTCCAAATTGGGTAGATCCTCTGATTCGCCGATCGCTCCCGCAAACCTAAGATTTCCCTCGGTGGTTTGTAGGGGAGATCTCGACATGTCGCGCTATCTGATCGAACGAGAGTTTCCAGATGGTCTTCTCATTCCTCTCGATGAAAGCGGCGCCCAATTATGTCGAAACGTCATCGACAACAATGCGGAAGACGGCGTCACCTGGCTGCACTCCTACGTTACTCCCGATCGCAAACGCACCTTTTGTCTTTACGACGGACCGACGCCGGAGGCCGTGCGGCGCGCCGCGGTTCGCAGCAAGTTGCCCATCACGCAAATCACCGAGGTTCGTGTCCTCGATCCGTACTTCTACAAGTAAAGGCTTTCTGCCCGCTCACGTATCAACCAATCCTAAGGGAGATCATCGATGAAAATTGCAGGTCGCTTGATATCAACTATGCTGTCTCTATCCATTCCTTTCGTCGTCGCCGCAGGAGAGTCCCCGCCGCATGCCATGGACATGAGCGGCGTCGATCAAAATTCGCCGCTGGTCAACAAGGTTCACAAAGCAACGGCGCAATTCAGGGACATCAATGCGGCGCTTGCCGCCGGCTTCACGCAGGCCACACCCTGCGTCAGCGGTCCGGATTTCGGCGCGATGGGCGTGCACTTCGTACTGGGCTCCCGAATCGCCGCGGGGACTCTCAACGGAACGGAACCCGAAGCGTTGATCTACGAACCGTTGCCGAACGGCGGCTTTCGTCTCGTGGGAGTGGAATTCATCATTCTCGCGAGCATATGGCAAACCCAGATTCCGCCGGGGAGCACCGCCACCCCCGCCTTGGAAGGGCATTTGATGAACTTCGTTGACGCACCGAATCGCTACG
Source organism: Steroidobacteraceae bacterium (assembly GCA_039924385.1). Classification (GTDB taxonomy): domain Bacteria; phylum Pseudomonadota; class Gammaproteobacteria; order Steroidobacterales; family Steroidobacteraceae; genus Bog-1198. The sequence goes on from JBDTAV010000031.1 coordinate 65,090, forward strand.
GCTTGCCTGCGTTTTACGAATTGCATGTTTGGGCTTGGGCACACAATCCCGTGGGTAGTTTTGCGGATTGGAACACGCAGGTGTCCTGCGATCAGCAGGCCACCAGCTGAGGAATGATCGATCTGATCATTGGCCTTGGTCCGGCATCCAGTGTAGTCGCCCGCTAGATGTCGTGATCAACGCCGCGTTCATTGCACCGTTGCCGCAGGGGAAGGCCTCTGCACGAAGAAAACGCACGCCACGGCGAAGAGCGAGATGATGGCGCCGCACAGAAAGCCGGCGCGGATGCCGCCCGACAGCGCCTCGACGGCTCCGAGCCCGCGCGTACTCAAGGTTGTAGTCCGTGCCGACATGAGTGCCACGAATAGCGCCACTCCGGCTGCACCGGCCACCTGCTGAATGGTGCCGATGACAGCGCTGCCGTGCGAATAAAGGCTTGGCTTCACCGATGACAAACTGGCGGTAAACAAGGGCGTAAACAGGAAAGCAAAACCGACGCACATCACCACGTGCCCGGCGAGGATATTGCCCACCCAAGTGGTCGGACCCAGCAGCGTCATCGCCCACAACACGCAACTGACGAGAATCACGCCGGGAACCATCAGCCTCAACGGCCCGACTTTGTCGTACAAGCGCCCGACCCGCGGGCGCCACCGAGATGACCGCGGAAATAAAGCCCATGGTCTTGCCGCGAGTTTCCGGCGGCGCCAGCGTCATGACCGTGGTCATCAGCAGCGGCACCATGATTGCCGTCCCGGATGCCTGAATTATGCGGGCGAGGATCAGCACCGGGAGATTGGCAGCCAGAGTGGCGACCAATGTGCCCAGGCTGAACAACGACATCGCCCAGACGAAAATCGGCCGCGTGTTCATCCTCTGCAGCAAGAAGCCGGTAACCGGTATGACCACCGACACGGTGAGCAGAAATGCCGTCGTCAACCATTGCACGGCACCGGCCGTAACGTTGAGATCGCGCATCAGCCGCGGGATGGCTACGGCCATGAGCGTCTCGTTGAGAATGACCACGAAAGCGGCGACCAGGAGGGGGTTGATGACGAGTCGGTTGCGCACCGCGGTGTCGGCAACGCACAGGTTTGTGGCGCTTGCTGAATGGGCCTGTCAGGAATTTTGTGTTTGCTGAGCCGGTTGTTACCGATTGACCTCGAATCGATCGCCGAACACGACAGCGAATTGTGCTTTGGCTGAGCTCCACTCGCGTGGCGGCATTCTCCAATCTT
>JBDTAV010000032.1:0-6897 GCA_039924385.1 Steroidobacteraceae bacterium
GTCCTGAAAGACATTGAAGGCGCCAAATGGCACTTGTGGCATGGTTCCGCGTACCGGGCGATCCAACGTCTTGAGTCGCTGAGCTGGGACGTCGATGCGATGCCGGACGGCGACGCCAAGACCAAGCTGGCGGCGAAACTTGAGGACTGCCTATCCTACATCGATAACAACCAGAGCTTCATCGTCAACTATGGCGACCGCTTCCGGCACGGCGAACCGATCGCCAGCGCATTCGTCGAATCGGCGGTAAACCAGGTAGTCGCCAAACGCTTCGTGAAGCAGCAGCAGATGCGGTGGTCTGATCAGAATGCTCATCGCTTACTGCAAGTGCGCACGGCCGAGCTCAACCGTCGGCTACGCCGACACTTCGAGCACTGGTATCCTGGAATCGCGGCCAATGATTCCAGCGCAAAGCTCGCAGCGTAGCCCCCGGTTTAAACCGGTCTCCGATGAAGGAGATGCAGAGCGGGGGCACGACGCCCACCACGCGCATAGGGGATAGACCCAATTGTTGGGTCTATCCCCACCAGGAGTGTTCCAAAATAGGTGCTGGCCTGACTGACGGGGGGCCTTTATCTTCGTAGATAAAGCAAAATCAAGATAAGGACTCCCCTAGCGTCAAATCTAGGGACACGTAGTGGAAATCATCTTGACCGCCGTAACCTTCATTGTATGAGTCTTATCCTTTCCGGGGACCGCAACGCCTGTGATTTCGACCTTGTGCCCGAGGTGCGGGGTCAGGTTCGCTGTCGTCTCCGCAATCACGACCACCTTCGGCCCTTTCTCCAAATCTGTGAGCTTGAACGTTCCAACATCGTCACCCTTCGCCAGACAGCCGGTCATGCTGTGCTCTTTTGGCGCATTTTGGGCTTGCGCCCGATCTCCGAAACCGAGCGCGCACGCGAATAGCACTGCCGTCAGGATAATGGAAGTTTTCATTGGCCCTCCTGGTTAACTGGAATTGTCGATTTACAGACTTTCTCGCGTGAAATCGTACCCCGCTTGCTCAATTGAATCAAACTTGAACCGCGAGGGGGTGACGTCACGTTGCTAGCAATGGATATCCCTACTCCGACTCTCGGAGCACCCTCGCCATGGGTGCCACTTAGCGCTGAAGAATCAGTGCCATTTATCTTCTGAAGGTCACGCGATGGACAATCGCATATCGCGTCCTGATACAATGGTTGAAATCGCGTGCTTGTAGATAACCTGACTCGTATTATTTTTCAGTATTACCGAAAATTGATCGAAGCATTCAATCTGGCCGAGCAGCTTGATTCCGTTCACCAGATAAATCGAGACGGGCATGCTATCTTTGCGCAGCGCTTCTAAGAATGCCTCTTGCAGAGGTTTGCCGCGGTGTGTGCAAGAAAGTTTGGTTTCTTTCAGCGTTAGCATTTCCCTGTCGCCTCGAATAGCCCACTAATCCTGCTGCGGCTCGATGCTAGCACAGCGGCATGAGCAATCGCATTGTGCGGATTGCCTCTGCGCACAATCCTCTGGTCATGCCGGCGCGAAGTCATGAACCGAATGGATATCGGCCCTCATGCTGCGGCGTCGATCGTCGAGACTAGGGCGAATCCATTAATTTTTCATGCTCTGAACGCTTTTGGAGATGAGGAACTGTCGGAGGGAAAATCGATCTAAAATCTGAGTACACTGGGGGAATCTGCCCCAATTCAATCGTCAGAATGTCGTCAGGCTTTGAGTTAACATGCACTCCCGCGCCGCCCGGCAGTTTAATCAGCACTCTGGCTGGTGCCCCTTAAATTCGAGGATCTGTGAATGAGCAAGATCATCTATAAGGTTGTGAAGCACGACGGAGCTTGGGCCTACGAGATGAACGGCACCTACTCTGAAAAGTTCCCCACTCGCGAGGCGGCTCGTAAGGCCGCAAAGCTGGCGGCGAGCGAGCAAGCCACGCTCGGCGACACTACGCCCATTTCCTACGAGGATAACAAAGGGCACTGGCATAACGAGATCGCCGACGGGCACGACCGCCCGAAGGCCACGGTTGAAGGCTAAACGAAGTACCACGGTGAGCGGCACTGACAGAGAACTGCGCGCGACGTTCGCGGGAAACTATAGAGCACCGTCCGAATCTGGTCGGAAACGTACATTGACGCACTAAAAGCGGAATCGAGAATAGCGGGATTGGTAAAGAGATCTCTTGTTCTAGCACCCCGTCGGACCACGCGCATAGCCCACGCCCAATTTTATCGACAATGCTCGACCCGATTCTCGCGATACCCCCTCAAGCGGGCTGAATCGCGATCATTCGCTCGATGCTCCATCTCATCGTCGCCAAAGTGCACTCGCCTTTGACGTTCTCTAAGCCTCGCAGCATCGCTTGCCGATAGCTCATCACCGATTTGATGATGCCGTACAGGGGCTGCGGAGTTTGCTTACGCAAGGCGTAGAGCTTTCTTCCCCGCGGCGTTTTCAGTCGATGCGCCATCTTCGTGTCGCTGCGGCAGCCACTCATCAACCGAGGGTAGCTGCAAAATCCAGTGTCACGGTTGATCGGTCGAAAGTTGCTCATCGCATATCGCCCATCAGGAATCACTGCGCATGATTATCGCGTATCTGAAAATCAAATGTTTAGATCCGACAGGCTGCTAGTGCGCAGGGTCTTTTAGGCACGGTAAGACTTTGCCCGAAACGCTGCGATTATCTTCTTGATTGCGTGGTGTAGCTGGGGCGATGACTTCAAAGGAGAACGGCAGAATTCTCAAGGCCCTTTCGCATCGCACCAGTGCGTCGGCTCGGCTCTCCGCGCCCAGATTGAGCACCGCGTAGCGATAGCTCTTGCCATCTTGCAGTTCTTCGGAGAGACGATGACCTTCTCGGCACAGCACTTTGAGGCGAGCGTCAGGAAAAAGGCTGGCCATTACGGCAATCTCGACCGCATTCGGGACTCGCGTGACTAGCGAGTCTTCGAACAGCCGCAGCGCAAAACTCATCGCTACCCGATGCGTGCGAGCCTCTGAATTCAGATGCGGCCGAATTCCCGCCGCAATGGACAGCGCAATCTCGTAGGTGTTAACTCCATTCACTTTTTCCATCAGATCGGCGAACTGGGGACACATGCGCGGATTGACCTCGATGATAGAAATGGCCTCACTGTCCGAGTCATAAAACATCTCGATGTTGAACAAGCCGTCATCGAAGCCGATCGAATGCATGAACCGCAGCGCAAGCTCGGACATGAGATCTTGAATGGCCGAACTGAGCACTGAGGGATACTCAAAACGTTGAAAGCTGATCGTTCCCGGGTACATGATTGAGTCGGTGATGCCGATGATCCGCCCTTCACCGTGGAACACGCAGCCCTCCACCGTTACTTGCTGACCATGCAAAGGGGTTTCCGCCAAAATATAACTGCCGTTGAGCGGGAACGCCGTATATCGCGCCAGCAGCTGGTTGAAAGGCTTTACGAATTCCCGTAGGTGGTAATGGGCCCGCTGAGCGAGTGCCCGAAGTTCATCGCCATCAGCGACCTCCTGGGCGAAGAGCGAGAAAAACGATTTCACCGGCTTCACGAACATGGGGAAAGACAGCCCGTTGGGGGCTATCGGCACGCGCGTAGGATCCACGAGATCGAATGTGGGGACCGCTTCCGGAACGGCCCGCTGCTGTGCCACGCGCGAATAGTACTTGTGGTGACAGAGAAGGACCGCTTCAGGGTGCGGGCCCGGGAGGTTCAATTGTTGCGCAATCGCCGCCGCCACAATGCTCCCGGGATAATCATCCGAAGCCATGACCCCGTCGACGTCTTGATCCGCGCCCACCACGGCGGCGCGGTCGATGAAGTCGATCGCATCGAAGTCCTCGGGATGCTCGCTAACATCGCTGCCATAAATCAGTACGCGATAGCGGCCCGCGTCGACGATGTGCGGCAGCTCGCCTTCATCCCACATGGTCGGACATACGAGCAGGATGGTACGCTCGGCGGTCCGGGAACCGAGCGCTCGCAGTGAGTCGCCCTTATGGTCAACATCGGCGTCCAATAAATCATTCATCAATCGGCGTCCTTGAGCTGGTTGGTGACAGAGAGAAGCTCGAGGTCGCCCGATGGGGAACCTGCGGCCTCATCCAGGACGCGTGGTGCACGAAAGCGCGCCACGCATCCGTATCGAGTAAATGAAAACGCACTGTTAGATCGGGCACATTCGTTAGTACATCGCGCCACGGCTGCCGCAGACCTACATAAGTGGTCAGGTAATGGCGCGCGCGAAGCATCACCCGCAGATCCAGCGTCCCGGTCGAGGGAATTTCTGGCCAATCTGCACATTTTGGTTGAGACCATGACGCGGCCTGCATGGCCTCCATGCCGGGGTTGCGCTGTAGCACCTGCTGTACCAACACATCGGCCGACAGCTGCGACACTAATATACGACCGGGATCATTGGGCACGTCCGCGAGTTCGGACGCGCAAAGGACATCTGCGGATTGGGGACTGATTCCCACAGGGGCTCCATCGGCCTGCGCTATCGGCACGGCAACCATCGCTCCAACAGGAAACACCATGAACGTCGGCGCGTTGCAGCGTCGGATCAAATGACTCAATTCCACGGGGCAACACTCCTCAACACAAAGCAAACGTCGCAAGCTCCGCGGAGCGATAAGCCCAGCGCAGGGTTAGGTCAGGAGTGCGCTCGGCCGCAGTCTAAGAGGAGGTTCATACCAGGACCGTGCCTTCCTATCCCATCATCGGGCCCAAGCCACGGCGCGTGCGCCAATATGAATTCGTCTGAATGCGGTTATGAGAAAAGGTTGTCGCGGTCCGAAGGGTCCTTAGCGATCGTGTGGGCTGCCACAGATCCGCGGAAATATCGAAGGGCGCCTTTTTGGTACACCCCGGCAGACTTCGATACACGAGCCTCCCAGATATAATCTCACTGACGAAGACACGTCTGTGCGGTAGCGCGCATACCTACTTTTACGTATCCAGGGATCGCCGATAGATCACCTCGATCTTCGCCGTCAACACCAGATCCGCTCGTCGCCTCGCGCTCATGGGTCGCTCCAGCCACCCATAAAATCCACTTCTCGAAATCCGCAGCAATCGGCACATGACCCCGACCGAATGGGTGGCCTGGTTCGCCTTCACGAACCCGAAGAGCGCTTCGAGGTCCCGCTCTCGGCCGCGAACCAGGCCGTGGCTTTTGACGGGATCTCCCGCTCCTCCTTCAGCCTGCGGTTCTCACGTCGTAACCGCGCCAGCTCTTCGCGCTTCAGCGTCGTTAAGCCGCCGTCCCCTATGCGGCCATCGCGCTGGGCCTGCTTGGCCCACAGCGATATCGTCCAGGCCGTCGACTCAAACTCCTTCGCCAGCGCCCCTGGCTCCTCCCGCTGCGCACCAAATCGACCATCTGCAGCTTAAACTCCGCGTATACCGAACACTCTTGGTCGCCATCTCGAACACCTCCAAAACTAACATTGGGGTGTCCACGAAAGCGGATCAACTCCAGTGCGCCTGCAGAGTCCGGCATGAATCATCTCGTCAACTAACGGATGGGCAAACGGCAACCAATGCGGTGGTCAGCAGACGGCGCTCATTTGCTCCTGCAAGTTCGATGTGCGTTACTCGACCACCGACTCGAAGCATTGTTTCGTGATTGGTTCCGCGCTTTCGCGCTACCCCGCCGATGTCCCCGCAATCGCGGCATGACGTGCTCACCCCCACACTCGTTCCACATCCCGACAGCCACCGTACAGGGCTTTTCCAGGCGCAACGATAGTGTGGACCTCGAATGGGGCTATTCCCAGAATGTGTTCCATAAATAATAGCTGGCGTAACTGCACCACGGGCGCCAGCGGTCGGCGAGTTTCCGGAGCTGCGCCGCACCGACCGGCGGTGTCAGGCCATATTGCTCAGCCACCGCTCGGCGCAAGCCGGGATCTTCGGTGGGCAGGCAATCTTTCATGCCCATCCCTCGGATGATCACGTGATGGGCTGTCCAGGGGCCGATGCCGTCGATAGACTCGAGACGACGCGCGACGTGATCGACATCCCCCTGTTCGGCCAGGACCTCCAGGTCCAGGGTTCCCGCCACTGTCTGTCCGGCGACAGTCAGGATGGCCTGGGCCTTGCGTGCGGGGATTCCGAGCGCCCGCAATGCCGCCACGTCCAGGACGGCCAAACGCTCCGGCGTTGGGAAGAGCGGATACCGACGATCGCCATCTGAAAGCGAATCGCCCCAACGGGCGGTCAGCCGGTTCTCGACGGTCTGGGCGGCAACATAGGAAATTTGTTGGAAGAGGATCGCATGGACGAGGCCCTGGAAGGCGGTCGGCGTGAGCACCAGGCGTAGTCCCCGATAATGATGGGTCAGATGCGCGAGCGCGGGCTCGCCCGCCACCGTCTCATAAAAGTCGTCCAGATCGTGATCCAGGCAAAGGATGCGCCGCAGTCTGGCCAGCAAGCGGTCCTGGTCACGCTGCGATAATCCGCCGACGCGCAGGCGGGGTTGAACCATGCCGTTCGCCTCTTGCCGCAGGCCGACAAGGACAGGTTTCCCTCGCACACGCAGCGCCAAAGCGAACTCGCCGCCATCGAGACGCACGGCCCGCTGGCCCATTTTCGGGTGGTGGGTGGCGACGACGGCACAGACGATCCGCTTGAACGAACGCTCGAAATCGTAGGGGCCCCGCGCACCGAGGCTGGGCAGCGCGGCTGTCCGCTTCTTTGTCGGACAAGGGTTTAAAGGGGCCAGGTTCAAATTGTTTTTCAAAGCCCAAGCTCCCCTTGTCAGTACAACGACCGGAAAGTTATCCACAGGAAAGCGTTACTTTTGGCATATATGGACCCGCCCGACTTTGCAACAAGAGTGATGAACTCGGCGAGTCAGGCTGCGTACATATATCCGGCCTCGTGTAGGCGTGGCTATTTGC
>JBDTAV010000033.1:0-28608 GCA_039924385.1 Steroidobacteraceae bacterium
GGGTCAGTCTGGGTACGCCGGTCCGTAGGCTATAATGCTTTCAGAGACTTACACGACACCCACGGCCGCTACGGCTGGGGATGCCTATCGAGCCCAATCGCGGCGCGTACTTTGCAATCTGTGTACATAACTGTGTACATAGTCGAGGATCTGGTCGGTGACAGAAGAAGAATTATCCAAGGAAATCAAGCGTAGACGCACTTTCGCAATCATCTCCCACCCCGACGCGGGCAAAACCACGCTGACGGAAAAGCTGCTGCTGTTCGGCGGCGCGATTCAGATGGCCGGCACGGTCAAGGGGCGCAAGGCCACGCGTCACGCCACCTCCGACTGGATGCGCCTGGAACAGCAACGCGGCATCTCCGTGACTTCTTCGGTGATGCAATTCCCCTTCGAAGACTGCATCGTCAATCTGCTGGACACGCCGGGTCACGAAGACTTCTCCGAGGATACGTACCGCACCTTGACGGCGGTCGACTCCGCCTTGATGGTCATCGACTGCGCCAAAGGCGTCGAGGAGCGCACCATCAAGCTGATGGAGGTGACCCGCCTGCGCGATACGCCCATCATGACTTTTGTGAACAAGCTGGACCGCGACGGCCGCGCGCCGATCGAACTGCTCGATGAGATCGAAAGCGTGCTGAAGATTCAGTGCGCACCGATCACCTGGCCGATCGGCATGGGACGCGATCTGCTCGGCGTCTATCATTTGATCGAGGATATGATTTACGTGTACGTGCCGGTGGAGAAGGGCCGCGTCGGCACGCACGAGACCATCTCCGGCATCGCGAGCGATGAGGCGCGAGAATTTCTCGGCGATCGCCACCGGCTCTTCCTGGAAGAAGTCGAACTGGTTCGCGGCGCCAGCCCGCAGTTTGATCGTAAGCGCTATCTCGAGGCGAAACAGACTCCGGTGTTCTTCGGTTCGGCCGTCAACAATTTCGGCGTCCGTGAACTGTTGTCCTCATTTGTCGCGCACTCGCCGCCGCCGCAGCCGCGGCCGACTCTGCAACGTCCTGTCAACGCCGAAGAGGGCAAGCTCACGGGTTTCGTGTTCAAGATCCAGGCCAATATGGATCCCGGCCACCGCGACCGAATTGCCTTCATGCGCCTGTGTTCGGGACGTTACGCGCGCGGCATGCGCTTGCATCATGTGCGCCTCGACAAGGAGGTGCGCATTGCGGATGCGCTGACTTTTCTCGCTGCTGATCGCAGCCAGGCCGAGGAGGCCTACGCAGGCGATATCATCGGCTTGCACAATCACGGCAGCATCAACATCGGCGACAGCTTTAGCGAAGGAGAGAACCTCACCTTCACGGGAGTCCCTAACTTTGCGCCCGAGATCTTCAGGCGCGCGGTGCTCAAGGATCCGCTGCGCATGAAGGCCCTGCAAAAGGGCTTATCGCAACTCTGCGAAGAGGGCGCGACGCAGCTATTCAAGCCGCTGCGCAACAACGATCTGATCTTAGGCGCCATAGGCCAGCTGCAGTTCGAGGTGGTGGCATTTCGTTTGCAGGACGAATACAGCGTGCAATGCGTTTTCGAGCCGATCAATGTGTCCGTGGCGCGCTGGGTCAGTACTCAGGACGAGAAGCGCTTGGCCGAGTTTCGCCTCAAAGCCCACGACAACTTAAGCGTAGATCATGCGGGCGAACTGGTGTACCTGGCGCCCACCCGCGTGAATATGGGATTGACCGAGGAGCGCTGGCCGGAAATCAAGTTCTTGAAGACGCGCGAAAACCTGGCGGCCTAGGCAGTGCCGCGGGCCGGCTCGCCTCGGGCCTTCGGCCGGAACGCGCGCACTGCCGCCTGGAATTGGCCCAGGGTGACGCTCGTTGACGGAACTGCATAGCGCAGGAAAGAGTACTGGCGGCATAAATTCGTCACGATGCCGGCCAAGTCCGGCCGCAGTCGCGCCACCCGGAGCGCATAGTCTTCGGGCCCTTCGTGCTGCCGGCGCGCAATTCCCGCAGCCGCGAGTTTTGTGCAGAGCCGCGCATAGGCGCGCGCGGTCTCATCTTTCGAGCGCGGCGCCAGCTCGCGCCGCACTTGCCAGGTCAGCCATCCCAGCACCAGCGCCATGGCGGCGGCCAACGCCATGACGAGTTTCTGGCCGTCCGGCTCGGGAATCTTCAAGAACTCGAGCAGCTTGCGCTGCGAGTCCTGATCGAAATCCAAAATGCGCTCGCGCCATATCTCCTTGACCATGTCGAAACGCAGGCGCATGCCAGAAAACCAGGGGGTTCTGCGCTGCCAGGCGCTGGCCGTCGACTCGTCGGTGCCGGCGACGTCGGCCAGACCTCGCTCAACCCGCTCCGGTGCGATCGCTGCGGTCGGATCGATCCGCACCCAGCCGCGCCCGTCGATCCACACTTCGGTCCAGGCATGCGCATCGCTTTGCCGCATGATCCAATAATCGCCGTACGGATTCAGCGTTCCGCCCTGATATCCGGTGACCACCCGCGCCGGTATGCCTGCGGCTCTCGCCAGGGTTGCAAAGGCCGATGCATAGTGGCCGCAAAAACCGCGCTTTGTATTGAATAGAAATTCATCGACCGAATCGTCGGATAACTTCGGCGGGTTCAAGGTGTAAAAGAAAGGCTGCTGCCTGAACATCGCCAGCACCGCCTGTACGAATTCCATATCGTCGCTGTGCGCGCTGCGCAGCTCCTGCGCCAATGTCTTGGTGCGAGGGTTGCGCTCGCCGGGCAGCCTAAGATCACGGCTTCGCGTCCTGGCGCTCAAGGGCGCGATGGATTGGACCTGGGTATACGAGGTGCCCACCACGTCGACGGGGCGCGACAAGGGCTCGTTCTGCGTCAGGGTGTAGTTGCCGTCGAGCTCCGCGCGGGGAAGATTCCAACTGCTCGGCCAGTCGAGCATGAATATCCAGCGGTGCCGATGCGGCTCCATCATGACGGTATATTTGTAACCGGGTGCCAAGGGCTTCAGGACGGGCGCGGCCTGGGACGAGGGCGTTCGCGACCACGTGTGGCCGTCGAAGACATCGAGCACGGGCCCGCGCCAATAGCGCTCGCGGTTCGGCGGCGTCGCTGCTTCAAAACGAACGCGGAACGCCACCTCGTCGGACAGCGCCAATTGCGTGATGTCGCCGGGACTCATGGAATCGCTCAGACCCGATGCGGCGGTCTGCGAATCATTGGGGATTTGCCAAAGCGGTCCTGTAAATCGCGGGAACAGCAACCAGAACACCAGCGCGAGCGGCAGGGCTTGCGCCAATACGCGTCCGCCGTAACGCAAACTGCGGCGCCAACCCGGCGCAGATCCGCTGCTGGTCAGGCGCAACAAGGTCGCGGTGGTGAGCCAGCAAACTCCGATCAAGTAGGCCAGCAGCCAGAAGGAGTCGCCTTCCAGGAGCGCGGCCAGACTTACGAAATAAATGATCAAGGTGATGATGTAGATATCGCGTCGAGTTTTCGTTTCCAGCAATTTGAGGCCGGCGGTCACGGAAAGCAGCGCGGTCCCTCCGACCAGGCCGTTGAAAGTGTGGAAGCGCACCAGCAACAGGGGCACCACCAGCACCGCGACGGTTACGAGCACACTGCCGGGAGGCGCGCCGCGTCCGCGGCGAGCCAGGCCTAAGCGAATCAGGCCGCAGGCCACCACGATCGCCGGCACCCACAGCGGCAGCGTGGTGATATGCGCGAGCAGCGCCAACGCGAGGCAGCCCGAAATCCCCAACAGCTGTTCGTACGTGACGCGTTCGGTGATCATATTTCAGCGACACCGAAAGCGGCGAGCGCCCGCAGGCACGCGAATCGATGCGCTGCGCCGCCAGACGGGGCCAACTCCCTACCGGGGATACGCAACCCATAGGGCCGCTGCGCGGCATCGCTTTCCAGCACCCAGAGACACAGCTGCGAGAGCCGCGCCTCCGTGTCCAGGCCTTCCAGCATGGACCAGTCCAACCACTCCGGTTGAGCCGCCAAACTCGAGTAACTGCGCACCACCGGCTCTCCGCCGCGCGCCAGCACCTTCCACGCCATGTGCTTCAACGGTACCCCCGGCTGGTAAGCTCGCAGCCCCGAGAATTCCTCGTCGCCGCGCGCTTCGGAGTGGGAACCGGCGCCCTGCGCCGATCCGGACAGCAGCGCGCGACTGCCGGTGGGCGCCGGGGCGACGTAGACCGTGATGGAGCCCTGCACATAGGTCCAAGAATAAAACCAGCCAAAGGGATAGCGGGTGCGCAGCTCGAACTGGCTGATGCGAGTCACGCCGCGCTGCGCCACCGGAGCGATCACTTCGATGGTCGCGCTTTCTCCTGGCGCCACGCTGCCGATACCCGCGGCGCTCATGCAGCGAACCTCGATGTCGCGTCGATCGACGCTGGTTCCATTGCGCAGTTCGAACTCGAGCATTGCCTCGCGGCCCGCAAAGGCATCGACCTCGGTGGTCGCATCGACGGACAGCCGCAGCATGTTGCGGTTGCAATGATGCATGGTCACGAGCGCCATGCTGGACATCAGAAAGGCAAAGGCCAGTGCCAGGTTGCTGTTGTAGTTGAGGCCCGCGATGATCATCGCCGCAAGAATCGCGCCAAGCATGAAGCCAAAGCGAGTGGGGAGAATGTAAATACGGCGCCGATTGATGCTGATCGGCAGGCTGTCGCGGCCATGGCGGCGAATAACCCGCGCCCGAAGTTGATTGATCGCTGCTTGGCGCAGGGTGACCAAGGGTTTCGATCCTAAAGCGCTTATGAAACCGGCACGGCCTCGAGCAGGCGGGTGACAGCGATGGCATCGCTGCTGCGTTGGCGCACTCGATGTTCGACGACCGACGGAAATATCGCCTGCACATGCTCGGGAATAACCGCATTGCGGCCGTGGATCAAGGCCCAGGCCCGCGCGGCGCGCAACAATCCGATGGCTGCACGCGGCGACAGCCCGGCATTCAATCCGGGTGCGCGGCGAGTGTGCGCCACGAGGGCCTGCACATAGTCGAGGAGTGCAGGGGAGACATGAACCTCCTGCACGCTTTGCTGCAGCTGGCGCAGGCTCTCAGGCGTGGTAATGGTTTGCAGCGCTTTCACCAGATCGCGCCGATCGACGCCGCTCAACAATTCGCGCTCTGCGGCGGCGGCCGGGTACCCTAGATGAACGCGCATCAAAAATCGATCCAATTGCGATTCCGGCAGAGGAAACGTACCGACCTGATCCTGAGGATTTTGCGTGGCGATCACAAAGAATGGCTCCGGCAACGCCATCGATTGACCGTCGAGCGTGACCTGGTGTTCCTCCATCGCCTCCAGCAGCGCGCTCTGGGCCTTGGGCGAGGCGCGGTTGATCTCGTCGGCCAGCACCAGCTGCGCGAAGATCGGCCCGCGCTGAAAACGGAATTTGCCGGTTTCACGATCGAATATCGAGACCCCGAGTACATCGGCGGGCAGAAGATCGCTGGTGAACTGAATGCGCTGAAACGACAGGCCGAGGGTCTGCGCAATGCCGTGGGCCAGGGTGGTCTTGCCAACCCCGGGTATATCCTCGATGAGCAAATGACCGCGTGCCAGCGCGCAGGCGACGCATAGCCTGATCTGCGCATCCTTGCCCAGAATCACCCGATTCAACTGGGCGAGCACTGCTTCGATCTGCGACTGCAGCGCGTTCATTGACTTTTAAGCTTGGTCACCCGGGCAGTTTGGGCTGATAGCTGGCCTATTTCCGTGCGCAATTCCTCAAGCCGCTGCTGGTCCTTGGCCACGATATCGGGCGGTGCATTCTGGGCAAATTGGCTGTTGCCGAGCTTTGACTCCAATTTACTCATGTCCATTTCCGTCTTTCGCAGCTTTTTTGCCAGGCGTTCAAGTTCGGCGTGCGGATCGATCAGGCCCTTCATGGGCACCAATATTTCAAGATTGCCGAGCAATGCCACGGCGGAAATCGGCGCCGCCTCGGCCGCCTCGAGCAGGCGCGGCGCCTCGACGCCCGCGAGACGCACCAAATAGTGCAGATTGCGGCCCAGATACTCCAAATCGCGGGCGCTCGCGTTCTGCAGCAGAACCTCGAGCTTGCGAGTCCACGGGATGTCCATTTCTCCGCGGATTTGGCGCACCCCCAAAATGAAACCCATGACCCAGCGCATCTCCGGCTCGGCGTGGCGGTCGGCGACAATCGATTCCGCGCGGGGAAACTCGGCGCGCATGATGGTCTCGCCGCTGACTCCGGCGATGACGCGCACCCGTTGCCAGATTTCTTCCGAAATGAACGGTGCGAGCGGATGCATGGCGCGCAGCAGCACTTCCAGAGTGCTGATGAGCGTAACGCGCGTGCCGCGTTTGCCAGCGTCCGACGCAGAATCAGACTGCAACACCGCTTTGGACAGCTCCACGTACCAGTCGCAGAATTCGTGCCAGGTAAATTCGTACAACGCGTTGGCAACGGCATCGAACCGATAATCCGCGAAGCCCACCTCGATGCGCGCGAGCATGTCCTTGAGCCGCGATTGGATCCAGCGATCCGAAAGGCTGAATTCCGCTCCTGCATCGGCCAGATTCTGGTTCTCGGCATTCATCAATACATAGCGCGACGCATTCCACAGCTTGTTGCAGAAATTGCGATACTCCTCGACCTTGGTCATGTCGAAGCGCAGGTCCCGACTTTGTGTGGCGAGCCTCGCGATACATAGGCGCAGCGCATCGGTGCCGTAAGCGGCGATGCCTTGAGGAAATTGCTTGCGCGTCGCCTTTTCGATGGCGGCTTTCATCTGCGGCTGCATGAGGCCGGTGGTGCGCTTCTCGAGCAAGGCATCCAGCGAGATGCCGTCGACAATGTCGAGGGGATCGATGACATTGCCCTTGGATTTGGACATTTTCTGGCCATCTTGATCGCGGATCAGGCCATGGATGTACACTTTTCGAAACGGCACGTCCCCCATGAATTTTAGGCCCATCATCATCATGCGGGCAACCCAGAAGAAAATGATGTCGAACCCGGTCACCAAGACGGAGGTGGGATAGTAACTCTGCAGTGCCGGGGTTTTTTCCGGCCAGCCCAAGGTGGAGAACGGCCACAGCGCCGCGGAGAACCAGGTGTCCAGCACATCATCGTCCTGGCGCAAGGCCACGTTGGCGGCGATGCCGTGCGCGCTCCTGACGTCAGCTTCGCTGCGTGCGACATAGCAGCGGCCCTCGGCGTCATACCAGGCCGGAATGCGGTGGCCCCACCAGAGCTGGCGGCTGATGCACCAATCCCTGATTTTGTGCATCCAATCGTAATAGACGCCGGTCCAGGTCTCGGGCATGAAACGCACCTGGCCGTCTTCAGCGGCGCGGATGGCCGGTGCCGCCAAAGGCTTGATGTCGACGAACCATTGATCGGTCAGCAGCGGCTCGAGAATTGCATTGCTGCGATCGCCGCGCGGTACGGTGAGCTTATGCGGTTCAATGCGTTCGATGAGTCCCATGGCATCCAGATCGGCGAGAATTTTTTCTCTCGCGGCGAATCGGTCCAGACCCCGGTAGGGGCGCGGAACGTTGTCATTGAGCGCGGCATCCAGGGTCATGATGTTGATCATGGGCAGGTTATGCCGCTGGCCCAGATCGTAGTCGTTGAAGTCATGAGCCGGCGTGATCTTGACGCAGCCGCTGCCGAACTTCGGATCCACGAAAGTGTCCGCGATGATTGGCAATTCGCGTTCCGCCAAAGGCAGCCGCACTTTGCGTCCGACCAGATGCCGGTAGCGTTCATCGTCCGGATGCACGGCGACGGCCGCGTCGCCCAGCATCGTCTCGGGCCGCGTGGTTGCAACCACGAGATATCCGGGGCCTTCGCTCAAGGGGTAGCGCAGATGCCAAAGCGAGCCGGTCTCCTCGTCCGCGACCACTTCAAGGTCAGACAGCGCTGTCTTCAAGACCGGATCCCAGTTCACCAAACGCTTGCCGCGGTAGATCAGCCCGTCTTCGTACAATCGCACGAACACTTCGGTCACCTTGAGCGACATGGCGGGGTCCAAGGTAAACACATCGCGCTGCCAATCGACCGACGCGCCCAAGCGCCGCATTTGCTTGGCGATGATTCCGCCCGAGGTTTCCTTCCACTGCCAGACCCGCGCCACGAAGGCATCGCGTCCCAATTCGATGCGGCTTTGCCCCGCGGCGTTGAGCTGCCGCTCGACCACCATCTGCGTGGCAATTCCCGCATGATCGGTGCCCGGCTGCCATAACGTGTCGAAGCCGCGCATCCGATGAAAGCGAGTCAAGGCATCCATGATGGTGTCTTGAAACGCATGGCCCATGTGCAGCGTTCCGGTGACATTCGGCGGAGGGATGACGATCGAAAACTTAGGGCCCAGACCGCTCGGCGCGAAATATCCGCGCGACTCCCACTGCGCGTAGAGGCGCATTTCAATATCGCCGGGCGAGTAAGCCTTATCCATGATGGTCCGCGCGCTCAAGAATCCGCGTTTTCATCAATTTGGTGGGTTTCCAAGGGCAACTTCAGATCACGATACGCCTTGAAGCGTTCGCGGCCCAGGCGCTTGCGCTCCTCGTCTGCGTCGATGATTTCGGCGATGCGGGGGTAGCGTTGAAATTCTGCCGGCAGACGCTGCGCCAGATTGACCAACAGGTCCGCCGTGGGTATTGCGGTCTCGACGGCGAGATGGACCGCGGTCGCCGGATCCACGCCTTGTTCATCGAGACACACCTTGTGGGGGATGAATGAATGCTCGTTGAACGTCCAAAGCAATTCATCCAGCGCTTGGGCATCGGCCAGCGTGTCGCTGACAATGACAATCTTCAAATCTCTGAGATAGGCTTTTTCAGTCAGGCGGCAGGCAAAGGCCCAGCGCTGTCTGGCGACAGCACTTTTGAGCACGTAGAAATCGACGCGCTCCGTCATGATGCCTTGGAGCGGTGAATCAGGAAATCGACCAGCAAGGGCACCGGCCGTCCGGTGCTGCCTTTTTGCGCGCCGCTCAGCCAAGCCGTTCCCGCCACATCCAGGTGGGCCCACTTCAGATCCTTGGCGAACTTGCCGAGGAACGAAGCGGCGGTACAGGCGCCCCCTTCGCGGCCGCCGACATTGGCGATGTCGGCGAAATTGCTCTTCAGTTGATCGACATATTCTTCGCCGACAGGCAAACGCCAGGCGCGATCGTCGGCGCGAATACCCGCCGACTCCAGCTCCTGCGCCAGGGCTGGCGTGTTGCTCATCAGACCACTGATGTGATTGCCGAGCGCCACGATGCAGGCGCCGGTCAGCGTGGCAACATCGACCACGGCGGCCGGTTTGTAGCGCCGGCTGTAGGTAATTGCGTCGCACAGGACCAATCGACCTTCGGCGTCGGTATTCAGGATTTCGACCGTCTGCCCCGACATGGTCGTCACAATGTCGGCAGGCTTGACAGCGCTACCGCCGGGCATATTTTCGGAGGCTGCGACGATTGCCACCACATTGATCGGCAGCTTCAGTTCCGCGATGGCGCGCACGGCACCGAGCACCGCCGCCCCGCCGCCCATATCAAACTTCATCTCGTCCATGCCAGGCGGGTCCTTCAGTGAAATGCCCCCGGAATCAAAGGTGATGCCTTTGCCGACCAGGCAAATCGGCGCGGTGTCCTTGCGCGTGCCGCGATACTCGCAGACGATGAGCCGCGGAGGCTGTTCGGAACCTTGCGCGACCGCCAGGAAGGCGCCCATTTTCAGCGCCTTGATGCCGCTCTCGTCCACCACCTTGGCTTTCAGGCTCGGGAATTCCTTTGCCATCTGCAACGTGCGCGTTCCCATATAGGTCGGCGTGCAGACATTCGGCGGCAGATTGGCGAGATCGCGCGCGAAGGCGAGTCCGCTGCCGATGGCGGCGCCCATGCGTAATCCCTCAGCCGCCGTTTTTGCGGCGCGCGCATCGGCGGTTGCCACCTTGATAGTCCCCAATCGGCGCGCCTTCGGCTTTGGAGCGGTCTTCAAATCGGGAATTCTGTAGGCCTGAGATGAGAATACTTCCGCAACGATGCGCGCCCGGTACTGAATGTCGAGTTCGGGCACCGCCTCCATGGCGAGATAGACAGCCGCGTCGTTGGCGCCGGTTTTGGCGAGCGCTTGCGCGCTGGCCAGTACCGCTTTACGGTATTGCTTCCGGCCAAATGCGGCGCGCGTGCCAAGACCAATGAGCAACAACCGAGACGCAGCCGAGCCGGAGGGCAGTGGCAGCATCAAGGTATCGCCCAGTTTGGCGGCGAAATCACCGCTGCCCAGCAGGCGGGTGATCAGGCTATCCAATTGCTTGTCGACCTGACGGGCTGCCACGCCCAGGTCGCCATTCTCATAGATGCCGACAGAGGCGCAACCCGACGGCGCGCGCGCTTTCGCGTCAACTATTGCCATGAATTCCATATCATTCAGCTCCGTTTTTATTCGGTTGTTCACTTAAGGTTTGCGCAAATAGTTTACTAGATTATTGGGAAGGCTCTAAGCTGACCGCATGAAATGGACAGTGCAAAGGTATGTGTTGCGCGAAGTGGTGCAGACATGGCTTGCCGTGACCGGTGTTTTGGTCGCCATTCTGGTGTCGAATCAGCTGTCGCGGGTGCTGGGCCAAGCTGCTGAGAATCAGTACGGACGGGGCGTCGTCTTCGATTTGATCGCGCTGGGCGCAATCATGAATCTATCGGTGATCGTGCCGGTCGGATTGTTGCTGGCCATGGTCTTAACCCTGGGCCGTATGTACCACGACAGTGAAATGGCGGCGCTTCAGGCATGTGGTTTCGGTCCGTCTCGCCTGCTGGCGCCCTTGTTCTGCTTTGCCGTCATCATCGCGGCCGGCCTGGGATGGCTGGCGTTCGTCCAAGTGCCGCGCGCCGACAGTCAAGTGCAGGCGTTGCGTCAATCAGCGATAAAAGAGGCGCAATTCGGCCAGCTGGACGCCGGTAGGTTCCGCGGCTTCAGCGGTGGGGAGGCCGTCTTCTATGCCGAACGCGTCGACCAGGACGGCGTGCTGCATAACGTATTCGTTCAGCGCGAAGTGCAGGGACGCATCGAGGTGGCGCTGGCTGACACCGCGACGTATACCAAGGCCAATGCCGCGGGCATGCACTTGGTCACGCTGTTCAATGGCCGGCGCTACGAGGGCGTGCCCGGAAAGAACGATTTCCGGGTCATTGAGTTCCGCGAGCACGGCATTCCCATCGCCACCCCGCAGGACGTGCAAGGACCCTTGGATCCCGATACCAAGCCATCGGCAGCGCTGTTAGGCTCGCACGACCCGTCCGACATCGCCCAGCTGCAATTCAGGGCATCTTCACCAATTATGGCGCTTGTGCTCACCCTCATCGCTGTGCCTTTGAGCAAACTTAGGCCGCGACAGGGCCGCTATGCGCGAGTCGGCTTTGCGATCGTGGTGTACTTCGTTTATTCGAGTTTGTTATCCGCCTCGAAGATCTGGCTGGAGAAAAGCGATTTGCCCCCTGCCATCGGCGTGTGGTGGGTGCACGCTGCGGCTTTGGGTCTGGGCCTTTATTTGCTGATGCGCGACGCGAGGAAGGCGTGAACACGCTAGACCGGTATCTTTATCGCACCGTGTTGCTCTACACGCTCATGACCATGGGCGTGCTCTTGGCATTGGGTGCGTTGGTGTTGTTCATCAGTCAGCAAAGCGATATTGGCGTCGGCAGCTACAGTGCCGGCGACGCGTTCCTATTTACCCTCTTGAATCTGCCTCAAACCGCATTTGAGCTGCTGCCCATCGGCGCCATGATCGGCGCATTGATGGGGCTGGGCAATTTGGCCGCTGGCAGCGAACTGGTGGTCACGCGGGCATCCGGCGTGTCGGTTTGGCGCGTCGCGTGGCCCGTCGGTCTCGCCGGCCTGACTCTCGCCATCATCATGTTCGGAATCGGCGAATATGCGGCGCCGTCCATGGCGCAATTCGCCAAGCGCGAGAAGACCACCGCCAAACTGGCGGACGTCAGTTTCGCAGGCACGAGCAGCGCCTGGGTCAAGGACGGCAATCGAATTTTACGAGTGCAGACCGGCGAAGTGGATCGGGCGTTCGGCGGAGTGTCGGTGTTTGAACTGGATGGGCCGACGCGCTTGCGTTCAATTCAGCGAGCAGCGCGCATCTCGGTCGCGGATCCGGGACGATGGATATTGAACAACGTGGCGACTTCCCGCTTCGAAAACGACAAAGTCGAGGGCGACACGGTCAGCGAGATAAGCCTGCGTTCGACTGTGAATCCGGAGTTTCTAGGCCTTGCGGCCACCGATCCGCAAATGCTGACGTTGCATGGCCTGGCGTCTTACATTGACCATCTAAAGCGCAACAGTCTCGGCACGGCATTGTACGAAATTGGTTATTGGTCGCGCATCGCCAGACTCTTCGCGGTGATCGTCGTGACCTTGCTGGCGTTGCCCTTTGTTTTCGGTCCGTTGCGCACCACCGGAGCCGGCACTCGCACGGTTGTCGGAGCGCTCTTGGGCGTGCTGTTTTTCCTTATCACGCGCACCGTCGAGAACGGCGGACAACTCTTCAATCTCAATCCGGTGCTGGTCGGTTGGCTGCCGACGGCGGTCGTCGGTGTTTGCACCTTGATCGCGATATCAAGAACTCGATAGGTGAATGACTCGCGTTCTCGACAGCCGATCATGCAATGCCAGGTGTTCGGGATCCAGATACAGCCACAACACACCCAACGCCGCCGGTGCCCACGCGATAAGCCCAAAGCACTCGCGCAAGAACACGGCGTCCCAAGTCAGCGCGTGGCCCGAGGCGGTCACCGTGCGCAGGCGCCATGCACGCATGCCGAGTGTCTGTCCGCTGCGCAGCCAATTGAGCGCGTAATAGCCTGCGATGACGAGTACCAGACCTGCGCGATAGACATAAACCCAGCCGCCCGCGGTCGCCGGCACGATGGCAGCGCCATGCGTAAAGAAAAGCGCGCCGCCGGTGAATATCATCAACAGAGCAGCCAGAAGAAACGCGTCGTAAACCAGTGCCGCCAGTCGGCGCCCGAACCCGGCACCGGTGCCGCTGCTCACGGCTTGGGCGCGGCTGCCGGTTTCTTCGCGCTGGGAAGCAGTGATTTCGCGCCCGGCGCAGCGGGTTTGGCAGGCGCAGGCTTGGGTACCAACAGCTGCTCCAAGGGCTTGAATATCTGGTCGTAGCGATAATTGGCAATTTCGAAGGCACGGCCAGCCGTTTTTGCGCTCAAGGACGCATCTTTCGGCGCAGCGACCTGAATCCAACGCTTGTCGCCCACGGCTGCACCGGTCAAGGTCATCAAGCTGCCGTCAGAGAGAGTGATCGTCACAGTCCAAGGCTTGCTGAAGTCGATGTCGCCGACGGGCGCGACATCATCGTCGTTCAGACTGCTGAAGGTGCTGGGCGAGGGCGCCAGGTCGTTGGAGTCCGCAGCCTGTCGGCCGCTCGGCACGCCCTCGAGTACAAATTTGCTGGGTGCCGGTGGGGCTGGCGCGGCTGGCGTTGCTGGTGCTGGCGCGGCCGGGGCAGCGCGGGTGGCGTTGGAGGCGCTCTTTTTGTCCTCAACGGGCTTGGGTGCAGGCTCGGTCACGCGGCGCACCGTGTAGGCAGGACCCGTGTCCGGCTTGAACTGGATGCTTTGTATTTTGTCGGCGGAGATATCGAACAGCCGCGTGTCGATCCAGTAGCGTGGCTCAGCTTCAAAGGAAATCGCGGGCTCAACAACGTAGCTGCTCTTCTCGCCGGCACGTCTGACAAAGCTGCCTTGTTCGGCCGGCTTGCCGACGATGACGTCCAGCTTGCCGGTTTTAGCATTCAATTCGATTTGCGCACCCGTCGCGCCCGCTTTGGTCGGATCTTCAACGCCGATGATCGAATAGTTGGCGGGGTCGGAGGTTTTCTCTTCGCGGATCTTGGCGTCGCTCAACGCCACCAGCAACTTGCGCAGCTTCGGCACGTCGGCCGGATAATTCGCGCGCTGCGCCACGGTCCACGCATCGCCCTGTTTGTGGACCGTGACGGACGGCGTTGCGCTGCCTTTCAGCACACTCAACCAGGTCACCGTGTTCAATTCGCTCGCCAGGGACGGCAACAGCGGCAGGCCATGAACCTCGTCCGGGGCGTTGCGCTGCGTGCTCAAAACTACGGCCGCGGATATCGCCATTAATGCGGCGATCAGCAGTGCGATGAATTGTCCCCGGCTCATGTCGAACTCTGGAGTCTGGCAGCTGAGGAGGCGCTGCGGCGGCGCCGTCGCATCCACAATATGATCACCCCGGCGATCGCCACGACGAGCGGCGCGATGGCAATATTGATGACCCTCAGACGCGCATCCAATCGATTGATGTCCACATCCAGGCCGCGCTGGGTCTCGCGCAATTCCTTGCGCACGCGCGTCTTTTCAGCCGTGAAGCGCTTGAGTTCCGCCTCTTGTTCGGGCGACAGCATGATGGAACTCTGATCATTTCGCTTGCTTTGCAATTCGGTCAATTTGCTCTCGGTCTGCTGCAGTTCGGATTGCAGCTCCAAGGCCTTGGCGCGCAGGCGATCATCGGCTTGCCGCTTGAGCGCTTCGATGCGTTCGAAGGGACGCGAGAAGGATGCGCGCCCGCGGATGCTGATCAAAGCGCTGCTGCCGCTTAAGTTATCGAGAATGTTTGCGATCAAATCGCCGTTGTTGGCGAACGCCTGCGCAATTCGCTGGCCGAACATTTCGCGTTGCTGCACCCACAGGTAGTCCATCAAAAAGTCGGTATCGGCAATTACCACGATGTTGGCCGGGGTGCTCGACTTGGCCAGGTGCGCAATCGGCGGCCCGGCGACGGGCTTCTGATCCGCCGGCGGTCCATTCGGATAGGCCGAATTCACCGGGCCGGTGATGCGTGCGGCAAGCGTGTAGCGGGTGCCGGTCGACTTGAACCCATCACGCAGGGCCGATGGATCGACCAGGGCATTGAAACGCTGCGCCGGCAGCGGCTCGGCGCTGGTGGAACTCATCAGCAGGGGCTCGAAGGTGGTCTTGGCGCCGGCGTGCTGCGTCAGATAGCCGACGGTCGCCATGTTGATGGAGTCCAACGAAGCCGTCACCACATCCTTAGGATTCATGTTGGCGCGGCGCAATCCCAAGATGCCGATGTGCCGAACAGGGCCCGAGGAGGCATTGGCGCGAACCTCCAGTCCGAGGCCCAGATCGCCGATGACCTTGCTAGGATCGTAGTCAACGCCCCAGGCGGAAAGCAGCGGCTGCAGATCCGACGAATGATTGGCCATGGCTGCCGCCATGGGATTGGAGGGGTTCTGGCCGCTCAAATCCGCGCCGGCACTGGGATCGAGCAGCAACAGCATTCTGCCGCCGCGCATGACGAATTGATCGATGGCGTAAAGAGTTTTGGGCTGCAGTTGTTTCGGATGCACCAGCATCAGGACATCGACATCCTTGTCGATGTGATCCAGATCCGACGTCAATGTGCGGACGTTGAACAATTGCTGCAGCTGAGTGTAGATCGGCCAGGGCTCGCCCATCTGTCCGGTCTGGGGATTAAACTGTCCCTGCAGACCGATCGAACTGAGCAGGCCGATCACCGGTTTTTTCGGCGTGCCGAGTTCCTGGATGAGTTTTGCCACGTCGTATTCCAGGAATTCCTCCCGATCGGGTTGGAAGCTGGGGATGGCGGAGCGGCCATCGGTCGAGTTGGTCCCCGCCAGGCCAAAATACAGCGACTCGCCGGCATTGCCGGCCGGCAGCGCCTGCAGACCGAATTCCGCGGCCCGATCTTCCTCATCGGAGAAAGGCTGCGGGTCGACCACGTGCAGATGAATCTTGCCGCCCGCGCGCGCCGAGATCTCTTCCAGGAACTCGCGCACTCGCGTTGCATAAGGAAGAATCAGCGGCGACTGCTTGGAGGCGACGTCGCGCGAAAAATAAAAGTATAGATTGATCGGCTCTTTCAGTTCTCGAATCACCTGCTTGGTGCCGCTGCTCAAGGTGTAGAGCTTGTTTTGCGTCAAATCCAGGCGCATGCCGCGCAGACCGACATTCGACAGCATGACGACGCCCAAAAACAGAACGGCGAGCAAAACCAGTCCGCCGACACCCAGTCCAATTCTTTGCCAACGATTACCGTTCACTTATTCCGCCTTCTTCATATCGAGTACCAGAGCCGTGGCGGCCAACCAAAAGCCGATCAGCGCGGCGAAGTACACGAAGTCACGCAAATCGATCACCCCCTTGGAGATCGCGTCAAAGTGCGTGAAGAAGCTCAATGATGCGATCGCATCAACGATCGTCTGAGGCAGCACGCCGCGCACGAAATCGATCACCAGCGGAAATCCTGCCAGCAGGAACACAAAGCCGACCAAGGCCGCGGTGATGAACGCCACCACCTGGTTGCGCGTGGCTGCGGATAGGCACATGCCGATGGCCAGAAATCCGCCGGCCATGAGAAAGCTGCCGAGGTAAGCGGCGACGATGGCGCCATTGTCGGGAGACCCTAGATAGTTGACGGTTATCCACACGGGGAAGGTCAACAGCAGGGCAATCCCCGCAAAGCACCAGGCGGCGAGAAATTTGCCGACGACCGCCTGCCACAAGGTGATCGGAAATGTCATCAGCAACTCTATGCTGCCGCTGTTGCGCTCTTCCGCCCACAATCTCATCGAGATTGCGGGGATGAGCACCAGGTACAGCCACGGATGCCAGCGGAAGAATGACTGGAGATCAGCCTGGTTGCGCTCCAGGAAGCCGCCCACTTGAAAGGTGAAGACGGCCGCGAGCACCAAGAAAATGACGATGAACACATAGGCCAAAGGCGTTGCAAAATAGCTGCGCAACTCGCGCCGGAAGACCACCCACACCTTGTTCATGCCGGTAGCTCCGCGGAGGAGGACACATCGATTCCCTTGGGATCGGTCAGCGTCCGGAACACTTCATCGAGACGCCCCGATTCCAAATGCAGTTCAGGCACATCCCAATCGTGCTTGTCGATGACGGCGCTGACCGCGGCCAGCACATTGGCCCCAGGCTTAGGCAGCGCTGTCAGCCGGCGCTCGCGCGCATCCGACTCGACCGCCGACACCTCCGGCAGCGCAGCGATTTCCTTCTCCGCCGCAGACAGCTCATCGTCCCTTTCAAACCGCAAGCTCACCGCATGATGATAGCGCGAGCGCGCTTCGAGCGCGGTCGGGGTCTCGTCGGCGACGATGCGGCCATTCGCGATGATGATCGCCCGCGTGCACACCTCGTGCACTTCTTCCAAAATGTGGGTCGACACGATCACCAGTTTGTCCTTGCTCAATTCGTTGATGAGGCGCCGCACTTCATGCTTTTGATTGGGGTCGAGACCGTCGGTGGGTTCATCCAGAATCAATACTTGAGGATCGTGGATCAAAGCCTGCGCCAAGCCAACGCGGCGGCGAAAGCCTTTGGAAAGGGTTTCAACCACCTGGTCGATCACGGGGGCAAGGCCTAAGCGGTCGATCACGACGTTGCGCCGTTCGCGACGCCGCTCACCGGTTAAGCCGCGGATGTCGGCGACGAAGTCGAGAAACTCGCTGACCGTCATTTCGCCGTAGGACGGCGCGCCTTCGGGTAAATATCCCATGCAGGATTTCGCCGCCACCGGCGCTTTTTCGATATCGTGCCCGCAGACCGAGACTCGCCCGGTCGTGGGTGAGATGAAACCGGCGATCATGCGCATGGTGGTGGACTTGCCGGCGCCATTGGCACCCAGGAAGCCGAGCACCTCGCCGGGGGCCACTGAGAATGTCAGGTCATCGACCGCCAGCTTGTCGCCGTACCGCTTGGATAGATTTTTTATTGTGATCATTCGCGCCTTGGAGCGTAAATTGTCGCTGGAGGTTCCCTAAATTTTATTTTATGTTAGCGCGATGCGCTCAACCGCGACGGGCCACGAGGAATCCTCGGACCCTACTACGGATTGCCGGCCTTCTTTTCAATCGCAACCTTATTTTCCTTTAAAATACGCCGTACATCCGGCAGGCTCGGACGATCCGCCATGCGGGCGATCAGTTCCGGCAGCTCAAACCATTTCCGGCCCCATTGTACCAAGCGCGCCGCATCGGCGATTACCTGCTCACGGGCGGCTTCGGAGGAGCTGGCGCGTTCGGTTTGCGCCGCCGGCTTTTTGGGCGGCATCTTGGCCGGCGCTCTCGGCGCCGGTTTTACCGCGGCCGCGGGCTTGCGCTCGTTGCGAGCGACCTGGCTGGTTCCGGCCGGCGGCGGTACGCGCTTGCTGCCTAAAAACTTGGGCATTTCCCGCGTGGCGCTGACGGTTGCTTGCTGAATCGTACTGTCGGAGCCGCGGTCCGCAGGTTTCGCCCCCAGGTCAGGTTCGTTGCGGGCTTCCGCCACGGGAATGAATCGTTCGATGTGCTCGGCACCGACCAGATTGGCAAGGAATGCCATCAGTTCCAGTGCATCCGAGAATTGTGTGTCGCCCGCTTTGGCGCGCTGCTCCACTTGGGCGCGCAAAGCCACGGTTTTTTGCTTGGCCAAGTCGACGATCCATCGCGTCGGCCGCTGGTGTTCAGACCACGGCTGGACTTTCCAATAGCTGTCATCATCCAGCGACGAATATTTGCTGTGCAGCTCGAGACTCTCGAGCCATCTTCCAAGCAGATCCAGCAATCGTTGATCGGCGGGTGTTGCCATGTATTTGCAGCTCCAGCGCGCACCCTAAACGAACCGTAGCCTGATGGCTAGCGGTAAGCGTCGCAATGCTCAACGGTACTTCATGTCGCGGCCGCGTTAGACTGCCGCGATGTGTGGCATCGCCGGAATTGTTGGCTCGCTGGCGAGCGCGGATCTCGCGCTTAGGATGGCGCAGCGCATAGAACACCGCGGCCCGGACGGCGATGGGGTGTGGACCGGGGCCGGGGTTGCCCTGTCGCACCGCCGGCTGGCGATTCAGGATCTAACGGACGCCGGCCGTCAACCGATGGTATTCGGTTCGCATGTTCTGACCTACAACGGCGAGCTCTACAATCACGAGCGTCTGCGCGCCGGTCTGCCGGGGCCGTGGGCATCGAGCGGCGATACCGAAGTGCTGCTGCGGCTTCTCGCGACGGAAGGGGCCTCGTGCCTTTCGCGCCTGGTCGGCATGTTCGCCTTTGCGAGTTGGGATGCCGGCACCCAGACCCTGTTGCTCGTCCGAGACCGGCTCGGGATCAAGCCGCTGTATTACCGTTTGCTGCCGGACGGCGTTGCATTCGCATCCGAACTCAAGTCCCTCATGCTGCTCGGCACGCCCGACATTGATCAGAGCGCGGTGCGCGACTTTTTATTTCATGGCTACATTCCGGCGCCCAAATCGATTTATCGAGGAATTTTCAAATTGCCGGCGGCGCACCTCCTGAAGTGGCAGGCAGGCAAGGTGAACATTGAGCGCTATTGGAATCCGTCGACCGAAATCATTGAGCGCAGCGCCGAGGACACCGTCCAACAACTCGACGCCTTGCTGCGCGAGGTGGTTCCGCAGCACACCGTGTCTGACGTGCCCGTTGGCGTTTTTTTGAGCGGCGGCATCGACTCCGCGCTCACGGCCTACTACCTGGACGCGCCGCGCACCTACACGCTGGGCTTTGAACTGGGCGGGCGCTCCGAGGCGGATGCGGCTCGTCAAGTCGCCGCTCATCTGGATACGGAACATTTGGAAATGACGGCGCCGCAAGCGGATTTCGCCGGTGCCCTCGATCGAATGCCTGGCATGTTCGATGAGCCATTTGGAGACAGTGCGGCGTGGTCGAACTACTTGGTGGCGCAATTCGCGCGCCGCGAAGTGACCGTTGCCTTGAGCGGCGAGGGCGGCGACGAGATTTTTTGCGGTTATCCGCGCTACTGGTCACGTGTCGGCGGGCGATCGAATTTTTTAAATCGATCTTTGGCGCGCTATTTGCCGCCCCTGTCGCGCCTTGCCTCGTCCATGCAGCGCCGGGGTTACGCAGGCCTGCCGGCCTATGCCGCAGCCCTGGGCGGGATGACGGCGCAACAAATCGATACTTTGTTGGCACCCGCCTGGACGGCGCCAGATTACGATTACCTATGGTTTTACCGTCAGTATTGGCGCGATGATTTGCGGCCGCTGGCGCAGCTTCGATGGCTTGATCTCAATACGGACCTGGCGGAAGGTCTTCTGACCAAGGTCGACCGAACCAGCATGGCCCTTTCTCTTGAGGTACGGCCGCCGCTGCTGGATCATCGCCTGGTCGAATTCATGCTCAGCGTCGATCCGCGGCTTCTGGTCGATGAACAGCGCAGACGCGGCAAGCTGCTGGTTCGCCGCCTCATGGAACCGCGATTGCCGCCGAACCATTTGAATCGACCCAAATCAGGCTTCGGGCTGCCGGTGCACCGATGGCTGAAGCAGAATCCGAAACTGATGCAAGACGCGGTGCGGCGCCTCAGGGAGCGCGGAGTTTTGCGGCGAGCGGTGGGTCCCGAATTCAGGCGAGCCTGGTATGTGCTCATACTGGATCGCTGGTTCACGGCCTTTGCATAACGCGCCACGAATTCTCTTTGTGCCGGTTTCCGGCCCCTTTGGCACGGGCGAATACGCTCGCAGTGCGGCCATCGCGCGCGCCGCGCACCGGCGCTGGCCGCTCGCTGAGATTCATTTTGTCCTGAGCCGGCACGCAGCGTGTGCCGCGACGGTGCCGTTCGCCGCGACGTTGCTGGATTCATCGCCGACATTTCACAGCCGGGCCGTCGCGCGGCTGATCAAAGAGTTCAAGCCGACGATCGTCGTTTTCGACAATGCGGGCCGCACCGCGCAATTGCGCGCTGCGCAGCGGCAGGGAGCGCGGATTGTGTTCATCAGCTCCCGGTCCCGCCAACGGCGCAAGGCGTTTCGCTGGCGCTGGATGCGCCTGCTGGACGAACATTGGATTGCTTATCCGCAGCTCATCGCGGGCGACCTCAAGTGGTTGGAACGCTTCAAGCTCAAACGGCTGCGCCGGCCCGCGGTTCGCTATCTGGATGTCATTTTGTCGCGCAGCGCCCCCGAAGAGGATTCGTTCGTGGCGCGAGCGGCATTGAAGCAGAACGCGTACCTGCTCATCGTGCCGGGCGGCGGGACCGGACACCCCGGCGCCAACGACGCGGCAGAGCAATTTTTGGCAGCCGCTAATACGCTGGCGGAGACCGAAACCGTGGTGTTCGTGGGGCCGACGAGGGCGCCCGACGCCGCTGCGCCGACGCGCGCGCGGTTGAGTAACGCGGTCAGCCCAAGTTCGCGGCTGCGTTGCTTCAGTTCTCTGCCGCAGGCGGATCTCGCGGACCTAATGAGCCACGCACGGCTGGTCATCACCAACGGCGGTTCCACGCTGTTGCAGGCGATTGCCTGCGGATGCGCCTGCGTCGGGGTGCCCATCGCGGAGGACCAGCCGAAGCGGATTCAGCGTTGCGCGGAAGCCGGCGTCGCGGTGGCGGCGGAACTCACCGCTCCCGGCATCCTGCGGGCGGCCGGCAAATTGTTGCGCGATGAGGCCGTGCGCGCCGCCTTGGCGCAGCGTGCCGCGAATTTGAAGCTCGCGAATGGGGTCGAGATCGCGCTGAATGCGCTTATGCACCTGGCTGAGCCGGCCAAGAGCTGAAGCATCATGCCGACCGTCATGCTGCTGGGGTATGGTCTGGAGCAGCCCTCCTATCGGCACCGCATGCGCAGCCTGATCGAGCCGCTGCAAGCGGCAGGTTGGCAGGTGCGCGCGGAGCAATTCCCGAGCGGACGCTATGGGCTTCGCACCTGGGAGCGGCGCGCGCTGTTGCGCTGGGCCGATGTCACCGTGCTGCATCAAATCAAGCTCAGTGCGATCGAGGCGCGACTATTTGCGGCTTTCAGCCGGCGGCGCGTGTTCGACGTGGACGACGCCATTTACGTGCGCAAGCCGCGCCGGCTGGGGGATCTTCCCGATGAATCCGCCTGGCGCAAGAAAAAGTTTGCCGCCACCTGCCGCTGGGCCGACGCCGTCGCCGCCGGCAATGACGTCCTCGCGGGTGTCGCGCGCGCCGCCGCCAAGGAGATCGTGGTGCTCCCCACCTCGATCGATACGGCGTGCTACGAGACCACCTTTGCAGGTCCCGCCGCGCCTCCCACGATCGCCTGGATTGGCAGTCCCGAGAATTTGATTTACCTGGAAATGATTCGGCCGGCGTTGGCGCGTCTGAGCAAGCGGCACCCGACCTTGAAAATGCGCGTGATCTGCTCCGAGTTTCCGGATTGGAATGACGTGAACGTCGAACGGGTGCCGTGGAGTTCGGCCACCGAGGCGCACAGCTTGGCGGGCGCGCACATCGGCGTCATGCCGCTCACCGACGATGCGTGGTCGCGGGGGAAATGCGCGTTCAAGCTGCTGCAATACATGGCGGCCGCGCTGCCCTGCGTCGCCTCGCCGGTGGGCGCCAACACGGAGGCGGTGCAGGATGACGTCAATGGATATCACGCCGCCGGCGCCGATGAGTGGGAACGCAGCTTGGAGAAGTTGATCGTCTCGCCGGAGCTTCGCCGGAGCTTCGGCGCCAAGGGCCGCCAACGCGTGGAGCAGCGCTATGCGCTCTTGAACTACCGCGCGAACTACTTGAAGCTGTTGAATCGACTCGCCGCAGCCTGATCTCGCTGGAATTGCATTAAGACGGTATGCTTCCGGTATGCATGCCGTGCATACCTACCAGATCCTCAATCACTATACATCCCGGCAAGACCTCGATCCTGGCTTTGATGTTTTGGATAACTCGACCAATGAGCGTCCCGACTGGTACGAATTTTGGCCGATCAGGAAATTCTTGCTGACTGAATCCTTGGATGAAGACAGCTTCTACGGCTTCCTCTCGCCGAAGTTCAAACTGAAGACCAATCTAAGCGCCGCGGACGTGGTGAAATTCATTGGGAGTTCGGACTGGGACACCGATGTGGTGCTCTTCAGTCCCAGCATCCACAACAGCGCCTTTTACTTGAATGTATTCGAGCATGGCAATGCCGAACACCCAGGCCTGATGCGCGTCGCCCAGGAATTCTTCGCGCGACTCAATCATCCTCAACCGCTCGAGAGCCTGGTATCGGATTCCAGAAATACCGTGCATTCGAATTACTTCATCGCCAAGCCGAAATTCTGGCGGGCGTGGTTAAAGATCACCGAGCAGCTCTTTACGATCGCGGAAACGGCGCAGGACCCTCTCGGAATTCAATTGCGCACCGCGACCCGGTACCGCGGACGGCGCGATGTGCAGATGAAGATCTTTCTCATGGAACGTGTGGCCACCTGGATTCTGATCACGGACGCAAGCTTCGTGGCGCGCGCGCGCGACCCGTTTGTGTCGCGCTCCCGAATTTACAAATTGCCGCTCGCCATCATTTGCGACGCCCTCAAAATCGCCTATGCGACGCAGGGCCGCCGCCAATACCTGGATGTATTTTTAATGTTGCGCCGTTTTGCGAAACTCTGGACCTTCCAAGTCCGCAGCAGCGCGGCATTGGGCGTCGGCGGCGCGCGGCCGTACCTGCAAACGCTGCGCTCCTACTGGGACAGGAAGGCGGGATAACTCATCGCACAGTCTATGGCTGCGTTTTGGCGCGATCGGCGCGTGTTTTTGACCGGTCACACCGGATTCAAAGGCGCTTGGTTGAATCTTTGGCTGCAGTCCCTCGGCGCGAAGGTGACGGGCTACGCGCTGGCGCCGCACACCGAGCCGAGTATGTCCGCGCTCGTGAACGTCTGCTGCGCATCGCACATCGCCGATATCCGCGACGAGCGCAAGCTCCGCGATGCCTTGATCGGCGCGGATCCGCAGATTGTCATTCACCTGGCCGCGCAGGCGCTGGTGCGCGAATCGTATCGCGACCCGTTGGCAACGTACGCAACCAACGTGATGGGAACGGGCAATGTGCTGCAGGCGTGCCGGTCTCTCGAGCAATTGGAATGCGTGCTCGTGGCGACCAGCGACAAGGTCTATGAAAATCATGGTGCGGGCCGGCCCTTTGTCGAAGACGATCGTCTCGGCGGCCATGATCCCTACAGCAACAGCAAGGCTTGCGCCGAGCTTTTGACCGGCAGCTTTCGAGACAGCTTCTTTGCCGGCGGTGCGCCGATCGCCACCGCCCGCGCCGGCAATGTCATTGGCGGCGGCGATTGGTCGCAAGATCGTCTGATCCCCGACTGCGTTCGTGCGCTCAAAGCCGGCGAGCCGGTCTCGTTGAGATATCCCGAGGCGATTCGGCCGTGGCAGCATCTGCTTGAACCGCTATCGGGCTATCTGGCGCTCGCGCAGGCGCTGGTGCAGACGCCGGAGACCACGCCGCGTGCTGTCAATTTTGGCCCGGACCCGTCATCCTTTTGCACCGTGCGAGAGGTCGTTGAACTATTTAGTGCCAAGTTTTCGGGCCGTCCTGGCTGGCGGCCTGATGCCGGCGTGCATCCCAATGAAGCGAGCGCGCTGACATTGTCCTCGGGTCTGGCGGAGAATTCCTTGGGTTGGCAGCCTCGATTGGCTGCGGGTGAATCGCTGGCTTGGACCGCGGATTGGTACCGGGCGCATGCGGCGGGGGAGAACATGACGAAGTATTCCGAGGCGCAGATTGCGCGGTATCAGTCCTTGCCGGCGGCGCGCTTATGAAGTGCGTCATCCTGGCGGGTGGCAAGGGGACGCGCATCGCCGAAGAGTCGAACACCAGACCTAAGCCCATGGTCGAAATCGGCACGCGGCCGATTCTTTGGCACATCATGAAGCTGTATGCCGCCTTTGGCGTAAATGAGTTCATCGTCTGCCTCGGCTACAAGGGCTACATGATCAAGGAATACTTCGCGAATTATTTCTTGCATCAAGCGGATGTCACCTTCGATATGGCGCAGAACCGCGCCGAGTATCACGATTGCCGCGTCGAACCCTGGAAAGTGACTTTGGTCGATACCGGCGACGAGACGATGACCGGCGGCCGGTTGCTGCAGATCGGCAGGTTCTTGACCCCGGGTGAGCCGTTTTGCATGACCTACGGCGATGGATTGTCGAACATCGATATCAAAGCGCAAGTTGCCTTTCACAAGAGTCATGGCCGTAAGGCCACCGTGGCCTGCGTCAGGCCGCCGGCGCGCTTCGGCCGGATCGTGACGCAGAACGCGCGGGTCGTCTCATTCGAGGAGAAGCCTTCAGCCGAAGGCGGGCTCATCAACGGAGGATTCTTCATTCTCGATTCCAGCGTGCTGGAACTGATCGACGGTCACGAGACGGTATGGGAAAAGGAACCGATGGAAAATTTGGCGGCGGATTCCCAACTGGCGGCCTGGGTGCATCAGGGCTTTTGGCAGCCCATGGACACCTTGCGCGATAAGCAACATTTGAATTCGCTGTGGGAGAGCGGCGCGGCGCCCTGGAAGCTGTGGGAAGGATAGCCGCATGGTAGGGCTCGTCTTCGGTTGCCGCGCCTGCGGCGGCCGCCTCGCGGTGACCATGGCGGATTTGGGGATGCAGCCGGCATCGAACGCCTTCATCGAGAACCAGGGCGCATTCCAGCACGAAAAGCGGTATCCGCTGCGCGCCAAGGTGTGTGAGGTCTGCAAGCTCGTGCAGGTGGACTACGATGTCGCGCCGCAGGAACTATTCGGCAATTACGTCTATTTCTCATCGTACTCGGATGACTGGCTCGCGCACGCCAAGGCGTATTGCGACATGGCGCGCCGGCGTTTCTCGCTTGGGCGCTCGAGTCTCGTGGTCGAATTGGCCAGCAACGACGGCTACTTGCTCAAGAACTTCTTAGGGCTGGACATTCCGGTGCTCGGGATTGATCCGTCCGCTACCGTGGCTGCTGCCGCGGCAAAAATCGGGGTTCCGACTCTGGTGGAGTTTTTCGGTCAAGAGCTGGCCGGGAATTTGGTGGCGCAGGGCCGCCAGGCGGACCTGATCATCGGCAACAATGTGCTCGCCCACGTGCCGCAACTCAATGATTTCGTCGCGGGCATTGCCCTGCTGCTGCGGTGGGACGGCAACGTCACCATCGAGTTTCCGCATCTCTTGGAACTGATCGAGCAGGTCGAATTCGATACCATTTATCACGAGCATTTTTCGTATTTTTCCGTGCATGCCATTGACCAGGTGTTCGCACGTCATGGCTTGCGCCTCTACGATGTCGAGCGGTTACCCACGCATGGCGGCTCCTTACGGATTTTTGCCGCGCATGCGGCGCGTACGGATATCAAAGACAGTGCCGCCTTGGCCGAAGTGCGCGCGCAGGAGAACGCCGCGGGCCTGACGGATCTTGGCACTTACACGAAGTTTTCAAAGCGTGTCGACGAATGCAGAGAGTCCTTGCTGACATTTCTCGCCGCCGCGAAGCGCGACGGCAAGCGGGTCGCGGCGTACGGCGCTGCCGCCAAAGGCAATACGCTGCTCAACTTCTGCAGCGTGACGCCGCAAGACATTGCGTTCGTGGCGGATCGAAATCCCCACAAGCAGAAGAAATTCTTGCCGGGCACGCACATTCCGGTCGTGTCGCCGAATGAATTGATGCAGGCGAAGCCGGACTACGTCCTGATCCTGCCGTGGAATCTTCGCGATGAAATCCGCCAGCAGCTCAAGGACATCGAGGCATGGGGCGGTCGATTTGTCACGCCGGTGCCCTTGGCAAGGATCGATTGACCCGATGATTTTTACGCAGTCACCCTTACCGGGCGCAGTACTCATTGATCTGGAACTGAACACCGACGAGCGCGGCTTCTTTGCGCGAGCCTACTGTCAGGATGAGTTCTCGGCGCAGGGCTTGGGCACCCCGTTGCGACAATGCAGCGTGTCGTACAACGCCCGCAAGGGCACCTTGAGGGGGCTGCACTATCAGGCGGCGCCCCGCGAGGAGCACAAGTTGGTGCGTTGCACGGCCGGCGCGATTTTCGATGTCATCGTGGATATCCGGCCGCACTCACGCGATTACCGGCGCTGGTTCGGCACGGAGCTCTCGGCGCAGAATCGCCGTGCACTGTTCATTCCCCCGGGATTCGCGCACGGGTTTGTGACTTTGAGCGATGATGCGGAGGTGTACTACATGATTTCCGTGCCTTACTCGCCCACACACGCGCAAGGCTTTCGCTGGAGCGACCCGGCGTTCGGCATTGAATGGCCCTCGGCTCCAAGCGTGATTTCGGCGCGTGATGCTGCCTACCCGTTGCTGATCTCGCCGGCTTAAGCGATGACCGAGTCGAAGCGTGTACTGGTGACCGGCGCCGGCGGTTTCATCGGCCGATCGAGCATCGCGCCGCTCGAGCGCCTGGGATTCGAGGTACACGCGGTTCTCTCCGGGGCCACGCCGGAAGAACACGGTCCGCCGGCGCTTCAAGGCGTGGTCAGGCATGTTGTCGACCTATTGAAAGAGAGCCAAGTGGATGCCCTGTTGGCGCAGGTGACGCCGAGCCACCTGCTGCACTTCGCCTGGATCGCGACGCCGGGAATTTACTGGCACAGTGCGGATAACTATCGGTGGTTGGCCTCCAGTCGATATCTGCTGCGAGGGTTTCGGGAGCGCGGCGGAATCCGTGCGGTCATGGCGGGGAGCTGCGTGGAGTACGATTGGTCCAAGGCCGGCGTTTGCAGCGAAATTTCGAGTCCCATGGCGGATGAATCCGGGCCGCTGACGCCTTATGCCGCCACGAAAATCGCATTGCAGAAAGCCTTGGCAGAATTTTCCCGTGAGGAGCATCTTTCGAGTGCGTGGGGCCGCATTTTTTTTCAATTCGGTCCCTACGAGCACCCGGACCGGTTGGTGCCTTCGGTCATCCGTCACTTGCTCAGGAACAAGGAAGCCCTTTGCAGCCATGGGCGGCAGATCCGCAGTTTTCTGCATGTTGCCGATGTCGGCGCCGCGTTTGCGCAGCTCCTCGCCGGCGACATACAAGGTCCCGTAAATATTGGTTCCGACGAAAGAATCGCCTTGGCAGATTTGATCGGCCGCATCGCGCGTGAAGTTGGCCGACCCGATTTGGTGCGCCTTGGCGCTCGCAGTACCCAAAGCGATGAGCCGCCGCTGTTGGTGCCGGATGTGCGCCGGCTGCGCGACGAGGTGCAATGGCGGCCGCGGCTGTCATTGAACGAGGGCATAAGCGATGCCGTCGCCTGGTGGCGCGGTCAGGGCGTTGCGGGGGCTGCATGAGACCTTTGCCAAGCTGGCATCCTCTGGTGGTGCATTTCCCCATCGCGCTGGTTCTCGCGGCGACGGCGCTGCTGCTGACGGCGCGATTGCTGCGCAATGAATCCCTGGCGGAGACCGCCGCGACAGTGGGTACTTGGAATCTGTGTTTGGGTGCGGTCGCTGCCGTGTTTGCCTTAGGCTCAGGCCTTGGCGCCGTACTGGATCTGGACGTGAGCACGGCGGCGCGACAAGCCATCTCACTACACTTTAAGTGGGCGGTGTTGACCACACTGCTGTTGGTGCTGCTCGCCATTTGGCGCGGCGCCGGCACCGCATCGCGGTCGAGGCCCTCATGGATCTTCCTCATTGTCCTCGTTGCCGCGAGCGCCGCGCTGTCTTACACCGGATATCGGGGCGGAAAAAACGTGTTCGAATATGCGGTGGGCGTTAAGAAAATCGCCGCGCGGTCCTTCGAGGCGCCGCGCGGCGAGGCTATCGAGTCGATCTGTCCTTATTGCGCGGGCATGGATCCTGTGTAGTACGCCATCACGTAGGCCTTC
>JBDTAV010000034.1:0-24465 GCA_039924385.1 Steroidobacteraceae bacterium
CGATGGCCGCGGCCACGCAGATTCTGCGCACGCGGGCGTCTTGAGCAACGAACGCGATGAACGCCAAATAGAAGAATGGCCGCGCATTAATTTCCCAGTCCCGAAATGACCAAAGCCGCAAGAACAAGAACTGCGAGCGCTCTTGGACAATACTCAACCACATCGGGTCCATGATCGGAAACAACTTCCTCATCCAAGGCAAGAATGCAGCGCAGAATGCAATGAGAAGGATTGCGATCGCACTGGCAGCCGCGCCGAGAAGACTCGC
Organism: Steroidobacteraceae bacterium; assembly: GCA_039924385.1. Lineage (GTDB taxonomy): Bacteria > Pseudomonadota > Gammaproteobacteria > Steroidobacterales > Steroidobacteraceae > Bog-1198. The sequence continues at coordinate 269 of JBDTAV010000034.1, forward strand.
GCGGACGGGGATGCCAAGGCAGATCAGTAGCAGCAGCCCCGGCAAGGCAATCAGCGGATGAACCAGCAGCGCGACAGCCGCTGTCACCGCGGCAAGCACCTTGAAGTCTCGCAGGAAAAAAGCCAGAGACGTCGCAACGAGCGCTTCAGCCGGCAACCGAGCGGTCAAAAATTGCTCAGCAAGCCGAAACACGCCGGAGCTGCCATAACCCCCATCGACAATCAGCAGGAAGATGACCGTCAACCACGCGCCGTCGCGATTTGTGAGTGTTCGAGCTGCCATCCATGCCGCTGCGAGAAACCAAATGGTAAAGAGCAGGGTGAGCGACCGGGCGGCCGGTTCGACTCCAATTAACTGTATGACCCATGCGTAGGCAGGCGAGAAAATCGTGAATTGATCCTGCGAAGTATTCTGGAGATATAAGTCAACAGCGAGCTGCGGATGTATTCTGGAAAGCGCCTGAAACGCATAAAGCTGTGCATCTCCAAGAAGCCCGTGGTAGCCGCACAGCAATAGCCAAATCGCAACGGCCATCAAAAGTAGGACGGCTTCGACGATCTTTGACTGAATCCCTTGGCTCGACCAGTGCATTGCTAGAGTTGGTGTGTAAACATCGCATTATGCACGAGGCGGGATGTGCGCACGTGCAACCGCTCAGCTATGGGAGGCTCGCGAGGACAATGTTGAGTCGCTTTACCGAGTGCGAGGTTCGCGCGACGGGCCTTGCGCTGTGCGCGGCATGCGTAGCTTATTTCTACTTGCTCGATCGCATTGTGTTTTCGAGCACCCATTTTTCACCTATCTTTCGCGATTTGTTGACGAAGCATGACCTCCCGGCGGCATGGCTCGCGCTCGCGATTGCCATCGCGGCGCTCCTGTGGAGATGGCCGGCGCCGATCCTGCGATTGGTAGACTTCTTCGGAGAACATCCGATAGGCATTGCTTTGGCGACCGTGGCCGCGCTGGCGGTCGGTGCGCTCGTGATTTACCACGACTATCCGCTTTCCATGGACGAATACGCGGCCGTCTTTCAATCGAAGGTTTTTGCCTCGGGTAGGCTGGCAGCACATGTGCCACCCGACCTCATCGACTGGGTGGTGGTGCGCGGGTTTAACGGCACCTTTCTCGTCGCTTCGGCGCAGACTGGCAGGGTCTTCGAAGCATACTGGCCAGGATTTGCGCTGTTGTTGGCGCCATTTGAATTTCTCACTGTCCCGTGGCTGTGCAATGCATTGCTGTCAGGACTTTCGGTTTTTCTTATTTACTGGATAACCCAGAAGATCACTGCGGACCGGAGGGCGGCCGGCTGGGCAATGCTTTTCACCCTGGCTTCAGGCGCATTCCTCGCGGACGGCATCTCCTACTATTCGATGCAGGCGCATCTGCTTACGAACCTCATCTTCGTTGCGTTGCTCTTAGAGCCTTCCTCGGGCCGGGCATTCGCCGCCGGACTCGTGGGCTCGCTTGCACTGACTTTGCACAACCCGGTGCCCCATACGCTGTTCGCCATCCCCTGGATTGGGGCCTTGGTGTTTCAGCCCGATCGGCGCAGGTATCTGCCGGCTCTGATCGTCGGTTACTTGCCAGGGGTAGCGTTGGGGATCGGATGGCTGCTGTTTCGCACTGAGACGGGGGCGGCTGGCACTGGTTTGGCGGGGATTAGTGACGTGGCTTCCGGGGCCTTTTCCTGGCCGAACATGATCCAGTTGAACGCGCGGATCGCAGCCATCGTTAAAATGTGTGTGTGGGCAATGCCCTCGCTGTTTGCTCTGGCGTTAATGGGATGCGTGCTTCGGCGCGCGGACTCGCGTGTGCGCTTACTGGTGACGTCGGCAATCCTGACCTTCGCGGCATATTTGTTCGTCAGATTTGATCAGGGCCATGGCTGGGGATACCGATATTTTCACTCTGCATGGGGCGCGATGCCGATATTGGCAGGATGCGCACTGGCGGACCGAACTCAAACCAATGAACGCTTGGTTTCATTCGCCGGAGCGGCCGCCGTCTTAAGCCTGCTGTTCTTGATTCCATTACAAATGAGTCAAATCGACCAATTCATTGCTCAGCACCTGGCGCAGCTCGCGCCGCCGAAAAGGCCTGGCAACAACGTCTATTTTATTCATCCCTTGGGCGGCTTTTACGTCGCGGATATGATTCAGGTTGATCCGCTGCTTCGAAGCCAGGATTTATTGTTGGTAAGCCACGGCGCTGCGTTGGACGCGCAACTAATGCAGCGAAATTGGCCGGATGCGGTGAAAGTTTCCGCCGGCCGGGCGGCTGACCAGTGGTATTTGGGTTCTGAGGATCGGCGGCAGGCGATTGCGGGCAGCAAAGATGAAAAGCGCTTCGTGATCGCGCACATTCCGCGCTGAAGGCTATTCCTTTTCCTCCCAACGCTGCGGATCGCTGAATACCACCCTGAAAATGCTGCCATCGCCGTCTCGTGGCTCGTACAGCAAAATAGCGCGATTCAGCTGGCACAGTTCGCGCGCAATGAATAATCCCAATCCCGTGCCGCCCGTGCGGCCTGTGAAGAACGGTTCGAATATGCGATCCACCGCCTGCGGCTCGATGCCGTGTCCGCGATTCGAAACCTCCAAAAAGGGTCGATTGCTGGGATTGAGCCGACCGAGGTTGATCTCGACGCTGATTCCGTCGCGCGCTTCGCCGTACTTGATGGCGTTATCGCATAGGTTCCATACCACCTGGTGCAGGTGGCTGGGATCGAAGCGCACTTCCAAATCTTCAGCCGCCTCGTGAATGCCAACCTGGGACTCGCGCACTTGCATGGTTTCGCAGAATTCTTCCAAGAAATCCTCGAGCCAATCACCGAGCAACAGCCGTGTCGGCTTCGTGGCTTCGCGGCGCGATAACTGCAGCACGTTGTTGATAATCGTGCTGACGCGCTCGGAGTTGCTTTGGATGATGTCTGTCAGCCGACGTTCGTCCGCGCCGATATTGGCGCTTTCAGCCAGAAGCTGACCCGCGTGGCTCATTGCACCGACCGGATTTCTAATTTCGTGCGCGATGCTTGCGGAAAGTCTGCCGAGCGCGGCTAGCTTTCCTTGTTGCACGCGTTCGGCCAGCAGACTGGTGTCTTCGAGGAAAATCAACGTGGGCCCCGGTTCTGCACCCAGGGGCGCAAAATGCGGCTGAATCACGCGTGCGCCGTCGGCGGCGACGAAGCTCGACGGGGACTCGTCGCCTTGACCGCGCTGTCGCCAGGTCGACAAGGAATAGAGCAGGCGAGGCGATACTTCGCCCACCAAGGCTCCGGGAACGGCATGGTTGTCGCCGAGGATTTCCGCTGCGGATTCGTTGATGAGACGGATCTTATCGGCTGCGTCGACCACCAGCAGGCTTTCGCGCAAGTGCTGCACGATGTATTGCGATAACTCCGCCAGATTCGCAAGATCGACGTCTTTTTGCCGGACCAAGGCCTCGCTTTCGCGCATGCGCCCTGCCGCGAAGGAGGCAGCCCCAGCAGTGACGAAGAGCACGGACCCAAGCAATCCGGCGGTGGCGTACGAGTTGATGTCGGTGGTTCCGCCGAGTTGCTGCGTAATTGTATCAACGAGAATTGCGATAGCGGAAATCGCCGCCAAGAAAAGCGCGCTGCGGGGCGGAAGGAGAAACGCCAAAGCGCCGACCGGTACCAAGAACAACACGCCGAGACCGCTGGCGACGCCACCACAGGTGTGCAGCAACAGAACCAGCACAAGCATGTCCACAGCGGCCTGCAGGATCGTTTGCACCTTCGCGCTTGCCAGCCGCTCGCGTACCAGGACGACGCTGATAAGACCAAAACAAAAATAAAATACGGTGGCGCCAAAGAAGACTTGACTGGAGTAAACGGCGAAGCCGCGCGCCCCCCCTAAGGAGTAAAGGCCGACAAGAACCAAGGGCACTAAGACCCTGTATAAATTGAGAACCGCGAGCACGCGCCAAACCATGGCGGGGTCACGGTTGACGCTGTGGTCAATGCGGCGATCGAACTGGCGATTCAAGTGCGTTATATCTCGCTGCTTTGCGCTGTCCCCAAGCTTAATTCAGAATAGAGCGCCTTACGCGACGGGATCGGCACTTAGGAACAATTCATGAATTTGCACGAGTATCAATCGAAAAAGTTGTTCGACCAGTACGCCCTCCCGGTCCCCAAAGGCGAGGTTGCCGACTCGCCGGACTCTGCTGTGGCCGCTGCGAAGGCACTCGGCCGGTCTTTATGGGTGGTCAAGGCGCAGACTCACGCCTGCGGGCGGGGCAAGGCGGCCGGCGTCAAACTGGTCAAAGATCTCGAGGCGGTTCGGGCCGCGGCCAAGGCAATGGTGGACCCAAGCTGGTTACGCATCAGATCGGGCCTGCGCCTCCAATGAGGGGAATGCGTTGAGTCCTTCGCGGCAAGTCCGTTGTGTCATGGCGCAGCTCAACTTAGTTGTCGGCGACGTCGATGGCAATACCTCGCGTATCGTCACCGCCGCCAATGAGGCGAGAGATCGATACCGCGCCGACCTGGTCATGGTGCCGGAGCTCGCGGTATCCGGTTATCCGCCCGAAGATCTTCTGTTCCACTCCGGCATGCGTTTGCAAGTAGCGCGCTCGCTGGAGCGTCTCAAGCAAGAGGTGCGCGGCATCACGCTCATCGCCGGGTATCCAGAGTACTCGGACGCAAAGATTTTCAATTCAGCCATCGTGATTCGCGACGGCAAGGTGCTGGCCAATCATCGCAAGGCCTGCCTGCCAAACTATCGGGTATTCGACGAAAAGCGTTATTTCACGCCGGGCACGGATCCGACCATCGTCGATATCAACGGGGTGAGGGCGGGGGTCTTGGTGTGCGAGGATGCTTGGGATTCGGCGCCTGCGCGCCAGGCGCGTGAGAAGGGCGCGCAGGTTCTACTGATCATCAACGCCTCACCCTATGAGGTCGATAAGCAGAGCATGCGCGAGCAACAGGTGGTCAAGGAGCGGATTCAGGAAACCGGCATACCGGTGGTGTTCTGCAATCTGATCGGCGGACAGGATGAGTTGGTGTTTGACGGCAATTCCTTTGTCATGGACGCGGACGGCACGGTCACGCAACGCGCGCCTGCGTTCACTGAGGGTCTCTACGTTGTGGATTTGGGACTGGATGCATCCGGTGCGGTGCATCCCATTCCAGGCGAGATTGTGCCGCTGCAAGGACAGGAGGAAAGCGTGTACGGCGCGTTGGTGCAAGGCACGCGTGACTATGTCACCAAGCACCGCTTCCCGGGAGTGGTCATGGGATTGTCGGGCGGCATCGATTCCGCGCTCACCTTGGTCATTGCGGTCGATTCGCTGGGCGCGGAGCGGGTCCATTCAGTGGCCATGCCCTCGCGCTACACCTCGCAAATGAGCATGGACGACGCCGCGCTGCAGGCGAAAAATTTGCACGTCAAACACAGTAAAATTTCCATCGAAGGCATGTTCGAGGCGACCTTGGCCGCTTTGAAGCATGAGTTCGTGGGACGCGCACCGGATACGGCGGAAGAAAACATTCAATCGCGCTGCCGGGGCGTATTGCTCATGGGCATTTCCAACAAGACCGGAAAAATGCTGCTCACCACCGGCAATAAGAGCGAAATGGCGGTGGGCTATGCCACGCTGTACGGCGATATGGCCGGCGGATTCGCGCCGATTAAGGACTGCAGCAAGCTGCTGGTTTATCGCTTGAGCCGCTGGCGAAACGCACAATCCGAAGTCATTCCCGCGAGAGTCATCGATCGGCCGCCCTCGGCGGAGCTGCGTTTCGATCAGAAAGACACCGACAGCTTGCCGCCGTATGAAATTCTCGATCCGATACTCGAGGCCTTCATCGAAGAAGACTTATCGGTCGATCAAATCGCCGGGCGCGGCTTCGATCGCGCCACCGTGGGACGCATTCTGGATTTAGTGAAGCGCAATGAGTACAAGCGCCGGCAGGCACCTCCGGGCGTTCGCGTGAGCGGCCGCGCCTTCGGCCGCGATTGGCGCTACCCGATTACCAGCGGCTACAAATCGCACTAAAGCTAAAAGCCAGCTATAAAATGCGCTGGTACCAGTGCTTCTTCGGTTCGAGACCTTTGAGAGGCCCGGGGTAGTTATCTGCGTACACGCGCTCGGCGTTTTTTGCCAGATCCACCATGTTGAGATGGTAGTAAGCGGCAATGATGACGCGTATCGAGCCCTTGACCGCGGGCGCCCCGTCGTAGTTTTCCACGCAGTACTTGGCGCGGTTGAGCGCGCCGACATAAGCGCCGCGGCGCATGTAGTATTGGGCCACGTGTAATTCGAAGTCAGCCAGGCGGTTGCGCAGATAGACCATGCGCTGTTGGGCGTCGCCGACGTACTGGCTGTGGGGAAATTTCTCGATGAGCTGCTGCAAGGCATCGAAGGATTTCTTCGCGTTGATGGGTGGTCGCTGCGACAGATCGATCCGGAAGCGCCGTTCCAACCAATTGGTCTGACGTTCAAAGTAAACCAGGCCCTTCATGTAGTAGGCATAATCGACGCGGGGATTGGTCGGATTCTCGCGAATGAAGGTATCGGCGGCGTCGACCGCTGGGTCCACTTCGTGATTTTTGTAGTAGGCGTAAATCAAGTCCAGCTGCGCCTGGCGGGCGGGTTCGCTGAAGGGAAAGCGCGATTGGAGCGCTTCGAGCTGTTTCACCGCCTCCGCATAGCTGGAATTTCGAATGGCCTTTTGCGCCTTGGCATAGATCTGTTCGGGGCCGGACTTGGCATCGGCGGCGCGGTGGCTGCGGCAGCCTGAAGCCAGCATCGCAACGCCCAAGGCTAGAACTAAAATTCGGCCCGGTTGGACAAGATCACGCAGTCTCACAAGCGATTCCTTACAATAGACGGCCCGGTTGGCTGGGCCCGAAAGCGCGGCAGTATACCCGATGCCCCGACGGTAGCTTCGAGTCCTCTATGAGTGCAGAGTTCCAAGTGATCGATCTCGAAATACCGCCGGAATTGGCGGGTCAGCGGCTGGATAGCGCCCTGGCGCGACTGCTGCCGCAGCATTCGCGCACGCGAATCAAGGGCTGGATCGAAGAAGGCGCGGTTCTGGTGGGCCGACAGCGTCTCAAGCCGCGCGATCTGGTCGAGGCCGGCAACCGAGTCCGGCTACAGGTGAGAACTGAGAAGCCGGTGTCAGTAGTCCAGCCGGAGGCGATCGCGCTGCGCATCGCCTACGAAGATGCCGACCTGTTGGTGATCGACAAGCCGGCGGGATTGGTCGCGCACCCGGGGGCGGGGAATCCTAATCACACCCTGCAAAATGCGCTGTTGGGTTTGGATGCCTCGCTGGCAAAATTGCCGCGCGCCGGCCTCATACATCGGCTGGACAAGGACACCAGCGGCCTGCTCGTCGTCGCCCGCACCGCCGAGGCGCAAACCTCTCTGTCCCGACAGCTAATGGCGCGCACGATGTCGCGAAATTATCAGGCGGTATGCACAGGCGTCATGACGGGCGGCGGCACCATCGATGCCCCGATCGGTCGCAATCGCAGCGATCGGCTGCGAATGGCAGTGCGCGAGAGTGGTAAACCGGCGGTGACGCACTACCGGGTGATCGAGCGCTTTCGGGCGCATACCTATCTTTCGGTGCAGCTTGAAACCGGCCGAACGCATCAGATACGCCTGCACCTGTCACACCTAAGATACCCGATTGTCGGCGATCCGGTGTACGGCGGCCGATTGACGCAGCCGCGCGGCGCGGCGCAAGCATTCCTCGAGACGCTGCGCGCCTTTAAACGCCAGGCATTGCACGCGGCATCCTTAGGGTTCGATCACCCGCGAACGGGCAAGCGGCTAGCCTTGAATAGCCCGGTTCCCGACGATTTTGCGCAGCTGCTGCTGGCTCTGCGCGATGACGCGCGCGTCACGGAACTCGAGCGCGCGCGATGACGGTACCTTGGTTCGAGGCAGACTGGCCGGCACCTCGGGGCGTACACGCATTGTCGACGCTGCGTGGTGTCGCCAGCAGCGGGATCAGCAAGGCTCCCTATGGCTATTTCAATTTGGGCGATCACGTCGGGGACGACCCGGCGGCGGTCGCCGAGAATCGTCGCCGACTGAAGGTGGCGGCCGGATTGCCCAGCGAGCCCTATTGGCTGTCTCAGGTGCACGGGATTCGTGTCGCGAACTTGGATTCGCCTGCGGCGCCGGGTGATGCGGATGCCGCCATCGCGAGAGCATCATCCAAGGTGTGTGCGATCCTCACCGCTGACTGTCTCCCCGTTCTCTTGGCGAGCGGCTCAGGAGATACCGTCGCCGCAGCGCATGCGGGTTGGCGAGGCTTGGCAGCCGGGGTGATCGAGGCCACGGTGCGCGCCATGGGCGTGCCTCCAAGCAGCTTGGTGGCCTGGTTGGGACCCGCCATCGGACCTAAGCATTTTGAGGTGGGCACGGAAGTCCGGGATGCCTTCATAGTGGAGGACCCTCAGGCCGGCGAGGCCTTCGAACCCAATGCCCGGGGCCGGTTCATGGCGGACTTAAGGATGCTCGCACGTCAGCGATTGCAAGTGCTGGGGGTGAGCCACATCTTTGGCGGAGGCGAATGCACCTTTACTCAGGCCGATCGCTACTACTCCCACCGCCGCGACGGCATCACGGGCCGCCAGGCCACGCTCATCTGGCGTGAAGGGTGAAAAATACCGTTGAATTAACCCCTTTCCATCCCCATTTTGGTGCGTATTCCAAGCGATTTCTTGAGGGATAACTATGCGAATGGACAAGCTGACGACCAAATTCCAGCAGGCACTGGCCGATGCACAGTCCTTAGCCGTTGGCCGCGACAATCAGTACATCGAGCCGGTGCACCTCATGGTGGCACTGCTCGACCAACAAGGGGGCACTGCCCGGCCGTTGCTGGAGAAAGCCGGCGTTCAAGTGCCAAAGCTACGCTCGGATCTGGCGGCGGCGCTCGAGCGGATTGCCAAGGTCGACGGTGCGGGCGGCGAAGTTCTGCTCGGCAACGAGTTGAATAAGCTCTTGAACGTCACCGACAAGCTCGCGCAGCAGCGCGGCGATCAGTTCATTTCCAGCGAGCTGTTCGTGCTGGCCGCATGCGACGATCGGGGCGAATTGGGCCGACTGCTCAAGGCCAACGGGGCGACCCGCGCCAATCTGGAAAAGGCCATTGAGGAGGTACGCGGCGGGGCCAAGGTGGACGATGCGGGCGCCGAAGAGAATCGCCAGGCGCTGGAAAAGTACAGCATCGATCTGACGGAGCGTGCAACCCAAGGCAAATTGGATCCGGTGATCGGGCGCGATGACGAAATTCGCCGCACGATTCAAGTTCTGCAACGGCGCACCAAGAACAATCCCGTGCTGATCGGCGAGCCAGGTGTGGGCAAGACTGCGATCGTCGAGGGATTGGCCCAACGCATCATCAACGACGAAGTGCCCGAGGGCCTGCGCAATAAGCGCATTCTCTCGCTCGATATGGGGGCGCTCATCGCGGGTGCGAAGTTTCGTGGCGAGTTTGAGGAGCGCCTGAAAGCCGTACTCAATGATCTGGCGAAACAAGAAGGCCAGGTCATTCTGTTCATCGACGAATTGCATACCATGGTGGGAGCCGGCAAGGCCGAGGGCGCGATGGACGCGGGCAATATGCTGAAGCCTGCGCTGGCGCGCGGCGAGTTGCATTGTGTGGGTGCCACTACGCTCGATGAATATCGCAAATATATCGAGAAGGACGCGGCGCTCGAACGGCGCTTCCAAAAGGTCATGGTCGACGAGCCGTCGGTCGAAGACACCATCGCGATTTTGCGCGGTCTCAAAGAGCGCTACGAGGTGCATCATGGCGTGCAAATTACGGACCCGGCTATCGTGGCCGCGGCAACCCTGTCGCATCGCTACATTGCGGATCGTCAGCTGCCCGATAAGGCCATCGATCTGATCGATGAGGCGGGTTCCTTGATCCGCATGGAAATCGATTCCAAGCCCGAGGCACTCGATAAATTGGACCGACGCATCATCCAGCTGAAGATCGAGCGCGAGGCGCTGAAGAAAGAAAGCGATGAGGCGTCGCGCAAGCGCTTGGGCACCTTGAATGACACCTTGGCCGGATTGGAAAAGGAATATTCCGACCTAGAAGAGATCTGGAAGGCAGAGAAGGCCACGGTCCAAGGCGCAGCCCACATCACGGAGGAATTGGAGCGCGCACGTCAAGACCTCGATACCGCGCGGCGCGCGCAGGATTTGGCGCGCATGTCCGAGCTGCAGTATGGACGTATTCCCGCGCTCGAGCAGAAATTGGCCAAGGCGCTGGAAGTCGAACACAAACCCAATCAGCTGGTGCGCAATTCGGTGACCGAAACCGAGGTCGCCGAGATCGTCTCGAAATGGACCGGGATCCCGGTATCGAGGATGCTCGAGGACGAGCGCGACAAATTGCTGCGCATGGAAGAAGTGCTCGGCAAGCGCGTCGTCGGTCAGGAGGAAGCCGTCAAGGCGGTGGCGGACGCCATTCGACGCACGCGCGCGGGACTGTCCGATCCGAATCGGCCCAGCGGCTCGTTCATGTTCTTAGGTCCCACGGGCGTCGGTAAGACCGAGCTGTGCAAGGCGTTGGCCGAGTTCATGTTTGATACCGAAGATGCCTTGATACGCATCGACATGTCGGAATTCATGGAAAAGCACTCGGTCGCCCGCATGATCGGCGCGCCTCCGGGTTACGTGGGCTACGAAGAGGGCGGCTATTTGACCGAAGCGGTGCGCCGCCGACCCTACTGCGTGATTCTGCTGGACGAAATTGAGAAGGCGCATCCGGATGTGTTCAACGTCCTGTTGCAGGTGCTGGATGATGGGCGCCTCACGGACGGCCAGGGCCGCACGGTGGATTTCCGCAATTGCGTGATCATCATGACGTCGAACTTAGGATCCCAGGTCATTCAAGAACTCTCCGGCGAGGCTAATTACGCCAAGATGAAAGAGGCGGTGATGCAAGTCGTCACGCAGCATTTCCGACCCGAATTCATCAACCGTGTCGATGAAATCGTGGTGTTCCACTCGCTCGGCCGGGAGCAGATACGATCCATTGTGGATATTCAGCTGGGACGGCTACGACAGCGCTTGGCGGAGCGCGATATCACCCTTCGGCTCGACGAGGATGCGCGCGACAAGATCGGCGAGGCGGGCTTCGATACCGTGTATGGCGCGCGCCCGCTGAAGCGCGCCATCCAGTCGCAGATCGAAAATCCCTTGGCGCAGCGGATCCTCAAGGGCGATTTCATAGCGGGCGATCGTGTCATCGGCAAGATCAAGCGCGACGCGCTGGTGTTCGAAAAAGAGCGCCTGCACTAAGTTCAGCGCCGCGAGTAGGCGAGCTAAGTTCGCTATACTTTGCGGCGTTAGTCCCCCGAAGAGGAATTCCATGCCTTTTTACGAGTATCAGTGCAGGAACTGCGGCCACGAGTTGGAGGCCATGCAGAAGTTCAGCGATGCGCCGCTCAAAAAATGCCCGCATTGCGGCAAGTCACAGCTTACGCGGTTGATGTCCGCACCCGTCTTCAGGCTCAAAGGCGGCGGCTGGTACGAAACCGACTTCAAGGGCGACAAAGACAAGCAACGCAATTTGGCGGACCGGCCTGACGATGCGCCCAAGGATGCGAAGGATACCGATACGAAAGCGAAGGATGAGAAGGGCAAGGATGAGAAGGGCAAGGATGAGAAGGCCAAGGATGAGAAGGGCAAGGATGGCAAGGACGCGAAGGCCGCCGAGACCAAGGCGGATGCCTCGTCCCTGAAGGAATCACCTAAGGCTACGGAGAAGCCGGCCGACAAGCCCGCCGATAAGTCCTCGCGCCGCGCCGAACCGAAGTCAGGTTCGGGCAAGGGCAGGGCGAGGAGCGCGGCGCGTTCCAAGCGTAAACCCGTCAAAGTCAAGCGCCGGCGCTAAGCCAGGCGCAGACCAGCAACACACCGGCGATAAACACGGTCCAATCGATGACCAGGCCAACCACGAAGCCCGGGTCCCAATTCACATAAAGCGCTTGGATCAAGATGCTGGCGGCAAGCACCATCCACACCGCCGCCCCAAGCTCTAACAGCCTAATGCCGACCGGCGGAGCGCCGGCTAAGGCAAATAGCCACCCCAAACCCGCACCCGCAATCGCCTGCAACAATGAGGCGAACATATGCTGGCGCCACGATTCGGCGCGCCAAGTCGAGGGCGTCTTTTTTTGGTAGGGATGAAATAAGTGTCCGGTAATCAGAAAACTCGTGGTCGAGCTTAAGATCAGTCCGGCAATCGCACCAAGCGGGATGGGAGCCATAGGTACCCTCCTTGGGTTGCCGCCATATAAGCACTTGCCCGAGCGGGCCTCAAGCCTTAGCATCCCGCGCTTCCCCTTTTTGGTTGCTCTTGCTTATGCGCACTCACTATTGCGGCCGAGTCGATGAGACATCGATCGGAAAGGCCGTCACCGTGGCCGGTTGGGCCCACCGTCGCCGCGATCATGGCGGCGTCATTTTCGTCGACTTGCGCGACCGCGAGGGACTGCTGCAAATCGTGTTCGATCCGGACAAAGCCGAGGTGTTTGCCTCCGCCGAGCGCGTGCGCAATGAATTCGTCCTCAAGGTAACCGGCTTGGTGCGAGCACGGCCGCCCGGAACCGCCAACGCCCATCTCAAGTCCGGGCAGGTCGAAGTCTTGTGTCAGGAGCTGGAGATTCTCAATCGCTCCGAGCCGCTACCCTTCCAACTCGACGAGACGGTGAGCGAGGAAGTTCGACTGCGCTTTCGGTATTTGGATCTGCGCCGCGAAGAGATGCGCGAGCGACTGTTGCTGCGTCATCGCATCACGCGCGCGATGCGCCATTATCTGGACGAGGCGGGCTTTGTCGACATTGAGACGCCCATGTTATCCAAGGCCACGCCGGAGGGCGCTCGCGACTATCTGGTGCCGAGCCGCACGCACGCTGGAAAGTTTTTCGCCTTGCCGCAGTCGCCGCAAATCTATAAACAATTGCTGATGATTTCCGGGTTCGATCGTTACTATCAAATCGTGCGCTGCTTCCGGGACGAGGATCTGCGCGCGGATCGTCAGCCGGAATTTACCCAGCTCGATATCGAGACTTCCTTCTTGGATCAGGCGGAAATTCAGCGCCTGATGGAGGGTCTGATCCATCATCTATTCAAGCAGGTCTTGGGCGTGGAATTGCCGAGTCCGATGCCGCGGATGAGCTACGCGGAGGCGCTGCGCCGTTATGGGTCCGACAAGCCGGATCTGCGTGTGCCGTTGGAGTTGGTGGATGTCGCTGACCTCGTGAGGGGCTGCGACTTCAAGGTGTTCGCAGGCCCTGCCGCCGATCCTCGTGGCCGTGTCACGGCGTTGTGCGTGCCTCAGGGCGGCAAGCTGTCCCGCAAAGAGATCGATGACTACACCGCGTTTGTGGCTCGCTATGGCGCGAAAGGTCTGGCGTACATCAAGGTCAATGAGCTGTCGAAGGGGCGCGAAGGGTTGCAGTCGCCGATCTTGAAGTTTTTGAGCGATTCGGCCGTCAGCGGAATCATGCAGCGCGTCGCTGCCAAGGATGGCGATTTGATTTTCTTCGGTGCGGACAGCGGCAAGGTCGTGAGCGATGCGCTCGGTGCGTTGCGGTTAAAAGTGGGCCAGGACTTAAAGATGGTCGCCACCGCGTGGCGACCCTTGTGGGTGGTCGATTTCCCGATGTTCGAATGGGACGAGGATGCCAAGCGTTGGCAGGCCATGCATCATCCCTTTACCAGCCCTGCGAATCTGGACAGCGCCGCACTGGCCGCAAGCCCCGGAGAGGCGATCGCCAAGGCTTACGACATGGTGCTCAACGGCTCAGAGATCGGCGGCGGCTCGGTGAGAATCCACAATCAGGAATTGCAATCCGCGGTATTCGACCTGTTGGGCATTTCGCCGCAAGATGCTCGCTTGAAATTCGGCTTCTTGCTCGATGCGCTCAAGTTCGGTGCCCCTCCCCATGGCGGCATTGCGTTCGGCCTCGACCGACTGGCGATGCTGATGGCCGGGGCCGACAGCATCCGCGAGGTGATCGCCTTCCCCAAGACTCAAACGGCCGCGGATCTCTTGATGGATGCGCCCACCGAAGTGAACGAAGCTCAGCTCCGAGAACTGCACATTCGCGTGCGCACGCCGCCGAAGATCGATTGACGCTTGCAGCAATTTCGCCGCCCCGAATCCGTCTTGATCGTAATCTATACCGAGGGCGGGGAATTTCTGCTGCTCGAGCGACGCCGGCCGCTTGGGTTTTGGCAATCTGTGACGGGCAGCCTCGAATGGGGTGAACCGGCCGATGCCGCGGCCCGACGCGAGGTGATCGAGGAAACCGGCATCATTCAGGGCGTGCTGGTCAATCTACAGTGGACCCAGGTGTACGAAATCCTACCGGCATTCGGCAAAGTGTATGCGCCGGGCATCACGCGCAATCTCGAACATGCATTTTCGCTGCGTTTGCCGCAGCGTGTACCTGTGAAATTGAGCGAGAGCGAGCACGTGCAATTTCGCTGGGCAGCGGCGCTCGAGGCGCTCGAAACGGTCTCTTCGAGCACCAACCGCAAGGTGATTTCCGAGTTGCGTCTGTAACGTGGCGCGATGAGCACGATGGTCGTGTATGTGCACGGTCTCTGGCTTACGGGCATCGAGGGCGGCTTGTTGCGCCGCCGATTGGCGCAGGAGCTTAACGCCGAAACACGCGCCTTTGGCTATGCATCCATGAAATCCAGTATCAGCGCCAATGCTGAAGCTCTGGGACGATTCTTGAATGGATTGCGCGCGAACACCTTGCACTTGGTAGGCCACAGTTTGGGTGGCCTGGTGATTTTGAAATTATTTGAGATAGGTGCCGCCGACCAGTTGCCGCCGGGGCGTATCGTGTTCTTAGGATCACCGCTCAACGGCAGCCGCGCCGCGCTGAATTTGGCCCGCTTGCCGCTCGGCAAAATGCTCTTAGGCAGGGGCGTCCGCGAGGAATTGCTGAGCCCACGCGAGCGTCGATGGCGAGGCCAGCGCGATCTCGGCGTGATCGCGGGCAGCTTGAGCGTGGGGTTGGGAAAGTTGGTCGGTGCACGCGGCGCGCCCAACGACGGCACCATTTTTGTCGATGAGACACGACTCCCCGGCATTTCGCAGCACTTGGTGCTGCCGGTCAGTCATACCGGCCTGCCATTCTCCAAATTGGTTGCGCGCCAGGCGGGCGCTTTCCTGCAGACGGGAAAGTTCATCGACTAAAGCGAATCGTCACGGTCGAGATTCTTCAACTGGAATAAGAGATCGAGCGCGTCCTTGGGGCTCAAGGCGTTCGGGTCCGCGGCGCGCAAAGCGAGGAGCGCCGCCGATTCCCGGGTGGGCGAGGGCGGCGCAAATAGCGGCAATTCTCCCTGGGGTGAGTTGTAGCTGCGCAGTGCGTCGCGTTCGCGCTCCAGCTCAGTCAAATAACGCCGTGCCTGCAGCGTCACGGCCTTCGGGATTCCGGCGAGTGCCGCGACTTGCAGCCCATAACTTTGGTTGGCGGGTCCGTCCTTGACGCTGTGGAGAAATACCAGCTCATCGCCATGTTCAACCGCCTCGACATGCACATTGGCCACGTCGGGCGCCTCGCCGGCGAGGCTGGTGAGTTCGAAATAATGCGTCGCAAACAAGGTAAAGGCGCGGATTTTTGTGGCGATGAACGCCGCGCAGGCCCAGGCGAGCGATAGACCGTCGAAGGTGCTGGTGCCCCGGCCGACTTCGTCCATGAGCACCAGGCTCTTGTCGGTGGCATTGTTCAATATGTTCGCGGTTTCGGTCATTTCCAACATGAAAGTCGAGCGTCCGCCGGCCAGATCGTCGGAGGCGCCAATGCGCGTGAAGATGCGATCCATGGGCCCCAGAATCGCGCGCCGCGCCGGCACAAAGCAGCCGATGTGCGCGAGAATTACGATCAACGCGGTCTGGCGCATATACGTGCTCTTGCCGCCCATATTGGGGCCGGTAATGATCAGCATGCGGCGCGAATCGTCCAGGCGCAGATCATTGGGGATGAAGGGCTCGCGACCCGCGCGTTCGACCACCGGATGGCGCCCGGCATCAATGCGCAACACGGGCTCCTCGACCAGTTCCGGCTGCGCACACTGCAGCGTCATCGCACGTTCCGCGAAACAACGCAGCACATCGACTTCCGAAATCGCAGCCCCGCTGGTCTGCAGCGCGGGCAGATTGGCGCACAAGTGATCCAGTAATGCCTCGTAGAGCAGCCGTTCCCGCGCCTGCGAACGTTCGCGCGCTCCCAGGATTTTGTCCTCGAAGGATTTTAATTCCGGCGTAATGAATCGTTCGGCCGATTTGACGGTTTGCCGGCGCAGATACTCGGGCGGTACTTTGTCGGCTTGACTGCGGTTCACCTCGATGAAGAAGCCCTGTATCCGGTTGAAGCCGAGTCTCAAGCTCGAGAGACCGCTGCGTTCGCGTTCTCGCTGTTCAAGGTCGATGAGGAATTGTTCGGTGTTGCTGCCGAGCGCGCGCAATTCATCCAATTCCGCGTCGAACCCCGGAGCAATCACTCCGCCTTCACGAAGGTAGTGGGGCGGGGCTTCATCGATCGCGCGCCGCAACAAGGAATGTTCTGCGTGATGATCGTTGATGCCGGCGGTAAGCCGCTGCAGTAGCGGCGACTGTGCGCCGGCGATGAGGCGCCGCAGCGACGGCAACGCGCCGAGTGCCGTGCGCAACTGCACCAGATCGCGAGGCCGCGCGGAGCGCAGGGCGATTCTCGCCAATATCCTTTCCAGATCACCGACAGCCGCCAGCGCTTCAGCGATGCCTGTGTGTTGGCCGCCATCGATCAGGGTGGCGACGGCGTGATAGCGTGCGCGCAAGACGCCGCGGTCCCGCAGCGGTCGATGCAGCCAGCGCCGCAGCAATCGTCCGCCCATGGCGGTCGTCGTGCGATCAAAAACACCCGCGAGGGTCAGTTCGGACCCTCCGGCAATGCTTTCATCGAGTTCCAGGTTGCGGCGTGTAGCCGGATCCATGATGAGTGCGTCATCGCGCTCTTCGGTCGTGATCGACAGCAGGTGCGGCAGCGCGGATTTTTGCGTTTCGCGCACATAGCCCAGCAACGCGCCTGCGGCCGCGATGGCCAGCGGTTTGTTTGCGCAGCCGTAGCCGGCCAGGTCGCGGGTGTGAAACTGCTCGGTCAGCGCTCGGGTGGCCGAGTCGATTTCGAAGTGCCAAGGCGCCCGGGATCGCCAAGGTCGATCCTTCGCGGAGGAGTGAGCCAAAGCGGGCTGCGCGCCATCCGGGGCCAGTATCTCTGCCGGGCGCAACCGCTCCACTTCGGCCTCAAGCGCGGTGAGACTATCGAGTTCCATGACACTGAAACGCCCTGCCGATAGGTCAAGCCAGGCAAGCCCGTAGCGGCCATCCCGGCCGCAGACGCTGGCCAGCACGGTGTCCCGCCGTTCCTCCAAGAGGGCATCATCAGTCACCGTGCCCGGCGTGACGATGCGCACCACCTCGCGATCCATTGGGCCTTTGGTTTTTCCCGGTTCGCCGCGCTGCTCGCAAATCGCCACCGATTGGCCCTTGCGCACCAGCTTCGCCAGATAGCCATCCAGGGTCACGACCGGCACGCCGGCCATGGGAATCGGGGCCCCGGCGGATGCGCCACGTTGAGTCAAGGCGATGTCGAGCAGCTCCGCGGCGCGGCGCGCATCGTCGTAGAACATCTCGTAGAAATCACCCATGCGGTAGAACAGCAGCACGTCCGGATGCTGTGCCTTGATGCGCAGATATTGCTGCATCATCGGCGTGTGATTCATTTTCTCTTCTGGATCAATCATTCGGCGTTCGCGTCTGGAACTCTCGCATCATTTTGTTTTGAATATCCATTCGTTGCAGAGAAAGCGGCTGTTCCATATTGAGCGAATACAGTGCCCGCAAATACACCGTGTCGCCCGCCGTGGCGGTCCCGACACGGTAGGCGGCCCCAGGGCCGCGTTGGCCACCGCGATTCCGAGCAAGAATGCATACAGTAGACGAACCATAGGCAATTCTAAACCAGTAGACTCGTTGCATGACAGACAGCGACGTGGAACTAAAACGTCTTGCCGAGCGAGTGGGTCGACACCTGCTCAAAGCGGGGCGCAGCGCCGCAACGGCTGAGTCTTGCACCGGCGGCTGGATTGCCAAGGCGCTGACGGATATCGCCGGCAGCTCGCACTGGTTCCGCGAAGGGTTTGTCACCTACAGCGACGAGTCCAAGGTGCGCCGACTCGGAGTGCCGCGCGTGGTTTTGCGGCGCCACGGTGCAGTCAGCGAAGCAACCGTTAGAGCCATGGCGACCGGTGCGCTTCTCCGCAGCAAGACACGGGTTGCGGTGGCGGTGACCGGCATCGCGGGACCGGGTGGCGCGGTTGCAGGGAAGCCCGTGGGAACCGTTTGGCTGGGATGGGCCACGCGCCAGACTGGCGCAATTCGGGTCGTCACGGTACTGCGACGTTTTCGAGGTGACCGCGACACGGTGCGACGCAAGACCGTGCGCGCTGCCCTGCAGGGCTTGCTGAGGCATTGATCGGCAGCCCGATTGTCAAGGTTTGCAGATGCGATTATTTTTTGCGCTCTGGCCGGATGTCGATGTCGCGCGGCAGCTCACCCAATTGGCGCGACGGCTCAATCTTCAGACCCGAAGCCGTTGGATCGATCCAAAGAACTACCATGTAACCCTCGCATTTCTCGGCGAGGTGTCTGCCGCCGACCTCGCGGTGCTGCAGCAGATCGGCCGATCTCTGCGTGCAGGTCAATTTACTGTCAGATTCGATTCGATCGAATTTTGGCGGGAGTCGCGGGTCGTGGTGGCTGCAGCCCGTGCAGCACCGCCGGGACTGCTCGATTTGTGGCGCAAGCTGAATGAAGCGATTGGATTGCCGCGGGAGCCGCTGCGTGCGCATGTAACGCTCGCGAGGAAGGTCACGCAAGCCCCTGTGCCGCAAGCAATGTCGCCAGTTGTGTGGCCGGTAACCAACTTCAGGTTGATTCGCTCCGACAGCGGCGCCGTCGAGTCCGCGTATACAGTACTCGACACCTGGTCACTACTGGATGAAATCAGAAACCCTTGAGAAATCTGTGCGAAATCGTTGCATATGAGATGAGCGTCGCGCGCTGAATATGAAATAATGGCGACTCACTTTGTTGAGGACTATCCATGGAAGAGAATCGCAAGAAAGCTCTCGCAGCCGCGCTGAGCCAGATCGAGAAGCAATTTGGTAAGGGCTCCGTCATGCGCTTGGGCGACGCCGGTGCCATCTACGAGGTGGACTCGATCCCCACCGGCTCGCTGGGCCTTGATATCGCGCTCGGCGTCGGCGGCATTCCGCGCGGCCGCGTGATCGAAATATTTGGTCCGGAGTCCTCCGGCAAGACTACGCTAACGCTGGCCATCATCGCTTCGGCGCAGGCCAACGGCGGCACAGCGGCATTCGTGGACGCGGAGCACGCGCTCGATCCGGTGTATGCGGAAAAGCTGGGCGTCAAGGTCAACGACTTGCTGGTCTCGCAGCCCGACACCGGTGAACAGGCGCTCGAGATCACCGATATGTTGGTGCGATCCGGCGCCGTCGATGTGGTCGTCGTCGACTCCGTTGCCGCGCTTACGCCGAAAGCTGAAATCGAAGGCGAGATGGGCGATCAACATATGGGTTTGCAGGCGCGGCTCATGTCGCAAGCTCTGCGCAAACTGACCGGCAATATCAAGCGCTCCAACACCATCGTGATTTTCATCAATCAGATTCGCATGAAGATCGGCGTCATGTTCGGCAACCCTGAGACCACGACGGGCGGAAACGCGCTGAAGTTCTATTCTTCCGTGCGCATGGATATTCGGCGTATCGGCGCGATCAAGAATGGCGAAGAAGTGGTGGGTTCAATGACCCGCGTCAAGGTCGTCAAGAATAAAGTCGCGCCCCCGTTCCGGGAAGCCGAGTTTGAAATCATGTACGGCACCGGGATTTCTAAGGAGGGCGAACTCATTGAATTGGGAGTCCTTCATAACATGGTGGAGAAGTCCGGCTCTTGGTATAGCTACAAGGGCGAACGAATAGGGCAGGGCAAGGACAATGCGCGCGTATTTCTGCAGCAGCACCCCGAGATCGCCAAGGATATCGAGGTGCAGGTTCGCGCCAAGCTGATTCCGGAAAAGGCCACCATGAATCGGGGCGGCGACGTCAAAGAAGCCTAATGCCCCGGCCGGCCGGGCCTGTCGAGCCCCTGGATGCCCGCGCCGCCCGAGTCGCGGCACTCAACGCGTTGGCCCGGCGCGACTATTCGGCAGAGGATTTACGCCTTAAACTGCTCGAGAAGGGTTACGATGCATCAGTCGTGCTGCCCTTGATAGATGTGCTGCGCGGCGAAAAATTACTCGACGATCGGCGCTACCTGGAGAACTTCGTGGCCTATCACGCTGCGAGGGGCCAAGGGCCGCTTCGTATCCGTGTCGATCTGCGTCGACATGGCTTGCAGGGGCCGCTGGTTGAGGAATACCTCGACGCCTACCCTGATTGGATCATGCTGCTAAAAAAGGCGCGTCTGAAGAAATTTGGCGCGAAACCGGCGAAGACTTACGCCGACAGGCAGCTGCAGGCGCGATTTTTGGGTTACCGAGGTTTCACGAGCGCCCAGATACGAATGGCTTTAGGCTTTGACGTTGAACTTGATTCAGGCATCGAAGAGACATGAAACGCGACGTAAAAATGAAATCGATGACGACCTCGGAAATTCGCGCCAGCTTTCTGGAGTTCTTTCGAAAAAACGGCCACCGAGTGCTGCCATCGAGTTCGCTGGTGCCGCACAACGACCCGACCTTGTTGTTCACCAATGCTGGGATGGTGCAATTTAAGGATTTATTTCTAGGCAAGGAAGTGCGCGACTATTCCCGTGCGGCGACAGCGCAGCGCTGCGTCCGCGCCGGCGGCAAGCATAATGACCTAGAGAATGTCGGCTACACTGCTCGCCACCACACATTTTTTGAAATGCTGGGGAACTTCAGTTTTGGCGATTATTTCAAGCGTGAAGGGATCCACTTCGCGTGGAATTACATCACCGGCACCCTGGAAATTCCAAAGGACCGGTTATGGGTGACCGTATACACGGAAGATGATGAGGCTGAGCGCATTTGGGTCGAAGAGATCGGCGTTGACCCGACGCGTTGCACGCGAATGGGCGAGAAGTCGAATTTTTGGGCGATGGGCGACACCGGGCCGTGCGGCCCCTGTTCGGAAATATTCTACGATCATGGCCCGGAAATTCCCGGCGGACCCCCGGGGACACCGGAAGAGGATGGCGATCGCTACGTCGAGATTTGGAATCTCGTGTTCATGCAATACGAGCGTTCATCGGATGGCGTGCTGGTGCCCCTGCCCAAACCTTCGGTCGATACCGGCTTAGGGTTGGAGCGCGTCGCGGCCGTGATGCAAGGGGTCCACAGCAACTACGATATCGACTTGTTCAAGTCATTGATTCGCGCAGCCGCGGATGTCACGGGTACGGAGGACCTGCAGTCGGCGAGTCTGCGGGTCATTGCAGACCATATTCGGGCTTGTACTTTTCTCATTATCGATGGCGTCGTGCCGTCAAACGAAGGCCGCGGTTACGTCTTGCGGCGCATCATCCGCCGCGCTATTCGCCATGGTTATAAGCTCGGCCAGACTCAACCCTTCTTCAACAAACTCGTTTCGCCGTTGGTGCGGGAAATGGGCTCTTATTACGTAGAACTGGGAACAGGCGAAGCCCGGGCCGCGCACGTGCTTGCGCAGGAGGAAATCCGATTTGCTGAAACGCTGGCGACCGGCATGGCGTTGCTTGACGCGGAAACGGCGAAACTGAAATCATCCGTGATCCCGGGTGAAACGGTATTCAAGCTTTACGATACCTATGGCTTCCCCGCAGATCTCACCGCCGACATCGCACGTGAGCGGGGCCTGAGCATCGATCAGGTGGCCTTCGATGTCGCCATGGAAGCGCAGCGCGGACGGGCGCGTGCAGCGAGCAAGTTCGGCGCGGATCTGCGCGACACGATCAAGCTTTCCGGCAAGACCGATTTTTCAGGCTACGATCGCATGGCGGACTCAGCGAGGGTCAGGTCGCTCATATTTGACGGCGCGTTGGTTGATGTGCTGCGGCCGGGCCAAGAAGGCCAAGTTGTTCTGGATCACACGCCCTTTTATGCGGAAAGCGGCGGACAAATCGGCGATACAGGCATCCTGCTGGGCACTAGCGCGCGGTTTACCGTGCGCGATACGCAGAAAATTGGCGCGTCGTTTTCCCACGTGGGTGTGGTCGAGAAGGGCGAATTGCGCATCGGTGATGCCGTGGACGCACAGGTCGATCAAGAGCGCCGCAAGGCGATCGCACTCAATCATTCCGCGACGCACTTGCTGCATGCCGCGCTTCGAAAAATTCTGGGCAAGCATGTGGAGCAAAAGGGGTCGCTGGTCGCCGCTGACCGGTTGCGCTTCGACTTCTCGCACACGCAGGCCTTGTTGCCGGACGAATTGCGCCAGGTAGAAGACCGGGTCAATTCCGAAATTCGCGAGAACGCACCGGTCGAGACGCGCGTAATGGCCTTGGACCAAGCCAAAGCCGCCGGTGCCATGTCATTGTTTGGCGAGAAATATGACAGCGATGTGCGGGTTCTAACGATCGGAGACTTTTCGATGGAACTCTGCGGCGGAACGCACGTCGAACGTGCCGGTGATATTGGTTTGTTCAAGATTACGAGTGAATCGGGCGTTGCTGCCGGAATTCGCCGCGTGGAAGCGCTGACCGGCCGTGGGGCTTATGAGTGGGTTGTGCACACGGATCAGGTGCTGCGCGATATTGCTGCGATGCTTCGGGGCAGCCGCGAGGACGTGGATGAAAAGGTACGCGAGCTCGTCGAGCGCTCCCGCAGGCTGGAAAAGGAGGTTCAGCAACTCAAATCAAAATTGGCGAGCGGGCACGGGGGCGATCTGTCCGCCGGCGCAAAGGATATCGGCGGCATTAAGGTTTTGGCTGCTCAAATCGACGGAGTCGATGTAAGGTCGCTGCGGGAAGCCCTGGACCGGCTCAAGGACAAATTCGGCTCCTCGGTGATCGTCCTTGCGAGCGTGCAGGAAGGCAAGGTCCTGTTGGTTGCGGGAGTTTCAGACGACTTGGTGGCGCGGATCAAAGCGGGTGAGATTGCAGGACAGGTGGCGGCAAAGGTCGGAGGCCGCGGCGGCGGTCGGGCGGATTTCGCGCAGGCGGGCGGCACGCAGCCCGAAAATTTGGCTGCCGCGCTTGCGGGGGTGGAGGCGTTGGTACGCAGCCGCCTGGCTAATTGAACGATTGTTTTATTCTGACAAGAAGTTGCAACAAATGCGTTTGGTATTCTTGTATTCTTGTCCGATCGACTGAAGAATTCTTGTGGGAACAGCAACCCACCGTTCGATTCAGGAACGAACTTGATGCGAAGCGGCGCGCAGCACGGTTAATCTTAAGCCGCTGCGAGTGCCAAGTATGCAAGGAGCCAGATTATGTTGATATTGACCAGACGAGTCGGTGAGACCGTAATGATCGGCAACGAGGTTACGGTGACTGTGCTGGGCGTGAAGGGCAACCAAGTCCGAGTTGGCGTCAATGCACCAAAGGATGTCGCGGTTCACCGCGAAGAGATCTACGAGCGCATCAAGCGCGAGCAAGATCATGACGGCAACGTGGGTGCAGCGCCCACCAAGATGATCGATGACGCCTGAAACAGGCACTTAGCTCCTTAGCTTTACCTAGACTGCTTTGGGCGGGTATCATCCTGCGCTCCGCGAAGGCCGCTTAAGGCTAATCCGGAGAGGTGGCCGAGTGGTCGAAGGCGCGCCCCTGCTAAGGGCGTAAGGGTCAAAAGCCCTTCGAGGGTTCGAATCCCTCCCTCTCCGCCATTCTAATATTGTGCCGAACTGGCGTCCGCCACAGTCCCCTAATATCATCGATGGCGGGAGCGCTAAACGGGCAAGCGCCCAACGTACTCCGCGGTAAGGAAGCAAGAATGTT
Source organism: Steroidobacteraceae bacterium (assembly GCA_039924385.1). Lineage (GTDB taxonomy): Bacteria > Pseudomonadota > Gammaproteobacteria > Steroidobacterales > Steroidobacteraceae > Bog-1198. The sequence goes on from JBDTAV010000034.1 coordinate 24,303, forward strand.
CTTTTTTGAGGAAATCGTCGCGCCCCCATTAATGACCGCAGTGGACATCGGCGCGATGTTATTGGAGGGGGTCGCCGACCCGTTCGCTCGGTTGAATGAGGCGGGAAGACTCAGCGTGATAGGTTTCGAGCCGCTGGCCATAGAATGCCAGAAGCTGAATGCG
>JBDTAV010000035.1:0-31035 GCA_039924385.1 Steroidobacteraceae bacterium
CCAACGGTGAGGTAGGCGGAAGAACGATTTCAAACCGCACCGAACCCGCATTGTCCGCACGCTCGCCCAAACGTGCCTTTTGATAGCTCTCGAGCAAAGCAGTGTACTGGGCTTTGTTTACATCGTAATCACGATTGAGCTGCTGATACTCCGCTTCGACTTGAGGCGCGCTGTTGAGACGTTGACGAAGGTCCGCCACGGTGCCTTGATGCTGCGCCAATTCCCGTCGCAGGGCGGCGATATCGACGTCCACTTTATTAAGTTCGAGCTGCATGCTTTGATAGACGGGATTATTGCCGGCCCCGCTCGATGCAATCGCGCTGGCATCGCCGCGCTGTAAGTTTGCCAACTCGGTTGCACGCCGCTGTTTTAGTTCAGCGAGCGTAGCTCGCGTTGCAATCACATCGGGATGTCTGTCTGTGTACTTGAGCAGAAGTTCGTCGAGTTTGGCCTGGGTTTCCTGTATGCGACTCAAAGTATCGCCGCCGGCGCCGCGACCGATCACACCTGAACTGCCCGCAGCCGATATCACTGAGTTGCTATGCAATTGTTTGGCCAGCTCATCTCGTCGACTCATAGCCACGGACAAATCCGACTCAGCCTTCTTGGCGGCATCCACTTCCTTCTGGAGCTGCGCGAAGTACCCGCCTTGATCGCTCGGCATCAGACCCACGTTTTTCTTCTTGAATGCCGCCAATCTGTCTTCCGCAGCGCTCAATCGCTGCTCATAATCCTTGATTTGCGTCTCGAGAAATTGCTGTGCATGCTGCGAGCCTTCGCGCTTGCCGCCCAAGGTTTCTTCCACGAAAGTGTTGAGTAACGATTCGACCACGCGCAAGCTGCGAGCGCGCTCACCATCCGTGTAGTGAAAGCTGTAAATCTTACCCGCCGTACTGCGCTCGTCGCCTTGTGTGCCCGCGCTGAAAACACCGAGGACGATGCGATCACTCAATGCAGCAAGGATCCTGGCGCGCGCCCTCTCGTCGGTCACTGCCGGTGACAGGACGCCGGCGTCCTTGGCAATCCGCGCCAACTGCGGACCTTCCAGCAAGGATTGGCGCACGTAATTGATTTGCGCATCGACGTTCTGATCGAGGGTTAATCCTTGCAGAGCGGGCTTTAGCGCCGAGCGCGTGTCAACGAACACCCGCGCATCGGCTTCGTACCGATCCGGCAGGGCGAATACTATTGCCCAACCGACGAATGCGACTGTGAACGCTGCAATTAACGCATACCAACGAAACCGCCACGCGCCGCGCACCTCATCGAATATGTGATCCAACGCTGGTGTCATGAATTGCCCCGCGACATCAAAACCGTGTTTCCGGTACAACCAGTACATCACCAGGCTTCAGAAGCAAGTTCTGTTTCATGTCACCGCTGTTGACCAGTGCATCCAGTTTTACTTTGATTTCGCTTTGTTTGCCATTCTCAGTCCGCACGATATGGGCGCGGTTTCCCGCAGCGAATTGACCCAACCCGCCGACCGCGAGAACCGCGTCGAGAACCGTCATGCCATCGCGGTAGGGTAGCGCTTGCGGAGTCTTCACCTGACCAATGACCTTCACCTGACTGAAAACGCTGGCGGCGACCATGACCACCACGTTGACCTTGGGCGACTTGACGTATTCGCCCAATGATTTTTCGATGTCTCGCGCCAATTGAGAAGGACTCTTGCCCACCGCAACCATGTCCTCGACCAGCGGCGTGGAGATCTTGCCGTCGGGCCGCACCGGAACCGTGGTGGAAAGCTCTTCGTTTTGAAACACATACACTTTCAAGGTATCGCCCGGACCGATCCGATAGTCGGCCGGTACCGCCGATTCAGGCGCCGGAGCGGGTGGTTGCTCAGCAGCGATCGCGACAAGCGGCATCGCGGCGTCCAGAAGCCACAACGCAATCACACCAAAAACAAGGAAGATTTGCGTTTTCAATGGGTTGGCATGTGACACGGGCGCTATCTTACCTCGGCGCGTTGGCGGCCGCCGATCAAAAGCGCATGGAGATGCGAAGGCTAAGGGCATCCATGCCAGCCCCAACGCCGAGGCAAATGTTTAGTTAAACAGCAGCGACAATTGAAGGTGCCGCGCGTCACACTCCGGGTCGAATTAAGTCCGCAAACTGCGACAGATTGCACGAACCAATCACCCGTACTTTAATCGCAGCATGCTGATGATCCGGCCTCCAAAAGCCTCAATTTGCCTGTCGGCGCTGCTGAGCGCGGGACTGCTTCTGTCGGGCTGCGGCAATGGGGTCGGTGTCTCGACACCGGCCTCCGCTACTGCGACCGTGGCGGCCGTATCAAGCCCCCCTGTCGCACTTGCGGGTACGCCGGCAAGCAGCGTGACCGTGGGGCAAAACTACGCATTTCAACCGACCGTCTCTGCGGGTAACGGTACGGTGACCTTTCAGATCCAGGGAAAGCCGACTTGGGCAGCGTTTAACACGGCGACCGGCGCACTGATCGGAACGCCAGCTGTCGCCAATGAGGGAAAGACCGGGGCCATTACCATTACCGGGAGCAATGGCAGCAATAGTGCCTCGATCGGTCCATTCACGATTGCAGTCAACGCTGCACCGGCTGCGCCTGCAACCGGTTCGGCCAGCCTTTCTTGGACCGTGCCCACGCAGAACACCGATGGCAGCCCGGTAACGGATCTTGCTGGGTACCATATTTACTTTGGAACCACCGCGGGTGCGTGGACCTCGACCATTTCGGTTTTAGACGCTGCGGAAACCTCGTATGTCGTCGCTGGACTTGCGCGCGGTACTTACTATTTTTCGATCGTTGCGTTCAATACGGCCGGCGAGGATAGCCCTCAATCAAACATCGGCAGCAAGACGATATAAGGGATTCGATCGGGGTACGCCGCAGCGGCTCATTCCCCAAAGCCGTTCGCTGCTAACATCACGCAGTCCGTATGTAGTACGGTCTACACATGACGCGATGCAATCTCTCTGAATCTTTCGGCCTTTGAACCGACCCCTGCCGAACAGCTACTGGGTCATTCCTGGCCGTCTGCTCGCCGGCGAATATCCGATTGGCGCCGACTACACCGATGCTCGGGCGCGGCTTGCACGATTCCGCGAGATCGGCATCAATTACTTCTTCGATCTGACTGAGAAGGGCGAATTGCCCGCCTACCGGCACTTGCTGCCGGTCCATGCCAAGTACCAGAACTCGCCTATCGCGGATACTTGCGTACCCGCAAGTGCAGGCCAAGTTTTGGAACTACTATCAGACATTCGCCTCGCGCTTGAGGCGAAGCGCTGCATCTATGTGCATTGCCGCGCAGGCATCGGCCGCACCGGGCTCGTCATGGGTTGTTTTTTGGCGGACACGGCGGGCAACGGCAAATCTGCCCTTAAAGAACTCAATGAATTGTGGCAGCACAGCGAGCGCGCCAAAAGTTGGCCCACGATACCGCAAACGGCGGAACAGGCCGACTATATCCGCCGGTGGCCCAAGCTCGCAGCCGCGCGTCGCTCGGTGAAGTAACTTAAGCACTCGCATTGGCGTCGCTTGCGAAACACCCTCGCGGCTACTCATACAGTGTTACCTTGACGGGTACTTGTAGGAGACTCGCGTGAATCAATACAAACCCAGCCCCAGCCTCGGACGACCCTCGACATCTTCGCCTGAGGATCCGATGATGGACTTCCGAGCGAGGCTGGTCCATCAGCAGGCTGAGGCCGCGGAGCGGCGCCGTATGGATTTGGCCGAACAGTCATCGCGTCTCAAGACCGCAGAGGAACGGATTCGCATCTGGGAGCGGATTCACGAAGTGACGTTGCCGAAGGATCCTGCGCATCGCTTGGTGGACATTATCGCGGCGAATACTGGGCTGGCCGATTCAGACGTTCACGAGGAACAGCAACGGCGCGCGACATTGCGCGCTGCGGTTTAATGCAGCCTGTTCAGCCCCAATCGCTACTCTAAGTAGTTTGCCGGAGTCTTCGATCTAATTTCGGCGCGCGTCACTCCCGGCGCGGTTTCAATGAGTTTGAATAAATCGCGACGCGTGGGACGCTCGAAAACCGCGAGATCGGTAATTAACAAGTCCACCACTTTGGTACCGGTGAGCGGCAATTCGCACGCGGATTTAAATTTAGGGTCGCCGTCCTTCGACGTGTGATCCATCACCACCACCACTCGCTTGACGCCGGCGACCAAATCCATCGCGCCACCCATCCCCTTCACCATTTTGCCTGGAATCATCCAGTTCGCGAGATCGCCGTTTTCGGCGACTTCCATCGCCCCCAAAATGGCCAGATTGATGTGCCCTCCACGGATCATGGCGAAACTGTCGGCGGAGGAGAAATACGAGGTGGTCGGCAGCGCCGTTACCGTCTGTTTGCCGGCGTTGATCAGATCGGGGTCTTCCTCGCCCTCGAATGGGAAAGGTCCGGTGCCCAGCATGCCGTTTTCCGACTGCAGCACCACATGCATGCCGGGCGGAATGTAATTCGCCACCAGCGTCGGGATGCCGATGCCTAGATTGACGTAATACCCGTCCTGCAATTCCTTGGCCGCGCGCGAGGCCAATTCCTCACGCGACCACGGCATGCGAACCCCCGGCCCGTTTGCGCACGGTGCGCTTCTCGATCATTTTCGTGTAATTAACGCCTTGAATAATTCGCTGCACGAAGATTCCCGGAGTGTGAATGCTGTCGCCGTCCAACACGCCCGGTTCCACCAGTTCCTCGACCTCGGCCAGCGTCACGCGCGCCGCGGTCGCCATGTTGGGATTGAAATTCCGCGCCGTCTTACGGTAGATCAAATTGCCTTCGGTATCGCCTTTCCACGCCTTGATGAGAGCCACATCGGCTACCAGTCCCTTTTCCAGCACATAGGTCTCACCGTCGACGACGCGCGTTTCCTTGCCCTCGGCCACCTGCGTGCCGGCGCCGACTTTGGTGAAAAATCCATAAATCCCGGCGCCGCCGGCGCGAATCCTTTCCGCGAGCGTGCCTTGCGGATTGAATTCAAGCTGCAATTCTCCGGCCAAATACTGCCGCTCAAATTCCTTGTTCTCCCCGACATAGGAGGAAATCATCTTGCGGATTTGACGGGACTCGAGCAGCAGGCCGAGACCCGCGCCGTCGATTCCGGCGTTGTTGGACACCACCGTCAGGTCGCGCACGCCGGAGTCGCGCAACGCCGATATCAGCTTCTCCGGAATTCCGCAGACGCCAAATCCGCCGCACATCAACGTCATGCCATCCTTGACCACGCCCTGGAGGGCTGATGCAGCGTCTGCATACACCTTTTTCGAGGTCACCACACTCAACTCCTAGTAGCGGTACTGGTCCACCTTGTACGGACCCTGCTTGCTCACGCCGATATATTTCGCCTGCACATCGGTCAATTCCGTCAATTGCGCCCCGAGTTTCGAAAGCTGCAATCGCGCCACCTTTTCATCGAGGTGCTTCGGCAGCACGTACACGCCGATCGGATACTTCTGGGTGTGCGTAAAGAGTTCGATTTGCGCGAGCACCTGATTCGCGAACGAGGAGCTCATCACGTACGAGGGATGCCCCGTGCCGCAACCCAAATTCACCAACCGACCCTCCGCCAGCAGAATGATCCTTTTGCCGTCCGGGAAAATCACGTGATCAACCTGCGGCTTGATGTTGTCCCAGGTATGCTGACGCAGCGCCGCCACTTCGATTTCGTTGTCGAAATGGCCGATATTGCAGACGATGGCCTGATCCTTCATGCGCTTCATGTGATCGTGAGTGATCACGTGGAAATTGCCAGTGGCTGAGACGAATATGTCAGCCTTGTCGCAGGCATAATCCATGGTGACCACGCGATAGCCTTCCATTGCGGCCTGCAGCGCGCAGATCGGATCGATTTCCGTGACCCACACCTGCGCTGAGAGCGCGCGCAGCGCCTGCGCCGAGCCCTTGCCGACGTCGCCATAGCCGCACACCAGGGCGACCTTGCCGGCGATCATGACGTCGGTGGCGCGTTTGATGGCATCGACCAACGATTCGCGGCAGCCGTACAAATTGTCGAATTTAGACTTGGTGACCGAATCATTCACGTTGAAGGCGGGGAAACCCAGCTGTCCGTCCTTCGCCATTTGGTACAGCCGCTTGACGCCGGTCGTGGTCTCTTCGGTCACACCCTTGATTTTCGAAAGCCGGACCGAGTACCACTTCGGATCCACTTTGAGTTTTGTCTTGATGGCCGCGAAGAGATGTTCTTCTTCTTCGCTGCCGGGCTTGGCGATGAGCGAAGCATCCTTCTCCGCCTTGGCACCGAGATGCAGCAACAGGGTGGCATCGCCGCCGTCGTCCAAAATCATGTTGGAATGCCCACCGTCCGGCCACTCGAAGATTCGATGCGTGTAATCCCAATATTCGTCCAGCGACTCGCCCTTCACGGCGAATACCGGCGTTCCGCCCGCCGCTATCGCCGCCGCCGCATGATCTTGAGTCGAATAGATATTGCAGGATGCCCATCGCACCTGGGCACCCAACGCGTTTAAGGTTTCGATCAGCACGGCGGTTTGAATGGTCATGTGCAAAGAACCGGTGATGCGAGCGCCGCGCAGCGGCTGCCGGGCGGCGAACTCATGGCGAATCGCCATGAGTCCCGGCATTTCGGTCTCGGCAATTCTTATTTCCTTGCGTCCCCAGTCCTGGAGCTTAAGATCCTTGACGATGAAATCGGCCTGTGCCTTGACTGCTGCATTCATTACGATTCGACTCCTTAGAGCGGCTTTAAGCAGCGCGCGTAGCTTTTGATTCGGCGGCGAGCATTTCGGCTTTGTCGGTGCGCTCCCAGCTGAATTCTTCTTCCTTGCGGCCAAAATGGCCGTAAGAAGCGGTTTTTTGATAGATGGGTCGCGCCAAGTCCAACATTTCACGCAGCCCGAACGGGGTGAGATCAAAATGCGACCGCACCAGTTGCGTCAGGCGCGCATCGGAGAGTTTTCCGGTACCGAAGCTCTCCACCATGATGGAGGTCGGTTCGGCTACGCCGATGGCGTAGGAGATCTGAACTTCGCAACGTTCGGCCAAACCCGCGGCCACGATGTTCTTGGCCACGTAGCGTGCGGCATAGGCCGCCGAGCGATCAACTTTTGACGGGTCCTTGCCCGAAAAGGCGCCGCCGCCGTGGCGCGCGAAGCCGCCGTAAGTGTCGACAATGATTTTGCGCCCGGTGAGTCCGCAGTCGCCCACAGGTCCGCCGATCACGAATCGCCCCGTGGGGTTGATGTGGTACTTGGTGCGCTTGTCGATCCACTTGGCCGGCAACACCGGCTTGAGAATCTCCTCCATGACTGCTTCGCGCAATTGCTTGGTGCTGATGTCGTCGGAATGCTGCGTGGACAGCACCACCGCCTCGAGACCCACTGGTTTGTCATTCTCGTACCGCAAGGTGACTTGGCTCTTCGCATCGGGTCGCAGCCATGACAGCTTGCCGTTCTTGCGCACCTGGGCCTGACGCTTGACGAGGCGATGCGCCAAGGTGATGGGCGCCGGCATCAGCACGTCGGTTTCGTTGGTGGCATAGCCGAACATCAATCCCTGATCCCCTGCGCCTTGCTTGCGTTCGTCCTTGCGATCCACTCCCTGTGCAATGTCCGGCGACTGCTTGCCGATGATGTTGAGAACGCCGCAGCTCGCGCCGTCAAAGCCCATGTCCGAGGTGTCGTAGCCGATATCCAAAACGGTCTTTCGAACCAGCGCCTCGACATCCACCCACGCGCTGGTCGTCACCTCGCCTGCCACGATCACCACACCGGTTTTCACCAGCGTTTCGCAGGCCACGCGCCCGCGCGGGTCGGCCGCCAGAATGGCATCGAGCACCGCGTCCGAAATTTGGTCAGCGACTTTGTCCGGATGTCCTTCCGAGACGGACTCCGAGGTGAATGAGAAACTACTTCTACTCATAAATGTAAATCCTTGAAATTCATCCGAAATTTTCCCCGTACCGTTGATCAAACTCGGTCCGGTTAAAGCGGTGATTCTGCGGCCCGCGCGATTCGATCTTGATCGCACCCATCAGGGAGGCCGTCCTGCCGATCGTTTCCCAATCCAGGGCGTGCAGCAACCCGTGAATTAGACCAGCCCGATAGGCATCCCCGCAACCGGTGGGATCGATTACTGCTTTAGGTCTGGCGCTGGGTATGCGCCATGTCCGTCCATCGGCATAGATTATGGAACCTTCCGACCCCATGGTCACAATCAGCGCTTCGACTTGGGCGGCGACCTCTGCGAGGCTTAGACCGGTTTTTTGCTGCAGCATGCCCCACTCGTAGTCATTCAGCGCGAGCCACCGCGCCTGCCGAATAAAGGTCTTCAGCTCGTCCCCACCAAACATCGGCATCCCCTGTCCGGGGTCGAAAATGAAGGGGATGGAAGCCGCGTGAAACTGTGCCGCGTGCTCGATCATGGCTTGGCGACCATCCGGCGCCACAATGCCGAGCACAATCCCGGCTCCTGCGTCGGCGATCTTATTCAGGTGAGCGAACTGCATCGCGCCAGGATGAAAGACCGTGATCTGATTGTTATCCAAGTCGGTGGTGATAAAGGCCTGCGCCGTGAAGGTATCGTCAACCAGCCGGATGTGCTCCACCGACAGGCCGCGCGAAACCATACGTTCGCGGTATGGTGCGAAATCGTGACCCGCCGTTGCCATCGCGATTCCCCGGTCCCCCAACATGTTCACGCCATAGGCGATATTCGCGGCGCAGCCGCCGAATTCACGCCGCATTTCCGGCACCAAAAAGGACACGTTCAGGGTGTGCAGCTTGTCCGGCAGGATGTGAGTCTGGAAGCGATCTGGAAACACTAAAATGGTGTCATAGGCCACGGATCCGCAAATCAATGCAGTAGGTTCCTTCGCAATTTCAAACGTCATCCGACACCCTGCTTGGAGTAAACCGCTATTCTACAGGCATCTTCGCCAGGGTGTTTTTAATGAAAAGGCCAGCATTCTGACTCTAGGGCGTCAAATCTGCGGCACATGGGAAGGGGCCACCGGCTATGAGTGGCTGGTGACCAATGGCCTCGGCGGCTATGCGTGCGGCACGGTGGCGTTGGCTAATACGCGCCGCTATCACGGATTTCTCATGGCGAGCCTGGCGCCGCCGGTGCAGCGCACACTGCTGGTCGCCAAGTTCGATCTCAGCGTGGAGTACTTGGGCCTCAAGACGGACCTGACTGCCAATGAATTCGCCGGCGGGTCGGTCAGTCCCCAAGGCTTCGTTCATTTGGAATCCTTTGCAGTGCTCGAAGGTATTCCCACTTGGCGCTACGCTGTATCCGACGCGCTGTTGGAACTGCAAATTTTCATGGCACAGGGAGCCAATACCAGCTATCTGCGCATGGAATTGATGAGGAGCAGCGCGCCCATGCGCGTCGCGCTCAAGCCCTATGTCGCCTATCGCGACTATCACAGCCAATCTCACGGTGGGCAGCCGTTTGAATTGCAGTCGGCTGCGGATTATTGCCACATTCAGGCGTTTGCCGGCGCTCGGCCCTATCGTCTGCTGATCACTGAAGGTCAATTTACGCCGGCTCCCGCTTGGTATTGGAATTTTTGGCATCGCGAGGAAGCACAGCGCGGCCTGGATGCGTCGGAGGACCTATTTTTCCCTGGCAGCTTCAGCGCCGAGCTGTCGACACGCACGCCGATGTTCTTCATCGCCACCGCCGAGACCGAGGCGCCGCCAGCGGGAGGCGATGTCGTCAAGTCAATTCAAAACGACGCCAAGATCTTGGCGGCCCGTCTGCCGCGGAACGCGCCCACGTGGATACGCACCCTGGCCCGCGCGACCGACCAATTCATCGTGCGCCGCGGCGATGCCGGTGCCGCGGCCGCCAGCATTATTGCTGGCTACCCGTGGTTTGCGGACTGGGGTCGCGACACCATGATTTCCCTGCCGGGCTTGGCTACGGTCTTGGGCCGCTACGACATCGCCGCCAACATCCTGAAGACCTATGCCGCCTTCGTGGATCGCGGCATGCTGCCGAACCGATTTCCTGACGGCGGCGAGGCGCCCGAATACAACACGGCCGATGCAACGCTGTGGATGTTTCATGCGCTCGAGGATTGCCTGCAAGCCAAGCCCAGTCCCGAACTGCTCGGCCACCTGTTTCCTACTTTGGCATCGATCATTCATGCGCACGTTGACGGCACGCGCTTTGGCATTCATGTCGATGAGCATGACGGATTGCTGCACGTCGGTGAAGCAGGCACGCAGCTGACCTGGATGGATGCGAAGCACGGCGAGCAGGTGTTCACGCCGCGCATCGGCAAGCCGGTCGAGATCAACGCCTTGTGGCTGAACGCGCTCAACGTCATGGTGCGAGCCGCCGGCCGCGTCCACAATTCGAACGAGAAGCGCTTCTGTGAAACGCTGTTGGAGCGTGCGAGCCGCAACTTTGCCCGCTTTTGGAACGAGGAACGCCATTGCCTGTACGATGTCATCGACGTGGACGGCACAGGCGCGTGTGATGCAAGCATTCGACCGAATCAAATTCTCGCCATCTCACTGCCCTACTGCGCGCTGCCGTCGGCGCAGATGCGCGCGGTCGTTGAGCGTTGCGGCCGGGATCTTTTGACCAGTTATGGCCTGCGCAGTTTGAGCGCGGATGATCCCGGATATCGAGGTTCCTATGCCGGCGACCCCTGGAAACGCGATGCTGCCTACCACATGGGCACAGTATGGGCGTGGCTGCTCGGGCCGTTCGCGCGCGCGCATTTTCGCGTGTACGGGGATGCTCGCCTGGCGCAATCCCTGCTCGAACCCATTGCCCAACACTTGAATGCCGCCTGCTTGGGCTCTGTTAGCGAGATATTTGATGGTGACGCGCCTCACACTGCGCGGGGCTGCTTCGCGCAGGCTTGGAGCGTCGCTGAGATACTGCGCTCATGGATTTATCTCGAGCGCAAGATCTCGAAGGCTTAAGGATTCCCTAATGACAATCGAGCGAGAGCGTCTGCTCGCCAATGTGCTGGGCCCGGACGGCTGGAAACACTGGGGACCTTACTTAAGCGAACGCCAATGGGGCACGGTGCGGGAAGACTACAGTCCCGGCGGCACCGCCTGGGAATATTTCCCGCATGAGCATGCGCGCAGCCGCGCCTATCGCTGGGGCGAGGATGGCATCGGGGGAATCTGCGATGCGGAGCAATTGGTGTGTCTGTCGCTCGCGCTGTGGAACGGCGCGGACCCCATTCTGAAGGAGCGCTTGTTCGGCCTCACCAACGCCGAAGGCAATCATGGCGAGGACGTGAAGGAGCATTATTTCTACCTGGACGCGACTCCGACGCATTCCTACCTGAAGATGCTCTACAAATATCCGCACCGAGCGTTTCCTTACGCGGATCTGGTTGCGGAAAATGCACGGCGCGGCACCGACGTGCCGGAATACGAATTGCTGGACACCGGTATTTTTGCCGAGAACCGCTACTTCGACGTCTTCATCGAGTACGCGCAAGTCGAGCCTGGCGATGTTCTCATGAAGGTCACGGTGTGCAACCGCGGCCCGAGCGCCATGCTCCACGTGATACCGCAATTGGTATTGCGCAACACCTGGAGCTGGGAACCGGGGTCAGATAAGCCGCAAGTCAAAGCCGCCGAGCCTGGCGCAATCACGGTTGAGCCGGCCGGTTTGGGCGTGAGTCGATTGTATTTCGACGGCACCGCCGACGTGCTGTATACCGAAAACGAAACGAATACGCCGCGCTTGTGGAATCTCCGGCGGGACGGCTACTTCAAGGACGCCTTTCACGAGCGCATTGTCGAGGGTCTCGCCGATCGCGTGAACCCCGCGCATCAGGGCACCAAGGCCGGCGTCTGGTATCAGTCCATGATCGCCGGCGGCGGCAAGCGGGAATTTCGATTGCGCTTGTCGCGGCGCACGCTCGCCAAACCTTTCGCAGACTTCGACAGTACGCTGGCGCAACGGCAGCGCGAGGCGGATGCCTACTATGCGGACCTGCAAAAGGACATGCACTCCGCCGACGAACGGGTGGTGCAGCGTCAGGCCTTCGCCGGACTCATTTGGAACAAGCAGTTCTACTATCTCGATTTGCCACGCTGGCTGCAAGGCGATCCCGGCCAGCCCAAGCCGCCGGACTCGCGTCTGCACGGCCGCGATGTTGATTGGCGCAATATGAACAATGCCGACATTCTTTCGATGCCGGACAACTGGGAGTATCCCTGGTACGCGTCCTGGGACTTGGCATTTCACTGCATACCGTTCGCGTTGATCGACGCGGCGTTCGCGAAGCACCAACTGGTATTGCTCACGCGTGAATGGTACATGCACCCCAACGGCCAAATTCCCGCCTACGAGTGGGCCTTCAGCGACGTGAATCCCCCCGTGCACGCCTGGGCGACCTGGCGCGTGTTTCAAATTGACCGCAAACAAAATGGCGGTAATGGTGATTTGGAGTTTCTCGAGCGCGTCTTTCACAAGCTCATGCTGAATTTCACCTGGTGGGTGAATCGCAAGGACGCATTGGGCCGAAATATTTTCCAGGGCGGCTTTCTGGGCCTGGACAACATCGGCGTATTCGACCGCAGCGCGCAGTTGCCCACCGGCGGCTACATCAACCAATCCGACGGCACCAGTTGGATGGCCATGTATGCGCTTAACCTCATGCGCATCGCGCTGGAGCTCTCGAAACACAATCATGTGTATGAAGACATCGCCAGCAAGTTCTTTGAGCACTTCTTGAGTATCGCTGAGGCGATGAGCTGCATGTTCAGCGATGATGTGGGCCTCTGGGACGATGAAGATCAATTTTTTTACGATGTCTTGTGCCTACCCGACAATCAGCGCGTGCGGTTGCGCATCCGCTCCATGGTTGGGTTAATCCCTTTATTTGCGGTGGAAACCCTCGAGCCTGAATTGCTCGAACAGATGCCGGGATTTACGCGCCGTCTGGAGTGGTTCTTGATGCATCGGCCGGATCTGGCCAGCCTCGTGTCGCATTGGCAGTCCCCTGGCCGCGGCGAGCGCCGGCTGCTGTCGCTGCTGCGCGGTCATCGCATGAAGGAACTGCTGAAGCGGATGCTGGATGAAACTGAGTTTCTTTCCGATTATGGCGTGCGGGCCCTGTCGAAGTGGCATCTCGAGCACCCGTTCGAGTTGCACGTGGGTCATGTGAATGAGTCGGTACGCTACACGCCCGCCGAATCAGAATCTCGGCAGTTCGGCGGCAATTCCAATTGGCGCGGGCCGATCTGGTTCCCCTTGAACTTCCTCATTATCGAGTCGCTGCAGAAATTCCATCACTACTATGGCAATGACTTCAAGGTCGAATGTCCGACGGGATCGGGACAATTTCTAACCCTGGATCAGGTGGCCACCGAACTGGCGCATCGATTGTCGCGCATCTTCTTGAAGGATGGCCTGGGCGATCGGCCGGTGCTGCGCCATCAGCCGCAATTGCAGCAGGATCCGTATTATCGGGATTGCATTCCATTCTACGAATACTTTCACGGCGATACCGGCCGCGGCGTCGGAGCATCGCATCAGTCGGGATGGACCTCGCTGATCGCCAAGCTGCTCATGCCGCGAGCGCATGAGTAGCGGAACCTACTCAATCGCTCGCAAATCGGTCCTCGCGAAATCCTTCCCCTTATATAAAAGCACTTCGCCGGCTGCTTTGGCTAGCGCATAGGAAAAGCAGTCGCCGTAGTTGAGGCCGGCGAGGTGTCTGCCCTTGCCATAATCGACGAATGCCTGCCTGGCGATGTGCGCGTGCTCCTCGGTGACCGGCTCGATGGTGATACCTGCCCGTCGAAAAAACGCATCGAACTGGCGGCTGCCTCCGGTCTTAGTCTGAGTTTCCACAACGATGGCCGTCTCAACGAATGTTGCCGCCGACATTCGGCACGAGTCGGCTTGGATAATCGCCTCGGCATAGGTCTTCGCATCGTCCTCGTCAAACAGGATGGCAATGATCGCAGAAGTATCAACGATCATTTTGGCAGCCCGTGTTGGTCGTATAGCAACTCGGCGTGATCAAGCGGTTTATGCCTGAGCGTTGCTGCACAGCGGCGGCCGATGTCGAGAAGCTCGACGGCCAGAGTCTCTCGTTTGCGCACTTTGGCGAGCCGCGCAAGCCTTTCACGCAAGGCCTCCGTGACCGCGCGCGTCATGGTCTCGCCGGTTTGTTCGGCGATTTTTCGGGCCAGTTTGTGGGCCTCGGGATCCTTGATATTTAGGGTCATTTTTCTACCTCGGTAGATGCAATTCTACCATGGTAGATCGGGACTCCGCCAGCGCGCCTAAGTGGCTGGAATATGCACTTTCGCCTCGTTCTGCGCCATGGCGCGCAGATAGGCGGGCCGTTGCCCGATGCGCCCGAGATAGGCGCCAAACACGGGACGGGGCTCGAGGGCTTTCATTCCCATGGCCCAACCGATGGCGGAGCCCAAATACACATCGGCAGCGCTGAAACGCTCGCCGAGCACGAACGGCCCCGGCGTGAGCGCCTTCTCCAAGGTATTGATGGTATCGGCATAGTTTCCATAGCCCATTGCAGTCGGCCGGCTGGGCGGCGGGCGCGAAAACATATGATCGATGACGGCCGGTTCCACGCACCCCGCGCCGAAAAACAACCAACGCAGATAGCTGCCGCGCCGCGGATCATCGAGCGCCGGCGCTAGTCCGGCCGCCGGGAAAGCATCCGCCAGGTACGCGCAAATTGCTGCGGATTCAGTGACTACCGTGCCCCGATGAACGATGGCCGGTATCTTCCCCATGGGGTTGATCGCCAAGTACTCGGGCGACTTGTGTTCTTTGTGCTCGAAGTCAACCAGCTTGATCTCATAAGGCGCATTGGCCTCTTCGAGCATCCAGTGCACGATCCGGCCCCGCGATTGAGGATTGTGATAGAACGTGATTTTGTCGGTCACGTGAAACTCCTGTAAAGCATGGACCGCATCTGCTGCTGCAAAGCTGCCCTCGCGAATGCGCTGCGGCGGTGCTTGAGTTTATTCGGGAAGCACAAACAGCCGGGCCGGCCGTTGCCGGCCCGACGACGCTACAAACGTTTTAGCTCTTGTGCTCCGCTTTCCACTTCTCAACCGCGGCCATGGTGTTCTCGACATGCTTGTCGGGATTCAGTGCCGTGTACTCGTAAATGATCTTGCCGTTCGGCGCGATGACGTACGAGGTGCGATTCGCATACTCCGGCTTTTGCGCGAGCACCGCATCGTATTCCTTGGTGATTTTCTGATCCGCGTCGGCCGCAACCGCAAACTTGTTGCGGCATTCGCTCACCGAGAATTTGTTGAGCGTGTCGATGTTGTCGTGCGACACCCCGATCACGGTCGCGCCCAGGGCTTTGAACTTGTCCGTTGCCTCGGCAAAATTATGCGCCTCGATGGTGCAGCCCGGCGTGAACGCAGCCGGATAGAAGTACAGGACTACCGGGCCGCTCTTCAGCGCATTGGCCAAAGAAAACGTAAATGGCTTGCCGGCGAGCGTCGCTTCGGTGGTGAAGTCAGGCGCCTTAGCACCCTCTGGCAGTGCCGCGTACAACGGCGCGGCAAATATTGCACCGCCTAGTGCGAGAATCATTAAACGCTTCATGATGAGAATTCCTTTGGAGTTGAAATTAGCGCGGGAAACGCAGTCTGCGCCATCCCTAAATGCCAAGCAAGCAAGACGAATTTGACTGCAGCGTGGACGCGAAAGTGCGTTTATTTCAACATGCCTTTGATCGCTCCGACCACGCGCGCCACATCCTCATCCGCCATGGCGGGAAACAATGGCAGGGTCACGGTCTCGCGCCCGACGCGTGCGGCGACCGGCGTGTCTTCGTCGCGATAACCCGCCTCGCGATAAAACTTCAAACTCGGAATGCTCGGATAGTGAACGCCGATGCCAATGCCCCGGTCAGCCATCGTTTGTTGAAATCCTGGCCGAGTCATGCCGCGCGCGGCGAAATCGATCAACACTTGGAACATATGCCAGCTGTGTCCCAAATCGCCGCGTGCCGGTAGGACCACCCCGCCGTATCCTGCAAACTCATCGAAGTAGCGGCCGGCCAGTTCCAGGCGGCGCGCATTGAATCCGTCGAGACGCCGCAGCTGATCGATGCCGATTTGGGCCGCCACGTCGGTCAGATTGCTTTTTGCGCCGGGGAACATCACGTCGACTTCGCCGGCGGCATTGCGTTTTATGCCGTGAAAACGGTATTGCTCCAACAGCTCTGCCGCCATCGCATCGCCGGTACTGATGGCCCCGCCTTCGATGCTCGTCATATTCTTGTTCGGGTGGAAGCTGAACACGACCAGGTCGCCGAAACTGCCGATGAGCTTGCCGTGGTATTTCGAGCCGATCGCATGAGCCGCGTCTTCAACGACTCGCAATCCATGTTCAGCCGCCAGGCCGTACAGGCCCTCCATGTCCACGGGCAGTCCCGCGAAATGCACCGGCATGATGGCGCGTGTCTTGGGCGTGATCGCCGCGGGGACACGCTCGAGGTCGATGTTGCGCGTGTACAGATCAATGTCGACGAACACCGGTTTTGCACGCAGGCGTGCAATGACGTTGGCGCTGGCCGCAAAGCTCATCGCCGGAACGATGACTTCGTCGCCCGGCCCGATGCCGGCGACTTCGAGGGCCATCTCAAGGCCCGCTGTGGCGGAAGTCATCACCCGTACATGACGGCCACCGCCCAAGTAAGCGACGAGATCCGCTTCGAAAGCGGCGACTTTGGGGCCGCTCGCCAGTTGTCCGGAGCGAAATACATCTGCCACCGCAGCAATGCTCTGCTCATCGATGCAAGGGCGCGTAAAGGGTAGGAAAGGTTTCACATCGAGCTCCTCGACACCAGCACCACGCCCGTGCAAATCAGTGCGATTCCCAGCATTTTGGCGGGCGTCAGCGCCTCACCCAGCCACGCCACCGACACGGCGGCCACCACGACATAGCCTAAGGACAACATGGGATACGCGGTACTGACCGGCGCCTTGGACAGCGCGGCGACCCATACGCAGACGCTCGCTGCATAGCAGAGCATGCCGGTCCAAAACGGCATGCTTCGCAGCAGTATTCCGACGCTGCTGGTGAAAATGTCCGCGTTGAACACACTGAAGTGCGAGAGCGGCTTGGTGGCCACTTTCAGCAGCAGCTGCGCTGCCGCGTTCAACCCGACACCGGTCAAAATCAACACCCAAGTAACCCAGCTCATTGCCGTGCCACCATCACATGATTCACCGTTTCACCGACTGTACGCATGGGCACGCCGCGCTCCTTAAAAGTATCGAAGGTCCTCTTATCCATCACCGCATAGGCTTTGGACTGCGAATTCCAAATGGTCAGAAATTCATCGACGTCCGTGATCTCTCGATCGGGCGCCTTGCGCAATCCGTAATCAAGTTCGCCACGATACCCGACCAGCATGACGGTTCGCTGCAGATAAAATGTCAGCGACTGATCGTAGGTGCGAACGCTGTACAGCGGCGCCGACCGATCTGCCGCGCGCAAGGCCGTCGCCAAGTCGATTCCCGAATAGATTGGCGCGATCAGGGAGGCGGTTCTGACCAGGAGCAGCACCGCCAGACACCAGCCGACGCCGAGCACCGCCGCCGCGCGCGTCGCATCCTGGACTTTTTGCACCCAGACAAACAGTCCCGACACCAGAAGCAGCACCGCAACCTCGCGCACCGGTTCTGCCAGCAACAAAAAGTAGGGGCGGCCGGGCGAGACGGGAAGCAGCCTCGGCAGCGCGAAACTCGCTGCGCCCAATGCCAGCGCCGCACCGGTCGTCAAGATGCTGGTCGTCAGCAAATCCCGCTTCAGGATTGGCACCGGTAGCGAGCCGATCAGCACCGCCAAGGCGGGTATTGCCGGCAAGATGTAGGGCATGAGTTTCGAGTCGGAGATCGAGAAAAACACGCAGACAAACACGACCCATATCCACAGGAACAACGTCGCGCTGAATTGGCCGCGGGGACTGCGCCAGCCGCCAACGAGCACACGCAACGCCGGCACGGTCCAGGGTACCGTTCCGGCCAAAAAAACCCAGCCGAAAAACCACCAGGGCTCCTGGCGCTCGGCGATGGGCGTCAAAAAGCGCGCCAAATGCTCGTGCACGAAAAAAAACTGTAGAAAATCGTCGAGCCGGCGTGCTGCAAGCCAGTGCCAGGGGACCGTAACGACTAAGAAGAGCGGCAACCCCAACTTCAACTGCAGCTTGCGCCACGGCGAATAATCGCGCATCCAAAGGCTGTAGATGACGAGCACCGCGACCGGGATGGCTGCGGCCACCAGACCCTTGGTCAGCACCCCTAAGGCCGCGGCAAGCCACGCGAACAGCATCCAGCCGCGCTGCCCCGAGTCTGCCTGCTGCGCCAGCAAAAAGCCCGCGAGGCTCGCCGTCATCCAAAACGTCAGGCTCATATCCAAGGTCATGAACTGCCCTAAGATGACAAACATGAACATTCCGGAGAGAACCGCCGCGGCGCGCCAGCCGGCGCCGGAACCCCAAAGCCGAGCCGCCAAAAATCCGATCAGAGCCACCGTCGCCAGTGCAGTCAGTGCGGTATACAGGCGAGCCGAGAACTCGCTCACCCCGAGCATCCGATAAGTCGCCGCCGTTGCCCAATACTGCAGCGGCGGCTTTTCAATGTAGTCCAGGCCATTCAGGTGCGGAATGATCCAGTCGCCGCCGCTGAGCATCTCGCGCGGAATCTCCGCGTAGCGGCCTTCGTCGGGATTAAACAGCGGACGGCTCGCCAAGGTCGCGAGCCATACCAAGCTTAAGAGCCCTGCCAGCCCCCAATAGAACCCGCGTGCCCGCCGGCTCGGCCCGAAGTTCGAACTCACGCCGTCTCCGCGTTCGGGGGCTGAATGGCGAGCAATCCCGAGCGTCCGGGCACCTCACCCATGATGACGGTCTGATCCGGCAGGGGACGCTGAATGGCCAATTGATGAATCCTCGCCATGCGGGTCAGGATGGCTCCGGCCGCCTGCCATTGCGTGAGCAAGGCCTCGAAGGAATGCAGCAACCGCATTCCTTCCAGCTCGGCATGCAGCGTGAAGACCTGCAGTTGATCCGCACTCGCCGCGGCGTTCTTTCCCGAGCGGCGGAATACCGCGTCGGCGATCGTGGATTCATCGACACCCTCTCTGCCCAGCAATTCGTCGAATGTCGGCAGTGTCGTCGGCAATTGCGGGCAGGAGCTGCGCCTGCCCTCGAGCAACGGCCAGAATGGCGTTTGGCCGCGGGTGTCGCTGGCGAACGCCAAGCCATATTCACGCTCGAGTTCCAGGGCGTGGGCATTGACCTGCCAGCCGGCGGCCGCATGCGATTTCGGCAAGAACCCAAACACCCGTTTGAACGCCTCCATACCGCGCTCGAACTCGATCCGTGTCCACGCTTCGGAAGCACCCATCACATAGTCCTGCCAACGTACATGATCATAGGTGTGCAGCCCCACCTCGAAGCCGCGCTCGTGCACGCTACGCATCACCTCGCCTGCTTTGAGTCCGATATCCGGGCCGGGAAGCAGCACGCCGTACAGCAGCGTTTTCAATCCATAATGTTTGAGAACGGAGGTGCGGGCGACTTTCTGAGCAAAGCCTTTGCGGAATACCCGTCGCATGGCCCGGCCCGTGTGATCCGGACCCACCGAAAAATAAAAGGTGGCGTCCACGCCCAGCTTTTTGAACAGCTCCGCGAGCCGCGGTACGCCTTCGCGGGTGCCCCGCAAGGTGTCCACATCGACCTTGAGGCCGATGTGCGTCTCATTAAGCATCGCGCGACAACAGTGCCGAGGCAGAGGGCAAGGCATGTGCGTAGGCATCGAAAATGGCATTGAGCGCCGTGCGCATATCGGTGGTCGGCGTCCAATGCAGTTCCGCCGTGGTGTTCTTGATCGAGGGCAAGCGCGCCGGAATGTCCGCGTAGCCCTTGCCGTAGTAGTCGAGGGCCGAGATATCGATCAATTTGGTGTTGCGCGCAGTCGGCGCGTACTCGGGACGCGACACGGCGATTTCCAGCATCGTTTCCGCGAGCTTGCGGATCGAGTACAGATTGTGCGGATTGCCGATGTTGTAGATCTTGCCGTCAGCGATGCCATTCGGATTGTCGATGATGGTGGTCAGGCACACGACGGCGTCGTCAATAAAGGTAAACGCGCGGGTTTGCGAGCCGCCGTCAACCAGTTTGATCGGCTCGCCGCGCACGATGTGCCCTAAGAATTGCGTGAGCACCCGCGAACTGCCCTCCTTCGGATCGTCCATGCTGTCGAGGCCGGATCCGATCCAATTGAAGGGGCGAAACAGCGTAAATTGCAGTCCCTGCTGCCCATACGCCCAGATGATCCGATCCAGGAGCTGTTTCACGCAGGAATAAATCCAGCGCTGCTTATGGATGGGACCCAAGACCAGTTCAGAGGTTTCCGGATCGAACTCCTTGTCGCGGCTGGCGCCGTACACCTCGGACGTCGAGGGAAACACCACGCGCTTCTTGTATTTGACGCAATGGCGAATGATGGGCAGGTTGGCCTCGAAATCCAGCTCGAACACGCGCAGCGGCTCTCGAACATAGGTCGCGGGGGTCGCGATGGCCACCAGCGGCAAGATCACATCGCACTTGCGCACGTGATACTCCACCCACTCCAAGTTGATGGTGATATCGCCTTCCACGAAATGAAAGCGCGGGTTGGCGAGCAGCGTGCCGACACGCTCGGATTGCAGATCCATGCCGTAAATATGCCAGTCGGTATGAGCCAGGATGTACTTGCTCAAGTGATGGCCGATAAATCCGTTGACGCCAAGAATCAGAACGTTTTTCAAATGAACCTCGATATTAATTCAGGCGAGTGCGATCGGTTGACGCGACAGCGCGCGCGGCACGGTATTCTGATGCGCCGTCTCGCCATTTGCGCTCAATTGCAAAATCTTAAGGCGTCGGCCGTCGACGCAGTCCGCGTACCAGATCCCGTCCGATTGGTACAAACAGGGGCTTTGAGCCGGGTATGTCAAAGGATGCGTATCCATGCGCGTCTCCAGCAGCTTAAGCCTACACCCGTTGACCTCGGTAAAGGCCCCCGGAAAAGGCGGCGCGACGGCACGGATCAGATCGTGTATGGCGCGCGCGCCACAGCGCCAGTCGATGCGCCCGTCCTCCGGGGCGCGCCGGCCAAAGTAGGATCCCTTCTGTAGGTTCAAGGGCAGAGACGCCGCGGTGCCCGCGAGCAAGCGCGGCAGGCTGCGGCGCAGCACCGTTTGGGCGGCGTCGGCCACCTTGAGCGAGACTTGGAGCGCGGTGTCGTTTTCCAGGATCGGCACCGCCTCCTGATCCACCAGCGCGCCGGCATCGGGCTTCTCCACCATGTAGTGCAGACTGGCGCCGGTAACGGTCTCGCCGTGGATGATGGCCCAGTGCACCGGCGCCCTGCCGCGGAATTTGGGCAACAGCGACCCATGCATGTTCAAGGCGCCCAAGCGCGGCAGCGCCAACCACGCCTTGTCGAGCATGTATCGGTAGTAGAAGGAAAAGACGAAATCCGGTTTAAGCGCGGCGCCCTGCGCAAGCCACTGCGCCGTGTTGGGCGAGTCCGGCGTCGCGATATTTAACCCATGAACCTGGGCCAGTTGTTGCACGCTGCCGAACCACTGAGATTCGTTCGGATCGTCGGCATGACTGAAGAGCAGAGGAATTTCGACCCCTTGAGCCAACAACTCACGCACACAGCGTACGCCGACCTCGCTGTATGCGAATACGATGGCGGTGACCACCTACGCGACGTCCTGCGGACGAGGCTGCGTCACCCTCCGCTCTAGAATGGTCGCCTCATCGCTCTCCTCGAGAACCGCTTCCACGATGTAGCGCGGACGCTCGCGCACCTGCGCATAAATGCGTCCCACGTACTCGCCGAGCAGACCGATGCCGAAAAGAGCCAGACCGATGAATAGAAACACCACGCTGAACAGGGTGAACAATCCTTCCGCCTCTGAACCGATGAAGATGCGGCGCACGATGAGTACCACGAACAGCATGGCAGACAGCATCGCAACCAGCATGCCGGTCATGGAAAATAGCTGCAGCGGCACCACTGAAAATCCCGTAATCAAGTCGAAATTCAGCCGGATCAAACTGTACAGCGAGTATTTCGAGCGTCCTGCGAAGCGTTCCTCGTGGGCGATTGGCACTTCGATTGGGTTCATCGCATACAAGGACGCCAGCGCCGGAATGAAGGTGTTGACTTCGCGAGTCTGATTGAGCGCTGTTACCACGGAACGGGCGTAGCCGCGCATCATGCAGCCTTGATCGGTGATGCGCACCGGGGTGATCCATTCTCGAATCTTATTGATGGCTTTCGATAAAGTGCGCCGCCAGAGCGAATCTTGCCGCTGTTGGCGGATCGTACCCACATAGTCGAAGCCTTCATCGAGCTTGGCAACCAACTTGCCGATCTCTTCCGGCGGATTCTGCAGGTCGGCATCGAGTGTTACGACATACGCGCCGCGTGCGTAAGCGAGTCCGGCCATGACCGCCGAATGTTGACCGAAATTGGCATGGAACAGCACCACGCGCGTCTCATGCGGGCGCGATTGGAATTGTTGGCGCAGCAGCGCGACCGATTTGTCCTTGCTGCCGTCGTTGACGTACACGATCTCGTAAGAAATCTGCAACGCATCAAGCGCGGGATAGAGGCGCGCGAACAAGTTCGGCAGCACAGCCTCCTCGTTGTAAACCGGAATCACGACGCTGAGTTTGGGCGTAGTCATATCAGTGATCGGCGGCCACCGCTCCCTGCGATTTCAACAGATTCAGCAATTCAGCGGTTTTCGCTTGCATGAGTTGCACCGAACCGCGCGCTTCGACATTCAAGCGTATCAGCGGCTCGGTATTCGATGTGCGCAAATTGAAGCGCCACTCCGGGAATTCAAAGGACAGGCCATCGGTGCGATCCAGCCTTAAGGCCTCGGGTGCATAGCGCTCCTCGAACGCGCAAATCGCCGCCTTGGCATCGGGAATGCGATAATTGAGCTCGCCGCTCACCGGATATCGGCCGATGCGCTCGCCCACCAGGCTGGATAGTTTTCGGCCGCTCTCAGAGAGGATTTGCGCGACGACCAACCAGGGGATCATGCCGCTGTCGCAATACGCAAAGCGGCGGAAATAGTGGTGCGCACTCATTTCGCCGCCATACACGCCATCGACCTCGCGCATGCGTTGCTTGATGAAGGCATGGCCGGATTTGGACAGCACCGCGGTGCCGCCGCTCGACTCAACGATTTCGATCGTATTCCAGGTCAATCGAGGGTCATGCACGATCTTTCCGCCCGGTTGGCCGCGCAACAAAATCGAGGCCAGCAGGCCGACAATGTAGTAGCCCTCGATGAAACCGCCCTGCTCATCGAACAGAAAACACCGGTCGAAGTCCCCGTCCCAGGCAATGCCGAAATCCGCGCCGTGCTTAGCGATAGCCTCGACCGTGGATTTGCGATTCTCTTCCAGCATGGGATTTGGAACGCCATTCGGAAATTGACCGTCGGGCAAGTGGTGAATCTTCACGAATTTAAACGGCAGATGCGGCTCGAGCTGGTCGATGACCAGTCCGGCCCCGCCGTTGCCGGCGTTAACGACGATCTTCAAGGGCTTGAGCGTTGACACGTCAACGTAGGACAGCAGGTGCTTGATATAGGCGTTCGCGGTATCGATGCGATACCGCACGCCCACACGCTGCGGGCTTTCAAACTCGCCGCGCTCGGCAAAATCGCGAATCTCGTTGAGCCCATTGTCGCCGCTGATCGGCTTGGACTGCTCGCGCACGAATTTCATGCCGTTGTAATCGGGCGGATTGTGGCTGGCGGTGATCATGATACCGCCGTCATAGCCTCCGTCGAATGTCGCAAAGTACACGCCCTCGGTGCCGCATATGCCAAGGTCATACACATCGACGCCGCTGTCCGTCAAACCGCGGCACACGGCATCCATGAGAGCGGCGCTGCTCAAGCGGATGTCGCGGCCGACCACAATTCTCTTAGGATTCAGAAACTGCGCGTAGCCGCGCGCCACTGCATAGGCCACATCGTCATTGAGTTCAGTGGGGATTCGGCCGCGTAAATCGTAAGCCTTGAAACACGCGATCGAAGTCACGTATTGGTCCCTTTGCGGCCGTAGTTGTCTTCGAAGCGCACGATGTCATCTTCGCCCAGATAGGAGCCGGACTGCACTTCGATGATGTGTAGCGGAACCTTGCCCGGATTCTCGATGCGATGGGTGGCGCCCACCGGAATGTAAGTTGATTCATTTTCCGCGAGCAAAAACGTCTCGTCATTGCGCGTGATGCGCGCCGCGCCCTGTACCACGATCCAATGTTCGGCCCGATGGTGGTGCATTTGCAGCGACAGCACGCCGCCGGGCTTGACCGAGAGCCGCTTCACCTGGAAGCGATCGCCGCTGTCGATGCTGTCGTAACTGCCCCACGGACGGAACACCTCGCGGTGCAGCACCGACTCGGTGCGGCCGGATTTTTTGATTTTGGCCACCAGATCCTTCACATCCTGCACGCGGTCCTTGGGCGCCACCAAGATCGCATCCTTGGTCTCGACGATGATGTGATCTTCCATGCCGACCGCGGCGACCAAGCGGCTGGTCGAGTGCACGTAGCAATCATGCGTGTCATGCGTAATGACATCGCCCTGCAGAACATTGCCCTCTTCATCCGCAGCAAGTGCATCGAACAGCGAGGACCACGATCCGACATCGCTCCAACCGACATCGAGCGGCAACACCAGGGCATCCTGGGTTTTTTCCATTACGGCGTAATCGATCGACTCGCTGCGACACTTGATGAATTCGGCCTTGTCGATGCGCACGAAATCCAAATCCGCTGTGGCGGCCTGGTACGCGGCCGTGCAGGCTTCGAGGATATCCGGCGCGAATTCTCGCAAGTCGGCAAGATAGCGGCTCGCCTTGAATACGAACATGCCGCTGTTCCAGTAGTAATCGCCGCTGGCGACAAATTGCACCGCGAGATCGAGCGGCGGCTTCTCGATGAATTGTGCCACCGGGTAGGCCGGCCCGGCGCCTGCGCCGCGCCGAATGTAGCCATAGCCGGTTTCAGGCGCATGCGCCACGATCCCGAAGGTGATCAGCTTATCGTGTTGTGCCAGTGAAACCGCGACATCGGCGGCCTGCGCGAATTTGCGCACATCGCGGATCACATGATCCGCCGGCGCGACAATGAGCGTCGCCTCAGCATCGATATCCATTGCCTTGAGCGCCGCGAGCGCCACGGCGGGCGCGGTGTTGCGGCCCGCGGGCTCGAGCAGGATCCCTAAGGCCTGCACTCCTAAGGCGCGCAGCTGTTCGGCCACGGTGAAGCGATGCGCTTCATTGCATACGACGATCGGCGGGATGGCAGCGGCAATCGTTGCCAGACGCGCTGCGGTGTCCTGCAACATGGTCTGTTTGCTGGTGAGGGCCAGCAGTTGTTTCGGGTACATCTCTCGCGACAACGGCCAAAGCCGGGTGCCGGCGCCGCCGGAGAGAATCACCGGGATCACGGTGGCCACGACTTATTTACTCACTTTGCGAGCTTGCCTCTGCCGATTGCGTAATAGTCAAAACCCGCCTTCTGCATCTGTGCAGGGTCGTAGAGATTGCGCCCGTCGAAGATCGCCGGGGAGCGCAGCGTGGCTTTGATGTGATCGAAATCCGGGCTTCTGAACTCGCGCCATTCGGTGACGATGGCGAGCGCGTCGGAGCCCAGCAGCGCTTCCGGGCCGGTCTTGCAGAGCGTCAGATCGGCGCGCTCGCCGTAGATTCTCCGGCACTCCGGCATGGCAACCGGATCGTAGGCGCGCACCTTGGCGCCGGCCGACCACAGCGATTCCATCAGGACCCGGCTGGCTGCCTCCCGCATGTCATCCGTATTGGGCTTGAATGCCAATCCCCAGATTGCCACCGCCTTGCCGCGCAGATCGCCAAAATGAGACTTGATCTTGCTGAACAGGAGCTGTTTCTGGCGGTTATTGACGCTTTCGACCGCGGCGAGAATGCTGGCGTCATAGCCGACTTCTTGAGCTGAGCGCTGCAGGGCCTGAACGTCTTTGGGAAAGCAGGATCCGCCGTAGCCCACCCCGGGATAAATGAAGGCATAGCCGATGCGCGGATCCGACCCTAAGCCGATGCGCACCGATTCAATGTCGGCGCCGAAGCGTTCGGCGAGATTCGCCAACTCATTCATGAAGCTGATTTTGGTCGCCAGCATGGCATTCGCCGCATACTTGGTGAGCTCAGCCGATTTCACGTCCATGACGATCATGCGCTCGCGATTGCGCGTGAAGGGCTCATATAAGGCACGCAATAGTTCCGCCGCGCGGTCGCTGTCGGTGCCCACAACCACCCGGTCGGGCTTCATGAAGTCGGCGATGGCCGCGCCCTCCTTCAAGAATTCGGGGTTCGAGGCCAGGTCGAACTCCAAGTTCGAGCCGCGCTTGGCGAGCGACTCCTGGACCGCAGCGCGCACTTTGTCCGCCGTCCCCACCGGAACGGTCGACTTGGTCACTACGACTTTGTAGTTGCTCATGAGCTCGCCAATGCTGCGGGCCACCGCCAGCACATAGCGCAGGTCCGCCGAGCCATCCTCGTCCGGCGGGGTTCCCACGGCAATCAGCTGGAACAGTCCGTGGTCGACCCCTTCCTTGGCGTCGGTCGTAAAGCGCAGGCGTCCCGCTTCGGCGCCGCGCTTGATGAGCGTATCCAGGCCCGGCTCGTGAATAGGCACTTCGCCGCGCTTAAGCATGGCGGTCTTTTGCTCATCGACATCGACACAGAGCACATCGTTGCCGGCATCGGCCAAGCAAGCGCCCGTGACGAGGCCCACGTAACCTGAGCCGAAGATCGTGATTCGCATGCGTAATATTCTGATTTAACTGGGAAAAGAGCCGGAAAGCCTAGCGGTTTTGCGACATCAAGTAAAGGCTGAGCGACCTGAAGGTCACCCGCAATTAAAGTCAGTTCCTCCAGGGGTCCTGGAGCAGTTTGCGCTCCCACGCCAGGGAACTCGACACAATGGCCGAGAGGTCGTCATAGCGCGGCTGCCAGCCGAGTTCGTTGCGCACGCGCTCGGCGCGGGCCACCAGGTAGGCCGGATCCCCCAAACGGCGCGATTCCTCGCGAATGGTCAGGGACTTTCCGGCCACTTTTTCCACCATGCGCAGCACTTCGCGCACCGAGTGGCCGTGGCCGTACCCGACATTGAGAATGGTCGACTTGCCCCCGCGTCGCAGGTAAGCCAGCGCGTTTAAGTGGGCGCTTGCCAAATCCTCAACGTGCAGATAGTCGCGCACCCCCGTGCCGTCGGGGGTCGGGTAGTCGCTGCCGAACACCGACACATGCGGGCGTTTGCCGACCATGGCCTCGCAGGCGGCCTTGGTGAGCAACGTTGCGCCCGGCGTGGACTGCCCAATGAGCCCCCCCGGGTGCGAGCCGCCCACGTTGAAGTAGCGTAACGCGACGTAGCGCAGCGGATTCACCGAGGCGACATCCCGAAGCATCCATTCGCTCATGAGTTTGGAGGTACCGTAGGCATTGATCGGCGCAGTCGGGGACTCCTCGCTGGCATAGCCGTCGGGCGGCAGCCCATAGACGGCGGCGGTGGAAGAAAACACAAAGTTCTGGACACCAATTTCGATGCAGGCCAGCAGCAGGCTGCGGGTGCAGCAGGTATTGTTGCCGTAATACTTGAGCGGCAGCGCCACTGACTCCGGCACCACCGTATGCGCCGCGAAGTGCATCACGGTGTCGACCTGACGCTCCGAAAGGAGTCGCGCAACCAGCGGGTAGTCGCCCACATCACCGACGATCAGCTCTCCGGCGGTGACGGCCTGGCGAAATCCCTTGCTCAAATTGTCGAGGACAACGACGCGCTCACCCGCCTCGCCGAGCTGCCGAACGACATGACTGCCGATGTAGCCGGCGCCGCCGGTGACCAGAATCGATCCGTTTGCCAAAATATCTCCGACGAGTGAACTAACTAGGCCTTGCCGTATCGGAAGGCGCGCTAATTCTAGCAACTCGGCGGGGTTTGAGGCTGGTCACCTTGCGGTCATCAGTGGACATGGTGCTCTGGCGAGCCCAGACCAGATCGTGGGGGTGGGGCGCGGGGGTGTATTCCGCCACGACGTCATTCAAGAGCTGCAGCGTGCGCGGGCAATCGAATCGGCTCATGGCAGCCATGATTTCATTCAGCAATTCTTGCACGCGATCCCAGGGCAAGGAGTGCTCGATGGCACGCAAAATCATGGGGTGTTCCGTGCCGGTGACATTGTTGCCAATGAGCAGCTCTTCATAGAGCTTCTCCGCCGGCCGCAAGCCCGTATAGGAGATTTCAATGTCTCCTTCGGGATGTTTTTCGTCGCGCACGGTCAAGCCGGCCAGGTGGATCATGCGCCGAGCGAGATCGCCGATACGCACGGGCTTACCCATATCGAGCACGAATACATCGCCGCCCTCCGCCATCGATCCAGCCTGAATCACGAGTTGCACGGCTTCCGGGATAGTCATGAAGTAGCGGATCACTTCGGGATGGGTGACGGTCACCGGACCGCCCGCATTGATCTGTTCGTTGAATAAAGGCACAACCGATCCAGAAGAAGCCAGTACATTGCCGAAGCGCACCATGCAGAACCGCGTTCTGCTGCCACGCCGCTGCAAGCCTTGCAGCACGATCTCCGCGAAGCGTTTGGTCGCTCCCATCACATTGGTGGGATTGACGGCCTTGTCAGTGGAGACCAGGACGAAAGTTTCGACCTCAGCCTCGTGTGCTGCCTCGGCCGCATACCACGTTGCGATCACGTTATTGTTGACGCCGGCAACGACATTTTGTTCGACGATGGGCACGTGCTTGTAGGCCGCCGCGTGGTACACGGTTTGCACCCGATAGGCTGTAAAAATGTCGCGCAAGCGAAATCGATCGTGCGCATTGCCGATGAGGCCCACCAATTCAAGCTGTGACGCCTGTTTTTCGACCAGCGCGCGCAGCTCTCTTTCGATGTTGTAGAGGGCAAGTTCCGACATTTCGAACAGAACCAAGCGTCTGGGGTTAAGGCCGATGATTTGGCGGCATAGCTCTGAGCCGATCGAACCACCGGCACCGGTAACCATGACCACCCGGTCGCGGATGCAGGCGTCGAACAAGCCGTCTTTCGGCGGGACCGCATCTCTACCCAACAAATCCGCGACATCGACTTCGCGCAAATCTGCCAGATTCGCTTTGCCAGTCACGAGTTGCTCGATGTCAGGAACGGTTTGCACGTGAACGCCCAACGGCTCGAGCTGGGTCAAAATCTCGCGCCGCCGCCGACGGGTCAGCGACGGCACGGCAAGCAAGATTCGATCGATGCCCTGCATCTTGATCAGCGATGTCAAGTTGTCCGGAAAATGCACCTTTATTCCGTTAACAAACCGGCCGCGCAGTCCTTTGGCGTCATCGATGAAAATCACGGGATCAAACGCCCGCGTGGTCAACAAAAGGTTCGACAAATGCGCGCCGGCTTCGCCAGCGCCATAAATAGCGACGCGCGCCACCGTTGGCATGAGGTAACGGCGTAGTAGGTAGTAGCGCACCACGAAGCGCGATCCGGCGACGTAGAGCAGAGCGACAACGGAATAGATCGTCACAACGCTCCAAGCGAGCCCGGGGATCTGAAATAACATCCCCGTAATCCCTAGGATCACGGCGCTGATGGCGACGGAAACGGCCACGGCGAAAATCGCCTTGTGTCCCAAGAAACGAATCACCGCCCGATACAGACCGGCGCGGACAAAGATTGGGATGCTGACGACAATTACTACCAAGAACGCGGGCCAGTCGGTGAGATTCGTTTCGGGGTGCCCCGCTTTGAGACTGACTGCAGTCCATAGGGCCAGGGGGATCATCACGCAATCGGTGCAAACGGAGATCAGGCGCTTCAAGCGGCGCGGCAATTCAACCGTCTTGCGCGCAAAACCTCCGCCTTTCCGCATCACATTAGGATCCAAACAAACCTCCCTGAATCAGCCCCACAGCCGTTTGATCGTCGAGGCCCTTTTCGGTTCTATCCCCTAACGACAAATCCCTTCGATAGCGTAGTGTACCCATTTCACCAAGGAATAGAACAAGGTGCGCGCATATTGCGAACACTTTAGCGAAGAACGCGGAATTTGAATTTCGGTTGACAGCCCGATGGGTCTTACAGTCGCGCGCCCGCGGCGTGCTCTTTGAACCAAGCGTAGGTGGTTTCGACTCCAGCCTGCAGTGTGATTCGGGGACGCCAACCAAGATTTTGCAGCCGAGAAACATCGAGCAGCTTTCGCGGGGTGCCATCAGGCTTGGAATGATCAAAAGTTAATGCGCCGGTGTAGCCAATCGCCGACATGATGGTCTGCGCCAAGTCGCGAATCGTTAGATCTTCACCCCAACCGATGTTGACGATGGGTTCCTCATCGTAGTTCTGCAAAAGGTACAATATCGCGTCGGCCAGGTCATCAACGTGAAGGAACTCACGCCGCGGTGTGCCCGTACCCCAAATCTCGACCGTTTTGGCGTCAAGCTGCTTGGCTTCATGGATTTTGCGTATCAACGCCGGAAGCACGTGCGAGCTTTGCAGGTCAAAGTTGTCGCCGGGACCGTACAGGTTGGTGGGCATCAACGATATGGCATTGAAGCCGTACTCGCGCCGATAGGCCTGGCACATCTTGATGCCGGCGATCTTGGCGATGGCGTACCACTCATTGGTCGGTTCAAGCGGACCAGTAAGTAGGTAGTCTTCCCTGATGGGTTGGGGAGCCAATTTTGGGTAGATGCAGCTGGAACCTAAAAACACGAATTTAGCGACGCCGGATCGATATGCGGCGTCGATCACGTTGTCTTGAATCAGCAGGTTGTCGCGCAGGAATCCCGCCGGATGAGAATTGTTCGCGTGTATCCCCCCGACGCGCGCAGCGGCCATAATGACGATTTGCGGCCTTGTTTCCTCGAAGAACCTGCGGACCGCGCTCTGCTCCGTCAGATCGAGATCTCCGTGCGCGCGGACAAT
>JBDTAV010000036.1:0-17798 GCA_039924385.1 Steroidobacteraceae bacterium
AAGTTGGAGCTTCTGCCGCTTGACGCGGCAGACTGCGCTTGGGGTAGACTAAAGGAGAACAATCAAGGGTCAAGAATTGAGGCTCAACGCCTCGCAGTGTTCAACGAAGCGGCAGATCTATCCACTCCCCGGAGAAAGATTTCTGTCCGAACTACCCGAGCCACCGCTGAACTCGAGGCGCAGCTGACGAGAAGGCCGACATGCCGAGTCCGCGCAGGATTTGATGGCGCGCGTACCAATAGTACCGGGACTTTTGTTCGCCTGATCCAGGATCACACCCGCGGCCGGTCCGACGACCGACTCAAGCATGACACATTCGGGAGCAAGGCTCGATTGCGTTGTAATGGTTTTCGCCCCACTGAGTGAGGGTTTACCACTGCCCCTGTCGTCACTTTCTCTTTTTGCGCCGGCGATACGCCAGGGACGCCTTGAAGGCGGAGCCTATTTCCTCATGAGCGGCACGGCTCGTCGAGGCGCAATTCAATCGGCGCGAGCGCGCAAGCCTTCAAAGTCCGAGTGAATAGATGACCTGGGTCGCGTCGCCGGGGTCTCGCTCAGCGCTCATTCCAAAATCCTGTGCGAGACTGCGCATCGCATAATTGTCCGCAAATTCAGTTGTGTACAACCGCCGAATGCCGAATTTTCTTGCGGACGCCAAGAGGTGTTCCATCAGCAGCTTAGCAAGCTCCGTTTGCTGCCATTCATCCGCGACCGTGATCGCCGTTTCGCGAGCGTCCGACTTGCCGCCGAGAGCATAGCGACACACCCCGATCTCAACTTCACGACCTTCTTCTTCCACCGTTGCGACAAATGCCATGGTGTGAGGACCGTCGATGTCACAGAATCGGCCCGCCTCGGCTGGGGACAACTCGTTTAATGCGCAAAGGAAGCGGTAGTGCTTCGCGGCGGCAGAAAGCTTTCGAACGAAATCCATTTCCATTGCAGCGTCGGTTGATCGAATTGGCCGTATTGTGACCCAGCGGTCATTGACTAAAACAGTCGTCGTCTCTATGGTCATGTCAAGCCTCCTTCAGTTGAGCTACATCCTGCACTGATTCTGTTTCGGCCAAAATCCGCAATTGCCACTCAGGATTGAGTAACTACCTAATGCCAATATTATCTATGGACTATATAGGGTAGCTATAGATTGTCGCGAGAACGATCGCGTGCTCACGTCGGGTTGAAATGTTGGCGAACTTTGGCGCTAATCTGTTGGTCCGTGAGCTTGTCAGCCGTCTCCAGGGCCCTCACCCGTGATCCTAACTCGTGGTGTTCGAGACGACGCTTCAATTCCCCCTTGGCCTCGCCGGGGCCAAAGATGAACACCGTGTCGGCAGCAGCGATCTTGCCAATTACCGTGTCGTAGAACGCATTCATATGCCCCGTCAGCGCGCGCTGGCGCTTGTCGTCCGCGGGCACCTGCTGGGCCTCATAGCGACCCTTGAGGGGGGAATCCCCGGAACGCTCGGGATGTTTCTCGACATTCGAGGATATCGTCTCGATCTGTTCGCCGCCGGTGAGGACTGTCACGATCACTGCTTTGCGGTGATCGATCCAAATACCGGTCTTATTTGTCATGGCCTTTCTCCATTGGAAGGACTCGCCGTTAGAACTGGCGAGTAGTCAACATAAAACGA
This sequence comes from Steroidobacteraceae bacterium, assembly GCA_039924385.1. Lineage (GTDB taxonomy): Bacteria > Pseudomonadota > Gammaproteobacteria > Steroidobacterales > Steroidobacteraceae > Bog-1198. The sequence goes on from JBDTAV010000036.1 coordinate 1,638, forward strand.
TTCGGTGGCTTCGGGAACGCCGCCGGCAATTTCGCTTGATCGTATGAGCTTACGCTGCAGATCAGGCCTGGGAAATACGGGAATGCCGCAATGATACGCATTGATCGCAGCCCGACTGCGGCTACCCCGGATGGCGAGTAGTCGCGTGAGCCGTCAACATGCGAATAGGCCTTCGCGAACGCACTAGGAGTTCATATGAAAAGATCTGACACCGACATTCGCCGCGATGTCGAAGCGGAACTGCAATGGGATCCGAGCATCGATGATCGCAAGATCGGCGTAATCATCTGCGACGGCGTTGTCACGTTGACGGGGGAGGTGACGCACCTGACGGGTCGCTGGGCCGCCGCGGAGATTACCAAGCGGGTGAGCGGCATTCGCGCGATCGCTAATGAGATCCAGGTTAAAACTCCCTCATCAGCCTTGCGCGAAGCCACGCAAATCCATCTGCAGGTCGACGCCGCCACCATCACCTTAAGCGGCGTGGGATCGGCAGCCGGCTGACGGTTGTCCCGAATAGCAGGTCAGCGCGTAAGACGCGTGTAATCGTCACCTACGGCTCGTCTTGACGGACGGGGTCAGACATCTGGCGGATCGATGCGTGGTGGCCAACGTCGTGCAGCGGGCGAGCTATTCTCAAGCATCAACAGCTGGCCGACTTACTGCTGCGATTCGTTGACTGGCGCGTTTGAGCATCGACGATTCTGAGCGCCGCCATAGGCCCAGACGTCCCGAGGTCAAACGGAGTATCCTAAATGCGTCTAGACGGCTCGGGATGGCTTTAATCTTTCGAGCTGACGCTTTGCGTTCTCATATGCCGAACGCAACGGACTGTGATTAGGAGCGTGTTCTTGACCCGCTTGTCGCGCGCTTTCGGCGTGGACCTGTGCGCCCGGTACGCTCACGTGAATCTTGACTCGAAACGCCACGCCACCCGCTTCCTCGGGTGTACCCTCGAATACGATATGGCATGCAGTCATACGATGGTTGACGCGTTGCAGGCGTTCACCGACGTCCCGCGCGGAGGCTTCGAGCGCTCCTGATCGAGGCAAATGGTGGAAAGCCAAAGTCACTGGCGAACTCATGGGCGTAATCTCGATTGAAACAATATGGCCAGTATCAGCTCGCCCTGTGGTCGTGTAAATACGTGGAATCCCGTGGTGCGCTGCGGCTCAGTTAGCCATCGTGTGATAAACTCATTTGCAGCTTCACCAAGTGCGCCACGGATCGGGCACCCATTTTTTCCATGACTTTGGCACGGTGAATTTCCACGGTCCGCTCGCTCAATCCTAAATCGATGGCAATGACCTTGTTAGCAGCGCCATCGACCACCATTGCCATCACTTGCTTCTCACGCGGAGTGAGGGACTCGAAGTGCTGCAATACGTCGGCGCGGCGCGCCAAGGTGTCGCGGTTCACCTTATCCAGCTCCAAGGCATGGTTGATTCGGTCGAGCAAGTCTTGATCACGGAAGGGCTTCTGCACGAATTCAAATGCACCCTCTTTCATGGCTTGGACCGCCATCGGTACGTCGCCGTGTCCCGTAATGAAAATCACCGGCAGCATGGAGCCCATGCGGTTCAAATGCTGCTGCAATTCGAGCCCGCTCATGCCTGGCATTCGAATATCGAGAACGAGGCAGCCCGCCGTATCGGCCTTGAACTTGTCTAAGAATTCCTTAGCGCTCGCGAAAGCAGCGGTCTTAAATCCGACGGTATTCAGCAGCAGACTCAAGGCGCGACGCATGCCATCATCGTCATCCACTAAATAGACGGTGGCGGAGTTTACAACGACTTCGGCTTTAGCCATTGATGAACTCCTCAAGACGTCATAATCGGTAAGCGAAACCAGAAACGGCTGCCGGTTGGATTGACCTTGTCAAAACCAATGCCGCCCTCGTGGGCCTCGATGCTGGCACGACTTGACGCTAGACCCAGCCCAGTTCCGCCCACCTTGGTCGTAAAGAAGGGCCGAAAAAGCCTATCGGCCAATTCCGCAGGCACTCCCGCTCCGGAATCGGTGATGCTGGTTTCAACGGCATAGCGATCCGCTCGCACCTCGATGAGCACTTGGGCACCACCCTTCTGCGTGCTGGCCTCAATGGCATTTTGGAGCAGAGAAAAGAGTACCAACTGAATCCTCAGTCGATCCACATTGACATCTGGCAAGGGCGATTCGGCGTCTACTTTGAGGGAAACACGCGCCGCTCCCGCCAATGCATGCAATGCCGGCACCAGTTCCTCGACGAGTTCGGACATCTGGCACCGGATGCGCGTTGGCTGCGCATGATCGAACAGGCGTCGAATTCGGCGAATCCCCTCCCCCGCGTTCATCGCTTCCGCAGAAATCTGTTGAAAGACCTCGCGCGCGCGAGGCACGAGAGGCTCGGCGCGGTTTAAGAGCCGATCGCCTGCTTGACCGAAGGTGGCGATTGCGCCGAGCGGTTGGTTAAGCTCATGCGCAATACCGCTCGCCATCTCCGCCAGCGCTGCAATGCGAGAGAGTTCCATGAGCCGGTTGAGGATGCCCTCCGACCCCATCGAATCGCCTTCGAATTCGTCCAAATACCACCTATCAAGGCCTTATCAAAATCTTTGCCGCCTCCATGGGAGGACTTTCGAGAAGTTTGCCCGATTTCACAGGCTTATACACTGACGGGTTCCCCGCAGGAATATGCGCCCTCCCCCTAGGAATCAGCAACACAGCGGCCGCCCGGCTCGCTCGTGATAGGCTTATTGTCGGCTCCGCTTGGAATGTCGACCGACCGGAATATGGACAAAATCGCCTCTATTTCGCAGCAGCTGCTGCAGTTCTCACCAGATGCGCTGATCGTGGTGGACCCCCAAGGGGTTATTCTCTTCGCAAACGCCACTTCGCGAGCCCTCTTTGGTTACACCCGAGAGCAACTCGTCGGGCAAACCATCGGCATGCTCGTGCCCGATCGCTTTCAGATTCGCCACGGCGCTCACGTGGCGGGTTTTCTACGTGATCCCACGGCGCGCGAAATGGGCGCACGCATCATTGATCTGTTTGCTCGGCGCGCGGATGGCACCGAATTTCCCGCTGGCATCCGCCTAGCACCCATTCATGACGGGGAAAAGACCTTTGTCGCCGCGGCAATTCGCGATATGACGGAGCAACGCGCTATCAACGATGCCTTGGTGGCTGCGCGCGAGGAAGCGGAACGCGCAAATTTGGCGAAAACTCGCTTCCTCGCGACGGCGAGCCATGACCTACGACAGCCTCTGCAAACCATCCGGCTCCTCAACGCATCTTTACTGACGCTCACTCCGGAATCGGCTGAGCAACACGAGCTCTTGCTTCGCCAGGAGTCTGCCATCGACAGTGCCGGTCGAATGATCAATGCGTTGCTCGATATTACTCGTCTGGAGTCCGGCGCCATCGAGCCGCACTTGGCTCCCATCAACCTTATTTCGGTCTACGGCGATTTAAAGCGCGAGTTTGAACCGGCGGCCCTGGCGAAGGGCCTGTGCTTGGAATTTCCCGAGACTTCGAAGATCGTTATCAGCGATCGTATCCTACTAAGTCAAATGCTTCAGAATCTCATCGGTAACGCGCTTAAGTACACCGAGAAAGGCTTCGTGAAAGTCGCCGAAACCTCGGATGTGGATGGATTCCAGCTCTGCGTTGAGGACTCTGGCAGCGGCATTCCGAGCGACAAGCTGGAGCGCATTTTCGATGAGTACTACCAAGTGGACCAGTCCGGCGCGCAGCGATCCGGCGTCGGGTTAGGTCTCGTCATTGTGCGTGAGGTGTCTCGGCTACTGAGCTATTCGGTCTCCGTCTCCTCAGTGGTTGGTCGCGGCACGCAGGTTCGCGTCCGTATTCCTCTCGATCAAATCGCCTCCGATGCGCCTCCCATGGAAGACCATCACACACTCACTGCAGCACCGCATGCCACCACGTCGACCCGAATCGTTCTGCTTGAGGACAACGATGCCGTTCGTGCCGCCACGGAGCTGTTTCTGACCCTGGAGGGCTACGAGACCCTTAGCGCCGCGAGCCTCGCTGATGCCGAGGAATTGCTGGCCAATCTTAGGCCGGGTGACTTGCTGATCGCGGATTATCATCTAAATGGTTCGTTGACCGGTTTCGACGTTCTGCAGCAGGTCCGCGCGCAACATCGATGGGAAGTTCCGGCGGTTCTCTTGAGTGGGGATTTGCAGTCGATGATGCGCGTAGTAAAAACATCAATTCCGCGGTGTTGTTTCTTGAGCAAGCCTGTGGATACTCACGCGCTCCTCGCTGCCATATCTGAACTCAGCGGTACTGAATATGCCCAGATGGTGCCTGCGGTTATCGAGAGTCGGGGATTAAAGCCGACTTAGGAGCGGCCACCACGCCGGTCCGACCCTTAAAGTGCGCGACGCGCTATTGTGTGCGGATAGCGCGATCCGCTCGGCGTATCAACCGGCTGCTTCACCCCTTGCGCGGTGCGTACTTTCGCGTCGGGTCGAGCGACGTTTCGGTACTAGTGGTAATCCCCTAGCTAGCGCGTCTCGCCCATAGCGTATTTGCAGGTGTGGCTGCGCCCGCTATCCTAAAACCCTCGACTATCTTTGCCGCACCGATTCGAGGTGCCCGTGCCCCGCACTTCACCGCCCCTCATGAACTTGACTTGGTCTCTTTGGAAAGTTAACCGGACAGACGTCCTCGCAACTGCAGCCGTCGCTGCAGGCCTGGAAGCGGGAGCCTTCTTTTTGTTCCTTTATATGTTCATCCAGGATCTCAACCGCGTGCTACCGGTAGTGGGAGGAGGTCTTCTGATCTTCTGGTTCTTTCATGTCGGTATCTCCGCGTTGCATGTCTGTCTCATCAGTCATCCTGCCTTTTCGGAGGCCGTTGCCCCGATAGCGTCTGCAGAGTGACGCCGCGGCAGCGCTACCGCGCTTGGCAACGGCAATTTCATCTCGAGCCCAATTCAACGGCATCCTGCCGTGTGACTTTCCGAGGTCCAGAATGTGTACACTTCGCAATCATCCGCAGCGGGAACACGGTCGGCAGGAACCTTGACGCCAACCGGCGGCAATATTCGCAGGTAAGCGATCAGCGCTCGAATATCCTCTTCGTCCCAATTCGAAGCGTGATCCCAAGTCATTCCCTGCCAGTGCAGTTGATATCCTTTTCGGCTCACGCCGCTGCGAATTGCGCGTGCAATTTCAGGATCGGACCACTTGCCAAGTCCCGCATTCTGATCCGAGGTGATGTTGCGCGACCAGAGCGTGCCCATAGGTTTCCAACTCACCTTGAATCCCCCTCGACCGTCGTTGCCGTGACACAACGCGCAAGATGCCACTGTGTACAAATACCGCCCGCGCTGGACAAGTGTTGTCTGCTCGGATGTCGTCAGCAGCGCTGCATTGGGTTCAGGGATGCCGGCAGTCGCTCCGGCAACAATTTGGTCGGGCGGTATTACGGACAACAGAGGCAGCTCATAAAACACATACGCGAGCACCGCGAGCAAGACCAGTCCCGCGGCACCCCCGACGGTGCGTAGCCAACTGCGCTTCGGACGGCGCTCGCGGCGAGCCGCGACTAAATAGCCGATTACACCGATCAGCAGCACCAGCCATTGCGCGTCGACTAACCAGGTCTGTGGCCATTCCCGCGACCAGCCCTGCTTTTGCCCGAACTGCTGGTCGGCAAACGTGAGGCTCGTGGTCTGAACCGAGGGCAGCGGACGACCGATCTTGGCCAAGATCGTTTCAAGCACGCCAAAACGCAGCGGCGCCGGGATATGGTTGTGCACAGCGGGCAGTGATTTCAAGTATCGAGCGATTGCAGTCGCGTCATCGTCATGCAAGCTGTGCAAGTAAATCCACGGCATTGCGAACATATTGAGCACTCGGCCCCCGGCACGCCCGTTCCGTAGCGCATCGATGATTTGAGACTCACTCCAACTACCGAGGCCGGTTTCGGCATCGGATGTGAGATTGCGACTGACTAAGACACCATGAGGATATGCTCCTACTCTCATGCCCCCCGCGAGGTAGTAGTCATCGGCCCGATAGATACCGCTTCGATCGATCATCGTGTGGCACAAGCCGCACATTTCGGCGTGAATCAAGTACGCGCCACGCCGGATGAGATCAGACTGGTGACCGGGACCTTCTAGCTGCCCGCCGCTTTCCCAAGGCTCGGTTCGTGCAATCGAAACGACATAATTGACCAGATCCCAACGCTCACTATCGGTTGTGTTGCCGGCGAACGCCGGCATCGCGCCTGCGACCATGCCGGTGGTTAATCGCAGCCAGATCTGCTCAGGTTCCCTGCCGCCGCGAAATGTCCATGGCGCCGTTAAATCGCGTGCGATGACCGGATAGCCTTTGCTGTCCTTCAGAGTTACGCCACCTCGGCCGTCCTCGCCATGGCAGGCCTGACAGCCGCGCGAATTGAACAGCGTCTTCCCGCGTGCAATGCTGTCGGCGCTCGCTGCGCTGCGTGGAGGTATCGCCAACCTGTGCGAAACATTGGCGCCGAAAACGGGGGAAAAGCGCTTTATGTACGCAACGACCTCGCGAAGATCCTCGTCCGGCAATAGATCGTGAAAATACGGCATGGCGCTCGCGTTGAGGCCGCGGCTGACCACGCCGATGAGGTCGGCATCGCTGGGCGGCTCCCCTGCTAGCGTGGACTTGTATTTAAACTGACCACTGGTGAAATCGCGAGGGCGGGGAATCAACGATGGCGCGGCTGGTCCATTGCCGCGACCATCCGGTCCATGGCACACCGCGCAGTGTTGCACGTAGAGGATCGCACCGCGCGAAGTACCTGGTGGCAGATCAGCGCCCGGCGGCCAAACAATGTCGGCGTATACCTTCTCATCAGGCTGCCACAGTTCAAGCGGATGGGCGTACCCGACGTGCGCATAGATAGACCGGCCAAGATCCAACACCGCAAGCACGACGAGCGTTACCAGCACTACGCCGCGCCGCGAAGCCAGCAGCCAGACAGCGATGTCTTTCAAGGGACTCCAGACCTATTCGCGTTCATGGAAATCGCTACCGTCGCCCGTAGCGTTGAGGAATTTGAAGTCTACAACACTACCCACCCCAGTTGCGTGACGCGGCGATGGCTCCCCCTCGCCTCTTGCTGGCACCGTAGGGTCTAGGCCCGGACATTCACTTTCAGAAGGATAACTGCTTAGCGCTTGCGAGAGCGAAGTGTCCGGGCAGATCGAGCGCGAGCAATAGTACCGCGAGCAGCCGAGCTGCCGCCGACGCCCCAGGCTGGCTTGGGATTCAGCATCAGCATTTCGAAAGCAACTGAGCGGCTTCCGCCTGCAGTGCTCTGTAAGACCGCTCCCACGAGTTCGGGCTTGGTCTGGCGAGAACCATTCGTCGGACAATTGATTCCAGCAGTTTGTTACGCGCTTCCAGACGTTTGAAATCGTCAGCCAAGACTAGCGCCACCCGTTTGTCCTGGCAGACGCCGACGCAAGGCGCATCGACATCGATCTTGCCACAGCCGATGCACTGCCAGCCTTCAAAGATTTCAGTCATTACTTTGATTCATTTAACAGTCCTCCGAGTATCAAGGTTTCGGCGCCGGCATCTCTTGCTGATTGACGCATAAGATCTATTTTACAGGAATGTTCTCAGCGCTCTCTGTGACTTGTGCGTACGCGCTGCGTGCTGCCCGAACACTCACGGCCGTCGTATAGCTAAGGAGCTGGAACTCGAGGTCCGTAGTGGTTTCCGCAGTCCGTACCCTCCGTGGCCCCTTCCCAAGCTCAGGAGCAACCAGCGACACCGTTGCTGATCCAACGAGTGGTGTCGGTTGCACACAGCTACTTTGCGCCACATGATGGAGGCAGATCTAGACCGCTTGTGCCGTGTCCGACATTGCGTTCGATCGAAGGCTTCGTCTCGGTGCCGAGCAGCACCGTCAGGCACGAACCAAAAGCAGCGCATGGTTGCGACGGGGTCTGCGGAAAAAAGGCGTTTCTTAGCCGCCAAACCCCAAAAGGCCGCCGCCCTATCCTGTAATTGCGTGCATCATTTGACGATCGAAAAATGCAACTCTGCGCGAGCGCTGTTTTGCCCGATACATCGCCGCGTCTGCTTTTGCGATCAATTGCTCGCCGCTTGCGCCGCGCTCGGGATAAATGGTAATGCCGATGCTCGACTTGATGCTCAGCTCCCGATCAGCGATTGGGGCCGGTTGAGCAATGGTTCTCAGCACCGAATTCGCAATGTGTTCGATATTCCTTTTGCCTCTCGGATTCATCAATAGATATAGAAATTCATCACCGCCATTGCGGCACACCGTGTCTTCGTCGCGGACGTACTGCACCAGGCGCTGCGCGATTGTCTTCAGTGCTGCGTCACCGGCAGTATGCCCATGATCGTCATTGAGACTCTTGAATTGATCCAGATCGAGAAACATCACGGCGAGCGTCCAGTCGTGACGATCCGCCAGTGCAATCGCATGGGCCAATCGATTATCAAACAATTCTCGATTGGGAAGTCCCGTGAGAGAGTCATGCAGGGCACGCACCTGGGCTTCACGTGCATGTTGCTGCGCTGTGGAAAGGGCTGCCTCTGCGTCCGCCAAGGCGATCCTAGATTCTGTCAACTCGGTATCCAACCGCTTCAAGTCCCAGATTCCGCGCTCCGCATTGATTACTGTTGTGTCGGTTGCAGTAGTCTGTGTGTCCTTCAGCTGCGAATATCCGGAAACCGCGCCCGCGATTGCATTGCATCGTCGAGACAGCGATTAAAGGTGCGAAACTCGTTGGCCGAGATCGGTGCCCCGACCTGCGTGGCGAGAGTCGTGACCGCTTGGCAGACATCCCCGTAATCCCTGATCACATGTTCGACCGAGAATCCCTGCTCAAAAAGATCTCGCCCGTGCAGCGTCGCTGTTGCGGCCACGCCTGATTCGCGGCCAATGAGATTGCTTAACACAATCCGGCCTTCCGCAATCGGGGAGCGTTGCTCGATCGCCAACGTATGAGCCACCTGGTCGAGAAAGATGGGGATCCCGTGTGCGAGTTCCGGACACACTAGTTTAGGAGAAGATCTGCATGCCACCATAATGCGGCACCGCCCAATCAAGAGCGTGCGGTTTGTGACTAGAAAATCGTGAAGCATCGACCAACGTCGTTTAACAACCAAGCTGTGTCTGTACGGTGGAGCGCTTTACGCCCGGTAATAAAGTAGACTATTGGGTGTTGAGTAGGGCGAGTCTTACGGCTCTTCATCCAGGTTTACGCTATCGGCGCAAGCCAAAAGGCCCTATGGTAACTTCAAGCCGTACCCATAGGATATGGCGGCAAGATTTCTCACCTAGAGTTCAAGGACGTCAAGCAAGCGGATATGCTGCCAGCCACTCAGCTCATTTCTCCCTATGGCCCGTGCCTCGCAGACAAGCGGTGGCACCGATGTCTGGCATAGTTGAGGAAACGCTGCTTGAAGCTCAAGGATTAGTCACATATTTGCAAAATGCCGTCGAACTAAAAGACACCGCTCTCGCCCATCAGTTGCATGATGAACTCGGCGGACTCATGGGCGCTGCTGCAATGGATTTAGATTCGGTGCGCCGAGTGAAACCTGCACTCAGTCAAAATGCAATTGAGAGAGTTGATCGCGTGAAAAGGACGCTTGAACAGGCGATCGATTTGAAGCGCCGTGTAATCGAAGACCTAAGGCCCAGCATATTGGAAAATTTTGGCCTCTTTGCAGCACTTCGGTGGCAGCTCAAGAAGACATGGGGTGATTCGGCAGTCATATCCAGTGCGGCATATCCGGATGTCGAACCGATATTCCAATCTGGGGCCCCTATCGTACTATTCCGGATCGCTCAAGAAGCGCTGTCGATTGCGCTCAAGCGTGACGCAGTAAAATCGGCTGACCTCACCGTACGGGCGGACCCAGCTAACTTTTGGATGAGGTTTTCGGATGACGGCACGCCAGGTGCAGAAGAGCAATCAGACGATCCAGCGATGCTGCTCGCATCAATGCGACATCGGATCCGCGTTCTAGGCGGCAAGGTTGAAATATCGAATAGTGAAGCGGGTGCCACCGCATTGACAGTATGGATGCCATTGCGTTGGGCCAGCACCACCGTTGACAACTAATACGCTAGTTCACCGATCGAGCGGACTCTTGCGCGGGCAAGTCGATAGTAAAGACGCATCCAGCGCCTGGTACGTCGCGAACTCGTAGTACGCCGTTATTTGCCTCAACGCTGCGCCGACAAATGTCGAGGCCCAGCCCAAGCCCCGATCGATCCTCGCCGTTTTGAACAAAGGGTAACAACAGTTTTTCGGTGCTACCGGTCGCAAGGCCGCCGCAGTGGTCCTCGACGTCGATCAAAACCCGGTTTCCGTCAACGTGCGCATGCAAGCGCACTTCCGTGTGACGCTTCGTGAACTTGAACGCATTTTGCAGCAAGTTGCCCAGTGCCGCTGCGAGCATCTCCGCATCCACATGCACCTGGATGTGTTCGCTCACCGGCGTGACTGCGAATTTGCACCCGCGCGCCAGCGGATCCAGCGATAAGGAGGCCGCAATTTCGCCTAGGAGGTCCGCAAGTCGAACATACTTGAGGCGTGGCGGCATGCCCGCCGTCACTCTAACTTCAGCCAGTGACCGATCAATGAGGTTGCGCATTCCAATGAGGCTGCGATCAAGCACGGCGCCCGTCGCACCCGAAATGCCGACATTGCCGGCCTTGATTGCTTTGAACGCGTAGCTCGCGATATGCAGGTAGTTTCTGAGTTCGTGAGCCAGGGGCCCCAGCCTTGAGTTTAAGGCCTCGAAGCCATCTTCGGTTGTAATGGCAGCTTGCCGGTACGCGTACTCGGTAACGGCGCCCGCGATCGCGTTGTCGAGACAGCGGTTGAAGATGCGAAACTCATGGACCTCGATCGACGCGCCTTTCTGATAGGCGAGATTCGTGACTGCTTGGCAGACATCGCCATAATCTCGAACAACCTGCTCGAGCGTGAATCCGCGTTCAAGTAAGTCGCGCCCGTGCAATGCCGCCATCGATCCAATTTCGGAAGCATATTCACGCGGCAATTCCACCTTGGTGCGACCTCGCACCGGCTCGGACGCTTGCTCGATAGTCAGCGTTTCGACGAGCTGATCGAGAAAGATCGGTATACCGTGAGTCAAACCATTGCCGGTCGGCTTAGGCTCAGACCTGTTTGCCACCATAGCTCGACACTGATCGATCAAGACCGCGCGGTTCGTCTTGATAAAGTCATGGAGCATTGGCTACCTTACTTTGAGCGCTCCCTGGCCGTCTGTACGGTGGAAGACACTTGCTGCAAGTTGTTCGGCACGGCTGCCCCGTGTCAGGTCCGGCGGGTAAAATTACGGCTGCGATCGGTACATAAAGCGCCCCCCAGGCGTGAAGCATCGTTTTGCCGTGGTTCGCCGGCCATTTGGGGATATCGATCCTTAGCCGAAATCAAAAACTCAGTAAATCGCAGGTCTTTTCTTTACGATTTCGGTTCCGTCCTAATGTGTCATAACAATATCAATACAATTAATGCATTATCATGTTTTATTGATACTGTTTCGAGATAAAGAGCTTACCAATCTACTTCAGCCATGGCGAACTGCAGGAGGCTCAGAGCCTGTGGGCGGATCCGATATCTTAGCTACACTCGAGTGACATCGGCGTGCGCGCGCACGCCGCAATAGCACTTGATTGATGCAATTACCAGCGGAATTGCACCAAAGATGATGAAGACCAAATCCCCCGGCAGGCGCAGCCATTCAATCAGATGCGCACGTCCACTACCGATATAATCGAGACTACGCGCATGCCAGTAGCCATGCTGCACGACGTCCCAGACTTGCAGCACGCCGCTTGGGAACAGACTGAACATCACCATCATCGCCAAGCCAATGTTGGTCCCTAAAAAAGCAGTCTTGACGTATTTCTCGATGCTCGCCCAGCGCACTTCGGTACTAGTCTGACGCAGCACGAATACCATTAATGCAATCGCCAACATGCCGAACACGCCCATCATGGCAGCGTGACCGTGGTTAGGTGTCAATTGTGTGCCTACTTCGTAATAACTGACGATCGGAAGATTGATCAGAAATCCGAACATGCCGGCGCCGACGAAGTTCCAGAAGCCAACCGCCATTAGAAAGTAAAATGTCCATTTGTGCGGGATCGTGATCGGCTTGCCCGCCACTTCGCCCCCGCTGCGCGTCGTGCGCACGAAATCCCAGGCGTCGAGCGTCAGCAGGGTCAAGGGCACCACTTCCAGGACTGAAAACAGCGCCGACATCGCCATGTTGAAGCCGGTCTGACCTGTGAAGTACCAATGATGGCCGGTACCAATCAACCCGCCGAGGAAGTAGAGGATGGCATCCAGATAGATCACCCGCAGCGCCGTGTTGCGGCGGGTCAGACCGAGCTGGTAGAGAGCCAGCGCCACTATTGTCGTTGCAAAGAACTCGAAGAAACCCTCGACCCACAGATGGATGATCCAGAAGCGCCACGTGTCAACTACCGTGTAATTGGTTTTCGCTCCGAAGAATAACGCCGGAAGGTAAAACACCGGGATGGACAGAGCGGCGATGAAAAACATCCACACGATCGGCCGCGCTTCAACGTTTTCCACCTTGGCAGGACTCGCCACCCACCAAAGCAGCGCGAACCAGACCAGCAAGCCTATCGCCAGAAGGTATTGCCAGATGCGGCCCAGCTCCAGATATTCCCAACCCTGGTTGCCGATCCAGAACCACCAGCGGCCAAGCAGTTGCGAGATGCCGGCCCATTCGCCGAGCAGGCTGCCAACAATCACCGCGACGAACGCGACGAACAGTAGGTGCGTCCACATCGCAAGACCGTGCGGTTCATCGCGGCGCAGAGTGCGACCTAGGAACAGCGCGGCGGCCACGTACGAGGTGGCGATCCACATGATGGCGCTCTGCAGATGCCAAGTACGCATCAAATTGCTCGGAAAAATGTTCTCGAGGTGGAAGCCGTAGAAACTGCCCGGGTCGGCGCGATAGTGCGCGGTGGCGCCGCCCACCAAGGTCTGAAACAGAAACACCAGCGCGACCAGAACATAGAACTTGACCAGCGCGCGTTGGCCGGGACTGGCTTCGCCGGGCTGAGCGTAGGGGCGCATCACATGGCCGCGGCTGATCCAGCCCAGATAGTCGAATTTTCCGAATGCGAGGAGGACCGTGGCGATACCTGCCAGCAACACCAGCAAGCTCAATGCGCTCCAGAGAATCGCGCCGGGAATCGCTGTATTGCCGACGCTGGGATCGTAAGGAAAGTTGTTGGTATAGGAATGATTCTGCCCGGGCCGATTTGCAACGGAGGCCCAGGCCGCCCAAGTCACGAATGCGGTGAACGCACGCAGCTCGGCGGGCTCGCTTATCAAGTTCGGTTTCAACCCCCCATTGGCTGCGGGTAGCTTGAAGTAGTCGGTCCAGTAGCCGATCTGCTGCCGCCATGCCTGTGCTTCCGCCGAAGTCAGGGTCAGTACACCGCTAGCGCGATCGTAATTATTGGTCTTCAGCACCAGCGCGACTTCGGCTTGCAGCCCTGCGCGCTGCATCGGGTCTAGTTGACCGAGCTGCAGGTTGAATCGCGTCTGTGCCAGCGCCGCCGCCGTATCCTGTCCCATCGAATGCAAGGCTTCTGCCGAATAGTCCGGGCCAAGGTAGGCGCCATGACCCCAGATGCTGCCGTTATCCATCAATCCGTATTTCAGGAACACTGCCTGGCCATCGCCGACGTCGACATCGGTGAACAGAGGCTTGCCTTGCGGGTCGGCAATTATTCGCGGAATTGGTGGTGCATTTCGATAGGCGAGTGCCGTGACCGCAATCAGCACAGTGAAGCCGATTACCATTACGATCACGATTGCACGAAGCCACCAGGGAGAAAGCGGACTCTCGTCCACAGGATTGACGATCGCATTGCTTGCAGGGGCGGCCAAAGTCGCGGTCATGACGGTTCCCTCAGGTCTTGATCAAGACAACGAATGCGGCTCAATCGGCCGTCGACGAAGCACTTTAGACTCACAATGAGGCTGCCTCGACGCGGAGCACTTGTTGGACGGAAAATACAGTGGCTCAGTACCGCAGTCGGTGCGGTCCCGTACAGTGCTCATGTCCCGATCAACGATAGTATCCAAGTTTTCGCGGTCGCCGGCAACGGCATACGCGGGTATCGCAGGTGCCGGCCAAGATCCAAGGGGCGAATGGAACTATGCAGTCGACCCGGTCGGCAATTTAAGGACAACTCGCTATTTTATGACCGATAGACTGCCGAATGCCGTAAACGCTGCAAAAATGCGCCAACGCGCGCTTTCGAGATGGGACAATGAAGGCGGCGCAACGCCCGGCGGACCTCAAGAAAGCTTAGGCTCCGCCGCAGCTCAATCCGAGGTCCCTCCGTTGAGCAACGCCGAGTTGGTGCAGCTGCGCGTTCGCGTAATTGCACTGGAGAACTTGGTGATCTCCTTGCTGGCGCAAAGTTCTGATCGGCAACTCGATCTTGTGCGTGAAATGGCAGCCTATATCTCTCCACGGCCGGGATTCACTCCTCATCGCTTGACGATCCGGGCAGCGGCGGAGATGATCCATATGATTGAACGAGCCGGCCATTTCCGTGACATGCCGTCCTGATGAGCCTATATGACTGTTAGCCGCTCTGGATTCAGCTTACCGAGCTGCGCAATCATCTCCTCAGTCAAGCCATCGCTGCCATCGCTAGAGAATTCCTGATCCGAATCGAGTGGACCCGCCAGTTGGTCTGACCAGCAACGAATGGACTCGCGACTATAAAGACGTTCTGCCGAGTGGCAGTAGCGCTTAGAAGCTAGGCGAATTGAGGGCCATATTGTCGCCTGTGATTGTGGCGTCGAGCGTAATCGGCGAGACTCTACAATGCACGCAGAGTAGCTGGATAACATCCAATGGAATCATTGTGTTATGCGATATTATTAATATTCTTTCAAAATTTGAGATCTGCTTCCGCAAGCATGATATGACGGCCAGGGCTCCCCCACCCATTCAATATTGCGGCAGCTGCGATGGCGCGCCGTTGCCGGCGATGTCCTAGTTCATACGTCGAATCCGATTCTTTGTTAATACGGGTTGCATCGGTCCGCGACCTTCAGAGGAATCACGATGGCGACAGTGCCGCTGGAACAGTGGCGCCCATTCAGCGAGTATCTCGATCAAGCGCTCGACCTACCCGAAGCGGATCGCGAGGCGTGGATGGCGGCGCTCGCGCAGAGGAGTCCCCAGGTCGCCGCCGCGGTTGCCCACGCGCTTGCCCAGCGCGAACGGAGTGGCTATTCGGAGTTTCTAGCGGAACCGCTTCTCTCTCGCGAGCACCTCGTCGCTGCGACCCTGATTGGACGCCACGTCGGCCCGTATGTCATAGAGGCTGAAGTTGGACGAGGCGGCATGGGTAGCGTCTGGCGTGCCCGGCGCGTAGACGATCAATTCGAAACAACCGTTGCCATCAACTTCTTGCATGCGAGTTGGATCGGGCTCCAGGGCGAGCAGCGTTTTCGTAGTGAAGGTCAGATGCTCGGGCGCCTCGATCATCCCAATATCTCCCGTCTCATCGATGCAGGCCTCCTCGAAGCGACACACCCCTATCTGCTGCTGAAATACGTCGAGGGAGAGGCAATCGATGAATACTGCGCCGCCAAGAATCTCAAGGTCGAGGCGCGAGTCGAACTATTTCTCGGCGTTCTTGCGGCGGTAGCCCACGCTCACAGTCATTTGATCGTGCATCGAGACATCAAACCGACCAACATCTTTGGCACACGAAGCGGCTCAGTGAAGCTCCTCGATTTTGGTATCGCCAAGCTGCTCGATGACGCCACCGGTGCAGCCATCCTCACGAAATCAGGCGGCAGTGCGTTGACTCCGCAATTTACGGCTCCGGAGCAATTGCTGGGCAAAGCCGTCACGACTGTAACGGATGTCTATTCCCTTGACTTGGTGCTGTACATGCTTCTCACAGGTCGGCATCCCCTCGTCGCCGAATCCGATTCGAGTGCACAACTCATCCATGCAGTGCTCACGGAGGACGCGCCGCAGGCATCAAGCGTCAACAGCATACCAGCACCCTGGCGTCGATCGCTGCAAGGTGATCTCGACAATATTCTGGGCAAGGCCTTGAAGAAGGTGC
>JBDTAV010000037.1:0-55597 GCA_039924385.1 Steroidobacteraceae bacterium
GGCATGCCCGCGACGGTGCATCTGTCCGCCGATATCGCCTCTGGCGCCAAACTCGATTCCCGCGCGCCATGAGTGATAAAGCGCCCGCACTGCAAGCCCATGGCATCCGCAAGCAGTTCATCGTAAAAGAGACCAAGCAGACTGTCACCGCGCTCGATCGCGTTTCGTTCGAAGCGAAGGCAGGTGCGATCACAGCCCTGGTCGGCCCGGATGGTGCTGGAAAGACCACGCTGCTGCGCCTTGCGGCCGGCCTCATGGTGGCTGACGAGGGCGAAATGACGGTACTCGGCATTAATGTCGCGAGCGATCCGCAGTCGATTCAGAATCGCATCAGCTATATGCCGCAGAGATTTGGACTGTATGACGACCTAAGTGTGCAGGAGAACCTGGATTTGTATGCCGACCTGCACGGCCTACGCGACGACGCGCGCCGCGACCGCTACCAGCAATTGATGCAGATGACGGATCTGAGTCATTTCACCGGGCGGTTGACCGGAGACTTGTCGGGCGGGATGAAGCAGAAATTGGGCCTGGCCTGTACATTGGTTCGATCCCCGGATCTGCTGCTGTTGGACGAGCCCACGGTTGGTGTCGATCCGCTGTCGCGCCAGGAGCTGTGGGAAATCCTCGATAAGCTCGTCAATGACGAGCATCTGAGCGTGCTGATCAGCACCTCCTATCTCGATGAGGCAGCGCGTTGCGCTCATGTCGTGGTGCTGCACGAGGGCCAGATCCTGACACAGGGGCCGCCTGCTGCCATACGCGACCGAGCGACGGGCTTATGCTTCACGGCGGTGCCGCCGAATGGCGAGCCTGCCCGGAAACTGCAGGCCCGTCTCCTCGATGACAGCCAAACCATTGACGCCGTGCCGCGCGGCGGCGATGTGCGCTTTATCCGCCGATCTGAAGCGGTTAGGCAAGGTGACGACGCCGTACAGGCGCTCCTGCAAGGTGCGGTCTGTCAGGCGGTGCCGCCAGTGCTGGAGGATGGCTTCATGGTGCTGCTCCGCTCGCAGGCGGCGCGGGATTTTACTGCTGCCGCGGCGGTCAAACTCTCTCACCCTGCCGGTGACACTAATGACACAGTGATCGAGGTCAGGGACTTGGTACGAAAGTTCGGCGACTTCACCGCGGTGGACCGTGCCACGTTTTCAGTGAAACGCGGCGAGATCTTCGGTTTGCTCGGTCCCAACGGCGCCGGGAAAACTACGACCTTTCGAATGCTCTGTGGTCTGCTGCCGGCGACCAGCGGGTCCCTCAAGGTTGGGGGTTACAACTTGCGCACAGCGAGCGCGAAGGCGCGCCTCGGCATTGGCTACGTGGCGCAGAAGTTCGCGCTCTATGGCAATCTCTCGGTGGACGAAAATCTGGCCTTCTTCGGCGGCGCCTATAGCTTGTACGGGCAACGTCTTCAGGACCGGATCAAGACGGTCGTGGCGCAATTCGAGCTGGCGGGACAAGGCGATAAGGCCGCCGGGCAATTGCCGGGGGGATTTAAGCAGCGTCTCTCGATGGCCACCGGCTTGCTGCACGAACCCGCCATCCTGTTCCTCGATGAGCCGACGAGTGGCGCGGATCCGCTGGCGCGCCGCGAATTTTGGCGCCGCATCACGGCGCTCGCCCAACAGGGGACCACGATCATCATTACCACGCATTTCATGGAAGAGGCGGAGTATTGCGATCGCATCGTGATTCAGGATGCGGGTAAGGTACTAGCACTCGGCACGCCTCTCGGCATTCGCCAGCAGGCAGGCGAGACGGCCGAGCATAAAATCAGCATGGAGCAGGCCTTCATCGGCATCGTCCAGAAGGCTCGCGAGGCGACCGCCACGCAAGCCAAGGCAGCGGCATGAACGCTCCGGCGGAGACTGTCTCGAGTGGATTCCGGCGGCGACTGCTGGCATTGACCCGCAAAGAAGTGCGGCAGCTCCTTCGCGATCGCAGCAATCTGATGATGGGAATTGCACTGCCGATCGTGTTGATTCTGATCTTTGGCTACGGCATGTCCTTCGACGTCAAGAATTCGCTCGTGGCCGTGGTGATGGAAGATCACTCGCCGACCGCCATTGATGCAATCGCGGGGCTTCCGTTGTCGCCCTACTTCTCGCCCGTGATGGTCGCCAGCATGCACGATGCGCAACTGCTGATGCAGCAGGATCAGATCGATGGCATCGTGCGTATCCCACCGGATTTCTCCAGGGCATTGGCTTTCGGGAGTGCGCGCATTGAAGTGGTGGTGCAAGCCCTCGATGCCAACCGCGCAAGAACTGTCGAAGGCTATCTACAGGGCGCGCTCGAGCAAAGGGTCGTGGTGCAGATCGACCGGGCTGGTGGCCATCTCAGCCAGGCTGGGCCGCGAGTGGGTTCGGTGACCATTGAGCCGCGCATGTGGTTCAACGCCGCCAACAACAGCAGCTGGTTCTTGGTGCCGGGTTTGATTGTGATGATCATGACCCTGGTGGGCGCATTTTTGACCTCCCTGGTCATGGCGCGCGAATGGGAACGGGGCACGCTGGAGGCGCTGTTCGTCACGCCGGTACGGCCGATGGAGATCCTGCTGGCGAAAATGATTCCGTACTTTGCGGTCGGCATGGTCGGATTAATCCTGTGCTTGCTGGCAGCCGCCTTCCTGTTCCACGTCCCCATGTATGGCTCGCTGCTCATCATTCTGTTGTGCTCGGTGCTCTACTTGTTCGTCGCCCTTGGCATCGGCCTCTTGATCTCGTCAGTGACTAAGAACCAGTTCGCTGCCAGTCAACTCGCCCTGCTCTCGAGCTTCATGCCCGCCATGATCCTGTCGGGGTTTCTCTTCGATCTGCGCAACGTCCCCGCCGTCGTGCGCTGGATCGGTCAAGTGCTGCCTGCAACGTATTTCATGGAACTGCTTAAGAGCTTGTTTCTGGCTGGCGATCTGTGGCCTATGATATTCAAGAACTGCGCAATTCTATTGCTCTACGCCGTGCTATTGATGGCCGCAACCCGCGCTGTGACGCGCAAGCGCATTGCATGAACACCACCGCCATGTTCGGCCCTTTTCGGCGTCTCTTTAACATTTGTCGTAAGGAGCTGTTGGTGATCCTCAAGGACCCAGCCAACCGGGCCTTGTTGCTGTTGCCTGCGCTGATGCAGTCCCTCATCTTCGGTTACGCGGCCACCTACGATCTTAATCACGCCTCGTACGCACTGCTGGACCAGAGCCACAGTCGGGCGTCGACCGATCTGGTGATGCGCGTGGACGGCTCCGGCGTGTTCACTCGCGTCGCCACGTTGAGCAACGAATCGCAGATCGCTCCAATCATCAATTCGCAGCAAGCGTTGATCGTAATTCATATCGGCCCGCGTTTCGAGCAACTCTTGTACGAGGGGCAGGCGGCGGCGATTCAAGTGATTTTGGATGCGCGCAATTCCGTCACTGCAAGCAATGCAGCGGCTTATCTGGGCGGCATCATTGAGCAGTTCAACGAGGCATGGCGCGCGCAATTGGGCGTCGCCAAATCGCCGCTAACCATCAACATGCGAGCCTGGTTCAATCCCACATTGGATACGCGCTGGAGTTTTCTGCCCTCGCTGGTTGCCACGCTCTCCATGATGCAGACCATGCTGCTGACCGCACTGTCGGTGGCTCGCGAGCGGGAGCAGGGTACCTTCGATCAATTGCTCGTCACTCCATATACGCCCGCCGAGATCATGATCGGCAAGTCGGTGCCATGCATTCTCGTCGGCCTTTTTCAATCCACCGTGATCCTGCTGATCTCGGTTCTGTGGTTTAAGATTCCGGTGGCAGGCTCCCTATTCACGCTGTACTGCGGCCTGCTGATGTTCACTCTGGCGAGCGTCGGCATCGGTATGTCGATTTCCGCGCTGTCGGCGAGTATGCAGCAGGCGATGCTCTACACCTTCGTACTGCTGATGCCAATGGTATTGTTGTCGGGCTTGACCACGCCGGTTGCCAACATGCCTCTGGCGATGAAGTGGCTGACCTCGGTCAACCCGTTGCGCTACGCCATTGACTTGATACGTCGCGTGTATCTGGAGGGGGTCGGTCTCGGCACCGTCCTCAGCGATATCATCCCGTTGCTCATCATTTCCGCCATTACCTTACCTCTAGCGGGCTGGCTGTTTCGTAATCGTCTCGCCTGATGGGGGGTTGCATATGGCAATGCCGACACCGTTCCAGAAAAAAGCTGCAGACTCCGTAGCCCTTTCTTGGGCACCTCGTCCGTACGTTAGCGTGATACTCATCGGTGTCGTTCTGGCGGGATGCGCGGCCGGTCCCTCGTTTAAGAAGCCAACTCCCGAATCGCCAGCAGGATGGTCATGGCACGGTGGGGACACCTCGCTGCAAGATCCGGATATGCGCGCCAATCAGGCGCCGGTGCCCGAGCGTTGGTGGGAGGAATTTGACGACCAAACGTTGAACGCGCTGCAAGTTCGGGCGGCAGCGGCAAACTTGGACCTACGGACGGCCGTACTGCACTTTGCCCAAAGCCGAGCCCAGCGCCGAATCGTGGCAGCTCAGCGTAGTCCGCAGGTCGACGCTGAAGCCAGCGGCAATCGCCGCCGAGAGAGCGAGCATGACGCGACCAGTCGGCTCATCGGTGCGATCGATCCTAAGGAAAGTGGCCAGCTAGAGCAGTTGCTGAGCGCGCCGTACAACCTCTACCAGGCTGGATTTGACGCATCCTGGGAACTCGACCTTTGGGGCCGTGTGCGTCGTTCGCTCGAAAGTGCCGATGCGGACGTGGCTGCTTCCGCTGCCACGCTCGACGGCGTTCGCATCGGCATCGAAGCAGAAGTGGCCAGAAATTACTTCGACCTCCGCGGAATTCAGAGACAGGTGCAACTAGCCCGCGAGGACGTGGCGGCGGCCGAGACATATTTGGGTTTGGTGCAGGCGCGCGCAGACGGCGGCGTGATCACCGATCTCGATGCAACCCGCCAGCGCGCGCTGTTGGCGGACTTGCGTGCGCATTTGCCGCAGCTACTGGATCAGGAGGCACAGAGCATCAATCAACTCTCGTTGCTATTGGGTGAACGTCCCGGCTCCTTGCAAGATGAGCTTGCCAGCCGCGAGGCTGGCTCCGCTCACATGTTGCCCAATCTCGGCCTGGGTCTTCCGTCCGAGCTCGCGCGGCGCCGCCCGGACATTCGGCAAGCCGAAGCCCAATTGCATTCGGCGACCGCCTCCATTGGGGTCGCCGTCGCTGATCTATATCCTCGCATTACCCTCACTGGTAATTTCGGTATTGAAGCAATCGATGTGTCCAATTTGAGCGCCTGGAGCAGCCGAAGATGGGCGGTCGGTCCGAGCCTGGACGTTCCGATCTTCGATATGGGCCGCCGCCGAAGCGTGGTGACCCTGCGAAAGCTGCAGCAGCAGGAGGCGGCAGTCCTCTACCAGCGGACGGTACTGGCAGCTTGGCACGAAGTCGATACAACGCTCAGCGGTTATGCTTCCGAGCGGCAGCGAAACGAGCGGCTGGCCGAGAGGGAGAAGCTGAGCCGTCACGCTTTTGATCTTGCCCGCGCGCTCTGCCAGGGCGGATTGACCAGCTTTCTCGAAGAACTCAATGCGCAACGTTCGATGCTGTCAGCTCAGCGTGATTTTGCCGATAGCAACAGCCTGTTGGCGATTCGCTTGATAGCGATCTACAAAGCGCTGGGCGGCGGTTTGGTGGGCGACGAACCGGCTCCACAGTTGGCACGATAAGGTGCGCGCGGTGCGCAGATGACGTTCATGAGGCATGTCCAATTCCGATGCTCGAGTACTCTTGCCGAAGTTCGCGCTTTAGTACCTTGCCGTTGGGGTTTCGCGGCAAGCTCTCGCGCCACACAACGCTCGCGACTCGCTGCTGTTTGCCGACTCGGACGTTGGTCCACTCCGTCAGTTCGCCCGCGGTCACGCTGCGCCCTGGGTGCAGCACCACCACGGCCAGCGGGCTCTCGCCCCAGCGCTCACTGGATATGCCAATCACGGCAACTTCCGCGACCGCCGGATGCTCCGCAGTACAGCCTCGATGTCGGCTGGGTAGATGTTCTGGCCGCCCGAGAGGATCATGTCCTTCTTGCGGTCGACGATATAGAGGAAGCCATCCGGATCAATCCGGCCGAGATCTCCGGTGCGCAGCCGTTGGCGGCCCGCCGCGTCGGTCCACGTCGCATCCCGGTTCGCGTTCTTAAGTCCATGCTAGCCGGACATTACCAACCGTCCGTGGCCGACGATCTCGCCGGTCCCGCCGGGCGCCACCTCGCGATCATCGTCACCAACAATGCGGATGTCGGCGCCCAGTACGGGTTTGCCGACCGACAGCAGTTTGCGCTGCAAATCTTCGGGTTGAAGAATCGTCATCAGCCCTTCGGTGAGCCCGTAGAGTTCGATCAGGTCACAGTCGAATTCGCGCGGGAAGCCGCGCTTCACGTCGAACTTCAGCGGCGAGCCGCAACACATCAGGGTGTCGAGGCTTGTGGTTCGGAACGCGTGCCGCTCTGGGTACGCCACATCGTCGCTAACATGGTGACCCAGCTAATGTTGGAGAATAGCCCCAGCGAGCAGAGCGTGCGGCAACCGCTTCGATAGCGCAGCGCGATCGCAGCGTCGTACGCCCAGTGCATGCGGCACACGTGCGTGTGCACGATGCCTTTCGGCAGCGAGGTGGTTCCCGAACTGTAGATGAGATTGCACTCATCATCCGGTGCGATGGCGACAGCGGGAGGCGTTGCGGTCTGGGCCGCCGTCAACGCCTGCAGGTCAAGCCAGCCTCGCGGCGGCGGATCGCAGCCGATGAAGTAGCGAGCACCGAACATGCCGCGCGAGCGTAGCGCATCGACCCTCCCGCAGTAATCGCCGCTGGCGACTACAGCAACACAATCCGCGTCGGCGCACATGCCAGCAACGGCCGCATCTGCGATGGAGACATTGAGCGGCACCGCAACCGCGCCGGCGCGAATGATGCCGAAGAACACGAGGACCGTTTCGATCCGATTGTCCATCAGCACTGCAATTCGTTCGCGAGGCGTGACACCGAGGGCGGCAAGAGCGTTTGCAACCCGCGCGGTGGCGGCCGCGAACTCGCCCCAGGTCAGCGTTAGCGCGCCATCAATGAGCGCCGGTCGATCCGCGAGCCAGCGCCCATTCTGTGTGATGAGGTCCGGCACAAGCGGTACCGGTGCTTGGAACCATGACATCGTCGCCTCGTTAAGCGCTTTCTCGAATCACTAATCGATCGCGGTTCCAGTGATCGCGAGTACGCGGCCCATGAGATTCTAGAAGTGGTATCTGATGGTCGCGGAGTAGGTCCTCGGTGGCCCATAAAAGCCAATCTGGCTCACGCCGCCGATGAAGGAATTGGCCGGCCCGAGCGGGCCCGCCGAAGTCGTAGCCGGCGACACGATAATACTTATTGGTCAGGTTCCTGCCGTCGATAGAAAATCGCCAAGCCTTGTTGGCCGTCGTGAAGGCGAGCCCGGCATTGAGCAGCCCGTACGCCGGCTGATCGGTCGGACCCGGAACGGTATTCGCCACCCGGGCGAAACTACGCCAATCATAGCCAGCGCGCGAACAAGGTGCCGGGAGCCAGATCCCAGGCGTAGGTCGCGTTCCCCGACGCGGTCCACGCCGGGGCGTTGATCGGCCGATTCTCATCGGCGATGTTGACCGCGCCCACGCCAGGCACGCAGCTTGGCGCGAGTGTGAAGACGCTGCAGGGAATCAAATAGTCCTTGTAGTAGGAATCGAGGTAACCGGCGGTGAGCTCAAGGGTCAAGAATTTGGTGGCTCGCCATATGGATTGAAGCTCAAGGCCCTCGTTGATTTGTTTTCCGGCATTGAGCACTGCGGTGAGATTCGTCGGCGCGCCTCCGACTGAAACGAATTGCTGCACGCCGATTTGCGCGTTTTTATACGGATCGTAGAACGCGGCCAGATTCAACAGCAATGTATCGTCGAGCCACATCGACTTGAGGCCTACCTCGTAGTTGTCGGCGGTTTCTCCGGGGCATCTGGGATATGCGGACGCGCGCTGCACGCGGCATCAAGTTAAGATTCATGTTTTGGCTGCAGGTGTACGATGTCCCGTCCGAAGCGAACCACCAAAGACAAGCATCATGGATGCCGCTGAAAAGCTATTTGCGCGCCGCGGCTTTCATGGCACATCGCTGCGCGACATAACGGGTGAGGCCGACGCCGACCTGGCGCTGGTTAACTACCATTTTGGCAGCAAGAAGCAACTCCTCGTCGCTGTGCTGGAGCGACGGGGGAACGTCTTGAATGCCGAACGGCTGCGTCGTCTTGCGGAAGTGCGATTGAGCGCAGCCCCCCATCCACCCAGCACGGAGGCGGTGGTCGGCGCGTTTTTCGATCCGATAGTGGAACGGCTGGCGCACGCCGGCCCGGGCTGGCACAGCTACTTTGCGCTGGTCGCCTATGTGAATAGCTCGCCTGAATGGGGTCGCAAAGCAATGGGCAAGACCTTTGACGGCACCGTGCGTGAATTCATCCGGGCGGTGATGGCTTCACTGCCCGGTGCTGCCCCCGAAGATATCTATTGGGGCTATAACTTCCTCACGGGTGCACTGACGCTCTCGCTGGCGGAGACCGGCCGTCTCGATGTCCGCTCGGATGGTCTATGCCGCTCGACTGACGTTGCGGCCCTCAAAGCACGGCTTGGCCCCTACGTGGTGTCTGGATTGCGCGGTCTGGCCTTTCCAAAGCAACCGCCGGCGGCACGCTAGGGGAAGGGCTTGAATCGCCGTCCACGGAGTGCCCTCGTCCGGTGCTATAGACGCCGAGGGCGTCTCGATCAATCTACAACTCCAACCCATCGTGCTGCCGTGGAACAGTACGCCATGCCATGCCGAATAAGACGTAGCCGCCTGTGCGTACGGCCCGGTCGCGCGGCGCCTTGAGGGGCAATGACGACAGGCAGTTCAAAGACCGTAAATGCGAGGACATTTACGGTCTTTGATGGCGGCAGGGCCTCGAATCTTCAGCAGCCGTTCAAACGCAATCGTTGTGCAGCTCGCCCGACGCCGGGCCTTCGATGCACGGAATCGCACTGAGATACTCATAGATGGCACGGATGTCTTGCTCTTTCAAGCTTTGAAACACCGGCCATGGCATGATTTGCACGAGATCTCCGTTGAAAGGAAAGCAGTTGGTGAGAAGCGTGGCCGTGCAGTTTGGATGGAGGTGATCCAGATCCTCACCTGTGCGCAAGATTTGCAGGAACTCCGCAAAGGTGTGGCCGCCCGCTAAATAGGTCGACTGGTTGATCACTTTCGGCTGATTTCCTTTGAAGTAGGGATTGCCTCCGGGCGCATATTCGACCGAAGGATCGGCGGTGTGGCAGCCATTGCAGTCCGCTACCGCATTGACGAAATGGCTGCCAAGTCCCACCAATCGCCAATCCTTGCCTTTCAAGTTCAGCGGAACTGGAGCGATTTCATATCCACGACGAATTCTTGCCTCATCGCTGCTGGGATCGTGGAACCCGTCATCCGCAATTGAGCGGGAACAAAGGCTAAACACTGCCGCACCCATAGCAAGCACGGCGGAAACCGCTCGCAGGTAGGGGCTATTCGCCCGATTGTTCATCTACATCTCCTGATTATTGGTAAGAGATTCGAACATCATTAAGGCCGCACATGGTGCGTCCGACTATTTCTTCTTAAAACACCAACGGCGCACAAATTCGGACATACCGAAAGTCGCTATACTCGGTACGCGGGCATCGCCTGCATGGAAATGCATTGCGAAGGGCCTTCGGGGATGATCCAAAGGCACCCCGTTACATCATCAATGTGCCGCTTCGCCCGCAGCCGGGGTGGGTGGGGTCGTTATTGGGGCTAGCTGCTCTAGTGCTCGCATTTGTACTGGTTCTGGTCGACAAGCATCGGTCGAGTGTCTCAGTTCACACGAGGGAACATCGCAGCGAATCTGTGGCGTTCGCCGCGAGCTCGATCGCCGTGTTGCCGTTCGTCGACATGAGTGAGAAGCACGATCACGAATACTTCTCGGACGGTCTATCGGAGGAGCTCATCAGTCTGCTGGCGCAATCTCCGGATCTGCAAGTCACCGCACGGACTTCTTCGTTTTATTTCAAGGGAAAGCAGGAAACAATCACTGACATTGCTCGCGCGCTCGAGATCAACCCATTAGCCCCCGGAATCCAATGGCGTTTGGGGATTGTCGACCTGCTGACGGGACACGCGGACTTGGCGCTGAGCGTGTTTCAGAATTTAAAACCTGAAGAACTGCGTAAGGCTGGAGTGGCGATCGCTCAACACTCCGCAGGGCGCGAGCAAGAATCGCAAATGGCGTTGGCCGAATTGATATCCAGTGTCGCCGACACGTCTGCCTACGAGATCGGCATGGTATTCGCGTGGCGTGGCGAAAATGACCTGGCGTTCGATTGGCTAGAAAGGGCGTGCAGACAGCGGGATCCAATCCTATCCATAGTTAAATACGACCCTTTACTTGCGGGTCTAATACGAGATCCTCGCTACAAGACTCTGTTACACGAACTGAACCTTCCCGATTAACGCGCACTGCCAAGACGATGTGCGGGTATTCGTGGCGTTGCCGCTGCGGCGTGCCGATCCGAAAGTTTAGACCGCAGGACGACTCTGGTCCGATCATTCTGGAAGCAAGCGGAGTTGTTCTAAAGCTGTCTGAAAAGCAGCCTCATGCAGCAGCGAGCACACCATCAGATTATCGGTTGCATCCCGCGAATCCTTGCGTGTACACTGAACCGAATGGTTCAGTGTACGAGAGCCCGCCTCGATGCCTCATTCGCCGCGCTCTCGGACGCCACCCGACGCGGCGTTCTGGAGAAGATCGGACGTGCGGAAGCTTCGATCACTGACCTTGCCGAAAAGTTTCACATGACCCTCACGGGCATGAAGAAGCACGTCGGCGTCTTGGAGCGAGCGGGACTCGTCACCACGAAGAAGGTCGGGCGCGTGCGGACCTGCAAGCTCGGCCTGCGCCGACTGGAGGAAGAGGCGGCATGGATCGAGAGGTACCGCCAGCTCTGGGACGCACGTTTCGACGAGTTGGATCGGGTTGTCGAGGAATTGAAACGGAAGGAGAACGCCGATGGATGCAAGAAGAGAGAGTGAGCCCACCCCCATCAAGAACCGCACGACGGTGGAACGGAAGTCCGAGCGTGAGCTAGTCGTTTCGCGAACCTTCAACGGCCCGGCGCGCATCGTGTTCGAGGCGTGGACCAAGCCCGAGCTGCTCAAGCGGTGGTGGGCACCGAAGTCGACAGGCGTGTCCCTGCTTTCCTGCGAGGCGGATGTTCGTCTCGGGGGCAGGTACCGTTTCGAGTTCGGCCACGATGCCTTAAAGCCTATGGCGTTCTTCGGTAGTTACATCGAAGTGACACCGCACTCGCGCCTCGTCTGGACTAATGACGAAAGTGATGACGGTGCCGTCACCACGGTGACCTTCGAGGAAAAAGCTGGCAAGACGCTGCTGGTCCTGCACGAACTCTATCCCTCGAAGGAAGCTCTCGACCGTGCCATCGCCGGGATGGAGGGTGGGATGCCCGAGTCGTTCGAGCAGCTGGACGAGCTTCTCGTCACCCTGGGCGCGAGCGTGGGACAGTCATGAAGTCGTCGATCTCGCGGTCGGCCGCCTGGCTCGTCACTCGCGGAAGAGAACCTCGACGAGGTCCTCGCCGTCGACGACAAGGCCGAGGCTGTGATCCGCGAGCTCGAAGTCCGGCACAAGGAGGCGCGCGGTTCGCGGCGCCGTAGACGAGATCGTGCCCGAGGGCCACCTACGCTCCCAAGGGAGGCGTACGAGGATCTCATGGGTCTGACCCGCAGCGGTTATCCTGCACCGCTCATCGACCTGAACACATCTTGGCTGGAAGCGCTGGCCCACTGCTGGCCATCCGAGCCATTTCAATAAATTTCTGGGCGCGTGCATCCGTTCGGCTAGTTCAGTCGAATCTGTCAGCAACCGCTAACAGGTGCCTTCCATGTCCGGTGATAGATCGACTCTGATGTCTGTGCGCGACAGGTTCGAGCCGTCGCATCCCCCGGCTACGGACTTTGCGGCGGAGCTGAGCCCTTGCGTATCGCCGTAGTCGGATCGGGAATCGCCGGTATGGCAGCAGCATGGCTGCTGTCGCGCGAGCACCACGTAACGCTGTTCGAGGCCAACAATTACCTCGGAGGTCATACCCATACACATGATGTGGAACAGCAAGGCCGCCGCTACCGGATCGACAGTGGATTCATCGTGCACAACCCGGGCCATTATCCGCTGCTGACGCAGATGTTCCGTGAACTAGACGTAGCCTCGCAGCCCACGACGATGAGCTTCTCGGTGCACAGCGAGGCCAGCGGGCTGGAATACAACGCGGCCACGCTGGATACATTGTTCTGCCAGCGGCGCAATCTGTATTCGCCGCGATTCATCGGGATGGTGCGCGACCTGATGCGTTTCTATCGAGAGGCACCGGCGCTCCTGAATTCGTTAGAAAGGGGCCCCACGCTGGGCGACTATCTTACCGAACATCAATACGGTGCAGCGTTTCGTGACGAGCATTTGGTGCCGATGGCCTCGGCCTTGTGGTCGTCACCGAGAAGTCAGATTCTGCAATTCCCGGCACGCTACTTGGTGCAGTTCATGGCCAACCACCAGATGCTGCAGATCGCCGATCGTCCGCAATGGCGCGTGGTTCAAGGTGGGTCGTCGAGTTATGTGCGAGCCTTGCGCGCACGCTGGTCGGTTCGCGAACGGCTGAATTGCGCGGTGCGCGCAATTCGTCGTTATGCAGCAGGCGTCGCGGTCGAGAGCCCGGCCGGTATCGAACATTTCGATGAGGCGGTGCTGGCCTGTCACAGCGACCAGGCATTGGCCCTGCTGACAGACGCCGACGAACGCGAGCAATCTGTGCTCGGCGCAATGCCGTACCAGTCTAACGAGACCGTACTGCATACCGACGCCAGCGTGCTGCCGGTATGCCGCAAAGCCTGGGCCGCGTGGAACGCCTGGGTGCCGCGCGATCCCGGTGATGCATGTACGGTCAGCTACTGCATAAACCTTCTGCAGGGGATCGAATCACCTCAACCTTTCGTGGTCACGCTGAATCGAAGCGCGGCGATCGACCCCGATAAGGTGCTGTCCCGCATGCAGTATCACCACCCGATCTACAGTCACGCCTTGGTGGCCGCGCAGGCGCGCAAGCCTGAAATTCAGGGCCGGCGACGCACCTGGTTTGCCGGCGCCTACTGGGGCTGGGGGTTCCATGAGGACGGCATGCGCAGCGCGGTCGAGGTGGCCGCCGCACATGGCGCGCGATGGCCAACCGGGATTGAGAGCATCCATGCTGTGCCGTTCTATGCCGAGGAAAGAGTGGCATGAGCGCCGACGGCGTCGAGGCAAGTTCGCCGTGGGAGAGCGCGGTGTACGAAGGCGTGGTAGGTCATCGTCGTCTTGCGCCATACCCGCACGCCTTCAATTACAGAATAGCCCAGCTCTATCTGGACTTGGACGAAGTCGAACGCTTATTCGAACAGCGTTGGCTATGGTCCAGTGGGAGAGGCAACATCGCGCAGTATCGCCGCAGCGACTATCTCGGCTCGGCCGAGTTGCCGCTGGCGGAGGCCGTGCGTCAGCGCGTTGAAAAATCCGCCGGGTACCGACCGGCGGGCCCGATCCGACTGCTCTGCCACCTGCGTTACTTCGGCTTCGTGTTCAACCCGGTCAGCTTCTACTACTGCTTCGCCAAGGACGGCGTGACCCTGGATTCCATCGTCGCGGAAATTACCAACACACCGTGGAAGGAGCGCCACGCCTATGTCCTGCCGGTCGAGACTGCGCGATGGCATGGACGTGTACTGCATTGGATCTTTCCGAAGGACTTCCATGTGTCGCCGTTCATGCCGATGACTCGAGAGTACCAGTGGTGCTTCACCACGCCGAGCGATGAGCTGCGCGTACACATGGACGTGCTGCGCGATGGTCAGCGTGAATTCGATGCGACCCTCAAGCTTCGGCGCCGTCCGTTGTGCAGCGCTTCACTCGCCCGCGTCTTGTGGCGCTATCCGTTGATGACGGCGCAAGTCGTCGGCGCCATCCACTGGCAGGCGCTGCGGTTGTGGTTTAAGGGCAATCCCGTCCACGCACACCCGACCCCGCGTCGAAACAAACAGCATTGAGGCTCGCCATGAATGATATTTACAATACCGCCGAATACGACTGTCCTCAGCTCGGAGCCTTCGACCGTCTCCTGCGTCAGCAGCTTCTGAAGCAGCTTGGTCGATTGCGTCATGGACGGCTGCTGCTGATGGAGGACGGCGGGCAGCTTGAATTCGGTCAAACAGCTGCGGCCCACCCCGATCTGCAGATTCGGATCGAGGTTCTCGCTCCGGCCTTTTATCGCGCCGTCGTTATCAATGGCAGCGTGGGAGCGGGCGAGGCCTTTGCGGACGGCCTGTGGAATTGCGACGACCTCGTGGGGCTCGCACAATTGCTGGTGCGCAACCGCGATGTGCTCGACGGAATGGAGATCGGCATAGCCCGGCTCGGCGGCATGGCGATGCGCACCTGGCATGCTCTGCACCGCAATACCCGCGGCGGCAGCCGACGTAACATCGCCGCACATTACGACCTGGGCAATGACTTCTTTGCCCTGTTTCTGTCCTCGGACCTGATGTACTCCTCGGCCATCTGGACAGATAAGTTCGACACGCTAGAGACGGCGTCGGCGCGCAAGCTCGAGCGCATCTGCCGCAAGCTAGATCTTAAGCCAGCCGATCGCGTGATCGAGATCGGCACCGGCTGGGGCGGCTTCGCGCTACATGCCGCGCGGTACTACGGGTGCCATGTCACCACCACCACCATCTCGCGCGAGCAACATGCGCTCGCCAGCGAACGTGTCTTGGCCGAAGGGCTGGGCGCGCAGGTCGAGTTGCTTCTTGAGGATTACCGCGATCTGCGCGGGCAATACGACAAGCTGGTGTCGATCGAGATGGTCGAGGCGATCGGCGCGCCGAACCTCGACACCTATTTCACACAGCTCGGCGCACTGCTGCGACCCGATGGCCTGGCATTGCTTCAGGCCATCACGATTGAGGATCATCGATACCTTCCGGCATTGAAGTCGGTCGATTACATCAAGCGCCACATATTTCCCGGCAGTTTCATCCCCTCGATCAATGCGCTGCTCGCATCCAAGACCCGCGCCAGCGATTTGGCGCTGACGCATTTGGAAGATTTTGGCCAGTCGTATGCGCTCACCTTGAAAACGTGGCGCGAGCGCTTCATGGCGCAACGCCCCAGGGTACGCGCGCAGGGCTTCGACGAGCGCTTCATCCGCCACTGGGAATTTTATCTAGCCTATTGCGAAGGCGGATTTCGCGAACGGGCGACCGGTGTCGCACAAATGCTGCTCGCCAAACCCGGAAATCGGCGGACGGCGTTGCTGCCTGAGATTGAACGCGCCGATCTGATACCTGCATGAAGTTCTGGCTCAGCTTGGTCGGCTACCAGCTAGTCTGGTTCACCGCCGTGATTGGCGCCTCGCGGGGAGCGGCGTGGCCGGGGATCGTGGGTATGTTGGTTTACGGGGCATGCCAGCTGGGTGCCGCACGCCGCTACAAGACTGATCTGTCGCTGATGGCGATGGCGATCATGATGGGGCTGCTGCTCGATAGCGGTTTGATCCATGCGGGCCTCGCCCACTATGCGGCGCCGTGGCCATCTGCGGTTGTGGCTCCGGCCTGGATTCTTGCGCTAT
This sequence comes from Steroidobacteraceae bacterium, assembly GCA_039924385.1. Lineage (GTDB taxonomy): Bacteria > Pseudomonadota > Gammaproteobacteria > Steroidobacterales > Steroidobacteraceae > Bog-1198. Next base: position 15,756 of record JBDTAV010000037.1, read on the forward strand.
GGGGCGCCTTTTCGCTGACCTTTACGCAATCGTTGGCGTATCTGCAAACTCGCCTCTGGCTGGCGGCATTGCTGGGGGCTGCCGGCGGTCCGCTGGCTTACCTGGGTGCAGCGCGCGGGTGGCATGTGGTGACACTAGCCAATCCCTCATGGCGAGCTTTGCTGTGCCTCGGCATCGGTTGGGGGCTGGCGACACCGGCCTTGGCGTGGCTCGCCGGATGCCGTTTAACCACTACGCCGCCGGCATCGACGGGTTTGCTTGGGCCCGCGCCATGAATCTATGGAGTCAATTAATCTGTCTGTGGGTGCTTGCAGCGCTGATGATGAGCCTGGGCTGGCTATGGCAACGCTCTCGTGCCAACGCGGGTAGCGTCGATGTCCTGTGGGCCGGAGGCACCGGCGCCGGCGCCGTCCTGTTCGCCATCTTAGGGCAGGGCGCCGCGTGGCCACGCGTGATCCTGGCCGTGCTCGGCGGGCTCTGGGGTGCGCGGCTGGCGACGCATTTATGGACAAGGGTTCGCGGCGAATCGGAAGACGGCCGATACCGGAACCTGCGCGCTCATTGGAGCGGAAATCAATTCAAGTTCTTCCTGTTCTTCCAGTTCCAGGCACTGCTCATCGTGTTGTTCTCGCTGCCGTTTCTCACGGTTGCGCGCAACCCGCACGGGCTCGGTGCGTGGATGCTGGTCGGCATCGTGGTCTGGCTAGGCAGCGTCATCGGCGAATCGATCGCCGACAAGCAGCTTGCCCGCTTTCGAGCTGATCAAACCAATCATGGGCGCACCTGTCGCGACGGTTTATGGCGCTATTCGCGACATCCCAACTACTTCTTCGTATGGTTGCACTGGTTCACCTACGTGTGCCTCGCGGTGGGCTCGCCGGTTGCGTGGCCGGCATGGACCGGGCCTGCGGTCATGTACATATTCCTGCGCTGGATCAGCGGCATTCCGTATACCGAGACGCAGGCGCTGCGCAGCCGCGGTGATGAGTACCGTGCCTATCAACGCAGCACATCGATGCTAATTCCTTGGTTTCCAAAAAGGATCGAGCCATGAATATCTCTGCCGCCGTCTTCGACGATCTGCTGCAGGAGCGTCCCGCCACCGGCATGTTGGGGCTGGCCGAACGGGGGTATATTCCCGATGTCCTCGTGCGCCACGGCATACGACGTCTGTGCGCGCAGCGCCTGCGGGACGAAACGGCCGGCGGGGTGGGGCAGCATTCCGCTCGTTTTTCCGAATGCATCGAGATGCTGCGCCACAGCCCGGTGGCGATCCACACCGACGCCGCCAACGCGCAACACTACGAACTGCCGCCGGCCTTCTTCGCGCTTTGCCTCGGCAAGCGTCTGAAGTATTCGGGTTGCTATTACCCGCAGGGTGGCGAGTCGCTGGACCAGGCCGAAGAGGCCATGCTGGAACTGTACGGCGATCGTGCCGAACTGACAGATGGCCAGACAATACTCGAACTTGGATGTGGCTGGGGCTCGCTCACGCAATGGATGGCCGAACGCTATCCGGACGCGAAGATCGTCGCCGTATCCAACTCGAATCCGCAACGCGAGTATATCGAGACGCAGTGCCGGCGGCGCGGTCTGTACAACGTCCGTGTGATCACCCAGGATGTGAACCGGCTCGAACTGGATGCCCGGCAATTCGATCGCTGCGTGTCGGTCGAGATGTTCGAACACATGCGAAATTACGACATCCTGCTGCGCCGCGTTGCCCGTTGGCTGCGGCCGGGCGGGAAGCTGTTCGTGCACCTCTTTGCGCACAGAACTCTGATGTATCCGTTCGAGACCTCCGGCGAGGGCAACTGGATGGGCCGTCATTTCTTCACCGGCGGCCTGATGCCGGCCTCCGACACCCTGCTCTGGTTTCAGCGCGATCTGGAGATTGAGCGGCGCTGGCACGTCGACGGCACGCATTACCAGCGCACCGCGAATCACTGGCTCGCCAACCAGGATGCGCGGAGGGATCAAGTTATGGCCGCCCTCGCCGAAGCGTACGGCAGAAGGGCAGCACCGTTATGGTTTCAACGGTGGCGCATGTTTTGGATGTCCTGTGCCGAACTGTTCGGCTACGCAAAGGGTGACGAATGGCTAGTGGCCCATTACCGGTTCGTGCGGCCATGACCGTCACCGTGCGCGCGGCGCTGCATCTCCCGATTCGAAACCATTGTGTGCGGCTGCCAAAAACACTTCTTATGCTCTTCGGTCTAGTTATGGCGGGTACCGGCAGTTACGCGAAAGATCTGCGGCCGGTCAATCCCGTCGCCGCGATAGATCTGCCGCGTTTCATGGGCAACTGGTTTGTGATCGCCAGCATCCCGACGCATTTTGAGAAGAGCGCCTACAACGCAGTGGAGACGTACGGGCTGCAGCAGGACGGCAACGTCGATACGATGTTTCGATTCCGCGACGGTGCGTTTGATACTCCCGTCAAGACTATTCACTCCACCGGCTACGTCAAAGACGATACCGGGAATGCCGTGTGGGGCGTACAGGTTTTCTGGCCGGTCAAAGCGCAATACGTGGTGGCGTATCTCAAGGAAGATTACAGCCAGGCCATAGTTGCCCGCGACGCACGCGACTACGCCTGGATCATGGCGCGAACACCGACTATTCCGCAGGCTGATTATGACGCGTTAGTGTTACGGGTGGTCGATATCGGATACTCGCGCGCCAAGATCCGCAAGGTGCCCCAGGCATGGCCCGAAACTGGTCCATGACAATGTACGCGGAATCCTGCAGCGCCGACTTCCACGTATGCGCGCGGGCTATCCCTCATACCAGAACGCCGGGAAGATTACACAGGGTGATGCTGGCTCAAGCGCTTGACCAACTGCCTGATCAGGTGGCGGCGGTTGTCAGCATCGGAGCGGCAAAAGCGCAGCGTTTCTATAAAGATGCCTCCGCGCAGCAGCCACATGTTTCGATTGTGATGAATATGCCAGGCGACCCGATCATTCCACGGAAAAGCGCCGAGTTCAGGCCGGGGTTGCGGCGGATTTTTGTAATTCAAGACATACCCCAGGCGCGGTCCTGCGCTTAAGTTCCGCGACGCGCCGTGAATGGTGCAACCGTGATGAATCGTGATTCCGCCGGCAGGGATTGGGCACGGCTTGGTGAGGCTTCGGTCAAACTCCCCGCAGCATTCGATGGAATTGGCCTCCCTGGAGCCGCCATTGAGCCGATGGCGCAGGATGCCGAGTTTATGCGACCGCGGTAAGAAGGCCATCGCACCATTGGCGGGCGTCGTGTCGAACAGCGCAATCCAAATCGTGATCTGTTGCTGGTAAGACTGCGGATTGTTATAGGCTTCATCCTGGTGCCACGGCGTGACACCCCCGATACGGCTGGGTTTGAGTACGGCATTATCGGAGGACAACGTTGCCTGGGAACCGAGCAACTGCTTGGCGATAGCAAGTCCGATATTGCGGTAGGACCACTCGCTCAGCTCCGCCGCATACAGCGACGGGCGAAATAGCTGGCGAGTTACACCCTCATCCCCGCCTTCTCTCGCCGAGATGTCAAACAATCGGCCTTCCTTGCAACCGACGTTCCGCGCGATCAGCGACATCAGGATTTCGCGGCACCACCGGATCTCGGCTTCACTGATTTGCGGTGAATCAAGCGTGAGGAAGCCCTCACGGGAAAATTCGGCGACTTGCCCTTCCGTTAGGGGAGAAGCTGCTCCAACTTGCCTCAACTCTGCTGCTTCGCGCATATGAGCCATCCCGATAGATTGGCGCTCAATGAAGGGGTTCTTCGCCCTGCGGGGAACAACTACTCTTTACTCTCTCGCACAAAGGCCCGCAATCAGCCCGAGCCACAATCTAGGTCATTCTTTGGACATCGGTCGAACGAGAGCGCTGGACCGTAGGCAATGACTCGACGCTGATCGTGGAGCGGCGCCGCCGCGAGTGCCCCTTGACATTGCTCAAACTTCAGTCTGCAGATCTCCGGTGATTACCGCGCAAGATGATCACGACCCCACAACGACGTTCTTTGTTCTGGTGCCAAGGTGGTCCGATGGAACGAGCGCGGTCGTGGAGAACCACTAGGCGCGCCGTCCCTCTCTAACTTGCTGGGAACGGGTTGCGCCAGCTCTCGAGCTCGTTCAACCGGTCATGCCAGCGGCAAATTCGGAAAGCTGACAAATATAGAGCTTCACCCAGCGACGCTACCCTCGGCGAAATGTGCTTCCAGCTTATCGAGTGCACCAGTCCAGCCTTCTTGGTGACTACGGCGCGTTTCTTCGTCGTGCAGTTGCGCATGCGTAAAGGTGAGTTCGGTGCCTTCGCGAATCGGCCTAAGGCTGATCTCGACCCGCGATTCGCCCGGGTCTTCCTGGCCGTCTTTCCAACGCCAGGTCATGACGACGTGCTCCGGCCGGACCATTTCAAGAAATTCTCCGCTGCTCTCGTGCTCGGTGCCATCGAGCATGCGGAAACGCACGCGATAGCGGCCGCCGTCCAGTGGATCGGATTCCGACACAAGCACAGAACCGGCATCAGGTCCCCACCAATTCGCAATGCCTTCACCCGTCGTCACTGCATCGAAGACAATCGCAGGACGGGCCCGGATACGGCGCACCCGGGAGACGCTGGTCAGCGTCACCGTGCGGCCGGATTTGGCACGGGTGACGAGGCCGGCATCCTCGAGCACTTCAAGGTGCTTCATCACAGCGGGCAACTTGATCGCAAAGGGTTGTGCGAGCTCGCTGATGGAGGCGCTGTCCTTGCGTTCGAGCCGTGCAAGGATTGCGCGCCGCGTCGGATCAACGAGCGCCGCGAAGGTGCGGTCGAGGCGAGCGTGATGGTTCACCATATGGGAAAGCATTGATTGCGGCGGTCAAATTGTCAACGGTCCGCCATCCGACTTGTCGGCCGGCGGCGATCAGAACGCGCTGGCGGCGTTTAACTGCTCGATGTCGGACTGATCCAGAATTAGCCGCGTGGCCGCGAGCAATTCATGCAGCTGTTCGACGGTTGTTGCGCTCGCAATCGGAGCGGTGATGCTGGGCCGCGCAATCTGCCAGGCGAGCGCCACACTGGCCGGCGAACTGTGATGACGCCGGGAGACATCGTCGAGCGCCGCCAAAATCTTTAGGCCGCGCGTATTCAGAAATTTCTCCACGATGCCCTTGCCTCGCGCACTTTTCGCGGCGTCCGCAGCCGTGCGGTACTTGCCGGTCAAAAAACCTGACGCGAGCGCAGAGTAGGTGATGACGCCAATCTGCTCTTTCAGGCACAGCGGCTCGAGTTCAGATTCGTATTCGGAGCGGGCATAGAGATTGTAGTGCGGCTGCAATACCTCATATCGAGGCAGAGCGCTTTTGCGGCTGACTTCGAGCGCTTGCGCCAAACGCGCCGCCGTATAATTCGAGACGCCGATCGCTCGAATCTTGCCTGCGGCAATCAACTTTTGGTAGGCACCCAATGTCTCCTCGAGCGGTACCGTTGTATCGTCGGAGTGGGAAAAGTACAGATCTATGTGATCGGTCTGCAGCCTGCGCAGCGAATCCTCGACGGATCGCGCGATATGTGCCGCCGATAACCCCTTGCGATCGGGTGCCATCTGCATGCCCACCTTGGTCGCGATCACCACGTCCTTGCGCCGTTGCCGGCGCTTGAACCAGTTGCCGATGATCGTTTCGGATTCGCCGCCCCGATGTCCGGGTACCCACACCGAATACACGTCGGCGGTGTCGATAAAGTTGAGACCGGCATCGAGCAGCGCATCCAGCACGGCGAAACAGGCGGCTTCGGTTGCGGTCCAGCCAAACACATTGCCGCCGAGACATAACGGAGCGACCTGCAAACCCGAGCGGCCCAAATTGCGAAGCTGCATATGACTCAGATTCTCTCGAGAACCTCGGTGCCAATGGTCTTTTCGACCGACTTGGTTTTCTCATCCAGCTGCGCTTTGCCGGACGCCGTGCCGGGTCTGCGGGCCATGCCGTTTGCGGGTGACCGGCACTGCACGCGAATATACGTGCTGCCCTTTTTGATCGAGAGGCTGAACCCAACCCCAGCAGTGTACGACCAATAGGCCTCATCACCGAGACCGGCTTCCGGGCCCTTCGCAAATGGTCCCGTCTTTGGCGCCTCGAACTGCCGCGCCGTCATAAAATGGACCTCAACGTTTTGCGCCATCGTCGGCGGTTTGCCGCTCGCTCTCCAGATGCAGAATTCCGGATGAGTCGCATCGACGTAGGTGCCTTCGTCGACTTGTACGCCGAGCGCCGTCGTCACTTGCGCGGCTGTGAGGAGCCTGCAGGCATCACCGCTGGCGTGTTCGAGGCTGGCTGCGGCAGCGGCAGCGCATAGGTAGACGCTGAGGCCGACCGCCACCGAGAGTGGCGTAAAAATTGCCGTCAATCGTTTCCGCATCGCTGCGCTCTCCCTCGGAGGAAAACTGGTATAGGGGTCCGCGGCCTTCTGGGTAGCTGACATCCGTACCGGGCGAATGTCAAGATTTGTCGTGTACTGGGCGCAATTCACGCAGGCGGCGAGCGGAACGTCCGCCGTAGCCGATGTAAATTGAAAGTCCCAGCGTTATCCAGATGCCGTACACCGCCCAGGTGCGCAGGGGTATTCCCGTCAAAAGATACCCGCATATGAGGAAACCGCCGATCGGCACGAAGGGTACGAACGGGGTGCGAAAAGGACGGCGCCGGTTCGGATCGGAATCACGCAATACCAGAACGGAGACTGCGACCGCCATGAATACGATCAACGTGCCGACGGATACCAGCTGCACCAGAATGGAGAGCGGAAATAGGCCGGCCAAGACGGCCACCGACAAGCCGCAGATCAATGTGCCCCAGTGAGGCGTGCGAAAAAGCGGATGCACGCGAGCAAAGACCGGGGGGACCAATCCGTCGCGGCCCATCGCCATGAGTACTCGCGGCTGCGCAAGCATGACCACGAGGACCACCGACCCCAGGCCGATGACCGCCGCGAGATCAACGATGGGCAGGAGCCATGTCAACGCCGGTCCGCCGCCGCGCAACGCGTCGGACAGTGGGCTGGCGCTGTCGAGCATTTGATACGACACGAGCCCCGTAAGAACGAGCGATACCGCAATGTAGAGCAGACTGACTGCACCGAGCGATCCTAAGATGCCGATGGGAACATTGCGCTGCGGATTGCGGGTGTCTTGCGCAAGGGTGGCGATTGCGTCGAACCCGAGATAGGAGACGAACACAACGGCGGCCGCGCGCAGTACGCCGCTCCAGCCATAGCGCCCGAATCCTTCATTCGGCGGAATAAAGGGCGCCCAGTTGCGGGGATGAATGTGCAGACTGCCAAATCCGACAACAAGAAGCAGCGCGCCTACCTTCAGCGCCACGATGATCCCATTGACGACGCTCGAGAAGCGCACACCGCGCAGCGCGATCAAGGCCATCGCGGCAGCAAACAAAAAGGCCGGCCCATTGATCAAGCTTCCGGTGGTCGTCAAACCGTGCGGCCCAATCGCAAATGGAGCGTTCGTCAGCGGAACTGGCAGCGGCACGCCCCACTGCGCCAGCAGCGACATCAAGTAGCCGGACCAGCCCACGGCGACGTAAGACGCTGCGAAAACGTATTCCAGCAATAAGTTCCAGCCAATGATCCAGGCGGCTGCTTCGCCAAGAGCGGTGTAAGTGAACGCATACGCGCTGCCCGCAGCCGGAATCATCGCAGCCAGCTCCGCATAACACATGCCCGTCAGCGCGCAGCCCAGTCCGGCGATCAAGAATGACAACACGATGGCCGGTCCTGCAAATTGCGCCGCAGCGTTGCCCGTCACGACAAAGATGCCGCCCCCGACGATCACGCCAACGCCGACCAGCACCAAATCTACAGGACCTAAGACCCGCTTCAGCGCCGTCGGAGCGGATTCCTGCTCGAGATCGCCGATCGTTGCTGCAATGGACTTGCGGTGTCGCCAGCTTCTTGGCGTGTTCAAGGGATGTCCTTCTTATACCTCGCGGGCTGTCAGCGCAGAGTATCGCGTCTTGCCGCTCATCGATATGATGATGTTACGATCGGCTTGAGAGGAGAGGAACATTGCGCACGTGCGTCCGGCATATTTTATGGTTGCTGCTGTTATCCGCGGATGCGATCGCGACGGCGCAGGTTGCCGCGGCGGATGCGAATCCGGGGATCTTTGCCGACACCGCTCTGCCGCCCGATGCGCCGCGTGATTTTAAGCGGCTCATTGGAGAATACCGTTTGGCGGACGCCAAGCTGACGATCTACGAATCAGGTGGACAGTTGCGCGCTGATGGCCTCGGGTTGAATCAAGCGCCGCTACGGCGCCTTACCGCGACGCGCTTTATTGTCGAGGGGATTCCGCCGCCCGGAACTGTCGTGCAGTTCGACTTGGATCGAGAGGGACAAGCCGCGTCGGTCACGGTCGGTACCCGCCGGCTGGAGTTCAAAGACATTGGTCGCGAGGTCGTGCAGCAGATTCGCGCCGGCGCGAAATCGGACTCTGGCCGGTTGCGCGCGACCGCGCTCGCCGCCAAGCCGCCGACGGAAGCGGCTCCCAAGCGCTCGTCTGATCTGGTTGATTTGGCGAGTGTCGATCCGACCATCAAATTCGACATCCGCTATGCGACTTCCAATAACTTCATCGGATTCCCGCTTTATGAAAGGGCGGCCGCATATCTACAGCGCCCGGCGGCGGAGGCACTCGGCCGCGTCGAGCGCGCGCTCGCTGCGCAGGGCTACGGGTTGCTGATTCACGACGCCTACCGGCCGTGGTTCGTGACCAAGATGTTCTGGGATGCGACTCCTGAATCGGACCATGTTTTCGTGGCTGATCCTTCGGAAGGTTCGAGACACAATCGTGGCTGTGCGGTGGACCTGACGCTCTACGATTTAAAGTCAGGCAACGCCGTTGAAATGACCGGACGCTACGACGAGATGTCGCCGCGATCCTATGCTGACTACATCGGCGGCACGAGTCGTCAGCGCTGGTTGCGCGAACTGCTGCGCGGCGCAATGGAGGCGCAGGGATTTGCCGTGTATGCCGAGGAGTGGTGGCATTTCGATTTCAAGGATTGGGGCGACTACGCCATCGGCACCTCGACCTTCACGCAGCTGCCGAAATGAGCGTTGGCGGGCCTCTTTCCGGGCTGAAAATCATTGAGATCGCTGGCATTGGGCCCGCACCGTTTTGCGCGATGATGCTCGCCGATCACGGCGCGGAGGTGATCCGGATCGTTCCCCCCGGAGCGGATCGCCCGGGTAGTTCCGATTTGAGCAAGGACATCCTGGCTCGTTCACGCAGATTCATGATCGTCGATTTGAAACAGCCCGTGGGGGTTCTGGCGGTGCGCGATCTGTGCAGGACCGCTGATGGTTTCATCGAGGGGTTTCGGCCGGGCGTGATGGAGCGGTTGGGCCTGGGCCCCGAGCCGCTGTTGCAGGACAACCCCAGGCTGGTCTACGGGCGCATGACCGGATGGGGCCAAACCGGGCCTCGCGCTCACACTGCCGGACATGACATCAATTACATCGCCGTATCCGGCGTCCTCGACTGCGTCGGACGCGCGGGAGATAAGCCAACCCCGCCGCTCAACTTGGTCGGCGATTTCGGCGGCGGCGGCATGATGTTGGCATTCGGCATGCTGGCGGCCATTCTGCACGCCCAGAAAACCGCGCAGGGGCAGGTGATCGATTGTGCGATGGTGGACGGCTCGGCGCTGCTCGCATCGATGGTCTGGAGTCTTGCCGCGCAGGGCGTCTGGTCGGACCAGCGCGGCAGCAATATGCTCGATAGCGGCGCGCATTTTTACGATACCTATGCCTGCGCGGATGGCGCTCATCTCTCGATTGGGCCCATCGAGGCGAAGTTCTATTCAGAGTTTCTGCAGCGTCTCGGCATCCCCGAGACCGCTGACTATGCCCGCCAGCATGACCGGGCGCTGTGGCCGTCGCTCAAACAGCGGCTCGCCAGGGTGTTTGCCACCAAGACTCGGGCGGAGTGGTGCGCGCTATTTGAGGGCAGCGATGCCTGCGTGGCGCCTGTGCTGTCCTTGGCCGAAGCACCCCAAGATCCGCACAACGTTGAGCGCAAGACTTTTGTGAATGCCGGCGGTGTGATGCAACCCCGGCCGGCGCCGCGATTCTCGGCGACGCCGGCGACCGATCCCGTCATGCCGAAACTCGCAGGCGGCACCGATTCCGCGGCGCTGCTGCGCGCTGTCGGATACAGCGAGGAAAGGATCGTCTCGCTGCGCGCAACCGGCGCGGTTTCATGATCAGGCGGCGCGCAGAAAGCCCTGCAAGACGTTCATGAATGCGTCCAGCTGGTCGTGATGCACCCAATGCCCCGCATTGGCAACAGTGACGACGCGCGCATGGCGGAAGTGGCCCGCGCGCCCGTCTTTTTCGGGATTCGACGCCCAGCTCTTGTCGCCGTAGCAAAGCAGCGTGGGACAACTGATCGCGCCCCATAACTCCTGCAGTTGCTCCGGCGCAATGTCGACGGGCGCAAACACGTGCACATAGTTGTCGAACTTCCAACTCCAGGTGCCGTCCTCGTTGCGGCTGGCGGCATGTTGTGTCAGATGCTGCGCCTGTTCGGCGCTCAGATACTTATTCTCGCTGCGCATCCGCTCCAGGGCATCGGCCAGCGTGGCGTAGCGGCGCGGGCTGCGAGCGCTCACCGCGCGGCGGTCGCGAATCCATTCCTGCCAGCGCTGCTGCAGCGATTGTTGTTGCCGTTCAGCCAGCATTTTCGGCGAGGGTCCTAGACCTTCGATGGCAACGACGCGCCGCACATTGTCCGGATACAAACCGGCATAGCGAAGCGCGATATTACCGCCGAGAGAATGCGCCACGATGGTGACAGGCGTCAGTTCGAGTTGATGGATGATCTGCGCGAGATCATAGACATAGGCGCCCATCGAATATTCGCCATCCGGCGACCAGGCGCTATCGCCATGTCCGCGCAAATCCGTGGCCATCACATGCCAATCGGCGCGCAGCCGGTCCGCCACCCAATCCCAGCTGCGGCAATGGTCCTGGCCGCCGTGCACGAGCAACAAGGGCGGCGCCTGCGGATTGCCCCAATCGACGTAGTGCAGCTTTAGTCGCTGCGAAATGTAACTATGTGAGGTAGGCGCGGCGGCGATCATTGTTATAAAACGCTGTATGTCGAGCGAGAAGTATAATCCCATCCTCGTGATCATTGGCGTCGGCCAGGTCAATGACCGCGAAGTGCAAAACAAACCGAGCGCGAGCCTGGACTCGTTGGGCTTGATGGAAGCGGCGCTGCGTGCGGCGGACCTGGACGCCGGCGGCGGTTGGCTAGGGCGGCTCGAATCTCTCGGCGTCGTCGATCAAATTTCGTGCCCAGAACTCGGCGATGTCTGCGCGCGGCTGGCCAAGCGGCTGAGTGCGGCGCCGCCCATCTGTTACAAATCCGGATATGCCAGCGGCGACAGTCCGCTGCTCTTGTTGAATGAGGCCGCCAATCGCATCGGCGCCGGCGAGATCAAAGTCGCAGCCATCGTCGGCGGCGAAGCACTGCGTACCGCGGTGCGGCGCGCCGCGTCCGCGGGACCCAGCGGCGCGTCAAATGCGGTGCGCACCGTGGCTATGCGGCGCGGACCCTCATACCGTCATCGGTACGGACTCGTTGCGCCGGTGGATGTGTATCCGCTCTATGAAAACGCGGGCCGGGCCGCGTACGGACAGACTTTGGCGCAGGGTCAGGCGGAGAGTGCCGCGATTTGGTCGCGCTTCTCGGAGGTCGCGGAAGGCAATCCGGGTGCGTGGTTGCGGCGCCGCGTTTCCGCCGATGAAATTCTGACCGTGTCGGCGGCTAATCGTCCCATCGCCTTTCCCTATTGCAAGCTGATGGTGGCCAACAGCAGCGTCAATCAGGGCGCCGGCTTTATCGTCACCAGTCTGACCGAGGCGCGCGCGCGAGGCATCAGCGATGATCGGCTGATCTTTGTCGGCCGAGGCGCGGCGGCGCATGAACCGGTCGATCTGATGGCGCGCGCCAGCTACGCGGAATCGCCGAGCATGATGGTGTCAATTCGCAAGGCGCTGCAACTGAACGGCTTGATGACGGCGGATCTGGATCACATTGAACTCTATAGCTGCTTCCCGATTGGCCCCTGGAGCGCGCGGCCAGCGTTTTTGGCGGCCTTACTTTCGGCGGTGGGCCCGTCGGCAACTACATGAGCCACGCGGTGGTGAGCATGGTGTTGGCGCTGCGCCAGACCGGCCGCCACGGCCTGCTGTTCGCGAACGGCGGACTCGCCACGCACAGTCACTCGATGGTCCTAAGCCGCACGCCAACAGCGCCGAACATTTTCCCACAGAGCTTCGACTTTCAAGCGGAGGCGGATGCGCTGCGCGGGCCCGCGCCGCCCGTGCAAGAGGACTATCTTGGAGCGGCAACCGTGGAAACTTATACCGTGCTGTACGACCGAGAAGGGTCAGCTCAGCACGGGGCCATCATCGGGCGCGCGCCCGACGGTGCGCGCTTCATCGCCAGAGTTCCCGCAAGCGACAGGGCCGCGATCCGCTGGCTGACTTCGGGCGAGCAAGAACCCGTCGGTATGCCAGGCACCGCGTGAAGGGCGCGGACGGCGATACTTGGTGGGTCAGACCCGTTCAATAATGATGGCCGGGGCCATCCCGCCGCCGGCGCACATGGTCGCGAGTCCGCGCTTAAGATCGCGTCGCTCGAGTTCATCCAGCAACGTGCCGATCAAAATCGAGCCGGTCGCGCCGATCGGATGGCCGAGGGCGATCGCACCGCCGTTCACATTCACCTTGTCGCGATCGAGCTTCAGATCACGAATGAATTTTTCCGCGACAACCGCAAACGCCTCGTTGATTTCCCATAGATCGATGTCCGCCACGGTCAGCCCCGCGCGCTGCAGCGCCTTTCTCGCCGCCGGGACCGGTGCGTTCAACATCAGTGTGGGAGAGTCGCCCATGTTCGCGTAGGCAACCACGCGGGCGCGGGCTCGAAGTCCGCGCTTGCGCGCGTACGCGGGCGAAGCAATCAACAGCGCCGCGGCGCCATCGACCACGCCCGAGCTGTTGCCGGCATGGTGGATGTGAGTGATTTGCAGGCCCGGATGCTTCTGCAGAATCAAGCGGCGATAGGTCGTGCCGCGCTCATCCAAGGCAAAGTCGGCTATCGCGGCGAACGAAGGCTTCAGCGCCGCGAGTCCTGCCGCGGTGGTTTGCGGGCGCGGAAATTGCTCGTGGCCCAAGGCAAGGCTGCCGTCGGGATTGAGAACCGGAACGACGCTGCGATTGAAATGACCCGCCTCGATGGCACGGGCCGCGCGTTTCTGACTTTCCAGCGCCACTGCATCGACGTCAGCGCGGCTGATGTTTTCCAGTGTGGCAATGGCGTCGGCGCAGACGCCCTGGTGCGACTGCGGGTGCAGCGCACGCAGATGCTCGTTACCCCGATCCATGAAGGGAGAACCGTGCGGCAGGTTGGCGGTAAAGGACATCATTTCGGTGCCGCCGGCCACCACCAGATCCTCCATGCCGGACATGACGGCTGCGCTGGCCATGTTCACGGTGGTAATGCCGGAGCCGCAAAAGCGGTCCAAGGTCACGCCGCTGGAAACGATGTCGTAACCCGCGTCCAAGGCCGCCATCCGGCCCAGATCCGCGCCTTGTTTGTCGACCTGTGTGGAGGTGCCCCAGATGACATCGTCCACTTCCTTCGTGTCCAGGTGGTTGCGCGCGGCGATTGCCTTGAGCACGGACGCGCCGAGATGCTGCGGGTGCAAGTGTGCAAGCGCGCCCTTGCCGACCTTGCCGATGCCGCGCGGCGTTCGGCATGCATCGATGATCAGTGCGTCAGGCATGAGAATCTCCCACGAACGGTATGGCATCATAGTAGGGTTGGCCGCAGCGGTTGGCCACTTTTAACAAGAACTTTATCGCGTACCGGGGTAGCTTCAGTGCAGGAAGTCAAGGCGATCACAGCAGCGGCGTCCAGCGTCAGCGATGCCATCTTGTCGCGCCACTCGTGCCGGTCTTTCACCGCGCAGCCGGTTGGCATGGCGAGCATTTGCCAGTTGCTCGGCACGGCGCGTTTTGCGCCGTCGGGCGGCAACCTGCAGCCTTGGATCGTGCATGTGCTGTTGGGCGCTTCCATGGCGCGGTTTCGCGCACAATTGACGCCGCAGTTTCTGGCCAACCCTTTTGGCGGCAGCGCTGAATATCATGTGTATCCGCCGGAGCTGAAGGAGCCATATCGCTCGCGGCGGCACAAGAACGGCGACGATCTGTACCGGCTCATCGGCATTCCGCGCGAGAATAAGGCGGCGCGGCATCGCCAGTTTGCACAAAACTATGACTTCTTCGGCGCGCCTGTCGGAATGTTTTTCTTTCTCGACCGCAGCATGGGACCGCCGCAGTGGTCTGACCTCGGCATGTTGATCCAGAACATCATGCTGCTGGCCCGCGAGCAGGGGCTGGAAACCTGTCCGCAGGAATCTTGGGCCATTTGGCACAAAGAAGTGGTCGAATTCTTGAGCGTCGATCCGAGCCTGATGCTGTTCTGCGGATTGGCGCTGGGTCATGGCGATCATGCCGCGCCGATCAATCGACTGCGCACCGATCGCGCCGCCTTTGACGAGTTTACCGTATTCCACGACTGATCAGCGCCGCGCAGGTTGATAGGGGAGTAAGCGATGCCAGTGCTTGATGTGCCGCCGCCTGCCTTCATGCAGGATCCGGATATCCAAATGTTCGCGGACTCCGCGAATCGTTTCTTCGAACGTGCCGCACCGCCTGCACGGGTGGTGGGCTGGCGCGAAGCGGGTCAGGTCGAGCGTTCCTTTTGGCGCGAAACCGGCGCCGCGGGGTTTTTGGGAGTGACGGTGCCGGAGGCGTACGGCGGTCCTGGGGCCGACTTTCGCCACGAATTGGTGCTGCTGGATGTGGTCGCACGGCAAAATCTCGAGGGTTTCGCGCTGGGCTTGCACAATGTCATCGTCACGCCCTATGTCGTGTTGCACGGCACCGAGGAGCAGAAGCGCCGCTGGCTGCCGAAGCTCGTTTCCGGTGAACGCGTGTGCGCCATCGCCATGAGCGAGCCGGGCGCAGGTTCTGATCTGCAGGCGATTCGCACCACGGCACGCCGTGACGGCGACGGCTATCGAATCAGCGGCTCGAAGACATTTATCTCCAACGGCCAGATTGCCGATTTCATCGTGGTCGTTGCGAAGACCGATCCCACCCAAGGATCGCGCGGCGTTTCATTGCTGATCGTGGAAACCGATGAGGCGCAGGGTTTCCGGCGCGGCAAGAAGCTCGACAAGATTGGCCTGGATGCCCAGGACACGTCAGAACTTTTCTTTGATGATGTGTGGGTGCCCGCCGAGAACTTGCTGGGCATGCAAGCAGGCAAGGGATTTTCTCAGCTCATGGCGGAGCTGCCGCGCGAACGCCTGCTGATTGCGATCGGCGCCGTCATTACCATGGAAAAAGCGCTGGAGACGACCATCGAGTACGTGAAAAATCGCAAGGCGTTCGGCCAGCGGCTGATGGATTTTCAGAATTCCCAGTTCAAGTTGGCGGACGCCAAAGCGAAGGCCACGGTGGCCAAGGTGTTCATCAACGACTGCATCGCGAAGCTGCTGAGTGGCTCGCTCGACGGCACCACGGCGGCAATCGCCAAGATGTGGGCCACTGAAACCGAATGGCAGATCGTGGATGACTGCCTGCAACTGCACGGCGGCTACGGCTACATCAATGACTATCCGATCGCGCGGATCTTTCGCGACTCGCGCATCGCGCGCATCTACGGCGGTTCGACGGAAATCATGAAGGTCATCATCGCGCGCTCGCTCTAACGGCGGGCAGGCGGCGGCGGGCAGGCGGCGGCGGGAGAATATCAAGCATGAGCGCTTTCAAAGAAGGCTTGTTGGCCGGCAAGGCCGCTTTCATCGCGGGCGGGACCAGCGGCATCAACCTCGGGATCGCGAAGCGCTTTGCAGAGCTGGGCGCGCGCGTTGCGGTGGCGGGCCGCAATCCGGAGAAGGCGGCCAACGCCGCGGCCTCGATCGGTGCAGGCGCCTTAGGCTTAAGCTGCGACGTGCGCGACTATGCGGCGACGCGAACGGTGCTCGAAAGCATTGCGCAGCAATTCGGCGCGCTGGACATCGTGGTTTCCGGCGCGGCGGGAAATTTTGTCGCGCCGGTCGTGGGTCTCTCGGCCAACGGCTTTCGCACCGTCGTGGATATCGATCTGAACGGGACCTTCAATGTATTCCGCGGCGCGTACGATTTGCTGCGCACGCCGGGCGCTTCGTTGATCGCGATCAGCGCCGGTCAGGCGGTGCGCCCCATGATGCGCCAGGCCCACGTCTGCGCGGCAAAGGCGGGTGTGAACCAGCTGGTTCGCGTGCTGGCAATGGAATGGGGCCCCATCGGGGTGCGCGTCAACGGCATCTCGCCGGGTCCGATCGCCGGTACCGAGGGCATGGCGCGGCTCGCCCCGACTCCCGAGGCCGAACAGGCCATTACCGGTCGAATCGCCCTGCGCCGCTACGGCGCCATCGCGGAAGTGGCCGAGAGCGCCGTGTTTCTCTGCAGCGATTCTGCGGCATACATCACCGGAACCATCCTCGATTGCGACGGTGGCTCTCAGCTCGGAGATACGCGCTGAGGCTCAGTCACTGATTTAGGGCGCCGCGCCGACCTTAACATTTGCACGGCCGCGTACAGCACCACGAGCAGCACCAGCCACCGCAGCCAGACCATGGGCAGCGAGCGCACGATGTAGGCGGCCACCAGCACGCCGGGAATACCGCCGATCGCGAGTGCCACCGCGGCGCTCACGTTGTAACGCCCACTCTTTACAAATCGCGCGCCGCCGACCGGCATCAAGAGCGCGCAGGATCCCATCATGATGGGGAAGGCCGCCAGCGGGCTCATACCGAGCAGGCTGACCAGAATCAGACAAGGCGCGAACAATCCCACGCCCAGCATCATCAGGGCGCCCAATAAAAAATTGACGCCGACCGCAAAGATCAAAGTGGGCCCGTGCAATGCCAGCGCGTCGCCGCTGCCCGGCACCCAGTCCAGGTTTTTCATGAGAAAGAGCAGCGCCGCGCACATCAGCGCCCCACCCATGCCGAGTTGAATTGCGCGTCGCGACAGCCCCGAGACAATACCCACGCCCAGCCAGGCGCCCAGCACCGCCGCGACAATCATGCTGACCAGGGTGGTCATGTCGACGCTGACGACGGCGATGAAGATCAAGGCTTCGGTTATCGCCGGCAGTGCGTGGCCGGTATTCAAGGTGCCGGGGATCTCGTCGTCCGGCATGCGCGCGCGCAGTTTGAAATACGCCGTGGTGGGCGCAAAACAGCCAATACCCAGCGTGTCGAAAAAATTCGTGACGAATCCCACCACAAGGTCCGAAAAGCGCGGCTTGCGCGGCCTCGCCGGGTCCGCGCCGCGCGCGCGCTCCAGCCGCCACCAACGCCCGATGTACGCCAAGGCGACCAGCGCAATCGCCGCCAGTAAAGCGATTCTGCCGATGTTCACCTGGTCAAGTTCCTCATTCCATCTCCGGGTAGGGGCCCTTGCCGCCTTCTGCGATGAAGCGGTCGATGCGCGCCTGCAGCACCGGGATCGGCACAGAGCCCAATTCCAGCACGGCATCGTGAAAGGCGCGCAGATTGAATTTCTCGCCCAGCGCCTTCTCCGCTTTGGCCCTGGATTTCAAGATTGCATCCTCGCCCAGATAGTAGGACAACGCCTGCGCGGGCCACGCAATATAGCGGTCAATTTCCGTGTCGATTTCATGCAGCGGCAATGCAGTGTAGTCGCGAAAGTAGGTGATGGCCCGATCGCGGCTCCATCCTTGGGAATGAATGCCGGTATCGACTACCAGCCGTGCCGCGCGCCAGATCTGATAGTTCAGCATGCCGAAGCGATCATAGGCCGTATCGTACATGCCCATTTCCTGACCTAGGATCTCGCAGTACAGCGCCCAGCCTTCGCCGTACGAAGACAAATAGGTGTGCTGGCGAAATTCCGGCTGGCCCTTGTGCTCCAGCGCGATCGGCATCTGGAAGGCGTGCCCGGGTGCCGACTCGTGCAAGGTCAGCGCGGTTAAATTGTAGAGCGGCCGCCCGGGCAAGTTATAGGTATTGACCAAGTACACGCCGGGGCCGCCGCGGCCCGAGGTGTAGAACGGCGCAAGATCGTCGGGAACCGGCTTGATGGCGAAGCGCGCGCGCGGCAGCAGTCCAAAATATTGCGATGCTTTGCCATCAAAGCGCTTGGCTATCCAGGCCGCACGCATCAGCAGCTCCTCGGGGGTCTTCGCATAGAATTGCGTGTCCTTGCGCAAGAATGCGAGAAACGCGGGAAAATCCGCCGTGAATCCCGTTTCCTTCATGGCCGCGAGCATTTGCGCGTGCAGGCGCGCGACTTCCGCTTCGCCGAACGCATGGATGGCTGCCGGATCCTCATCGAGCGTGGTGAAATTCAAGATCCTCGACCGATAGTAGGCCTTGCCGTCCGGCAAGTCGTAGGCGGCGAGCGTCGTGCGCGTTCCGGGAAAGTACTCATTGCGGAAGAAGGTCAGCAATTCTCGATACGCCGGCTGCACGGTGCCCTGAATCGTGCTGATCGCCTCCTCGCGCAGCGCCTTCTGATCGGCCTCTGAGATGCCCGGCATGCTTTTGAACGGCGTATAGAACAGGTTCGCCTCCGGTGTGACGTCCGTGACCGCCGTCAGAGACGCGTCACGCCCCTCGAGCGTCACGCGCGGCGGCGTGAAGCCGCGCTTCAGGCCGGCGCGCATCTCATCGGTCTGTTCGTGGAAATAGCGCGGGATATCCTTCATCTGGCTGATCCAGTTGCGATAGTCCTGTACCGAACGATAGGTGCGACGCGCCGTCGAGCCAAGATTGGTCCAAAAGGTCGTGTCCGAATTGACCGGCATTTCATATTCACGAAATTGCTGGTCGGCGATCAATGCCTTGATCTGCGGTACGTACACGTCGTAGTTCAGCTGTTCCGCGGCCGAGAGCTCCGCCCGCGGAATCGCCTCGAGCTTTTTCAGCACGTCCTGCCAAATCTGCAGGCGCTGCGCTTCGGAAGCCGCGTCGACTTTCGGCAGATGATCCTCGATGCGCTTTTGGGCATCTTCGTCGTCGGCGAATTGCTCTTCGCGCCACTTCCATTCATCGCGGTAGATCGTTTGCAGCCGCGCATCGGCATTGGACGTTTTGTCGCAAGCCGAAATCGTCAATGTCATGCAAGCCGCGGCGAGAGCCCAGGGTAATCGTGTGCGCATAGGGGATCCCTTTGTTCTTCGAGAACTAAAAGCGTTGTAAATCGTAGGGCGCCACCGGAATCGGCGGCTCACGGCCGGCCACGATGGCCGCGATCAGTTCCGCCGTGAAGGGCGCGAGCGTCAAGCCAATGTGCTGATGGCCAACGGCATAAAACAGTTTCGCCGGCCCCGGCGCGCGGCCGATCCCCGGCAGGTAATCCGGCAGGACGGGACGGGAGCCCAGCCAGCTGGGGCCTTCGGCCGCGCAGGCATAGCCCAGCGTGCGTAATTGCCGACGCAGACGCGCTGGTTTGCGCGGATCGGCGGGCGCGTCGGGATCCGCGAATTCCATGAAGCCGGTCGCCCGCAGGCGCCCGGTCATCGGCGTGACGATCACCCGATCATCGACATACGCGACCGGTGCATCGAAGAAGGCGGCCTGACCGGGCATTTCGACGTGATAGCCGCGCACCGCCTGCAGGGGCGCCCGCAACCCAAAAGACGCGAGCAAGGGGGCGGAGCGCACGCCTCCGCTTACCAGCGCACCGTCGACGACCAGTGGCGCCGCATCGCCTAAAATTTCAATTTTGTCGCCGCGCGGCACCAGCCCTTTCACGTCCAGTTTTCGAAACGTTGCACCGCATTTCCGCGCCGCGGCCACCAGCGCGCGCACCGCCTCGAGAGGGTCGACGATGTAAGCTGAGTCCTCGAACCACAAACCCGCGCCTATCGCCGAATTTGCGCCGCGCAGCAGAGGCAGGAGTTGCTCGGCAGGCACCGGACGGGTTTTCACGCCGATCTTAGCCATCTCTTGCGCATAGGAATGCATGTGCGCATGGCTCTTTGTGCCCAACGAAACCTCAAAGTGCCCGTGCCGCTTGAGCAGCTCCGGCCGGCCGATGGCCTTGGCCCAACGCTCCCACACCTCGGTGGAAGGGCGCACCAGCGGCATCAGGTGACGCGTGTTCTCGGTATGCCGAAATGCCGCGGCTGCAAACCTGCGAATCCAGGGCGCCATGTGCAGCGCCTGGCGCGGCGACAGGTCGAGTGCGCCGCCGAATCGGAACAGCTCGCGATAGAATCCAAACAACAGTGCAGGCGAGGGCAGCGGCTGGACCAGCTCCGCGGCGATATGACCCGCATTGCCGAAACTGGCGCCCGCTTCTCCCGGCTCGGCCCGATCCAGCAGCAAAATCTGCCGTCCTTCGCGTGCCAGCGCGAAAGCCGCAGCCGCGCCGATCACGCCGGCGCCGACTACTGCGAACGTATCTTGCTGACCCATGGCTCCACCGTATACGATCTACGATCCTGCAGGCAACCCCCAAATGGATGCAACTCATGACTGAAATTAAACCCTGCTCGTGGTCCGGCGTGTTTCCCGCCGCGACCACGCAGTTCGATGCCTCGATGCAAGTGGATTTGCCTGCCACGCAAAAGGTGCAAAAGGCCCTGCTCGATGACGGCGTTCATGGCCTGGTATTGATGGGAACGGTGGGCGAGGGCAACTCTCTCTCCGCCGAAGAGAAGCGCAGCGTCCTGCGCGCCGCAGTCGAGGTGAGCGGCAAGGCGCCGGTCATCGTCGGCGTCTCGGAATTCACCACCGCGACGGCGGCCCAATTCGCGCGCGATGCGGAGCGTCTCGGCGCGGCCGGGCTGATGGTGCTGCCGGCCATGGTGTACGTACCCACGGCCGCCGAACTCGAACAGCACTTCCGATCCGTGGCTGCGGCCAGCGGGTTGCCCGTCATGCTGTACAACAATCCGCCGTCTTATCGGGTGAACATCGACATCGCGACGCTTGGCAAGCTGGCGGATGTCCCGAATATTGTCGCCATTAAGGAATCCGCTGCCGATTCGCGCCGCTTCACTGACATCATCAATGCGTTCGGCGAGCGCTTCGTGCTGTTCGCCGGGCTGGATGATGTGGCCTTTGAGGCTCTGACGCTCGGCGCCAAGGGTTGGGTATCGGGCCTTACCAACGCGTTTCCGGTGGAATCGCTGCGCCTTTATGAGGCGCTGCGCAAAGGCGACCTCGACCTGGCACGGAAGATCTACCGTTGGTTCATGCCGCTGCTGCATCTGGACGCCGAGCACGATCTGGTGCAGTCCATCAAACTTGCTGAGAAAATCATGGGCCGCGGCTCGGAGCGAGTGCGACCGCCGCGGCTGCCTTTGGCGGGTGAGCGGCGCGCCGCGGTGACCGCCATGATTGAGCGCGCACGCGACGCGCGACCCTGATATGCATTCCATACGCGTCATTGATTCGCATACCGGCGGAGAGCCCACGCGCTTGGTGCTCGAGGGCGGACCTGATTTGGGAGAGGGGCCGCTGGCGGAACGCGCGCAGCGTTTTCGCGAGAACTTCGATGACTACCGCTGCGCCATCGTGAATGAGCCGCGCGGCTCCGACCCCTTGGTGGGCGCGCTGCTCGTCAAGCCGCACCACGCCGACTGCGCGTTCGGCGTCATCTATTTCAATAACGTGGGCTACCTGGGGATGTGCGGGCACGGAACGATCGGCTTGATCGCCTCGCTCAAGTTTGCGGGTTTGCTTGGCGCCGGTGCCCTGAAGATCGACACGCCGGTGGGCGCGGTCGCGGCCGAACTGCGGCCCGACGGCCGCATCAGCGTGGCCAACGTGGTGAGTTACCGCTCGCATGCGAATGTCGCGGTAAACGTACCGGGGATCGGCCGCGTGGTCGGCGATGTCGCCTGGGGGGGCAATTGGTTCTTCCTGATATCGGAGCACAGCCAGATCATCGATCTGGCTCACGTGGACGCCTTGACCGATTTTGCGTGCCGGGTGCGTGCCGCGCTGAATGCGCACGGCCACCCGCTCGTCGATCACGTCGAGATCTTTGGGCCGTCGGTGCTTCCCGCGGCCCACAGCCGAAACTTCGTGCTCTGCCCCGGCAAGGCATACGACCGGTCGCCCTGCGGCACCGGCACCAGCGCGAAGCTCGCCTGCCTGGCGTCCGACGGCAAACTTCGCGAGGGGGCTGTCTGGGTGCAGGAGAGCTTTATCGGCAGCAGCTTCGAGGCCAGCTTTCGCTGGCAGGATCGCAGCAAGGGTGAGATCGTGCCCTCCATCACCGGCACCGCGTATGTGACCGGCGAGAATGTGCTGCGGCTTGATCCTGATGATCCTTTCTGCTGGGGCATTCGCGCATGACCGAAATGCTGGTGCAGTCGATGACCAGCCAGCTGATCGTGCGCTTCCGCGACCGCATTCTGTCGGGTGCATACGCGCCCGGCTCCGCGCTGCGCCAAGACAGTCTCGCCGCGGAATTCGGCACGAGCAAGATCCCCGTGCGCGAAGCGCTGGTGCAGCTGCAATCCGAAGGACTGGTCGACATCTATCCAAATCGCGGCTTCCAGGTGCGTCCGTTGGCCGGCGCGGAACTCGACGAGGTCTTCAGGCTGCGGTTGCAGATCGAGCCCGGCGCCGTGGCGCGCGGCGCCAAGCTTGCGGGAGAGGCAGATCATGCCGCCGCACGAGCCGCCCTTGCGCGGCTCAGCGAAGCCACTGCTGCCGGGCAATTCGGTTCCTCCGGCCAGCTCAACCGCAAGTATCACTTGCTGCTGATCGTGCCGCGTCTGCAGCCCGTTGCGGCCGAGATCTTGAGCCGCCTGCACACACTGGCGCAGCGTTATGTGCAAGCGCATCTGCGGCCCGACGGCCGGGCAAAGCGCGCGGCCCGCGAGCATGCCGCGCTGCTCAAGGCCTGGAGCGCGGGCAAATCGCAGGAAGTCCGTGCGCTCATGCACTCGCACATTAAGTCGACCCGGGATGATCTTGAGGATCGTGTAAAGGCTGATTAGTGAACACCTGCACCCGCACGTGTACAATCCGCCGCTTGCTGCGCATATATCATAACAAGGCATCGTCAATGCCGCTGACGCCATGAGTTTGTTGCTTCGAATCAATGCCGCGCTCGGCGCGGTTTTTCTGCTCGCTGCCGCCCTCGCGGGATACATCTGCTGGACCATGCTAGAGGCCAACTCTCAGCGCGAAGTTCTGGCGGAAGCGGGCCTGATGATGGACAGCGCCGCGGCCGTCCGTTCGTACACCGCCAAGGAGATCTTGCCGCTGATTTCCGCGGGGATGAAGGCGGAATTTCCGCCGCAAAGCGTGCCTTCCTACGCCGCAACGCAAAATTTTCTGCATTTTCACGAGCACCATCCTGATTATGCCTACAAGGAGGCGACGCTCAATCCGACCAATCCGCGCGATCGCGCCGCGGAGTGGGAGGGCGATATCATCCAGCGCTTTCGTAACGACGCACATACCGAGCAAGTGGTCGGGGTGCGCGACACGCCGATGGGTAAATCCCTCTACCTGGCCAGGCCGATTCGCGCCAAGCCGGAGTGCCTCGTCTGCCATAGCATTCCGTCTGCGGCTCCGCAGAGCATGATTGCGCGTTACGGTGTCGACAACGGCTTCGGCTGGCAGCCGAACGAAGTCGTCGCGGCGCAAGTCGTCTCGGTGCCTTTCGCGAGCGCAACGGCCAACGCCGACCAGGAGTTTCGCGCCTTCATGATTTTGTTGGCGGCCGTATTCGCGGCGGTCTTCGTGGTGGTGAATCTTCTTCTCTATCGGTTGGTGGTGCGGCCGGTGCGGCGGATTGCGCTGGTCGCGGACCAGGTGAGCCAGGGGGATATGTCCGCGCCCGGATTCCCGCAGGGAGGCGCCAAGGAAATCGCATCGGTGAGCCGATCATTCGAGCGCATGCGCAAGAGCCTCGAGAAGGCGCTGCGTCTGTTGGGGACTTAAGGACGTGGCGCGCGAAGTCTTCGTCAGCTATTCGCAGCCGGACTACGAATGCGCGATGGCGCTGGTGGCACGCGTCGAAATCGAGGGCATCAACTGTTGGATTGCGCCGCGCGATATCGCGCCCTCGGCTGATTGGGCGGCGGAAATCATCGACGCCATTTCCAGCTCGCGCGTGATGATCTTGGTGTTTTCCGCGAGCAGCAACGATTCACCGCAAGTACGCCGTGAAGTGGAACGGGCGGTCCACAAGAACGTAAGCATTTTGCCGTTTCGCATAGAAAACGTGGTGCCTTCGAAGAGCCTGGAATATTTCCTGAGTTCGCAGCACTGGATGGATGCGTTTCCGCCTCCGCGTGAGCCGCATTACGCAAGACTGTACGCGTTTCTCAGGAATCAATTGGCGAAGACGGAATCGAGCCGCGGCGCCGCACCGGACATTTCGAGCACGCAGCCGGCGCCGATTCTCGTCAATACGCCGCCGTTGGACAGCGCCGAGCTTGGGCGCATCGAACGGCTCCTGGCGGGATACATCGGACCCATCGCGCGGCATCTGGTCAAAGCGGCCGGCGCGCGGGTGTCGAGCCTGGACGAGCTGGTGGCCCAGCTGGCGAAAGAACTGGAAACCGAAACGGATCGGCACGAATTTACCCGGCGCTGGCGCAGCGGCGAGGCTCGCGCCCGCTAGCCCCCATGTCGCCGCGACGCGACAAAATTCGCAATCTTCCGTGCGTTTTCTGGGATTAAACTCACCAGCGGCAATGCCGCGATTCAAAGCTGCAGGAGGAGTTATGGGACAGCACAATCCTTTGCGCCATCTCAGCGCCGCGATCGGATTCCTGGTGGCCGGCGCAGTGGGTGGTTGCGGAGGCTCGTCGATGGATGGAGCCTCGATGCCTGTGGGTCCGATGCAGCCGGAACCGCCGAGCAATCCCAGTTCCATGGCGCCGCCCGCGGTCATGCAGGCTCAGCAAGCCAACACGCCCGTCGATCCCGCCATTGTCACGGCCGACAATACCTTCGGCCTGAACCTGTTCCAGAATTTGAATTCCGGCGCGACCGGCAACGTGGCGATCGCACCCATCAGCGTCGCCATGGCGCTGCAAATCGTCTACAACGGCGCAGGTGGTGCGACCCAGCAGGGTATGGCGCAGACGCTTAAGCTCGGTTCCTTGAGCACGCAGGACTTGAACGACGACAACGCCGCGTTGCAAGGATCGTTGCTGAATCCCGATCCTCAGGTGCAACTCATCATCGCCAATTCGCTGTGGACGCATTTGGATGCGAATACGGTAGCGGCTACTTTTACCCAAATGGACCAAACCTACTACGGCGCCACGGTGGGCGACCTCGCGGGTGCGCCAGCCAATGTCAACAACTGGGTCAGCACCGAGACCGACGGCTTGATCACGAGCATTCTGCCGAACGCAAATTATGCGGCGGTGGTTGCGGTCATCGCGAATGTCATTTATTTCAAAGGCCAATGGAGCACGGAATTCGATCCCAGCCAAACGGCCCCCGCGCCCTTCAGCTTGATGGACGGCACGCAGATCATGGTGCCCATGATGCACCAGTCGGCCACCTACGGTTATCTGCAGGGTGTGAACTTTCAGGCGGTGCGCATTCCTTATGGTCAGGGCAGGTTGAGCATGCTCGTGGTGATGCCCGATGCCGGCACCAGCCTCAACGGTTTCGTCGCCGCGCTAACGCCCGACATGCTGAATGGCTGGGTGGGTCAGCTGCAGACGGGCATGGGCAACCTCTCCTTGCCTAAATTCACGGCAACCTACGGCGCATCGCTGGTCCAGCCGCTGACGGCACTTGGCATGCAGGCGGCGTTTTGCAGCGATCCGCAGGCCGCTTTTCCGGGGATCGGATTGGTCTGCATTCAAGACGTCGAGCACAAGACCGTCGTTGCGGTGGACGAGAGCGGGACAGTCGCGGCCGGGGCCACCTCGATCACGGTCGTGCCCACCGCGGTCGAGCTGCCGCTGTTCACGCTGACGTTTGATCATCCGTTCCTTTATGCCATTCGCGATGATAAGACCGGCGAGCTGCTGTTTATCGGCACCATGACCAACCCCAACTAGTAGAAGCGGGCCTACAAGCGATTTCCGCCCTTATACTGCGGGCTGTTAACTCCGTCGCGGACCCGCCCTGGGTCCCCGTCCTATATTGGCGCATCGAAACCCCGTTTCATGGTGCTACATGTCTTTGAGCGAAGATCAAGCCAAGTCTTACATGATCAAGCTGCTCGCCGCGATGACGCGCGCCGGCGGCTCGGACTTGTTCGTTTCGAAAGATTTCCCCCCGAGCATGAAGATCCAGGGGAAGATGCAGCCGCTTGCCACCCAGAAATTGACGGCAGAGGTCACCCGCGAGCTCGCGCACGCACTCATGAGCGAGCGCCAGCGCGCCGAATTCGCCAAAGAGCTGGAATGTAATTTCTCCCTGGCGATCCCCGATCTCGCGCGCTATCGGGTCAACGTATTCGTCCAGCAGCTGAATGTCGGCATGGTCATCAGGACCATTCCGAACGAGATGCCGAGTTTCGAGCAGTTGGGACTGCCGGAGACGTTCAAAGAAATCGTGATGACCAAGCGCGGCATGGTGCTGGTGGTGGGCGCGACGGGTTCGGGGAAATCGACTTCGCTTGCCGCCATGATCGATCATCGCAACCGCTCCTCGCCGGGCCATATCATCACGATCGAAGATCCGGTCGAATTCATACACCAGTCGCAGATGTCGTTGGTCACGCATCGCGACGTCGGTCTCGATACGCACTCGTGGCATCACGCATTGAAAAATACTTTGCGCCAAGCCCCGGATGTGATTCTCATCGGCGAAATTCGCGACGCTGAAACCATGGAGCACGCAATCGTTTTCGCGGAGACCGGCCACTTGTGCATGAGCACTCTGCATTCCAACAGCGCCAGCCAGACGCTCGATCGCATCATCAACTTCTTTCCGGAGGAGCGCCGCAAGCAGCTGCTCATGGATCTTTCCAGCAATCTGAAGAGCATCATTTCGCAGCGCTTGGTGCGCAAAGAGGATGGTAGCGGCCGCATTGCCGCGATCGAGATCCTGCTCAACACCCCGATTGTGTCCGACAAACTGCTGAAGGGCGAATTTCACGACTTGAAGGAGATCATGGGCAAGTCGCGGGAGCAGGGCATGCGCACCTTCGATTATTCGCTGTTCGAGCTCTACGACGCCGGGGTCATTGCCTATGATGAGGCAATCCGCAACGCGGACTCAGCCAATGAGCTGCGCTTGAACATCAAGCTCAACAGCAAGCGCACCCCGCCGTCCAACACCGGCATCTACCATCAGTTGAGCTGATTTTGTCATTTTGACGATATTTCGTTAGAATGCGAATGACCTAATTATTGCTACAGGCATATATGCCGCGCGCCTTATCCAAACCCAAGCCCGCACCGCGCCTCGTCTTGACAGGCGCCGTGTTGCGCGCCTCGGCGCTGCTCGAAATCACGCAAGCGAGCCTTGCGCAGATTCTCGGTTTGAGCCCTTCCACCGTCTCGCGCATGGCCAATGGCAGCTATACCCTGGATGATCAAAGGAAGGAGTGGGAGCTCGGCGCCTTGTTCGTGCGTCTGTTCCGGTCGCTCGATGCGGTGATCGGTTCCAACGACTCGGTGGCCAGGGGCTGGCTCAACGGTGAGAACAGCGGACTGGCGGGTCGGCCGATCGAGCTGATTCGCAGCACAGAAGGATTGGTTCGTGTCGTCCAATACCTGGACGCCGCCCGCGGTCGGCTCTGAGGCGCGTCGGGCAACGCGGCGGCTATGGCGAGCCGTGGAAGCCCAACATATCGCCTCAACGCTGCGGCTGGTCGCAAACGTCGAAGAGCAGGTGTTGCTCGAGCGGATTTTGGACCAGAGCAAACCTGCGCTGCCGAAAGATGCGGCCGATTTGCATTATTTGCTGGCGACACCGTTTCGCTATGCCTCGCCCACCGGCTCGCGATTTCGCGCGCCCGGCGATCCCGGGGTTTGGTACGGGGCCGAAAAGGAGCGCACGGCGTGTGCCGAGTTGGGATTCTGGCGCTGGCGATTCTTGATGGATTCCGCCGGGCTCTTAAGCTTGGGTCCCTCGCCGCAGACCGTGTTTCGCGCCGCGATCGATGGCCGCATGGTCGACCTCACCGAAGCACCGTTCAAGCGTGCGCGGTCGGAATGGACCGATCCTGTGAGCTACGCCGCCTCGCAACGTTTTGCGCACGTGGCGCGCCAGGCGGATGTGGGCGCGATCCGCTACGAGTCGGTGCGCGATCCGGAGCACGGCGGGGCGGTGGCCGTCATGCGGCCTGCCTGTTTCAAACCGCGTCAGCCGTGGGACCAGTGCATCTGGCTACTGACGGTGCGGCCCGACGCGGCAATCTGGCAACGCGAAGGACAAAGCCACGAGTTCCTGGCGAAGGCCTGGAAGACCTGACGCGGGCAATACCTCGCGAGCGCGAGTACAATCGCGCGCGGCACCCTCACCACGGCGGTTAAACTCTTGGGCCGGAATTTCAGCAGCGACCATGTCGCTCCCGCGTGCGATGCGATTCTTTCGGCAGTCAACCACGCCAACGCAGGGTTCGTCACTTCTTACGGCGGCGATGACCTGACGGCAAAGCTGCAGTCCATGGCCAGCGACCTGTTTGAAAAGCAGGTTGCGATATTTCCGGTGACCAGCGGCACGGCTGCCAACGCGCTCGCACTGTCGCAACTCGTGCCGCCCTTCGGCGCGATCTATTGCTTCGAGTCCGCGCATATCGTCACCGATGAGGCCGGCGCTCCGGGATTCTTCAGCGGCGGCGCGCAACTCATCGGTTTTCCGGCCGCCGACGGCAAGATACGCCCCGAGCAACTGACAAAAGCCGTCGCGTACGCAGAAGAGCTCGGGATTCATCACGTCAAGCCGGGCGCCGTCACCCTGACTCAGGCAACCGAGTGGGGCACCGTCTATGGACTCCAGGAGATCGCTGCCATCAGCGCGGCAGCCCGGCAGCATGAACTTCCCGTGCACATGGATGGCGCGCGCTTCGCCAACGCGCTGGCGCACTTGAGGTGTACGCCTGCGGAAGCCACGTGGAAGTGCGGCGTGGATGTGCTTTCGCTCGGCGCCACCAAGAATGGGGCGCTCGGCGCCGATGCGGTCGTGTTCTTTGATCCGGGCATGGCGCGAGATTTTGAGCGCCGCCGCAAGCGTGCCGGACATTTGATGTCCAAACTTCGCTTTGTGAGCGCGCAGTTGGTTGCTTACTTCAAGAACGGGCTGTGGCTGGAAAATGCACGCCACGCGAATGCGATGGCGCTCCGCATGGCACAAGGTCTGAAGAGCGTTCGCGGGGCGAAGCTGCTGCATCCCGTCGAGGCCAACGAATTGTTCGTACTGTTTCCCGAGGAAACGGTGCGAAGCCTGGAAAGCCAAGGATTCGATTTCTACCGCTGGCCGCTGCACGCCGCTGAGCCCGGTGTGACCATACGCTTGGTGACATGCTTTGCCACCTTAGGCGCCGATGTGGACGAATTTATCGCCGCGGCGGCTTCGATCAAGCCTCGCTAGGCAGCGCCTTGAACGAAGTCGATTGCATTGTGATCGGCGCAGGAGTCATCGGTCTTGCGGCCGCCAGGGCGCTGTCGCGCGGCGGCCGGGAAGTGATCATTCTCGAGCGCGAGCGCCACTTCGGCATGCACACCAGCTCGCGCAATAGCGAAGTCATTCACGCCGGCATCCATTACCAGCCCAATTCTCTTAAGGCGCAGCTGTGCGTAGCCGGCCGCGATCTTTTATACCGCTATTGCGCCGAGCGCGGCATTCCGCATCGGCGCTGCGGCAAGCTCACCGTTGCCACCGCCGATACGCAACTGGCCGCGCTCGAGAAAATCGAATCGAACGCGCGCGCCAGCGGTGTCTTTGACCTTGATTGGCTCGACGCCGGCGAGGCCCGCCGTGCCGAGCCTGAACTGCGGTGCATTCGCGCCCTGTCATCGCCTTCCACCGGCATCATCGATTCGCATGTCTATATGCAGTCGCTGCTGGCGGATGCGGAAGCGAACGGCGCCAATATTGCCTATGACACCCAGGTTACTTCCCTGCGGGCGACGCCTGTGGGCATCGAGATCGCGACCAATGAGGAGTCCGCGCCCATCGTGCGCGCCCGCACCGTCATCAATTCGGCGGGGCTGCAGGCGGAGCGCGTGGCATCGAGCATCCGGGACTTCCCGGCGCAATTCATTCCCAAAGTGAACTTCTGCAAGGGCAGCTATTTTGCCCTGTCGGGCGCCTCGCCATTTTCGCGGCTGGTCTATCCCGCGCCCCCGCCCGGCGGCCACTTAGGCATACACATGACCCTTGATCTCAGCGGCGCCGCGCGCTTCGGTCCGGACTCCGAGTGGGTGGACAGCCTCGATTATGCCGTTGACCCACAACGCGTGGGGCTGTTTGCCGAAGCGATTCGACAGTACTGGCCCGGGCTTACCGAGGCAAAGCTTCACCCCGCCTACGCCGGCATCCGGCCGAAGATCTCCGGCCCGGGCGAGCTCGCGCGAGATTTTTGCATCTCCGGCCCGAAGGAGCACGGCGTTGCCGGCGTCGTGAATTTCTTCGGCATGGAGTCGCCCGGCCTCACCGCATCGCTGGCGCTGGGGGAATACATTGCGACTCTGGCGGATTGAACGATGCGTCGTCCTGTGCTGCAATGCTGCGCCTAAAATCTTAAACAACGTGGGACGACAATCAAAAATGCGTGATTCCTCTTGGATAAATCGAACTACCGCCGCCCTAGCCTTTAGTGCGGGATTCGCGGTTCTGCTGTCAATTGGCCTGAGTGTCGCGGCGGACGCGCCGACGGCGCCGGGCGTGACCGCGCTGCTCTGCGGCCACCTGATCGATACGGTCGCCGGCAAGATGTTAGGCGAGAGCACCATCGTGATCGAGTCGGGCCATGTGCGCGAAGTATTGAACGGCATACAAGCCCCCGCGGGTGCAACGGCCATCGACTTGAAGAGCCAGACCTGCATGCCGGGATTGATCGACAGTCACACGCATTTGACCGGCCAGACCAGTCGCACCGAATACGTGGACCGGTATCATTGGAATGTTGCCGATTACGCCATCCGGTCGACCGTCTACGCGCGCCGCACCTTGCTCGCAGGTTTCACGACCGTGCGCAATCTGGGCGATGGGGCCAATGAGTCCGCAGCGCTGCGCAATGCCATCAACGCCGGAATTATTCCAGGGCCACGGATTTTCACAGCCGGCAAGGCGATCGGCTCGACCGGCGGCCATGCCGATCCGACCGATGGCTTGAATCAGGAGCTGACAAGGGATTTGGGTGCCGTTGACGGCATCATCAATGGTCCGGAGGACGCGGTGAAGGCGGTGCGCGAGCACTACAAGCTGGGCGACGATGTCATCAAGATCATGCCGTCGGGCGGCGTGCTCGATGAAGGCGCGAGCGGCGATAACTCGCAAATGACGCTCGAGGAAATTCGCGCGATCGTGACGACGGCTCATGACTACGGATTTGCGGTGGCGGCGCACGCGCATGGCGCAGAAGCGATTCGCCGCGCCGTGATCGGCGGCGTCGATTCCATCGAGCATGGAACCTTCATGGATGCCGAAGACATGAAATTGATGGTCGAGCACGGCACGTACTACGTACCGACCATCATTGCCGGCGACTTTGTGGCGCGACAGGCCAAGATTCCGGGGTACTACCCTGCGACGGTTGCCCGCAAGGCCCAGGAAATCGGTCCCTTGATTCAAGCCACCGCGGGACGCGCTTACAAGGCTCATGTGAAAATCGCTTTCGGCACGGATGCCGCCGTGTATCCCCATGGCCAGAATGCGCACGAGTTCGAACTGATGGTGGGCGCCGGCATGCCACCCATGTTCTGCATCCAAGCCGCTACGATGAGTGCGGCCACATTGTTGCGTCACGAGAAGGATTTGGGCTCGGTTGCTGCCGGCAAGATTGCCGATGTGGTGGCGGTGCCCGGCAATCCGATCGATGACATCAGCCTGATGAAGCAGGTGACCTTCGTGATGAAGGACGGCGTGGTCTACAAATTGAATTCCGTGCCGGTGGATACCGCTCTGTAAGCGATTCCGTCGCGAGGCCGCTTTACAGAACGCTCAGCGTTGATCTCTTGATGCAATTGCACGGCGGCAGCGCGAATCGCCGCCGCTGTGCCGCCGCCTGCGTAAATGATGCTGCGCGATGCGCTGATGAGCAGCCCCGTGCCTTGCGCGTCCAAGCCGGCGTCGAGCACAGCGTTAAGATCGCCGTTCTGCGCGCCGATGCCGGGCACCAGGAAGGTCACGTCGGGATGCGCCGCGCGCAGCTCGGCCATTTCCTTCGGCGCCGTTGCGCCCACGACCAGCATGACGTTGTCGAACTGGTTCCACGGGCCGGTGGCGCGCCGCGCGACATGACGGTACAAGGGCAGGCCATCGAGGATCAGGTTCTGAAAATCCTTGCCGCCGGAATTGCTGGTTCGGCACAGAACCAAAGCGCCGCGATCTTTGCGCGCGAGGAAGGGACGCACCGAATCCTCGCCCATGTAGGGATTCACGGTGACCGCGTCCGCGCCATAGCGATCAAACGCTTCTCGAACGTAGGCCTCGGCGGTATTGCCGATGTCGCCGCGCTTGGCGTCGAGAATCACCAGCGCGTTGGGCGCACGCTCGCGGATGTAGCGAATTGTTAAGGCTAGCTGATTTTCCGCACCCAGCGCGCTGTAGAACGCAATCTGCGGTTTATAGGCCGCAGCAATGTCATATGTCGCATCGATGACGCGGCGATCGAATGCGTGCAGCCGCGTTGCGTCCTCGCCAAGATCGTTGGGAAATTTAGCCGGCTCCGGATCGAGCCCCACACAAACCAGGCTGCCGCTGCTCGTTAGCGCGGCTTTCAGCCTTTGGGCAAAAGTCTGGGGCACGGCTCATGATAACAACTGATTAAAGAGTATGCTGTCCCTTACCATCGTGAGAGCCGCCTTGCCCAGCAATACTCGTACTGGACCGCGATTGGTGTTGCAGCCGGCGAATCGCCGCGCCGCGCGCCATACCAGCACCAGTGCCCTGAAACGTTTCTTCGCCATCGCCGATGCGTGGGAACTCTCGCCGCTGCAGCAATGCCGCTTGCTCAAGATTCCCTCGCCGCAGGTGCTGCAGCGCTATCGCTTGGGGCAGGCGCCGCGGCTTTCCGCCACGCAGCAAGAAAGAGCCGCGCTCATCGCCAACATTCAGTTCTCGCTGATCGCCGAACCGGGACCGAAGGATCGGGCATGGGCATGGGTACATGCTCCCGCGGAGCGTGCCCCCTTCGATGGCGACAGCCCGCTTTACTTCATGTTGGAGAATGGCCTGCCCGCCCTGCGCGAGGTGGCGCGGCTTTTGGTTCGCGAAAGCGAACCCCGTTAGCTATAATAGCGGGCTGAAATAGACGCGAATGTGGCGGAATTGGTAGACGCGCCAGACTTAGGATCTGGTGGGGCAACCCGTGCGAGTTCGAGTCTCGCCTTTCGCACCACCGCTTATCTTCGCTAACCCATAAAGGACAGTCATGCAGGTTTCCGTCGAGAGTATCGGCAAGTTAGAGCGCCGCATGCAGGTGCAGGTGCCGGCCGAGCGCGTGAGTGAGGAAATCGCCGCGCGCCTTAAAAACATCAGCCGTACCGCGCGCTTGAATGGGTTTCGCCCGGGCAAGGCGCCGCTCAAGGTCATCCGTCAGCAGTTTGGCAGTCAGATTCGCCGTGAAGTGATCGGCGAGTTGCTGCAGTCCAGCTACGCCGAGGCGGTGACTCAGAAGCAGTTGACGCCCGCCGGCAGTCCGCGCATCGAGCCGCAGAGCCTCGATGAGGGCGAGGATCTGAAATACATTGCGACCTTCGAGGTGTTTCCCGAAGTCGTTCTACAACCGATGGAGTCTCTCGAGGTCGATCGCGTGACGGCGGAAGTCACGGAGAGCGACATCGACGCCATGATCGAGCGGCTGCGCAAACAGCAGATGAAGTACTCGCCGGTGAACCGAGGTGCGGCAAACGGCGACAAGGTGACGATCGACTTCGAGGGCGCGATCGACGGCGTCAGTTTCGCCGGCGGTAAAGGAGAGAACATCGCCATTGTGTTGGGCGAGGGGCGCATGCTCCCCGAGCTGGAGCAGGGTTTGATCGGCGCTGCGCCGGAAGAGAAGCGCGAAGTGACCGTGAATTTTCCGCCCGACTATCGCGCTGCGGAACTTGCGGGCAAATCCGCGACCTTCGCCACGGCGATCAAGGCGGTCGAGGAGACGGTGCTGCCGGAGATCGATGAGGAATTTTGTAAGGCATTCGGCGTCGCCGAGGGCGGTTTGCCTAAACTGCGCCAGGACGTGGCCGCCAACATGCGCCGCGAGCTCGAGCAGGCGCTGCGCAACCGCAACAAGGCGGCGGTGATGGAGAAGCTGTACGCAGCGAATCCCACCGAAGTTCCGAATGTGCTGATCGAAGGCCAAATTCGCGACATGCAGGTCGAGGCGATGCGCCGCGCCGGCACGAAGGATGCGGCACAGGCGCCGCCGCGTGAACCGTTCATCGAGCCGGCGCGCCGTCGCGTGGCGCTCGGACTGCTGCTGAACGATGTGATCCGCAAGGAAAACCTGGTGGCTGACCGCGCAAGAGTGAACGAGCGCCTGGACGAAATGGTGTCCGCTTACGGCGATGCCGGCGCCATGAAGCGCGCCTATATGCAAAACGCCGAGGCGATGCGCCAGGTGGAGAGCCTTGCGCTCGAAGACCAAGCGGTGGATTGGATTCTCGAACACGCAAAAGTGCGCGAGGTGAAGTCGACTTTCAAAGAATTGATGAACTTTGAGGGCTGAGCTGCAGCATTTATCTTGAAATGATGCTAAGAAGTCCCCACGAAGACTAGGGCAACGTTTAGGCAATTTGAAAGGCAGTTATTCATGACGACGCGCGCGCTGAACTTGGTTCCAATGGTTGTGGAGCAAACCGCTCGCGGCGAGCGAGCCTACGATATCTACTCGCGGCTGCTCAAGGATCGGCTCATATTCATTGTCGGTCCGGTCGAGGACTACATGGCGAATTTGATCGTTGCGCAGCTGCTGTTTCTGGAATCGGAGAATCCGGACAAGGACATCGCGATCTATATCAACTCGCCCGGCGGGTCGGTGAGCGCGGGCCTCGCGATCTACGATACCATGCAATTTATCAAGCCGGACGTCAGTACGACTTGCGTGGGGCTGGCGGCCTCCATGGGTGCGGTTCTATTGGCGGGTGGCGCGGCCGGCAAGCGGTACTCGCTGCCGAATTCGAAAATCATGATTCACCAGCCCTCTGCCGGCTTTCAGGGTCAAGCCTCGGACATCGACATCCATGCCCGAGACGTCATGGAGACCAAAACGCGCCTGAATGCCATTTTGGCAAAGCACAGCGGTCAAACCGTCGAGCGCGTCAAGGCGGACAGCGACCGGGACAATTTTATGACTGCCGAGCAGGCTCGGTCCTATGGTTTGATCGACTCCATGATCGAAAAACGCGGCGAGATCCCCGCAAAGGCATAGGAGCCTGATTTGACCCCGCTTGGGGTCAGTGCGGAACCTAAGTCACGCCCTGAAAGACCTTATCTTTGCGCGGGGTCGGCTGGGTGCTATATAGTCTCTACTGTAGCTGCGTTGCGGGCCTTCCCAGGCGTGCGGCGCGGCCAATTTGAGGACAGCATGAGCGAAGATTCGCGCGGTAAACATGATGACGGCAAGCTGTTGTACTGTTCTTTCTGCGGGAAGAGCCAACACGAGGTTCGGAAACTCATCGCCGGCCCTAGCGTTTTCGTATGCGACGAATGCGTCGAGCTCTGCAACGACATAATCCGGGAAGAGCTGGAAGAGCGCGCCGAGCGCACCCGCGACAAGCTCCCCAAGCCGCAGGAAATCAAGAAAGTCCTCGATGAATATGTCATCGGTCAGGAACGGGCCAAGCGCGTTCTGTCGGTGGCTGTCTACAATCACTACAAGCGTTTGCAGACGCGCGGCGCCGAGGGCGTACGTTCCCGCGACGATGTGGAACTGGCCAAGAGCAATATCCTGCTGATCGGGCCCACCGGCTCGGGCAAGACTTTGCTGGCGGAAACCCTGGCGCGACTGCTCAATGTTCCCTTTACCATCGCCGATGCAACCACTTTGACGGAAGCCGGCTATGTGGGCGAGGACGTCGAAAACATCATCCAGAAGTTGCTGCAAAAGTGCGACTACGACGTCGAGAAGGCGCAAACCGGCATCGTCTACATCGATGAAATCGACAAGATCTCGCGCAAGTCGGACAACCCCTCGATCACTCGGGACGTGTCGGGCGAGGGCGTGCAGCAGGCGCTGCTGAAATTGATCGAAGGCACGATTGCTTCGGTGCCGCCGCAGGGCGGCCGCAAGCATCCGCAGCAGGAGTTCCTGCAGGTCGATACGACCAATATTCTGTTCATTTGCGGCGGTGCGTTTGCCGGTCTCGAGAAGATCATCATGAACCGCACCCACAAGAGCGGCATCGGCTTCGCCGCCGAAGTTCGCGGACACGATGCCAGGCCGCATGGCAATGATGTGTTCCACGACGCCGAGCCTGAGGATTTGATCAAGTACGGCTTGATTCCGGAATTCGTCGGCCGATTGCCGGTGGTTGCGACCCTGGAAGAGCTGGACGAAGAAGCGCTGATTTCAATCTTGATGCAGCCGAAGAATGCGCTGACCAAGCAATATCGCAAATTGTTCGATATGGAGGGCGTGGAACTGGATTTCCGCGAAGAGGCGCTGCGGTCCGTGGCGCGCAAAGCCATGCAACGCAAGACCGGCGCTCGGGGTCTTCGCACCATTCTCGAGAATGTGCTGCTCGACACGATGTATGACTTGCCGTCCTTGCGCAACGTGCAAAAAGTGGTGGTCGACGAACAGGTGATCGAAGGCCACAACAAACCCTACATTATTCACCGTACTGAGGAGACCCGCCTGGTGGCTCCGGTTGAGGAACAGCGGCGCCCAACGGGCTCGGACCATCTTTAAACCGAGCTTGAAACTACTCCTGGCGGCCCGCATGTACTCATGGGCGAAGTTTTGACGTACGTGCCACACAACTTAAAAGGCCAGCCTAGTGAGCGATGAACCGTTAGCTTTAGTCTCTGAAATCGTGCCGCCCGCGAGCGGCATGCCGGTATTGCCGCTGCGCGATGTAGTGGTTTACCCGCATATGGTCATTCCGCTGTTCGTCGGGCGCGAGAAATCCATCGTTGCGCTGGATCTGGCCATGAAGGCTGACAAGCGGATTGTCCTGGTTGCCCAGAAGCAGGCCGATGTCGACGATCCTAAAGCCGATGATCTGTACCGGGTTGGCACGATTGCGACCATCCTGCAGCTCCTGAAGCTCCCTGACGGGACAGTCAAAGTGCTGGTCGAGGGCGTGGATCGCGCGGTCATCGAAAAACTCACCGAAGGCGAGTTCTTTTCCGCCGACGTCACGCCGCTGCCGGACCAGGAGCGCTATGAAGAGCGCGAGATGGACGTCCTGACCCGCTCGGTGATCACGCAGTTCGAACAGTATGTCAAATTGAATAAGAAGGTGCCGCCGGAGATTTTGACCTCCCTGGCGGGCATCGAACAGGCCGGCCGCCTGGCCGACACTGTCGCGGCGCATATGTCGCTGAAGCTATCCGAGAAGCAGAAGGTTCTCGAGATCCCGGACGTGCGCAAACGCCTGGAGCACATGCTGGCCGTGATTGAAGGCGAAATGGATGTGCTGCAAATCGAGAAGCGCATCCGCGGCCGCGTCAAGCAGCAGATGGAGAAGAGCCAGCGCGAGTACTACTTGAATGAGCAGATGAAGGCCATTCAAAAGGAGCTGGGGGAATTGGACGATGCGCCGAATGAAATCGGCGAACTCGAAAAGCGCATCAAAGCGGCCGGCATGCCCAAAGAGGCGCGCGAGAAGGCCAATTCCGAACTGGCCAAACTGAAATTGATGTCGCCGATGTCGGCTGAAGCCACGGTGGTGCGCAACTACATCGACTGGCTGGTCAAATCGCCCTGGAAGAAGCGCAGCAAGGTTCACTTGGACATCGCGGCTGCGGAGAAAGTGCTCGAGGCCGATCACTATGGCCTGGAGAAGGTCAAGGAACGCATCGTCGAGTACCTGGCGGTGCAGCAGCGCGTGAAGAATCTTCGTGGGCCAATCCTCTGTCTCGTGGGTCCTCCGGGCGTGGGTAAAACCTCCCTGGGTCAGAGCGTGGCGCGCGCGACCAACCGCAAGTTCGTGCGCATGTCGTTGGGCGGCGTGCGCGACGAGGCGGAGATCCGCGGCCATCGACGCACCTACATCGGTTCGATGCCGGGCAAGATCATTCAGAATCTCGCCAAGTGCGGAGTCCGCAATCCCTTGTTCCTGCTCGATGAAGTCGACAAGATGTCCACGGATTTCCGCGGTGATCCTTCATCGGCTTTACTCGAGGTGCTGGACCCGGAGCAGAACAGCACCTTTAACGACCATTATCTCGAGGTCGATTTCGACCTGTCTGAGGTGATGTTCGTGTGCACGGCGAATAGCCTGAATATTCCTGCGCCTCTCTTGGATCGCATGGAAGTGATCCGCCTCCCGGGCTACACCGAGGATGAAAAGAGCAACATCGCGCGCCGCTACCTGCTGCCGAAGCAGATCAAGCAGAACGGTTTGAAGGAGGGCGAACTCGCCCTTGCCGATCTTGCCATTCAAGACATGATTCGTTTCTACACCCGCGAAGCCGGCGTGCGAAATCTCGAGCGCGAGATCTCCAAGATCGGACGCAAGGCGGTGAAGCAGCTGCTGCTCGCGCCGGCTGAAAAGAGCGTATCGGTGGATTCGAACAATCTCGACAAGTACCTGGGTGTGCGCCGCTTTCGCTACGGCAAGGCCGAGGAGAGCAACCGCGTCGGCCAGGTGACGGGATTGGCGTGGACCGAGGTCGGCGGCGAGTTGTTGACCATTGAAGCTGCCGTGGTGAACGGCAAGGGCAAGCTCACCCACACCGGCCAGTTAGGCGAAGTGATGCAAGAGTCCATTCAAGCGGCGATGACCGTGGTGCGCAGCCGCTCGGCCCTGCTCGGGCTCGATGTGGATTTCTATCAAAAGGCGGACGTGCACATCCACGTGCCCGAGGGCGCCACGCCGAAGGACGGTCCGAGCGCCGGCGTCGGCATGGCCACCGCATTGATTTCCGCGCTCACTAAAATTCCGGTGCGTTCGGATGTCGCGATGACCGGCGAGATCACCCTGCGCGGCGAAGTGCTGCCGATCGGCGGACTCAAAGAGAAGCTGCTGGCGGCGCATCGCGGGGGCATCACCACCGTATTGATTCCCGACGACAACACCAAGGATCTGGCCGAAATTCCTGACAACATCAAGGAAAAGCTCGATATCCGCTCGGTCAAGTGGATCGATGAGGTGCTGCAAGTTGCCTTGATGCATATGCCGGTGCCGCTCGGGCCGCCGCTGGATCCGGTGAAACCTCCGGAAGCGATGGCGGGGGAGAAAAAGAGGCGCGTAAAGAGCCAGGTGCGTGCTCACT
The DNA here is from genome assembly GCA_039924385.1 of Steroidobacteraceae bacterium. Lineage (GTDB taxonomy): Bacteria > Pseudomonadota > Gammaproteobacteria > Steroidobacterales > Steroidobacteraceae > Bog-1198. The sequence continues at coordinate 55,405 of JBDTAV010000037.1, forward strand.
AGCCCGCGCGCAACGCCCAATTGCCAAGCCACAGGACCTCGCGTAGACTTCCGCGCCTCTTCCAGTGGGTGCTTAGCTCAGCTGGTAGAGCATCGCCTTTACACGGCGAGGGTCGGGGGTTCGATCCCCTCAGCACCCACCAACAGCGGAGTGGTAGTTCAGCTGGTTAGAATACCGGCCTGTCACGCCGGGG
>JBDTAV010000038.1:0-4250 GCA_039924385.1 Steroidobacteraceae bacterium
GCCGCGACGCGATAGTGTTCGAGAACGCTCGCTTCGTGATCCCGGCGAGCACTACCAAGCACTGACTGAGGAACTCGGCGCTTCATTTGCCGACCGCATCGATGCGCCGGCGACGCCCGCGCAGAAAATCAAGCTCGGCAAGCTCGATCGGCAACAAATTACCATCACGGAACTCGCCGGCGAGCCGCTCGAACAAGTCTTGACGCAGGCACCCGGCAATAACGCGCCGATCGGCGGCGTGAAAGTAGTCTCGACCGGCGGCTGGTTCGCGGCGCGCCCCTCGGGTACCGAGGATATTTACAAGATCTATGCCGAGAGCTTTCATGACGACGCGCATTTGCGCCGTCTGATCCGCGAGGCGCAAAGTATCGTCGACGCGGCGCTTGCCCGCGCATAGCACGACACTCACTTGGCCGGTTCCGATCATATCGCGCTGACCGCTACCGCCAAGCGGCTGCTGCCCTGGCTGGTCGCCGTGGGGTTTTTCATGGAATCGTTGGATACGACGATTCTCAATACGGCCGTGCCGGCGATTGCACAGGCGCTCGATGTGCCGGTCTTGAGTATGAAAGCGGTCCTGGCCAGCTATACCTTGGCGTTGGCCGTCTTCATACCCATCAGCGGCTGGATGGCCAATCGCTTCGGTACACGCAAGGTGTTTGCATCGGCCATTGGCATATTCACGCTCGGCTCGGTGCTTTGCGGTCTATCCCGCAACATCCACTTGCTGGTGGCCTGCCGCATCCTGCAAGGCTGCGGCGGCGCCATGATGATTCCGGTAGGCCGTATCACCATGGTGCGCGCCTTTGCGAAATCTGAACTCATCAATGCCATGAGCTTCGTCGCCATTCCGGGCCTGATCGGCCCCATGCTCGGGCCGGTCCTGGGCGGGGCGATCATCGGCTACTTTCATTGGAGCGTGATTTTTTTCGTCAACATTCCCATCGGCCTGTGCGGCTTGATCCTGGTCTATCGGCATTTGCCCAACTATCGCGAGAGACGCAATTATCCGCTCGATATCATAGGACTGGTATTGTTCGGTTCGGGAATTGCACTGCTTTCCTATGTACTCGAGGTGTTCGGTGAAACAACCTTGAGCGGGCGGGAGATGTTCGGATTGCTGGCAATCTCCGCGGCGCTGCTCGCCGCTTACGGTCTGCATACCAAACGCGTGACTCACCCGCTGCTGCGGCTGAAGCTTCTGGCCATCCGCACATTTCGCATCGCGGTGAGCGGCAATTTGTTTACGCGCTTAGGAATAGGGGGAATTCCGTTCTTGCTGCCGTTGCTGTATCAGGTCGGGCTCGGATTTTCGCCCATTCAATCCGGTTTGCTGATCATGCCGCAGGCCTTCGCCGCGATGAGCCTCAAATTGACCATGCCGTTGATCCTGAAGCGATTCGGTTATCGGCGGGTTCTCATCATCAACACCATTCTCCTCGGCGTCATGATCATGCTGTTTGCGACGATCAACCTCGACACGCCCGTATGGCTCATCGTCGTCATGGCCTTCACTTATGGTTTTCTGACCTCGATGCAGTACACGAGCATGAATACTCTCGCCTATGCGGACATCGGCGAACACGAAGCGAGCGGCGCCAGCACCATTGCCAGCACCGTGCAGCAATTGGCGGTCAGCTTTGGCGTCGCCACCGCTTCACTCGGCGCTGCGGTGTTCATCCCGGACAGATTGCGCGCGACATCGCCGCAATTGCTGCACGGAATTCATCTGGCATTGCTGGGTCTGGCAGCGCTGACCATTGTGTCCACTGTGGTGTTCGCGCAGCTGCGCGCGGAAGACGGCGCCGCGGTGAGCCGTCATAAATCACCAGTGCCGTCGATCTAGGAGCCGGATTCGCGCATGCGCCGTGCCTCATACGCCCTCAAATGCGCTAAGGCAGTCGAGAGCAGCGGCGATAACGGCGCCTTTGCGGCCCGCCGGAGCAGGTCGCCGACGATGTGATCAGCCTCAATCCGGCCGCCCTGCTCGATATTGCGCAACATCGATGCGGTGAAGGCGGAGCCCGGCGCAGTGAGAATCGAGAGACCCGCATTTGTGGCGCTGTCGCGCGGCGGGAAGCCGTTCGCTGCGGCAATCGCACTGCATTCCTGCAGCAGCCGCACCGGGATATCCTGCGCGCCGGCTGCGATGATATCGCCGACTGATGCGCGCATGAGGCTGGTGCTCGAGGCTGCCGCGGCAATGAACACCCACTTCTCCCACATCTCGTGCAGGATGTCGCGGCTCAGCAGCGCATCGAATCCCGGCACGCGCAAGACATCGGCAACATCGTCGACAGATTCGCAGGCCTGGCGGGAACCAAATGCGAGCGCATTGTACGTGCCCAATTGGTGAATGCGTCCGTCCGGATCCAAGGTCGATGAAATGCGCGCCAATCCGCCCAACACGCGGCGCCGGCCAAAGCGCGCGTCAAGAACATCGAGGTGGTGCATGCCGTTCAACAGTGGAAGAACGCGCGAGTCAGGACCCATCGCGCTTGCGAAATCCTCGATCGAGCTGTCAAGGTCGTAGGATTTGCTGCTGACCATGATCAACCCGTAAAAGCTTTTGAGTTCTTTTGCGCCAACCAGGAGCGGAGTCGGCAGGCTGACATTTCCCAGCGGGCTCATCACCACCAAACCTCCGCGACGGAGTTGTTCCGCACGGCGCTCTCTGACCAGGAAAGTGACATCACGGCCCGCGGCTGCCAAGCGGGCACCGAAATACCCGCCTATGGCGCCGGCACCGACGACGAGAATTCTCACTCTTTTTTGATTTCGTGACCGCCGAATTGATTGCGCATCGCCGCCAGCAACTTATCGGTAAACGAATCGCTATCGCGCGAGCGCAACCGCTCGAGCAGCGAGAGCGTAATGACCGGCGCGGAAACACCCAGTTCAATGGCGTCGGCGACGGTCCAGCGACCCTCGCCCGAGTCAGCCACATAGGGAGCGATGCCTGCCAGCGTGGGATTTTTGTCCAGAGCGATGGCAGTAAGATCGAGCAGCCAAGATCGCACCACGCTGCCGTAGCGCCAGATTTCGGCTACCTGGTGCAGATCCAGCTTGAATTCTCCTTTGTGCTGCAGGATCGAAAAGCCCTCGGCGTATGCCTGCATCATTCCGTATTCAATGCCGTTATGGACCATCTTGGTGTAGTGGCCTGAGCCCACTGGGCCAACCCGGCCCCAACCCTGATCTTTTGCCGGCGCCAGCGTCTCAAAAATCGGACGCAGCCGTTCCACCACGGCTTCATCGCCGCCGATCATCAGACTATAGCCTTCCGCCAAGCCCCATACGCCCCCGCTGGTGCCGGAATCGACATACTGAATCTTGCGTTGCGCGACCAGCGCGGCACGCCGTTGCGTGTCGCGGTAATTGGAATTGCCGCCATCGATGATGGTGTCGCCTGCTGCAAGCAACGGTACGAGGTTCGTGATGATGCTGTCGGTAATCTCGCCAGCCGGCACCATGAGCCATACCGTGCGCGGCGCCTGGAGTTTTGCCACCATCTGCTCGAGCGAGGCGGCGGTTTGCGCGCCGTTCTTTTCCAGCAGTGCGCGAGCCGCTTCTGCCGGATCGTAGCCTACGACTTTATGGCCGCCGCGCATCAGACGCTGCGCCATATTCGCGCCCATCCGGCCGAGACCAATCATTGCGATTTCCATACTCTTCAACTGTGTTCGCGCGAACGCATCACTGCCGAGTATATCGCGGATTAGGGGCGTCTGAGGATGGTCATCACGGCGGGGCTGCCCACGGGTTCAAACCGGCCGGTGAAGGTTAGGCCGCCGGTCAGGGGATTCAAATGAAACGAGGTAATCGAATCGCCGCGTTGATTGCAGGAGTAAAGAAATGCCCCGCTGCTATCGATGCTCAAGCTGCGGGGTGAGTCGGCGTGTACCCAGGTCTCCGCGATGGGGCGCAATTGGCCGTCCGCGGCCACACCAAAAATTGAAACCGCATTGTGCAGGCGATTCGCCACATACAGAAATCGGCCATCCGCAGTCATGATGATTTCGGAAGCAAGATTACTGCCCGCAAACCTCGGCGGCAGGCTTGACACCATCTGTATGAGTTTCATGCCGCCCCGCGCCGCGTCGTAATCGTAAACTGCCACCTTCGCGTCATGCTCATACAGGTTGTAGAACACACGGCCGTTGGGATGAAAGACAAAGTGCCGCGGCGCAGAACCCGGAGGTGCCTGGACCACCGGCACCTCGGCGGGCAAGAGTTTTCCGGCGATTGCA
>JBDTAV010000039.1:0-21319 GCA_039924385.1 Steroidobacteraceae bacterium
GGGAGGGTTATCAGGAGAAGATCGAGCGCCTGCAGTGCATGGCAATCGATGAGAAAGAAGGCGTCAAGTGGCTGCTGGCACTGCGCGAGACGGTCGCGCGCACACCCCGCGGCGTTACCGTCATCACGGTCGCTGACCGGGAATCGGACTTCTTCGAGTTCCTGACTCAAGCGACAGAACTGCGTGCCAACTTCCTGATCCGTGCACGCACCGACCGGCGTCTGATCTTCGAGGACAGCGCAGGGGCTGCCAGCATGATCGAAGCGCTCGCGAATGTGCAGGCGCTGGGCAAATTGACGGTGCAGATCCCCGGCAACGGTAGCCGTCGCGCGCTCACGGCGCATCTTGAGGTGCGCATTGCTCGAGTGACGATCATGCCGCCACAGCGACGCGGCAAAGCCAAGATATCCGGGTCGACCGAGCCGATCACCGTGAACCTGATCGGCGCCACCGAGCACGCGCCGCCGGCGGGCATCGAGACGCTCAGCTGGGTATTGCTCAGCAACCGTTCGGTCCCGGATTTTGCTGCCGCTGCTGAGAACATCGAGTGGTACGGCAAGCGCTGGAGCATCGAGACCTGGCACAAGTGCTCAAATCCGGCCGCAAGGTCGAGGACTTCCTGCTGGAGGAGGCCACTCGGCTGAAGCGTTATCTGACGCTCTTCAGCATCATTGCCGTGCGCTTGATGAAGGTGACCTATCGATCCCGCGCGCAGCCAGAGGCGCCCGCCACCGAGGTGTTCTCGCCGGAGGAGATCGAGGCGCTGCATGTTCGGGTGCACAAGAAGCTGCCTCCAGAGCCGCCGACGCTGCGCGATACGGTCCGCTTGGTCAGCCGCCTCGGCGCACACCTCGGGCGCAAGGGCGATGGCGAGCCTGGCGTCAGAGTACTGTGGCGCGGTTGGCTGCGGCTGTACGAAGATGTCGAAATACTGCGCGCCCACAAGCAGGCCTTGGGCCTGTCCTCGAGTTAAGCGATGCGCTACTGCGGACGTCTGTTCGGCGCTGCCGACCTCGAGGTCATCCGTGAACTGCTGACGGCATGTCCACCCTTGAGTCGTTACCGGCTCTCGCGCAACCTCTGTGAACGCTTGGACTGGCGCCGACCCGATGGGACGCTCAAAGATATGAGTTGCCGCGTCGCCTTGCTGCGCATGCAAAAAGACGCGCTGATCACGCTGCCACCGCCGCGAAGACCCAAGCCAGTGGCGTACCGGTCGCATCCGGATATCGAGCAAGCCGTCGGCGAACCCGTGAGCGTCCCGCGCATCGACCTGACTCGGCTCAGCGTCGATCTGGTCACCGAGAAGCGCGACTCGCTGCTGTGGAACGCCTACATCGAACGGCATCACTACCTGAGGTATCAATTAGTGCCGGGCGCGCAGCTGCGCTACTTTGTGCGCGCCGCCGACCAGGTCGTTACTCTGATGAGCTTCGGTGCGAGCGCCTGGAAAGCCAAACCCCGCGATGCCCTCATCGGCTGCAATCGCCGCTTGGCCGACGACTGGCAAGCACGCTACGCCTATCGTCCTGTTCTGCTTGAAACCTTCGTCGAAAAGCCCCGATTTACCGGTACTTGCTACAAAGCGGCGAACTGGCAACATCTCGGTGATACTCAAGGTCGCGGCAAGCTCGATACCTTGCACCGTCGCAATAAACCCATAAAAAGCGTCTGGGTCTATCCTGACTTCCGCCGCCATCTCTGTACCGCATAGCCTAGCGTGAGCGTCGACCATCGACCGCCAGCGACATATCCTTCAAACTTGTGTGTAATAGAAAGGTACTTGCGTCCCTAACATGCCTTCAGCCCCGACCAATCCGACCTCAATGACAGGCTTGCCATCGAAAGGCGTCACTAAAGAGATAAACCCACCCGTGGGGAAATATACATAACCCGTGGGAGCGCCACTTTCGACTAATGTGTCCGACAACAATAGCTCAACGTGTTCGCAGATTGCGAGAAGGCCGTTTTTATCCCTGCGAGGTAGACGTTCGATTAATTGATTTGTTATTTGACCCAAAACAGACCCCGAGCGTTTCGTCATTTCATCGGGGGCGAGTGTACTAAGGCACCGGCTTCTTCACCGTCTGCCAGCGCACAAACCGCGTACGCTCGCCAAACGGCTAGATAAGATAGCTAATTTATTGGGCAGCATTCGATCGTACTCTCGCCTCAACGCGGCGGATAGCGTAAATCAGCATAGGCGGGTCAAGTCCAGTTGCCTCGTTGCACAACTCTTCCAGAGGCGATTCCGATAGCGACCAGAGTCGCTCCTGTGATCCAGTAGGCAACGTGCATGTTCAACGCAAAGAGCAGGCCTCCAAGTCCAGCCCCTACGGCTTGACCCAAGCTGTTGGCGGCATTCCTCAAACCGAGCGCCGCCCCGATGTGTTGCTCCTGCCCCTTAGACGCAAGCGCAGTAAGGTTTGGCGTGATCAGCGCCATGCCGAGCGCCATTAGTCCAACAATGGTCAAGACCAATGTCGTCCCGCGAGCCTGCAACAGGATCGCCAGAGCGAGTCCCATCAGGACAAATCCTACTGCAATCTGGTAGCCAGCCCTAATCCTTGGCGCGAGATAACTGACAGTTCCGCCCTGAAATACAGCCATCACGAAACCGCAGACGGTGAAAATAGCGCCGACCCTTGCAGGTCCGTACTCCAGCATCTTCCGTGCGTGGAGCGCGAAAGTCGCCGCGAACATCGCCAAGCCGAATTGTGCCGCCACCGCCAGGGCCAGAAGCGGCCAAAGCTGAATACCCAGGCGACCCCACCTGTCAGTCGAGGGCTCCTTACGGGTAAGCGCATTGGCGGAGGGTAGGGTTTCGGGCAGCCACAGAATGATCACCGGAAGAGTGAGTGAAGCCAAGAGCGCTGCGGCAAGGAATGGAATCGAGAAGGCTGGGATAATCAACCGATCGGGTCCCATGCTGAGTTGCAGATCGTTACCAGCCAGCAAACCGCCAAAGGCGGGACCAAACATGACGCCCAAGCTTACCGCGGTGCCCTCCCATGCCATGCCGCGGCTTCGCTCATCCTCAGAGGTCAAATCGGCCACGTAAGCCGTTACCGCGGGGAACATTGCCGCGGAGAGGATGCCTCCGATGATCCGCGCGCCGTAAAACAACCACAGGGAGTTCGCCAATGCGAACAGCGCCTGCGCGATCGCAAAACCCGCGATCCCAATCAACACCAGCGGTTTTCGTCCAACGCGGTCCGACCAGCGCCCCCAGAGTGGAGCGAATAGAAATTGCATCAGCGCGTAGAGTCCGGTCAGCAGCCCCACGTGCATCACTGCGACCTCGTGGGTTGCCCCACCCTGGATCGCAAGGCGCTCAGTATAAAATGCAAATACCGGCAGCGTCATACCGAAGCCGATCATGACTAGGAACAAACAAAAGAACAGCACCAACAGACGTTTTATCATGTTTGATTTGCTCCACTCAGGCCGGTCAGTAGGATTCACGGCAGTCTATGGCCGCACACTGTCTCTGAACCGGGTGGAAACAGACCTGCCAACTCATAGAAGGGGAGATTTATCCGTTTAGAGGATGTCCGCGAATCTCACAGACCAATTTATTTTCCATTGGCAGCGTGCTGCCCAAGTCTGACTCCAAAGCGGGCAATGCGCGCAGCGCCGTAGAGCGCCGTTCTATCGTTCATAATCACGCGAACCGGCACCGCTTCAAGTAACGTGGCCATGCGCGCTTTGGCGAGAAATGATTGCATGAAGGCCGCGCCCTGCAATTGTTTGATAATCCGCGGAGCGATTCCGCCGCCTACATAAACTCCGCCCGTCGCCATAACCTTTAGCGCCAGGTTGGCAGCCTCTGAGCCGTAGATGCCAACGAAAATACGCAGCGCCTCCACGCACGGTGCAGAAGACCCTTCCAGTGCAGCCTGCGTGATAAGTGCGCCGGGGTCCTTCCCTTGCAGGTGTTGTAACCATGCGGGTTCTTCACCGCGCCCGGTCTTGACTAAAAAGGTGAGGATGTTGTGCAGACCCGGGCCTGACAGAACGCGCTCGTAGCTCACGTGCTCGTACTGCGTGAAAAGATATGATAGCAATTCGATTTCAAGCGGATTCGTTGGCGCAAAATCCACATGTCCGCCTTCCGTAGCAAACGGCTGATAGTATTCTTCCTCCCAATGTAGACCTGCCTCTCCAAGCCCGGTACCCGCTGCAATTAGCGCCTTATTTCCGCCCCGGCCCGGATCTCCCTGGTTTAAAATGACTAAGTCCACTTCCTCCAAAACGGCCAATCCATGGGCTAGCGCTTCAAGATCATTCACCAGTTCAACGTTTGCCACTTTCAACTGCGCAGCCAATCTCAAGGCATCCACGTTCCATGAAAGGTTTGACAGCTGTGCCACGCCGTCGCGGACAGGGCCCGCGACTCCAAAACAGGCGCGTTCGATTTTCTGCCCATTGTTCTCCGCAAAGATTTGCAGGATTTCTTCGAGGCTTGCATGCTCCGCACTGGAGAACACTTCCTCAACTTCGGGCTCGGACCGCCTTTCACCGCGCTCAAACAGCGCCAGTCGCGTGTGCGTGCCCCCAATATCCCCTGTAAGTATCATGACGTACTTGGCGGATGAATTGGACTCACCTCAGTAATCAATACGTTGAAGTTCTCGCCCTCCCATGCTCGATTCCACTGAAATTTGAACTCGACGCGTGTCTCGGCGGCAAGGATATCCGTGGCCAAATCTACAAACCAACATCCAACTGCTGGATCTTGCGCCTGCACATCGCTCGACTCGACCCCACCACCAACGCTCCAGCGTACTATCGTCGCTGCCTGAGTAATCATGCGCAGCGTCTCGCCTTTTGCCACGCGGTGCGATTGGTGGGCGAATGTCCACATTTCAACCTGGCTTGCGACCTTTCGCGTGGCGTAGCGCTGGTAGACCAGCTCAACGCGGTCAAAACAGACGTCGTCTTTGCGACTGCGAACCAACTCCATATACTCTGCGTGGGCCCAGCAAAGGGGCATGGCGGCGCCGGTCGCGCGACCGCGCACCATCTTAGCTTGCGGCAAATCGTCTGCGTCCCAAAGCTGTTCCGGCAACATCCTGCCTTCATTGGAAGACTGCTTCATCGCCTGGATGAGGGGCTGCAGATCGCGCCCGGCGGCGAGTTCATAGTGACCCCGTTCACCCGTCAAAAGCGGCCAGCACCGGCATTTACCGGAGCCATCGTAAGCAGCGCCGTCCGCTTTCTGCCCACACCCATCAAAATGATAGCGGCGCCAATAGTCCCCTTGCGGAAGTTTGCGCATGATCAGGTGGTCTATCACTGCTACCGAATCGGCGATCAAAGGATCATTGGCTGCTCGAACGCCAAGGCGAACCAGCTGCAGAAAATCACCAGTCACAATATTGCCTGCCGGGTGTTGGCCGCCGCCATTGCCTAAAAGAATCTGCGCGCCATCTGGTTCAGCGGAACCCAGCATTTCGCCAGGGACGGCCCGACTAAAGCGAATGCAGTGTTGCGAGTGACGCGCCATTAATTCGCTCCGTGTAGTGTCAGTCCATTTCTCGAGGTGGGCCGAAAGCCAATCGGCATAGTCGAAAAAAGCTCGGCGCAATCATCTCTTTATCTCTCCCGAACGAAATTCGCGGCGCATACGAGACTTGCTATCACTGTCTCGAGCGTTCTGGACCCCGTGACCGGCAGGCTCAGTTCCGATGGGGCCTCGCCAGTGGTGGAGCGAACATAGGACTGTTCCGAGGAACCGAGGGAATCCTTACGTGAGCTGCGCAAACACACCTAGGCGAAGCGCTGAAGCAGCAGCGCGACGCCCATAGCGATGCAGCCGAGTGCTTGGATAGCCAACAAGGTCAATTCGATGCCACGTTTCAGCCGTGGGCGCGCCGCGCTGTCCATCGAAATACGGTGGGCGGCGACCATACCCAAGGTTGCGAGCACTACCGCCGGTATCAAATACCACATGGGTAGCGCGTGGCGCGCGACCGACGCGGCCAGCGCAATCACCGTCAGACCTCGATAAAAGAGCGGGGCCCCCGCAGCGCCCCAACGAACCACCAGGGTGCGTTTGTTCGCGAGCCGATCTGACTCGACGTCAGGGACCTCATTGATGATGAGAATCGCAGCCACCCAACAACTCACGGTTACGCACAATAGTATTGCGCCAGAATCAACGAAACCAGTCTGCAGCCAAACGCTTCCCAGTACCGGCAGCACGCCAAGCCCGAGCGCCACGGCCACTTCGCCGACGCCACGCGCAGATAGCTGAGCGCCTGGTAATGAATAAAGAAGTCCCAGGGCAAGGCCCACCGCGCCGAGCAGGATGACCCCGGGACCGCGCAACGCGGCGAGGATCGCCCCCGATGGTCAGCGCCCCTGCGCAAAGGCTCAGTGCCAAATTCATCATTTTCCGCCGGGATAAAGGGCCCGATTGAATGAAGCGCGAGCCGCCCGTGTAGGGATAAATTCGGCCCGTATTGTCCAGATCAGCACCGATCTGGTCGTCGCCCACGTCGTTGTAAACGTTTGTGGCCGCATGCGCGACGAGCGTCGCCGCCATCGCAAGCCCAAACAGAAGCCCGTCGAAGCGGTGAAATGCCGCGCTCGCCCATACGGTGCCCACGAGAACCGACAATACCGATGCGAATAAAAACGGCGGCCGCGTGGCTAGGAATGCGCGTCGTGCGGCTCTCGCAAAGCCCTCGCCGGCGAGCGCCGGCGAGGGTTGGTCTGCGTGAAGATGAGCGTGGCGCATGGATTTATCCTCGGATGCTTAACAGCGAAGTCGGCGATGCGCGTATGCTTGAGTCATGCGGAGTACGGTAAAACGGGTATGAGTGGCGCTCCAAGCGCTCAAGCGTTTGTGCCGAATCGCGAGTGGTGGGAGCGGTTGTTCTCGACCATCGATTCGGGAGAAGCTGCGGCTTTCGTGACTTTGCTTACGCCGGACGCGCAATTTCGCTTCGGCAACTCCGCCGTGATGATTGGCTCTCAGGCGATCATGGCCGCCGTGACCGACTTTTTTGCGGCGATTGCATCGAGCAAACATCGACTGCTCGAGACCTGGAGCGCCGATGAAGGTGAAGGCTGCGAGGGAGAAGTCACTTACACTCGCCACGATGGCTCCATCGTTACCTTTCCATTCGCCAACGTTTTTAAATTGCGGGGCGAGAAGATCTATTCCTATCACATTTACATCGACAACTCGACACTTTTTGCGAGTCCGCTCTAGCATCGGGCTCATTGCAACTTCGGCGCTGGAGTATGATCTCGTCCGAATCGTATTGGCTCGAATCTCGGATTGGCTGTCGCGTGGGCTCATCCGCGGGTACGAACATCATTGTGAGTTTATATCGCCTTAAAACCGATGGGCAGCAAGAGACCCCGGCGGCCTTCAGGTGTCGTTCACGCCGAGGGAATAGAACGCCGTCATCACGGCAGTGATGCTGAGTACTGCGATCAAAACATACTCACGCCGAAGCCAAGCCCACTTGTTCAAAGCGGCAAGTCCCATGAACAACACAAATCCTGCGAATTTGGCAACGAGCAATGTGCCATAGCCCCAAACAATCGAGCGCAACGAGCGTATTGCCTTGTTTAGTGTTTCACTGACATATCCATATCTTCATCGGGCGGCGCTTTGGCAACAATCTCTTGGTACTGGGCTGCATCGAGGGTGGGCAGTTTCTGCAGAAACGCGACCATGCTCCAAATCGTGGCATCATCGTGAGTGCCACCCCAGGCCGGCATGGCGCTCATCTTGACCCTGTGTTTGATGGCCTAAAATGCCACCTTTGGGTCAATGCGCGTTCGGCTCAAATTAGGTGGCATTGGATAAAGACCTGGCGTGAGTTCCGAATCCTTAACGCCCGGCGCTAAGTGGCATCCGACGCACATCGCTGCGTATTGTCCGGCGCCCTTGAGTACTTTAGTCGAATCATCCAAAGCCGGCACTGTCAGCTCTCCGCCATGCCGGGCGATCGACCGATCTCGCAAGACGCCAATAAGCTGATTGGTCAGCGGCCAATGGTGCGCATCGGCGCCGATGTTGTAGGAGCCGGAATAGATGAACAGCACCCCTAAAAATGCGGCTACCGCCACTGTGACAAAAATCACGCCGATGATTTTCATAAATGTGTCCTTTAAAAGAAAGACTCCAGCCCGGCAACGGCCCGATGATCAATCGGCGCCTCTCCCGCCTGACGTACCAACGTGGCGGAACCGGCAAATTTGCGGTCGTAGACGTAGCCCACATAAGGCGCGAAGCGGCGCGTGAACTCGTAACGCAGGCGCAGCTCGAATTGACCGTCGCTTAGGCCCGCGCCAATGTCTCGAGCGTGATCAGGCTTGCCGTATGCATTGAACTCGATTTCGGGTTTGAGGATGAGTCGCTGTGTGAGAAAGAGGTCGTACTCTGCTTTCAAACGCAGGGCACTGCGTCCCTCCTCGCCGACATAACCGGTGAGTTCGAGGTCGAACCAGTAGGGGGTTATGCCTTGCACGCCGAAAGCGGCCCACTCGCGACTCGGACCCCTGCTGAAATCATGGCGCACCCCGAGCTGTGTGTCCCAGAAAGGGAGTATCGCGTGGGCCCACAGTGCCTCGACTTTCGCCCCCTCGGTTTTGCCGCCCAGGTGTGAGCCTTCGCTCTTTAGCCACAATTTGTCGAAGTCTCCTCCCAGCCAGTCCTGAACATCCCACGCGCCGCCGTTTCTGTTGCCATACACACCTTCCAAATTTTCTATCCAGATGCGGTGCTTGATCGAAGCATCATCCATGTCCATACCCGGCATCATGGGCGGGGCAACCTGTTGACTCGCCGCTGGCCGTTCAAGCGCCCTATCGGGCGCATGCGCGCTAAGATCTGATTTCTCCATCGGCATCGAGTTGGTCGAGTCGGGCATCGCCGCCGCCGTAGGCGGCATCGGACATTGCTGAGCCCAAGCACCGGTACCTATGGACAGAGCGGCCATGCTGAGCGCGAGCGAGGCACAACGGGCCAGGGTTCGCGTGCTCATGCGACCACCACTTCGCGAAACATGCCGGCCTGCATGTGATACAAAAGATGGCAGTGATAGGCCCATTGACCGGGGTTATCCGCGCTGACTAAGTAACTTAACTGTTTGCCCGGCTGTACGACGAAGGTGTGTTTTCGCACCAGCACCTCGCCGTTCGCCGCCTCGAGTTCACCAAACATGCCGTGCAAGTGGATCGGGTGAGCCATCATCGTGTCGTTGCTCAAGACAATGCGCAAACGCTCGCCGTGATCAAAATGAATCCTCGGTTCTTCGGAGAATTTCTTGCCGTTGAAGCCCCAAATGAATCTCTGCATATTTCCCGTACAACGCAGCTCGATTTCGCGCTCTGCGCCGCGCTTGTCCTTCGCTCCGCCGATGGTGTGCAAGTCCGCATAGGTCAGCTCGCGACGGCCGTTGCCGCGCAGCCGCGGGCCCGGATCATCGAGCGCGCGCGAGGGATGCGGAATTCGCATATCGACGTTGGGGTCACGGCTGCGCATTCCCTTCATCGACATCCCTTCCATGCCCTCCATGCCCTCCATGCCCTCCATGCCCGCTTTGCCTTTCATATCCATGCCGGGCATTCCTTGCATGCTCTGCATGGCAACGTGTCCGGCCGTGCCCGTGTACCCCATACCCATATCGGTCATGGTGAGCCAGGTCTTGGGGTCGAGTGCGGGCACTTCGGCTTCCATGCCGGGGCGCGGCGCGAGAGTCGCACGCGCGTAGCCGGAGCGGTCCATAGACAGCGCAAAAATCGTGTACGCCCGATCATCTTGGGGTTCGACGATCACATCGTAGGTTTCCGCGACCCCTAAGCGAATCTCCTCGACCGTTACGGGATCTACCGCTTGGCCATCCGCGCTCACCACCGTCATCTTGAGCCCGGGGATGCGCACATCGAAGAACGTTGAGGAGGAGCCATTGATCAAGCGCAGCCGCACCCGCTCTCCGGCTTTGGCCACGCCGGTCCAATTGGCGCTTGGCGATGCGCCGTTGATGAGATAGGTATACGTGGCGCCAGACACATCGCCTAAATCGGTGGGATTCATGCGCATGAGATTCCACATGCGGCGCTTGGCAAGCGCGCCCTTGAGCCCCATCGAATTCGCATCGCGCGCAAATTCTTGCGCGGTGGGCATCTGAAAGTTATAGAAGTCGCTCATCTGCTTGAGCGTGGTGAAAACATGCTCGGGGTTCTCATCGGTCCAGTCGCTCAAGACCACGACATGATCGCGATCGGCTTTGATCGGCTCGCCGCCTGCGGGTTCGATGACGAGCGCCCCATAAAGTCCCGTTTGCTCCTGAAAGCGGGTGTGGCTGTGATACCAATAGGTGCCGCTCTGGCGGATCGGAAACTGATACGTGAAGGTCTCACCGGGCGGAATGCCGGGGAAACTGATACCGGGCACGCCATCCATGTTGAAGGGCAAAATCACGCCGTGCCAATGAATGGAACTCGAGGTGGGAAGCGTGTTGTGTACCCGCAAGGTGACCGTGGTGCCTTCGCGCCAACGCAAGGTGGGCCCGGGAATGCTGCCGTTAACACAGGTGGTGCGGCTTACCCGACCACCTAAGTTCAGGGGCGTATTACTCAAGGTCAAATCAAACTCGGTACCGCTTAAGATTTGAGGGCCGGTCGGCGCAGGCATATTTTGGGCCTGGCTCGAACGGGAGAATAAAGACAGGCCAGAAGCCGCGGCGATGCCGCTCGCGGTTAATCCTTGGACCAAGCGGCGGCGTGCGATGTCGGGCATAGCTTCGCGCAGGGAGGAAATCTTCATAAGGCGCTCCAATGGCAATAACGCTCGTGCACAGGACGAGCCACACAACCTTTAAGGCCACGCTCGATAAGCGTGGCGAGGCGTGTTTACGCGGGTGGAGGCCTTAGAGGCGGCTTGAAATCGAGCGTTGATAGGCGCGGAAGCGCTGCGGGGAGGAGAACCGTGGTCAGTGGGGTAAAACTGGGCGAAACGCAGGGGGCCGTGAGAGCCGCGAGTGGCGTGCTGCACCCATGAAACCCTACACAGCCGTGAGCTTGCGTGTGCGAGTGGCAGTGTTCGCAATCTGAGGAATGCGCACCAGAATGCGCTGTCATCGGCATGGCGGAATGATCGCTCATGTTGGGCATGGAGGACTCCATGCGCGTTGTGGCCTGTCCCTCGTCACACTGTGGCGCGGCAATCGCTACCCCTTGAAGCGCCAATACCGCCCACGCAACTATCCACCACAGCGCCGGTAAGCGCCGAAGTCGAGAGAGCCGAAACGTGTGGAGGGTCTTCATGGTCTTAAGCCTGCCGCTATTTTACCTCAATGACCATCATGAGTCCCCCACCACCTTGCGTCTCGACATTGTTGTTCGAGGTATGGTGGCCGATGTGGCAGTGGATCAACCACTTGCCCCGCTCGCGCGCTTTCCAGATGACATCGTAGCGCTGGCCGGGGGCGACATTCACGGTGTCGGCAAAGTAGCGGGCAGTGGTTTCCAGGGTTTGACCGTCCACGGCGACTACTTGAAAAGGGCCCCCGTGGATGTGCATGGGGTGGATAAAGCCATTGCTCGATCCGATGAAGCGAACTTTGAGGGTCTCACCAAGCTTCATAGGAATGGTGTCGGTGGCGGGATACGCCCGGCCGTTGATGGTGAAGTAATTCGGCTGCGCCCCATCCATCGGCATGGCGGGGTAGGTGAGTCCCTCGCGCATCAGCCATTCCTGCAGCTGCACAGTGTATTCATGATCAGCGTTAAGGCTTGGATCCAGCTCTTTTGGGTCGATAATCAGCGCGCCATAGAGGCCTAATGCCTGCTGGCGATCCACGTGATCGTGCGAGTGATAGAGGTAGGTGCCGGACTGCGTCACCGTAAATTCGTAGCGATATTTCGTGCCAGTGGCAATCGGCTCCTGAGTGATCTTGGCAGGCCCATCCATGATGTTCGGCAAGATCAATCCATGCCAATGCACCGTGGTGCTTTCCGGGAGATGATTGGTCACCTCGATGCGCACCCGGTCTCCTTGGGTCAGATGCAAGCGCGGCCCGGGCACCTGGCCGTTGAACGCGTAGGCATCCACCGTGACGCCGGGCAAGATCGTCCAGCGGATGACGGAGGTTTGCAGCGCGAACACTTTGACGCCGTCCTCGATCTGCGGCGTGAGTTCCTGATCCCCGTGCGCGCTCAAGTCATAGCGTTCGGTCACTTCGCGCGGGTTGATCGCCGCCATGTCGCGCATGGCCTCCGCCGGCGTATCGCGGTCCATGTGCATGCCGGGTGGCATGATGGCCCCTCCCACCTCGTGAGCTGATAGCCGCAAATTCACCCAATTGCCAGGGGCAATGAGACCTGTGAGCAGCGCGAGCATTGAGACTCCACCGATCGCTAGGAGCTGCGGCCGAGTGACATCGGATTTCATATTCATGTCGTGGCCTTCATGGCCTTTTCCGCTTTGGTCTTTGGCAGGCATGGGGCCGGACGGCTTGTCATGCACCGAATGCTTCCCAGTTGCAGCCTTGGCATTCCTTGCGCTCTTCAAGGAATTTCGGTCCGTCATCAGGCCGTGCTTCAAGGACTTCAATACCATCCATACATTGGCCGGGTACGCGGTGATGAAGCCCACCGTCACACCCACCGACATCACGCCCCAAAACACCAACTCCGTCGGCTCCATCGCACGCATGTCGCGGCCCATCATTAGGAAACTCATGATCGGCGCCATACCGGCCATCATGAAATTCATGCTGATGAACTCCGGGACAAAGCTCTTGCGCACGTTTTCCAGGTACGTGCCGCCCATCATCGATTTCATAAAGAGTGACTGGAAAATAAAAAGACCAAAACCAAAACCTGCGAGGTACTCGACGATGAGATCGACCCACATCGGTAAGCCCAATGAGGCCGTGATCACGGCCGCGAGAATGATTCCGGTGGCATCCCCAGCAACGCAGTGAATGGTCGAACCCGCGCCCTGTTTCCAGAGCGGCTTGATAAAGTCTTCATGCTCACCCGGACGCGGCTCTTTGTCGGCGAGCACATAGAGCAATAGGCCCAAGGGTCCCATGTAAAGGGTGATCAATATAAAACCCCACTTCATCACCGTGGGCTCTGGATTATTCCGATACTGGTCAATGCCCACATAGAGTGCGGAGCCAAACGCGAGGACAAACCAAATGAGCAGGAAATAATCGATCGGCTGAATCAGCATGAGACTTTCACTCTGGTCAAATCCGCGCGGCCCGAAGCCTCAGCGCATTGCCGATCACCGACACGGAACTTAAGCTCATCGCCGCTGCGGCGATCACCGGACTTAAAAGCAATCCGAAGGCGGGATAGAGCGCGCCGGCGGCGATCGGGACGCCGACTGCGTTGTAAACGAACGCTAGAATAAGATTTTCGCGAATGTTTCGCATGGTGGCGCGGCTCAATGCTCTGCCGCGCGCGATGCCGGCGAGATCTCCCTTCACGAGGGTCAGGCTCGCGCTTTGCATGGCCACATCCGTTCCCGTGCCCATCGCAATGCCGACGTCGGCCTCGGCGAGCGCCGGAGCATCATTGACGCCGTCTCCGGCCATCGCCACTACGCGTCCTTCACTCTTCAAACGCCGCACGATCGCGTTCTTTTGGTCGGGTAAAACGTCCGCTTCCACTTCGGTGATCTTGAGTTTCGTGGCAACCGCTTGCGCCGTGGTGCGATTATCCCCGGTAAGCATGACGATGCGCAGGCCTTCGCGGCGGAGGGTTTCGAGCGCCGCCATCGTGGTCGCTTTAATCGGATCGGCCACGGCGATGATGCCGGCGGGTTTGTCATCCACGGCCACGAACATCGCGGTGGCACCGTCGGCACGTAAGGTATCTGCTTGCGCTTCGAGCTCGGCGCTATTGACTTGAAGATCTTTAAGCAACGCGGCGTTTCCCACTACGATGCGACGTCCGTCGATCGTGCCAGTGACCCCTTTGCCGGTGACGGAGGCAAAGTTCGTGACTTCTTGCAGCACCAATTTCCGCTCCTTGGCGGATGCGAGAATCGCGGCGGCCAAGGGGTGTTCGCTAGATTTCTCCAAGCTTGCGCCAAAGGAAAGCACTGCGGACTCATCGAACCCGGCTGCGGGCACCACGGCCGTTACGCGCGGCTTCCCTTCCGTGAGCGTGCCGGTCTTATCGATCACCAAGGTATCGACCTTCTCAAAGCGCTCCAGCGCCTCGGCATTCTTGATGAGAACGCCGGCACCCGCGCCCTTGCCGACCCCCACCATGATTGACATGGGAGTTGCGAGGCCCAGCGCGCAAGGGCACGCAATGATAAGCACGGAGACCGCCGCCACAACCGCCAATCCCAATGCAGGTGCTGGGCCCCAGATCATCCAGGCCACAAATGCAATGATCGCGCAGGCGATGACGGCAGGAACAAACCAAGCGGACACTTTATCGACCATCCGTTGAATGGGAGCGCGACTGCGCTGCGCCTCGGCAACCATGGTCACAATTCGGGACAACACCGTATCGGCGCCGATCTTCTCCGCCGTGATGGTGAGGGCGCCGGTGCCGTTGATCGTGCCGCCGATCACTTTGGCGCCCACCGCCTTCTCGACCGGCATCGATTCGCCCGTTATCATCGATTCATCGACGACGCTTTGACCTTTTGCAACGGACCCATCGACGGGCACCGCTTCACCCGGGCGCACGTGCAAAGTGTCGCCCACGTGGATTTGATCGAGCGGCACTTCCTCATCCGTGCCATCGGCGCGAATGCGCCGCGCCGTCTTGGGCGCTAACTGCAAGAGCGCTCGAATGGCGCCGCCAGTTTTCTCGCGCGCGCGCAGCTCCAGCACCTGACCTAACAAAACGAGCACGGTGACGATCGCGCCTGCCTCAAAGTAGACCGGGATTAGACCGCCGTGGCGAAGCGCTGCGGGGAAAAGACCAGGGGCAAAGGTTGCGACAAGGCTATACAAATAGGCCGCGCCGACGCCTAAGGCAATCAGGGTGAACATATTCGGTGAGCGGTTCAAAACTGAAGTCCAAGCGCGCTGAAAGAAGGGCCATGCGCACCAGAGCACAATGGGCGTGGCGAGTGCGAACTGAATCCACATCGAAGCGCTCATCGAGAGCCATCGATTAAGATTAAGCGCTGTCCAATGACTGCCCATCTCTAATACGAATATTGGGGCTGCAAGAACGGCGCCGATGACAAATCGGCGGGTCATGTCTTTTAATTCCGGACTAGACCCCTTCGCCTCCGGAATGCCTTCCGGCTCGAGCGCCATGCCGCAGATGGGACAATCGCCGGGAACGTTGCGGCGAATCTGCTGGTGCATCGGGCAGGTATAGATGGTGCCTTGAGTTACCGGTGCACTCAGTGCGGCTTTGGCCGACCCCGGCGCAACCGTCTTTAGGTACTGATCGGGATTGGCGATAAATTTAGCTTTGCATCCGCCGGAGCAAAAATAGTACGTCTGCCCGTGATGGTCCGCCTGGTGCTTAGCGGTGGCCGGATCGACACTCATGCCGCACACCGGGTCTTTGGATTGACTTACTGCCTTCTGACCGGCGGGGGTCGGGCCGCCGCAGCAAGTTTTTTGAGCAACAGCGTTCATGATTTTACCTGCAAGAGTTGTAATTGGCGTAACCCTCACCTTAAGCTCTGTACCTAGGTACGGAGTCAAGTCAAATGTCTAAAATTAACCCCAACAACGGCGCACCTGTTCGCGTCCCTGCCGCGGTGACCATCGGCGGTCTCGCTCGCGCCTCTCAGGTGGGCGTTGAAACCGTGCGCTACTACCAGCGGCGGCGCTTACTACCCATTCCCTCGAACGCCGGCGGGGTGCGCCGATATCCTGCGAGTCTCATAAATCGCATTCGCTTCATCAAGAAGTCGCAAAACCTAGGGTTCACTCTCGATGAGATTCGCGAACTGCTGAATCTTGAAGAGGGGAGCAATCGACGGGCAATTCGCACCGTGGCGAATTCGCGGCTTAAGCGCATACGCGAGAAAATCGGTGATCTTAAGCGCATGGAAAAGGTGCTCGCGCAGCTCCTGCACGACTGTGAAGCCGCCAGTTCTTTGGCCCACTGCCCCATCATTGCGACCTTGAGCGATGCGTAGCCCGAGGCGGATAGTCTACCGGGCGCGTGCGGCAAAGAAGTTATACAGCGGACCGAATATGAGGGCGATGTACCAGCCCCAAACGACACTCTCGATGAGTCCCAGGATAAAGCTCGGGATACTCAGCAGCACAAAGCCCGGCAACATCATGGCGAGCATGGCGTGGGAAATGGGCCATGTCGGCGCCACGAGATAGCTCAACACGCAAAGCACAAAGGAAAATGCAAAAAATAAACTAAGACTCAACCCGAGTGCCACCACCGGAATCGGTCCCGAGGCGCGGGATACGCGTTCCACCGCGCCCGTCAATTCAATACCTTTAATAGCGTGCTCCATGAAGCTCCTTTAGCAACAGTGCTCGGGTGGTTTCGGGATTGATATAGCTGGCCGGCCCGGCTTCGAATTTCTCGCGACACCCTTTTGAGCAGAAATAGTAGCCGTGGCCGTCATGCACCGCGGATTTCGCCCGCGCTATGTCCGCGCTCATCCCACAAACAGGGTCTGTCGATTGGCTGGGCTGATTGGGGGAAATTGCGGGCGCGCCACCCGACTCATTGGATGACGCATCATGCTTGCCGCGATGCGTCATCACATGGGCGCCGCAACCGAAGCGCGTCATGAGTGCGAAGATTCCGGCAAAAAAACAAAGTCTAAGAGGTTTTCTGTCATGCCGCCGGCTTCGTAAGATTAATGCGGTAGAGGCCCACGAGCTGATACAGCGCCGATGGACATTACGGCGACTTCCGCCATGCGTTTGGCGAATGGTCAGAATGCCGCGTTGGACCCGACTTTGTCTGTTCGCTAACGTACGTAGAAACCGGAAAAATGCCCCGACCATTGAGGGCGTTCATCCACTCTAGCGCAACAATGATTCTTGGGCTCAATAAAGCGCGCTTCATGCAACGGTGCGTGCGTAAAAGACAGGCGAGAAGCCCCCGCCGGCAGTCCGGAAATTCGTCGTCTGCCCTTGATAGAGGCGAGCGGCGGTGAGCTGAATCTCGCTGCGATAAACGTAGCAACGAATATCGTACTTGAGGGGCTCCGCGTCGCGCGTGGGATTTGCCCGCGTCGCGGGATCCACTCGCGCTTGGGCGATGTATCCCCCTTGCGCAATCGATTCGAACACACGCTTGGTGAGCTTATCCCCGCGATAGGCTCCGCGGCTACCAAACCCCATGACGGGTTTAAAAAACCAGCGACGTCGTTCGGTCCACAATTGGGGCGCTAACTCGGGCGTCACTAGCAAAGTTTGCGGAACGCATTGCGCAAGTGTATCGATCGTTGCGGAAGGCAGCTCGAGGGAATTCAAGAAAGCTCGATCTGACAGCACGGTGAGGTTGCGCTTGTCCGCGTACAAAGCGTAGGTTCGCGGGTTTGGTGTGACGACCGTCGCTCCGCTCGCGAAAGCCGCTCGCACGGCCGCGTGTGACGGTTCGCTTAAGCGAAAATCGGTTAATCGATTATAGATGAGGTCAATGGTGTCATCTCCGACGGTCAGTGTTGAGCCGTGCAGGACCAACGCGGCTGCATCCGCGATCATTGCCTGCCACCCATGGCGCTTGAATAGTTCGGCGAATAGTCGAAATTCCGTGGCCAGATACTGAGACTCTGGCTGATCATCGACGATCGCAATCGATCTAAGCGGCGCGCTGCCGCGCTGTATCTGCCACTCGCTGCGAAACATCTCGAGGATGAGGCGATCGAGCCGGGCAGGGTCCTTGCACCCGACGGACATGGATTGCGCTTCCGAACAGCACGCTCTCGCGGCGCGAGCCAGTACGCCGTTGAGCAGAAGGCCGCCTGCATTCGTATTAACTTCGATGAGCCGCGGCCCCGATACATCCAGATGGAAGTCGTAGCCCATACACACTCCATGGCCCCCACGATTGAACCGCGCAATCGGATCGGCCCAGCTCAGTACCTGTTCCTGGTAGGACGGCGTCGCGATGACGCGCTCTATCGCTTGGATTGCGGCGTGCAACTGTTGCACATCCTCGGGGCTTAGGAACACCGCCGTGGCGGACATCATCGAACCCGGCAAGTATGATGCGGGAGTCACCGCGTTCTGTACTGAGAGCGCAGCCTGCAGCTCCCGCGCGAGGGCTGGTTCCTCCACAATTAGGCACCGGCAGTTGCGATTAAAGGCCGCCGCGAGTCGCAGCTTCGGAACCGGGGAAATGGCCGAGTCGTCCATGCACAATATTACATCGAGTGAAACCGCTGGCGGGCCCGTGTCGGCGACGTAAGCGATGCTTTGTGCTTTTGTCAGCATCATGAGGCGCTGGTACACGACCACCCGCACTACGAGAAAGGGGCGCTCATGGGTCAAGACCGCAGTGACCTCCATTACCCCGGGGAGGGCTGCTATCTCAATCTTGCTGCTTGTGGGCCCCTAGGTAGTCATGCCACGCCGTCTGTAAATCGATAGCCCGAGCAGCAGCAGCGCCACCTAGGGCAGCACAAGAAGCGGGCGCCATTAGAATCTGCGCCTCATGGGCAGCCGCGCCGATTACGCCGGTGCCGGCCGTTTCAAAAGTCAGCCTCGAGCGCCTGCGAGATCTGCACGTCGATCAGCAGCGGGAGACTCTAGCGGCCCCGGCCAGAACTAAGAAGGAGCGGCACTGCACGGTGGTCGTGCCGGCGGCGGCCCCATGATGAAGCCGCCAGAGCGGCCGATTCCCAAAACGGTTCCTGAAGGGTACAGCGGCTGTATCCCGCATCTGGGCGGCCTGTCTCCGAAGCCGACGCGCTCAAAATCGACAACTATTACTTCCGTGTTGGTATCGTGGTGGAGACGAAGGCCGGTGATTCCCGCGATAACTTGCGATCATCATGACGGCCCCGACCGCTGTCTCTGCGCTTTTTTGTGCTTCAGGCAAAGGCGGATGCCGGCCATGCGATACCCGTCAGTAGGCCCAGAACGACTTCGATCATCGCCAGAGCGGCGTCCCTCGGGATTGCCACAAGTGAATTGTCTGCTTGGTCTGTCGATCGAGGCGGTGGCAACGTTTTGCGTGCCAACAAATTAACCGCGCCGATGACCCTTTTCTGAGAATCGCGCAAGGGGTTTGCATACGCAATGCCACAAGTGCGGCTTCCATCTTGACGCTCAATCAGAATTTCTTGCCCGTTAAAGGGTTTGTCATCCAACAACGCGAGTGCCATCCAGCATTCATGGTGCGGCATCGGTCGGCCATCGGAGAAATATAATCGGTGAGAACCGCAATAGCGTTCAGCGGAATCACGCAACTTTGCGGCGCGTCCCCAAACCGCTTCGGCCAGGGGATTAAAATAAGTGATCCGACCCGCAGCGTCGCAGGTGTACGCAGCCACCGGCAGGAGCGCCAAGAGATCACGCCAACTGGGCTCGGACGAAGAAACCGCTGCGACGGGAGAAAAAGGTTCGACAGCGCTCGCGCTCATGATTTTTCCTCTTAACGTCCGCCGCGTCTCAAGTCAGCGTGCTTCCTCTAACGACAGGGCATGCAAGTTGACTCTTTTTAACGGACGCAACCCGGAACATCAGATCTGGTTCCAAGTTACGATGCCTATATTTATGCATAAAATCGGAAATTAATCTGTCAGAGGCAGCACTAGCCCAAAATCCGAAGTTGCCGCCCCCTTAGGTCGCCAACGTCTTCAGAATAACCAGCTCGTCCGCACCATCAATCTTAAGATTCGTCCCCATACGCCGCTTGCTGTATTGTGCCGTTTGTACGCTATTACCGCTAGTGAAATTACATGGCGACATCCGCCGACCCCCGAGAAAATCACTTGCTCGCGCAGCTCCCTCAAGGAGCATGGGCGCAGTGGTCGCCCCACCTTGAGGCGGTCAATATGCCGCTTGGAGAAGTGTTGTATGAATCTGGGGGGGCACTCGCCGACGCGTACTTTCCGACTTCCGCCATCGTATCGTTGCTCTATGTGATGGAAAATGGCAGCTCGGCCGAGATCGCGGTTGTCGGCTTTGAAGGCATGGTTGGCGTGTCGTTGTTCATGGGCGGAATATCGACGCCGAGCCGCGCCGTCGTGCAGAGCGCGGGACAAGGATTTCGTTTGAGGGCCAGCGTGATGATGAAAGAATTTAATCTTGCAGGGCCAGTGCTGCACCTACTGCTGCGCTATACCCAGGCTCTCATTACCCAGATGTCACAGACCGCAGTGTGCAACCGCCACCATAGTCTCGATCAGCAGCTGTGTCGGTGGCTACTCTTAAGCCTCGACCGGCTGGAATCGAATGAGCTTGTAATGACCCAAGAACTCATCGCCAATGTGCTAGGGGTTCGGCGCGAAGGGGTGACGGAAGCTGCCGGCCGCCTCGATAAGGCGGGCGTGATCCACTACCGGCGCGGGCGGATCACGGTCCTCGATCGTGGCAAACTCGAGAAACGCACGTGTGAGTGCTACGCCGTTGTCAAGAAAGAATACGACCGCTTGCTACCGGCGATACGTGCAACTTAAATCGAACGCATTGCCGCTGCCATCGGACTCCTTAGATCCCTTCCATTTTGGAGATTCGGGGACAAGCCACACGGTTCAAATAAGTGGCCTACTTACATAGCTCCTCAAGCTGAGTGGGGCCTACCGGGTTCGTCATGTGATGATCGGAACCCGCCGCGATCGCACGCCGTTATCTTCCGCTTGGCCCCAGCCGGTTATGCAATCAGAAGGATGTCTTCGCCCCAGCTGTCATCAGATCAGTTCTCCATAATACGACTTAAGGATTGGGGCTTCCCACTGGAAGTGCGACTTAAGCAAGCGGCCGCGGCCCTTGAGTGTTTAATGTTTGTAAATTATTGTTTTTGCGATGCGAGCGCTGCCTTGGCATAATCCTTCGCTAAATCGTAATGGGCATCGGCCTGATCTTTACAGACTCTTTGCGCCTCCCCCGCCAGCGCCAAGCATTTTTCAAGCGCGACGTTATGTTGGCCCTCGGCCTTTGCAATCGCCAGATCGAAAGTGCCCTGCGCGTCGGAGTTCTTCAGGTTTTTGGGACTCTCGGCTGCTTGTTGCGCCGCATCGGCCGCATTCTTGGCCGCATCTTGGCGCGCTTGCTCGATTTTCGCCGCCGCTTTCTGCTGCGCCGCGGCCACATCTTGAGCGACCTGATCCGGGGGCGTGGGATTATTACAGCCGCTCGCGCCCACCACCATAAGGGAAATCATTACCAACAAGATTCGCATGGTATTTACCTTTTGTTGCGCTTCAGTCACC
>JBDTAV010000040.1:0-3541 GCA_039924385.1 Steroidobacteraceae bacterium
CGCGGTCAAATGGTGAAATTGTGCAAAGCGCACTCAATAGCGATGCCACGCAGGATTTCTCAGAGCATTGATTCTGTTGAAACATATTGGCTACCGTGCATAAAAACACAAATCGTGTCTTGCCCTCAGCACCGCTGTCATTTCCCGAAGGCGACTGCACGCATGGCCGAACCTGATTGCAGTGGGTAGTTTCGGCCAGATGTGACTGGTCGTCACAGGCCGCTTTCCTCTGTGCTATTGCTCTGCATCTCGCAGATGTCTTCGCAAACGTGGTGTTGAAGGTGAGTTCAGCCTCATCGAGGAAAGCTTTGTACCCCTTTGGGTCGATCCAAACCGATACGCCATTTTTTGATTGGCGGGATAGCCCCAGCTGTCCTTGCGAGCCAACGACAATAGCGCGAGGACTGCCTGATGCAGTTGGTCCTCGTCAATGTTCATCGGCATGGCGTACATACTCCCGGGAATGAGGTCGGCTCTCGGGAACGTCCGGCAATCCTTTGAGGAAAATTGCGCCGGGATGGTGACTGACGTACCCCTCGAATACAAATTCCGGCCAGTAGCGGCGCGTCGTGCCCCATTTAAGGTGCCGCCCGAGCGCCTCGACGCGAGAGCGACAGGGATCCTTCGCTGCTATCCGATCGAGGTATTGCCTCCAGCCTGTGGCATCCGGCGAAATAAGCACATAGGGGGAGGTGAAGACGACGTGTTCTGATTGGCCCGTCAAGGCGGGGGGCAACACTCTCGTGAACCAGATCTCCCCCGCATTGCCGGCATAACCAGATTCGCAAGCTGCCAGGCACGGTTGGTTTGTCACGAGATCTCGCAGTTGCACGCACGCATCTGTGTGACCCTCGACACGGTATAGACTCATGCGCGAGTTATTAAAGCTCTGCATCAGCGAGAGCATCTTGCGATGCACGCCGAATTCGGCGGCAATCCGCAGCGTGACGGAACCTAACGTCTCACGATGTGCGTTCGCTGTCGCATCGAAGTTCGACCAGCACCAAAAATAGGAAGTGGATATCGGACTCATCGGCGGCCAGGAGGGCATGTACTCGTCATGCGCCGCGCCAATGATTTTGGCGAAAGTCCTCATCTCCGGAAGCCCCAGCAATTGTTCGGCCATTACCGACATCTGGTTCTGCACGTGGAGATAAATCGAATGGGCGGGGTGCGTGTTCCTTAGCGTCTCAGGCGTCACCACAGAGTTTTGCAACGCTTCGGCAAACTCATTCCACGCGCGAATCATTGAGAGGTCTACGACTTTCGAGCGCAGCTGCTGTCGAATGCGCTCGAGGATCCGTCGGGCGATGGGCGCTTCACTCATGTCAGTGCCAGCTCGCGCCCCAAAACTTGCCGGACAAAGCCGTCGCCGGCCCCTTGCGCTACCAGCTGCTTGATGCGGATCTTTGTGTCCTCGGAGTTTCCGAGGTGCTCGGCCGCTTTCAGGGTGCTGTAATAGGCGCCCCACACATCGAGGGAAGTGATCTCATAGCCTTGACCCAGGGTGAGCCAGTACAACGCCGCAAAGCCTGCTCCCTGGGCAAAGACTGGCTCCTTGTCAGCAAAATCGCGCGCTGCGCGCGCCAGCGTCTTCGGATCACAGGGCGACTCACGGACTAGCTTGAGCGCGATTTCATACAGGCCTAGTTCCTTGGCAGTGGCAAACCATTTGCCCTCCTCACCAGGAGTCGTTTCGATTAGATCCAACAGCATTTGCGCACGGGGGACGCTCGGATAGGTCTTCGCGACCGCGCGGAAGCTCGCAAGGTATGTTCCCGCTCGATGCGCATAGAGTCCGTAACGACGATACGCTTCTTCGATCATGCCCGACGACAACAAAATCTCTTCACAGAGCCGATTGACATCCGTATCGCTCGTCCACGGACCACGGCTGGCTTCGGCGAACTCGATGGCCTGCGCGTTCTTTCCCTGCGCCGCCAGAGCTTTGACGGCCCAGCGTTGATAGGCCCAGATCAACTTAGCGTGCAGGAGCGAGTAAATTTCCTCATAGCGCTCGGCGCGCAGCAGCGCGCTCAAGCACGCTGTCGTGCCGTGGAAATGGCCCCGCAGTTTGAGATCCGGGCTCAGAGCCATGCCCGTGATTCCGACCAATTCATCGGCCCAGTGGCCGGCGATTTCCTTCGTGACGCACAACTCACCCCAATGATCCCCCAGCGTTTCAAGGTAGGGCATGCCATCAGACTCACTCGCCGCATGCAGTCGCTCGAGCCATTTCTGCCGCTGGAACGAGGACACGTCGGGCGCCGCGATGATCGGCACCATTTCCTCGATCGCCCAATTCACGGCATTACCCAGCGATCCGGAGGAGCTGTCGACGTGCTCGAGCGCCGGGGAGAGCCGTTCGATGAGCCGAACCGCGCCTTCCGCGGCTGTCGTCGCATCCTTGCGCGCGACATTCTTGATCTCGGTAACTGCCTCTTTTATCCGCTGCACGGCCAGACGCGAGGACTTCCAACTGAATGACTTGGGGCGGATGCGCGTGGGAAATTGCCATTGATGCCCGTCGCCTTTCGTGGACGTCTTAGCGCAGGCCGCTGCGGCCACGGATTTCTTCGGCACGCCTTAGGTTCCGCTTTGCCGAGCAAACAGCATGCTTAAGCATCGAGCGGACTCGCGCAAGCCTTCTTCGGTAAACAGTACGGATTTGGCCGACCCCACCGGATCGCTGATGGAGCTCTTCTCGTGCAATCGAGCCATGGCCGCCCAGTCGAATCCCTTCCAGGCACGGGTTTGGTCGTGGAGGCCGAGATACAAGAGCGCCAGCACGGCTTGGTCAACCTTGTCGGTATCGACTTCGATATTCATGCTGCGGGTCCTCTGCGATATCAGCGTATGAGCCGCGGCTTGTCGTTACCGCTGGTTCGCCACTTGTGGCGGCGAAACTCACGGCCGGGCCAACGCTGTTTGCTTTCTTCAAGCGCGGCCATCATTTCCTCGCGGCTCATGAGCCGCTCACAATAGTCGGGCCAGTCCTCATACTCATTGCGAAACGCGTTGATGCAGCGCTGGATGATTCATTCTCAGCTTGATGCGTCATCGGATGCGTGGGGCAGTTCTCGCCGCACTCTTTCGGCCAACTTCGCAGCGCGAGCTCGTCCCTCTTCGTTGAGATCGAGTTCCCGGCCAGATGCCAAGGCATCGAGCCCGGCCGCGGCGTCAATCAGATCCCGATCCGGCGTGATGCGCTTGCAGAGCGTGCTTAAGGCCAAAGCTCCGGCCAAGGTCGACAGCCGCTCCGGGACGAGGCCGGCGGCCAGAGTGTCGAGCGCTTCGACGGCACTGATCAGCGGATCGATCTCTGAAGAGCTCATGCGCCGCCGACGATATGTAGCCATTCACTCATCGCTATTCCTGAGAAGAGCCCTGGAAGAAGGGGAGGGCGGTCTTGCCCTGTGTCCTCGCATTTTATCACGCCGCTCTCGGTGCGCCGTGCGAAGGCACGGTCTTCCAGGGGTTCTTTAAGGAACTCCGCGAATATGCAGGCTTGACTTGACCCGCTTTGGTGGACGGGTTGTTC
>JBDTAV010000041.1:0-16835 GCA_039924385.1 Steroidobacteraceae bacterium
CCGCGCGGCACGACTCAAGATCCGGGTGCGACGTCGCGCTTCAAATCGCCCGAGTATTCGGACGTTCAAGAACCGGAGCGGCCTGATGTGGATTCGACCTCCCGGTTGCGTGGCCTGAATGCCGACAGCATCGACCTGGATCTCGACCGACTGGCCAACGCCTTGGGATCAGGCGATACCGTTGAACAGCCGCGCGCGGAAGACGAAGTTTTCTCCACCGAGGTGTTCGAAGCCAGCCAACGCAACCGCAAGGTCGATTTGGACGTCGGTGAAGCTCTCAATGGGTCGGAGGCGGCGGCCACCAACAAGCTGAAGACGATCACCACCCAGCGCACCACCAAGATCAAGACGGAAGAAATGGCGCTGCCGGAATTAGAGCCGGTCACGATGAGCGAAGTGGGAACGAAGCTGGATTTGGCGCGAGCGTATATGGATATGGGCGATCCGGAAGGCGCACGCAGCATTCTCGAGGAAGTCGTCAGCGAAGGTTCTGCGAGTCAGAAACATGAAGCGCAGCGCCTAATCGAGAATCTGCCGGGCTAACGTGACCGAGCCAGGCAGCCGCGTTGCCGCCATCATCGAGTATGACGGCACCGACTACGCCGGCTGGCAGTCGCAAGCGCACTCGATCTCAATTCAAGACGCGGTGCAGGCTGCGCTGTCCTTCGTTTCCGGGCATCCTGTCGTGGCAATCTGCGCGGGGCGGACCGACGCCGGTGTTCATGCGCTCGGGCAGGTCATTCATTTCGATACGCGCGCGCAGCGAACGCCCCGGGCGTGGGTCTTAGGCGCGAACACGAGGCTCGCGCCCAGCATCGCTTTGCAATGGGCGGGCGAGGTGAGCATGGGGTTTCACGCACGCCACAACGCGTCTCGTCGCATCTATCGCTACTTCATCTTGAACCGCAGCGCGCGCTCAGCGCTGCAGCGCGGGCGCACCGCCTGGATTCACAGGCCGCTCGACGCACAGGCCATGCACGCGGCGGCCCAGGCGCTCATCGGCGAGCACGATTTTTCAGCGTTCCGATCCATTGAATGCCAGTCGCAAACCCCGATCAGGCGTGTCGATGCCATCGAGGTAAGCCGCGCGGGCGATTTTGTCTCGCTGCAGATCACCGCCAATGCCTATCTGCATCACATGGTCCGCAATATTGTCGGGACTTTGCTCGATGTGCAGCGCGAGGCCGATCCCAAGGCTGCCATGGCCAAGGTGCTGGCCGGAGCCGACCGGCGCTACGCTGGCGCAACCGCGCCTGCAGAGGGCTTATACCTGTGGCGGGTTGAGTACCCCAAGGATTTCGCGATCCCCGCGCCGACCGGCGAAATTGGTTTAAACTGCGAGCCTGTCTGAAGTATTCGATAGGCTCCTAGCATGTCCTGGTTTGAGCGAATCGTTCCGTCGCGGATCAAAACCGAGCGCCGTACCCGCTCGGTACCCGAAGGCTTGTGGACCAAGTGTCCCGCCTGCGATGCCGTGCTGTACAAAGCCGAGATCGAGCGCAATTTGTATGTCTGCCCGAAGTGCAGTCATCACATGCGCATCAATGGCCGCGAGCGTGTCATGAAATTTCTTGATACCGGGTCGACCACCGAGATCGCGGCCAAGGTCGAGCCCGAGGATCCGCTCAAATTCAAGGATTCCAAGCGCTACAAAGACCGGCTGGTGCAGGCTCAGAAACAGACCGGCGAGCGCGACGCACTCATCGTCATGGCCGGAAAACTCGAGGGGCTCGACGTGGTTGCCTGCGCATTCGAGTTTCGCTTTCTCGGCGGTTCCATGGGCTCGGTGGTCGGCGAGAAATTCGTGCGTGCGGTCGAGCATTGCCTGGAGCACCGCATGCCGCTGGTTTGTTTCTCGGCCAGCGGCGGCGCGCGCATGCAGGAAGCGTTGTACTCCTTGCTGCAAATGGCGAAGACCAGCGCGGCGCTCAAGCGCCTGTCGGAAGCGCGCCTGCCGTTTATTTCCGTGATGACCGATCCGACCATGGGCGGGGTATCGGCCAGCCTCGCCATGCTCGGCGATGTCAATATCGGCGAACCCAAAGCGCTGATCGGTTTCGCCGGGCCGCGGGTCATTCAGCAGACCGTGCGCGAAACATTGCCGGAGGGCTTTCAACGCAGCGAGTTTCTGCTCGAGCATGGCGCTCTCGACATGATCGTCGACCGGCGCGAGCTGCGGGACCGCATCGGCGCCATGCTGCGATTGCTGAGCGGCAAAGAACCGGCCGCAGCCTAGGCTCCCGAGGCCGGACCTCATGCGGAGTCTCGAGCAGTGGTTGGCCTACCAAGCACAGGTGCACCCGCAAGCAATCGATCTGGGTTTGGAGCGGCTGCGCGTGGTGCTCGACCGGCTTGAGTGGCGGCAGCCCGCCATCCCGGTTATCACGGTCGCCGGCACGAACGGCAAGGGCTCGGTCAGCGCTTGTTGCGCGGCCATCCTGAACGCCGCGGGCTTCAAGGTCGGTACCTTTACCTCCCCTCACCTGCGCGACTACCGCGAACGCATCCGCCTCCACGACCGCTTGGCGCATGCCGGGGAACTGGTGACAGTCTTCGAAAAAATCGAAGCCGCGCGCGGTGCAGTGGCATTGACGTTTTTCGAATTCAATGCGCTGGCGGCACTGTTGATTTTCGAGGCCGCCGATCTCGATGCGTGGGTGCTCGAAATCGGCATGGGAGGACGGTTGGATGCCGTCAACGTGGTTGACCCTGATGTTGCCGTGGTCACCAGCATCGGCCTGGATCATCAGGAGTACCTGGGCGATACGCTCGAGGCCATTGCGCGCGAGAAGGCCGGTATTTTTCGTCCCGGGAAGCCCGCGGTCATCGGCGGCCGCGAGCCGTCCTTGAGTCTCGAGAGCGTTGCGCGCAGCCTAAATTCGCCGCTGAAGCGGCTTGCCATCGAATACAACTACGTTCTCGACGGTGCCGGGTGGCGTTACCGCGGCACTCGCTGGGACTTGCCGAAGCTGCCCGCCCCGGCACTTAAAGGCGATATTCAATTCACCAATGCGGCCACAGCGCTGGCTGCACTCGAGGAAATTTCTACGCGTCTGGCCATACCGGCCGCGGCAATTGCACGCGGGCTCACGGCCGTGCACTTGGCCGGCCGCTTCCAAATGATCGGCGCGAGCGAAGGCTCGCCGGCGTGGGTCCTGGACGTCGCACACAATCCGGACGCCGCCCGAGTGCTGGCGCGGAATTTGCGCGCCAATCCGATCTCAGGGAAAACTCTGGCGGTATGCGGGATTCTCGCGGACAAGGATGCCGCGGGAATCGTCTCCCTGCTCGATCGCTGCATCGACGCATGGTGGTGCGCATCGGTCGACGGCACGCGCGGCCGCAGCGGACAGGCGTTGGCCGGTGTGGTGCAAGCGGAGGTGCAAGCCCCCGTTGTCGCCGCGGACAGCGTCGCGAGCGCCTGCGCCGCGGCCTTAAAAGCCGCGGGGCAACAGGACCGAATCGTCGTGTTCGGATCCTTTCACACCGTTGGGCCGGCGATCGACTGGCTCGAATCTTCACGATTGCTGCCGCCGGCGGCGCGTCCCGAATATACTTCCCCGTGATGGACCGTCGCGTCAAAGAACGGCTGATCGGCGCATCGATCCTGGTTGCGCTTGTAGTGCTCATCGTGCCGGAATTATTGTCAGGCCCAAAACCGAATGCGGCGCCTGCGCCAACTCTTCCGGCAGCCGCACCTGAACCGATTCGAAACGTCACCGTTGACCTGACAACCAACAAGGCGCCGGCGAATGCAGCGGTTGAGCTGGAACCGCAGCCCGCCGCTTCTTCCGCGGCCTCTTCTGCCGCCAGTTTGCCCGCTGCGCCGACTCGCACTGAGCGGACTCCCACTGCGCCGGCGCGCGGCGCGGCGCCCGCGAAGCTCCAGACTAAGGCGTTGGCCGCTGGTCCGTCGCCCGTTGAAGCTGCCGCGACGTCCCCCAAATCCAGCGGGCTTAGGTTCTGGTCCGTGCAGCTCGGCAGCTTCGCGAGCCGCGCGAATGCCGATAACCTGATCCGCCAGGTCAAAAGGCAAGGGTTTACGGTGTTTGTTTTGGTGGGCGGCTCCGGGACCTCGGTGCGCTATCGCGTGCGTGTAGGACCATTGTCCGACCGCGAATCAGCCGAGCGGATGGCCGCCAAGCTCAAATCATTGGGACATGCGGGAAGCCTGGTCGCGCCGGCGGCTTGATTTCTCATTTTGCAATCGTTTCAGGACGCCGCCGGCATCGCTCCGGTAGAATATGCCCCAGGCTGGAGGAGGCGGGACATTGACCGGTGCCGACGTTCTAATTCTGTTGATTCTGTTGGGTTCAACACTTATTGGCGCGCTGCGCGGCTTTATTCGAGAGGCAGTCTCGGTCGCCTTTTGGGTCCTCGCCATCTGGGCCGCCTGGCAATTCGGTCCCCTCATAGAACCGCATTTGGGCGGTCTGCTCGCGGATCCGAAAATCGCCCCCTGGGTTGGGCGATTGGTCATTTTAGTGCTCGTGCTCCTGATCGGCTGGGTCGTCGGCATGGTTTTAAGCTATTTCACCCGCACCTTGGGGTTGGGACCGCTGGATCGGGTTATTGGGCTTCTTTTCGGCATCGTGCGCGGCATGGTGCTGGTGGGTCTGTTGGTGATCGGCGCCGAATTGCTGCATTTGAATGGCGAGGATTGGTGGGATCGGTCGAAGCTGGTTCCATATGGTGAGACCGTTGGCGATTGGCTGCGCGCGATGGTCGGAGAGAAGGGCGAACCTTGGGCGAAGCTCGAGCGCATAACCTCGGTGAAAGTCAGACCTAAGTAGCGGAGATCCCTCATGTGCGGAATCGTCGGAATGGTCGGAACCAGCGCGGTCAATCAACGCATCTATGATGCGCTGACGGTGCTGCAGCATCGTGGTCAAGATGCCGCCGGCATCATGACCGCGCAGGACGGCGAGCTGTTCATGCGCAAGGACTCGGGTCTGGTGCGCGATGTGTTCCAACAAAAGCACATGCTGAAACTCAAGGGAAATATCGGCATCGGCCACGTGCGCTATCCAACGGCAGGGTGCGACAGCGCTCACGACGCACAACCGTTTTACGTCAATTCTCCTTACGGAATTTGCCTGGGCCACAACGGTAACCTGACCAATGCGCGCGAGCTCACCGAAGTATTGGTGCGCGAGGATCGCCGGCATTTAAATACCAGCTCCGATTCCGAAGTACTTCTCAATGTCCTGGCCTCCGAACTCGAACGGGTTGGAACGCCGCGGGTGACGCCGGCGGACGTATTTGCGGCTGCCAACGCAGTGTATCGGCGCTGCCGGGGCGGCTACGCGGTGACGGCCATGGTCATCGGCCACGGCATTTTGGGGTTTCGGGATCCCAACGGCATCCGGCCGCTGGTGATCGGCAAGCGCGACACCAAGAAGGGCACCGAATGGATGCTGGCGTCTGAGAGCGTGGCGCTCGACATGCTGGGTTTCGATATGGTGCGGGACGTGGCGCCCGGCGAGGCGGTGTTCATCGATGAACAGGGGCGTTTTTATGCGCAGCAATGCGTGGCGATGGCGCGCCATACACCGTGCATTTTTGAGTATGTGTATTTCGCCCGGCCCGATTCGATCATCGACAACATCTCGGTATACAAGGCGCGCCTGCGGATGGGCGAACGCCTGGCGGAGAAGATCAAGCGCGAGCGGCCCGAACACGGCATCGATGTGGTCATTCCGATTCCCGACACCAGCCGCACCAGCGCCGTACAGGTCGCGCAATTGCTCGGCGTCAAATATCGCGAGGGGTTCATCAAGAATCGCTACATAGGCCGCACGTTCATCATGCCGGGCCAGGAGCAGCGCGCCAAGTCGGTGCGCAGCAAGCTGAATGCGATCGATCTGGAATTCCGCGGCAAGAACGTGCTGCTGGTCGATGACTCCATCGTGCGCGGGACCACCTCGGCGCAGATCATCGACATGGCGCGCGAAGCCGGCGCCAGGAAAGTTTTTTTCGCCTCGGCGGCGCCTCCCGTGCGCTACCCGAACGTTTATGGCATCGATATGCCGGATGCTTCCGAACTGGTGGCGGCAG
Organism: Steroidobacteraceae bacterium; assembly: GCA_039924385.1. Lineage (GTDB taxonomy): Bacteria > Pseudomonadota > Gammaproteobacteria > Steroidobacterales > Steroidobacteraceae > Bog-1198. Next base: position 6,058 of record JBDTAV010000041.1, read on the forward strand.
GACACACGGACGAAGAAGTGCGCGACATCATCGGCGCCGACTGGCTCATTTATCAGGACCTGGATGATCTGGAACATGCGGTCCGCCACGACAACGCAAAGATCGAGAACTTCGATACTTCATGCTTCTCGGGCGAGTACGTGACGGGGGATGTAACGCCGGAGTATCTGGCGCGCTTGCAGGAAGAGCGGTCCGACGAGGCCAAGCAGCAGCGCCGGCAGGGCGCCGGCCGCGGCCTCAAATCCGTCCGGATACTGTAGAAACCCCCGCTACCGCCGGCGCCGGTTTTCGGCAAAGAATATGCGCCTATTGGTGATTGCAGCCCGCGACGAATATCGACTGCTGGTCCGAAAGCACGTTGAGATCCAGTGGCCGGACGCCGCCATTGTCGAGCATGTCTTGGGCAAGGAGCCGGATCTCGACGGCAATTTTGCCGCGGCCGGCTTCGACGCGGTAATCATCGTCAGCGCCCCTCCGACCGACGCCGCCATCGACTTCGCCGCCGCGCAGGCGGCCAAGCCTGAGTTCGCACCGATCATTTTGTTGCTGCTGGAAGACACCCCAGAGTTTCCACTGCCCGAGACCGGCGGCGTCACACGGCTCTATGGCCGCAAGATCGATCGCAACCGGCTGCTCAAGATGATCGTTACCGCATCGAACGAACACCGCAAAGCCCTCGCGCTGCTGCGCGCCAACCCGGACTACGAGAATCGTTATCGTTTTGGCACCGTGATCATCCGCGGCCATCGATGCATCCGCCAGGTCGGCAGCGGCGGCATGTGCAAAATCTATCTTGCCGAGAGCGAACGTGCGGGGACGCTGGTGGTGCTGAAGGTGTTCAGCCAGGTACCCGACGTGTCGGAGCGCTTCGTCAGCTTCGATCGATTTCTGCAGGAATACGAAATCGTCGCCGGCCTGAATCATGAGAACATCGTGCGCATTTATGATCTTGGCGTCGCCGATGATCATGCCTATATTGCGATGGAGCATTTCCCGGCAGGGGATCTGCGCCAGCGCATGCTCAAAGAGCCGCTCGCACCGCTCACGGCGTTGGGGTTTTTGCGGCAAATCGCCAGCGCGCTCGACGCCATCCATTCGGTGGGAGTGCTGCATCGGGACCTGAAGCCGGCCAATGTGATGCTGCGCGCCGATGACAGCGTCAGCCTGATCGACTTCGGTTTGGCGAAGGCGAACGAAAACGATATTTCGCTCACCGGCACGCGCGAGATTTTCGGCACCCCCTACTATATGAGTCCGGAGCAGGGCCACGCAGAAATCATCGACGCGCGCAGCGATCTTTACAGCCTGGGCGTGGTGTTCTACGAAATGTTGATCGGCCGCAAGCCCTACAACGGCGCTACGGCCATGGAGGTCATTTACAAGCACAAGCGCGCTGAATTACCGGAGATTGCGCCGCAGTTTGCCGCCTACGAAGGGGTGCTGCGCCGTCTGTTGGCCAAGTCTCCGGGCGATCGCTATCAATCCGCCGGCGAACTGTTGGCTGCCGTCTCCGCTCTGAAAATTCCGGCATGAGCAGCGCGGCGGCGTTTGCCCATCCGCTGTTGCGTGCGGCGACTCCGCCTGCGTGGATCGCAGCAGCCGGCGAGCTTTCCGGGATATTGCTGATCGATCACGCAAATTGCGAGAAGAAGGCGGCTTCGACGGCGCTCGCCTTGATGTTCGCCTACGCGGAAGATCTGGAACTCACAGATACGATGTCGCGGCTGGCGCGTGAAGAGCTGCGCCACTACGAGCAGGTCGTCAAATTGATCGGTGCGTTGAAAATAGCGCCGCAACGCCTGGCGCCCGGGCGCTACGCGGCGCAGTTGCGGCGCCTGGTGGCGAGCCGCGAACCGCAGCGCGAAATGGACCTGATGATCTGCGGCGCGTTCATTGAGGCGCGCTCGTGCGAGCGCTTCGCGGCACTGGGAGCGGCCATCGGCGAACCGCTGGATGACTTGTTCCGCGGCCTGCATGAAGCGGAAGCGCGGCACTATCAGCTCTATTTGGACTTAGGCAAGCGCGCGGCGGCGCGCGCGGGCTTGAAGATGGATGAGCGAATCGCGGCATTTGCCACGTGCGAGGCGCAGCTCATCACGGACCCGGATCCGCTGTTCAGATTTCACTCTGGGCCGCCGCAGCAAGCAACCACGGCTGCGCTTCAGCCGCGCGGCAGCGACTGAAGCTCGGGACCATGCTGATCCCAGCGCAGCACGCTGCCCTGGTCGTACCAATCCCCTAAGACGATGCGCGTGCGGGGCCGTCCATCAACTTCGAAGGCATGAATGGCGGGCCGGTGCGTGTGGCCGTGCAACAGAGTCGAGGTTCCGGCGTCACGCAATGCCATCGCGACGCTGTCCGCATTCACATCCGTGATGGCATGTTCCATCGTCGCGGTATGCGCCCGACTGCCGGCCCGGGCCGCGCCGGACAGCGCCCGGCGCGATTCGATCGGCAGCGCCAAAAACTGACGTTGCCAGTCGGCGTCCCTTACCGTGGCGCGCAGTCGTTGGTACGCATGATCGTCGGTGCAGAGCGCATCGCCGTGCATCACCAGCACGGCTTCGCCATACAGCGTGATGATCAAAGGATCGCGCAACAATTGCGCGCCGCTCATTTCAGAGAACCGGCGCGACAGCAAGAAGTCTCGATTGCCATGCATGACAAAGCAGGGCACGCCGCCTGCGGTGAGCGTGCGCAGCCCGGCGATGGCCGCCGACTGCGCGGAGTCCGGCGCATCATCGCCGATCCACGACTCGAACAGATCGCCCAATATGTACAACGCCGCGGCGTTGCTGGCCTCGGTTTGCAGGAATCGTAAAAATTGCGCAATGATCGCCGGGCGAGCCGCGTCGATGTGCAAATCCGAGATGAAGAGCGTGGTCACCGCGGATTGCGACGGCGGGTCAAGGTTTTGGAACGCCGCCGCCGCCCGGGCTGGTAACGCGCTCGACCTTCAGGATCACGATCGGTTTTAGCGGCGCTTCCTCTTTGATGGGACCGCGCGCGCCGGTGGCAACGTTGCCGATCCGATCGACCACGTCCATGCCGTCGATCACGCGGCCGAAGACCGCGTAGCCCCAGCGCGTGGCATTGGGATCGAGCGCAGCGTTGTCGTTCAGGTTCACATAGAACTGAGCATTGCCTCCATGGGGATCGGCGGTGCGGGCCAAACCCACTGTGCCGCGTACGTTGCTCAATCCATTGCCCGATTCGTTGGGTACTTTCAATGGCGCGGATTTGGGCGTGTAGTCGACATTGAAGCCGCCGCCTTGAATGACGAAATTGGCGACCGCGCGGTGAATCAGTGTGTTGCTGTAGTGGCCGGAATCGACATAGGCCAAAATATTGGCCACGGTCAGCGGCGCGCGCTCCGCGTTCAATTCGATGGTGAAGTTCCCCATCGATGTGAACACTTGTATCTGCGGTGAATATGCGGCCGTTGCCGGCTTGAGCGCAGCTTTCGGCTCAGCCGCCTTTTCAATTGCCATCGACGGGTGCCAACAAACAAGGCCTACCAACGCAAGGCTCAGTAAAAGTTGTTTCATACGCCGTGATTCTACTCGAATAGGTACAATCTTGAGATATGTCCGCAATCAACGAGTCGCCGGTCATCACGCGGTTTGCACCCAGTCCCACCGGAGCTTTGCACCTCGGCAATGCCCGGACGGCTCTTTTCAGCCATCTTTGGGCCCGCAAAACCGGTGGAAAGTTCATTTTACGTATTGAGGACACCGACTCGGAACGTAGCCAAGATCGGTTTCGCGACCAGCTCATGAGCGACATGCGTTGGCTGGGACTGGACTGGGACGAGGGGCCGGATGTCGGAGGGCCTTCGGGGCCGTACGCTCAGGCGGAGCGGGGCGAATTTTATCGGGATTTGTACGCGCAGCTATTGATGCACGCCCAAGCCTATCCGTGCTACTGCAGCGCGGAGGATCTGGAGTTATCGCGCAAGCTGCAGCGCATGTCGGGCAAGCCGCCGCGCTATGTGGGAACCTGCAGGGGACTGACGGCGGCGCAGCGCTCCGAGCGCGAGGCACGGGACTTAAAGCCGACGCTGCGCTTTGCCGTGCCGATCGATCAGGTCATTGAATTTAACGACGCGGTTCACGGCCCGCAGCGCTTTGCGAGCAACGACATCGGTGACTTCATCATTCGCCGCGAAGACGGCACGCCGGCGTTCTTCTTTTGCAACGCGGTGGATGACTCCGCCATGGGCGTCACCCAGGTGTTGCGCGGCGACGACCATCTGACCAACACCCCGCGGCAATTGATGCTGTTGGGTGCGCTCGGCATGCGCAATCCTGCGTATGGACATCTTGGCCTGTTGGTGGGAGAAGACGGCGCCCCGCTATCGAAGCGGCATGGCAGCACCAGCGTGCATGAATTTCGCGAACGGGGATTCTTGAGCATTGCCGTGCTCAATCAGCTGTTGCGCCTGGGTCACGCCAGTGACATCGACGGCTGGCTGCCGGCCGCCGAGATGCCCCGGCATTTTCGGCCGCAGCACTTGGGCCGGGCGCCGGCGCGCTTCGAGGTGTCCCAGTTGATGCACTGGCAGAAAGAATCTCTGGAGCGCCTGTCGGCGGCCGAAATCCGTGCATGGCTGGCGGCGGATGACTCAACCGAGTTCATCGATCTGGTGCGCCACAATGTGAATTTACCGGCCGACGCCATTGCCTGGCGCAAGGTGCTGACGGGCGAGCTGGGACCGCTGGGCGCGGAGGAACAGCGTATCGTCGCCGCCGCGGGCGCCGACTTTTTTTCCGCGGCGCTCAAGGCCAATGAGCAGTCGAAGGGCGATTTGAAGTTGCTTACCCAGCGGTTGAAGGAGCAGACCGGGCGCAAGGGACCCGATCTCTTCATGCCGCTGCGGGTGGCTTTGACCGGCCGCGCGCACGGGCCGGAACTGGCGCAGCTGCTGAAGCTCATTCCTCCGGACACGGTGCGGCGGCGGTTGGAGATTCATGCTCAAAATCCATAATTCCCTGAGCGGCAAGAAAGAAGAGTTCAAACCTCTTCGGCTCAATGAAGTCCGCATGTACGTCTGCGGCATGACGAACTACGACTACATTCACGTCGGTCACGCGCGCATGCTGGTTGCATTCGATCTGGTGCAGCGCTACCTGCGTTGCTTAGGCTACCAGGTCACCTACGTGCGCAATGTCACGGATATCGATGACAAAATCATCGACCGCGCCGCGGCGAACGGCGAGAACTGGGCGGATCTGGCGCGGCGCTTCACCGTGGCCATGCATGAGGACTGCGCCACGCTCGGTCTGCAAACCCCTGATCTGGAGCCGCGCGCCACAGAATTTATCGCGCCGATCATTGCCATGATTAAGACATTGATCGACAAAGGCTTCGCCTATGCCGCCGACAACGGCGACGTCATGTACTCGGTGCGCAAGTTCCCGAACTATGGCCGTCTTTCCCGCAAGAAAATCGATGACTTACGCGCCGGTTCGCGCGTGCAAGTCGACGAGGCCAAACACGATCCGCTCGACTTCGTCATGTGGAAACATGCGAAGCCAGGCGAGCCCTCGTGGCCTTCGCCTTGGGGCGCGGGCAGGCCGGGCTGGCACATCGAATGCTCCGCCATGTCGACCAGCTTGTTGGGCGATTATTTCGACTTGCACGGCGGCGGCGAGGATCTGAAATTTCCGCACCATGAAAATGAAATCGCGCAGTCTTGCGCGGCTTGCGATGCGCCGTTCGTGCATATGTGGATGCACAACGGTTTCGTGCGCGTCAATGATGAGAAGATGTCGAAATCGCTCGGCAATTTCTTCACTGTGCGTGAAGTGCTCAAAACCCTGCGCGATCCCGAGGTGTTGCGCTTCTTCCTGCTGAGCAGCCATTATCGCGGCCCCATCAATTATTCCGCGGCGCAGCTGGCGCAGGCGGATGAGACTTTGTTGGGTCTGTACCGGTCGCTGAAGGATGCGCCGCCGCAGGGTGTCGTGGATTCGGCCGAAGTCGCGCGATTTCGCGCCGCCATGGACGATGACTTCAACACGCCCGAGGCGCTTGCCGTCATGCAGTCAGTGGCGCGGACATTAAATCTGGCTAAAGCAGCCGGCAATGGCTGCGCTGTGTCGAACGGAGCGGCGACCTTACGGGCGCTGGGCGCGATATTGGGCGTCCTGCAGCAAGACGCCGACAGCTATTTGAAACGCAGCGCCGGAGTCAAGAGCCTGTCGGACGCTGAGGTAGAGGCGCTGCTGGCCTCGCGCCGCGACGCGCGAGGCGCTAAGGATTTCGCCGAATCGGATCGAATCCGCGAGATCTTAAGCGCCGCGGGAATCTTGCTCGAGGATAAACCGGGAGGCCGAACAGAATGGCGGCGCGCTTAAAGCGCCGCCATTCCGGCGTCGTGAGGCACCTGTCTGCTAGTCATAGGGTCTGCTAGTCATAGCGACGTGAAGCGAAGATGCCGACTGCCAGGCCTACCAGAGCAGCGATCCCGATCACTTGCCAGGGGTTGTCGCGCACGAACGTGTCGGTCTGTCTGCCGACCTGCTGCGCCTGCTCTCGCAGCTGCGATGCCGTATCAGCTACAGCGCTCTTCGCAGCTGCCAGTGCGATCTTTACTTTGGCGCGGACTTTCGCAATGTCAGGCGAGTCGACATCCTTTAATGCCTTGGTCAAATCCTCGACGTTGTCGAGAAAGCTTCTCACTTGGCCGTTGGCGTAGTCGTTAGCGCCCTTTGCTGTGTCCGATACTGTTTGCATCGCGTACTCCTATTTACTAGACCCTGCGGCCCAGGCTCATCAAGAAAGTGACCACCGCGCCGATCAAGAACACGATGAAAAGAATTTTCGCGATGCCGGCTGCGCCGACTGCGATTCCACCGAAGCCGAAAAACGCGGCAATCAGTGCGATAACGAAGAAAACTACGGCATAGTGAAGCATGTGCGCACCTCAAATGATCTTACATCAGAAATGATCTCAAGCAGCAGTCTGCGGATGTGGGAAGTATCTGGAAAGCATCGCGTTATTGCAGTCGGTGTGTGGCTTCGCTAATCGTAGGACATACCCCACGAAAAGCAGCTGGGAAGAACGATTGTGAGCGGCCTCGCTCTGGGAATCTTCTGACGCGCTGATTGGCGGATATCCGATTCTGAAAACTCGTGTGATCTTCGAGGGTTGCACATACCTCATCATTGGAGAATGCAAATGGCGCGAAAGTACAGCAAAGGCAGCCAAAAGAAGGTCGAGAAAGTCATGCGGAACGCAAGGCGGCCACGCTGCGCAGCGGCGGTTCGGGCAAGAAAGTGAGCAGCCGCAAACAAGCAATCGCCATCGGATTATCGGAGGCGCGGCGCGCAGGCAAAAAGGTCCCCAAGAAGAACGCGGCTTAAAGTTATTTAAGCTCTTTGGCCTGCACGGGCCGAGCGTGCACGGGAAGCCTTCCCGCCGTATGCTACGGCCCCATGAACGCACCCGCTCACCTGTCTTTTCTGCAGCTCCGTTCCCTCGCCAAGAAGAGCGGCGAGATGGAGCTGTCGCTGCAGAGAACTTCGATTCCAGCCGCGGCAGACGATGAGGTTATCGTTAGGATTCAGGCGGCGCCGATCAACCCCTCGGACCTAGGGTTGCTGCTCGCAAATGCGGATTGGAGCCAAGCCAAGGTTTCCGGAACGCCCCAACAGCCGCTGCTGACAGCGCCCTTGAGTGCCAATGCGGTGCAGTCGATGGCGGCGCGCATCGATATCTCCATGCCGGTTGGCAACGAGGGCGCCGGCGTCGTGACGGAGGCGGGCGCTTCCGCTTCAGCGCAAGCCTTGATGGGCAAGACGGTGGCGGTGCTTGGCGGCGCCATGTACGCGCAATATCGATGCGTCAAGGTCAATCAATGCCTGGTGCTGCCGGCCGGAACGAGCGCTGCCGACGGCGCCTCCTGTTTCGTCAATCCTCTTACGGCGCTGGGAATGATCGGGACCATGCGCCTCGAGGGGCATAAGGCTTTGGTACACACGGCCGCGGCGTCGAATCTCGGGCAGATCCTCAATCGGCTCTGTCTCAAGGATGGCGTCAGCTTGGTGAATATTGTACGCAAGAAGGAACAAGAAGATTTATTGGAAGCGGCCGGCGCGGTTTACGTGTGCCGCACGGATTCCCCTACGTTCTTGAAGGACCTGACGGACGCCCTGGCGGCGACGGGCGCCACAATTGCCTTCGACGCCATTGGCGGCGGCCCGCTGGCGGGTCAAATATTGGCTTGCATGGAAGCGGCCGTGAACCGCGGCGTGAGCGTCTACAGCCGCTATGGATCCACAGCCCACAAGCAGGTCTATCTGTATGGGTCGCTTGACATGAGTCCGGCCGTGCTGAGTCGAAATTACGGCATGGCGTGGGGAGTTGGCGGCTGGCTGCTTACGCCGTATATCGAGAAGATCGGCCCGCTCGCGTTTCAGGAATTGAAGGAGCGGGTCGCCGGGGAACTGAAAACCACCTTTGCCAGCCATTATTCCCAGGAAATCTCATTGGCAGAAGCACTGCGGCCGGATGTCCTTGCCGCCTACTCAAAACGTGCCACCGGCAAGAAATATCTGATCAATCCGAATAAGGGTCTCTAAATCCGCGGCGGCGTGCGTCCGTGCGCCACGGCCTCGAATCCCGAACCTAACTTGATGAGAGTTGGTTCGCTGAATGCGGCACCGAAGAAAGACAAGCCGACAGGTAATCCGCGGAAAAGGCCAGCCGGAACGGTAATGTGCGGATAGCCGGCGATTGCCGCGGGCGAGGAACAACCCCCCGTATCGGAGTCTCCATTGACTGTGTCGATCAACCAGGCCGGACCCGCAGTTAAGGTCACCATGGCGTCGAGCTTGTGCTCTGCCAGCACGGCATCGATGCCATTGCTGCGGGTGGCTTTCAGACAGGCGGCACGCGCGTCCTTATAGGCTTTCTCAGCCAGCGGCCCCTTCGCTTCCGCTTGCCGCAACAACTCCTGATCGAATAACGGCATCTCGGTATCTTTGTGAGCCTCATTGAAGCGAATCAATGCCGCGAGGGAGCGCACAGGGAAGGTGGGCGGCAGGCGAAGGAAGTACGCATTCAAGTCCGTCTTGAATTCGTACAAGAGGACTTCCTGTTCGGCGGCTCCGGTGGAACCGTGCATGGGCAGTTCCGCGGGATCGACAATGACGGCCCCCGCGGCTTTCAGCGTTGCGATGCAAGTGTCCAGGAACGCGTTGAAGGGGGCATTGTCGGCAAAAAACTTGCGGGCGATGCCCAAGCGCGCGCCACTCAATCCCCTAGGATCAACGTACCGGGCATAGTCGGTTTGGAACCGATCGCCGACCGCGGCGCTTGCTGGATCGGCCCTATCCAGGCCCGCCATGATCCCCAGCATCACCGCGGCATCGCGGACGTTGCGCGTCAAGGGTCCCGCGGTGTCCTGGCTGTGCGAGATCGGCGCGATGCCGCGACGGCTTACCAGACCGACGGTGGGCTTCAATCCGACGATGCCGTTGATCGATGCGGGACTCACGATCGAACCGTCGGTCTCCGTACCCACGGCAATGGCGCATAAATTCGCTGAGACCGCGACTGCGGAACCGGAGCTCGATCCTGAAGGGGTGCGGTCGGTCGCGTAGGGGTTTCGACACTGGCCGCCCCGACCGCTCCAGCCGCTCAATGAGTGCGTCGAGCGAAAGTTGGCCCACTCGCTCAAGTTGCTTTTGCCCAAAATGACGGCGCCCGCCGCTCGCAGCCGTTCAACCAGCGGCGCGTCCTTGGGCGCGTACCATCCGGCGAGCGCCAGCGAGCCGGCCGTCGACATCATGTGGTCGGAGGTCTCAACATTGTCTTTGATCAGGATCGGCACGCCGTGCAGCGGGCCGCGGGCGCCGCGCGTCTTGCGCTCGGCATCGAGCGCGGCGGCGATTTCGAGCGCGCGCGGATTGGTTTCAACCACTGATCCTAAGTTCGGGCCGCGCCGGTCAAGCTTGTCGATACGCGTTAGATAGCTCTGCGTCAGCTGTTGCGACGTCAAGCGCCCGTCCGCGAAGGCGGCGGCAATATCAGCGAGCGACAGCTCCTCGATCGCATCGGACGACGCATGCGAGGGTGCCGCCGGTGCCGCGGATGTCCTCTCTGAGGCTCCTACGGCCGCTGCGACCGAAGCCGCTGCGAGAAATTCGCGCCTATCCATAGTCTTAGGTACTCACTGTTGGTTGTTCTAGCTCACGCTCGGCCTCCAGGCTCTTAAGGTTGCGCGATATGCTGGCGACTGCGAGAATTCGGCCGCCGCGCCTCACTAGAATTGCCTCGTCGGAGCCGACGCGGCCTGCCACGATGGCGCCGTCCGACATGTCGCGGATTTCTACTCCGGCGCGAAGGTCCGGAAGCTGGGAGAGGTCCATTTTTCTGCGCGCTCTGCTATAAGTCGAGTACATACTGAGTACATACTATTCATTTACCAGCGAGACAACAATGCGTAGGGGTCATGCGGTCTGCACTCATTTGAGCAGCGTCAAGCGCGTTGTGCCCTCCGGCGACGGCTGCGTGGAATGCCTGGCAATGGGCGACACGTGGGTCCATTTACGTCTCTGCCGCACCTGCGCTCAAAAATCGCCACGCGTGCAAGCATGCCGGCGCGACCGGCCATCCATCCCATCATTTCCTCGTTTGAGCCCGGGAAGATTGGAGCTGGTGCTTCGTCGATGCAATTGAAGTAACGATACTCGAAAGGGTGATAGCGAAGTGATGAGAGCGAAGTAACGGCCTGTCGTGTCGAGGAGTACCGATATGAAGCGGATCAGTC
>JBDTAV010000042.1:0-30723 GCA_039924385.1 Steroidobacteraceae bacterium
AGCGGCAGCAGCAACGTGTAAAGCCCCGTGACAACGGGCATGCCCGCGATGCGCGCATAGCCAAGCACCTGAGGAACGTTGATCGACGCAAGATTCAGGCCCGCAAGAAAATCGCGCACCAGCCCAACGCGGTTGATCGGCCGAAGCCCAGCGAAGAGATTTAAACGCATCCGCATAGCCGAAGCGGATCAAATGAACGCGGATCGTATAGCACGGGAAGATTGTTCATAAGCTAATCGCCTCTCTTGCATCTCAGTGATCGGCCGTCCTTGGGCACCGTAGGAATCAGCCCAGAAGTCAGCCGTGCCACGGCTTGCTGACTAGAGATCGCGACTCGAAGGCGCGACCCATTCCGTAAGAGAGTAGCGTAACGCACAAATGAACTACTCCCAGACAAATCCTCGCTTTTACTGTGGTTGACCCACCAGATTTCGGTCGCGATATAACTCGACTATCTGTGCAGCAAATCGTGCCGCGATCGCGGCTCGTTTCGGCTTCAGCGTCCGCGTAATGACGCACTCGTACACTCTCTCTTGATGTGCGACGCATTCAAAAGGTGACTCGAGATGATTGTTTTGGTACGAGGCCGATGGGTGCACTCATTTAGCACCGCCATTAATTCGTGTCAGTGGGGTTCATTCATGGCGAAGGGGGCTTCACAGTCGCGCTATGGGTCTTCTCGCGGGACACACGCTGCCCGGCCTTCTCATTCGCATAGCGCAGGGTGACATCCCGGGCCACGGCTACACTTCCCGCAATCGTCCCGGCTGGGTCTCGCACGACAGCAAAGCTCATTTCCACGTAAAGACGCCGACCATTCCTGTGCAGGGCCCGGGTTATCGTGGCGTGTCCCGCCAGTCGCGTCTCGCCCGACTCCATGGCACGGTGGAACCCGGCCCAATGAGCTCCTCGCAAATGCGTGGGAATGATAATGTCCAAGCTCTGTCCAACCGCCTCGGTGCCTGAAAATCCAAATGTGGCTGTGGCGGCCCGATTCCAGGATTGTATGACACCATGAATATCCGCGAAGATGATTGCGTCCGCGGCTTGTTCGATGATCTCTCGCGCGAGGCCGAGTTCGATGGCGGACGTCACGTGACTGGCCTCCTGCACGCGCCCGGCGTATAAACCCTCAGTCGGAGCCGAGGAAGCGATCGCCGTGTCCGAAGTTTAAGCAATCTTGCATGAACCATGGGTTTCAATCTCAGCGGATAGACCACGACTACGTCGAAAGCGTTCGACAGTGCAAGCGACGTTTTACTCATAAGCGGACTCTCGATTGAATTCACGGTGAACGTAGTATTCGCATGCGCTTTTGACAAGCGATAGATCCTGAACGTTAATATCGATTTAGTCGATAGATCTGGAACCCGCTCAAAATGTTTCTTACATGATCGCGGTCGATCGCGTCGTTCAGAGCGTATGGTGCAACTGGATGCACGATATTGCCGTCATTGGCGTGACGTGTACCATCCGATCGCAACGTACAGCGTCGGTCGCGAACTGTCGGGTCTAGCAAATCCTTGGTATTGTCACGGTCTCGTGTGCGCGATATTGACCTTGATACGTTCGCAATTGTCATCTAGATAATTATCGAGTTACGGTCACGTCGTTCCGGAACCGAACCTCGACCCGGAGCCCCCGACCGTTTGGGTTCTCGCCCAATACGATCTCGGCGTGATGCTGGTCCGCAATCCTCTTGACAATCGCCAGTCCTAATCCGCTGCCAGATATGCCGGACGCCGCACTGCGATAGAATCTATGTAAGACGCGCACTCGTTCTTCAAGAGGAATACCTGGACCGCTATCGACGATCTCAAGGATCGTCCACACGTCGTTGCGCCTAAGATTTACGTCGACCTCGCCATTGTCCGGTGAATACCGAATAGCGTTGTCAATCAAATTTCCCAGTAAGGCTCGCAGCCCATTCCGTTCGCCGAGAATCTGGGCAGGTTCCAGCACACTGGCGCCCAGGTCAATCCCCCTCTCCTGCGCTATCACAGCGTACTCGCCCAAGACTTCGACGATCAGGGTTTCGAGTGTGACGACCGCGAGAGGCGCTTGACTCACGTCCGGTTCTAACCGCGCCATCATCAGCAATTGGCCGACGACGTGAGTTGCCCGGTGCATTCCTAAGTCGAGTCGTTTCAATGCTGTTTTTTTCGTCTCCTCAGTGGTGGCTCGCTCAACCACCTGTAACTGGAGTCGGACTGCAGTCAAAGGAGTTTGCAATTCGTGCGCCGCGTCTGCGATGAACTGCCGTTCGCTGTCCAGCGCCCTACTGACCCGTTGCAGAAGATCATTCAGGGCCTCAACGATCGGACGAATTTCCTGCGGCTGGCGGTCTGCGGAGAGCGCATCGAGCGAACCGGGCTTGCGTCGCACGAGTGAATTGGCCAATGTGGTTAGCGGCCGCAGGCTGCGCCCAACCGCAACCCAAATCAGCAACGCGAGGAGCGGAATGGAGGTCAGCGCCAGCGGCTGGTCAATCCGCAGTGCTATGCGCGACGTATTTTTTTGACGAGATTCCAGCGTCTCACCAACGCGAACGGTGCCGCCCTCGGGAGTTCGCATCGAGAAGAATCGCCACCGATCGTTTCGCCAAGGCAGGGTATACCACCCAACACTCGTGGCTCGCGGAAACTCGATGGTCGGTGAAGAGTCGAAAATCAGGGCTCCACGCTTGTCCCATGCCTGAATCAATAACGTCGAGGACGCACCTGAATTGCCTTCGCTTTGTGATGCACTCGATTTGCCGGACCAATCGGCCGCCGCGATCGCGACTTCCTGCAGCCGGCCATCGAATACCGCATTCAGCGCGACCTTTGCCTGTTGGTAGGTCCACAGATCCTCTGCCAATGCTGCCAGGCTTATGGCCGACAGGAGCCATATCAGTAGACGATTACGTACGGAAATCATCAATCTTTTGCCACCATGTAGCCGACCCCTCGCACTGTACGGATAAGATTGGCGTCCATCTTCTTGCGCAGGCGATGAATGTGCACCTCCACAGTGTTGCTTTCGACCTCCTGTCCCCACCCGTACAATCGCTCCTCCAACTGCGCACGGGACACGATCGCTCCGGGATGCTCTAAGAGGGCATGCATCAGGGCAAATTCGCGTGCCGACAACACTACCGTCGTCCCGTGGTACACCGCTTCATGGGTAACGGGGTCAAGTGTTAGCCCACCGCGGACGATTAGCGGCTCGCCGCGTCCACTGCGACGGCGCAGCAGCGCGCGGATGCGAGCGGCTAGTTCGACCAAATCGAAAGGCTTGGTCAAGTAGTCATCGGCGCCCGCGTCAAGACCCACAACGCGGTCGGCCACTGCATCGCGAGCGGTAATGATGAGAACCGAAATTCCTTCACCCCGGGAGCGCAGCATACGCATGAGCTCGAGTCCGGAGGGGCGCCCCGGCAGCCCCAAGTCAAGCAGCAGCAACGCGTAATCCCCGGTGCGTAGCGTCTCAATCACGGACGTGCCGTCGCACAACCAATCGACGACGAAGCCGTCATGACGCAGGCCATCTCGGATGCTTTCTCCGATCATGACGTCATCTTCAACCAATAAAATTCGCATGTTTAGACCGCTGATATGAGATGAACCGTTGGTCGATGAAATATCTACGTTGCCTGCTTTTCGCTTCCACAACCACCAGCACACTCTACGTGACCGTGTCAGTGGCGAGGGCGGCGGCAGTCTACTATGAGTCGCCGTCAGGCGAGAGTCTATGACACGAGCAGCGCATGCAGTAGTTCAATGCCGCCAGCGATTTCCCGTTACAGCAGATTTCGTTGGCTTCAGCGCGGTAGACCTTACCTAAATGCAAGGCGATCGCCATTTCATCCAAATCGACTCCTGATGAGCCTCTCGTAAGGTTCATTTAAGGTGCGCGTGCCACAGTGCATCCCATGCATTTGGCAGGCAAAACACAAGTCGCGAATTCGGGCTTCGCCCATGCGCAGATCTAACCACCAGCACGCTAAGGAGGACTTTAGGATGTCGAGGTCAATTGTGATAACGGAGCCGGACATGTCGAAACTTCGCGCACTGTCGGACGCGAGGGGAATGCCTTCGACCCACGATCAGGCGCACCTGACAGCGCTCGGAGCGGAACTGGAGCGCGCCGACGTCGTGAACTCAAGAGACGTGCCGAAAGACGTCGTCACGATGCATACGAAGGTTATCGTTCGCGATCTCCACGACCGCACTGTCATCGAATGCACGCTCGTTTTCCCGTCGAGCGCTGATGTTGAAGCGCAGAGGATTTCCGTCCTCGCACCTTTCGGAACGGCGCTACTTGGATATCGTGAAGGAGATGAGATCCTTTGGAAAATGCCGGGTGGGGACCGCCGGCTGCGAATTGAGCGAGTTCTTTGGCAACCAGAAGCAATTCAGCGCCGGAATACGGGCGACTCGCCGATCGAACAACCCAGTTGCGGCGACCAATTGCAGCCCCGTTCCGACCGAGAGAAGTCGCTTACGACCGATTTGGTATTTTTCGAGACGAGCGACGCGCGCAATCCCGTCCAGGAGACACAGCAATGAAGACGCTTCGAATGACGTGGGCTCTAGTTCTTGCAGGCGGCGATGGGACGAGGTTGGCCGCATTGACCCGAGATGGCTTCGGCAATCAAGTGCCCAAGCAATTCTGCTCGCTCTCAGGCGGGCAAGCGCTAGTACACGATGCGGTACAGCGCGCTCGGTACGTTGCGCCGCGCGAGCGTACCTGTGTCATCGTCGCTGAGCAGCATCAACGTTATTGGAAACGGCAATTGTGGGCACTGGGTACCCGCAACGTGATCAAGCAGCCACGCAACTGCGGAACCGCCATAGGGATTCTTCTAGCGGTGCTGCACATTGTCAGACGCGACCCGATGGCGCGCATCGTTTTTCTACCCGCCGACCATCATGTACGCGACGAGGCAGCGCTTGGGCTCAGTCTACGTGAGGCCGTCACGCTGGTAACGGATGCGTACAACGACTTGATTCTGGTAGGCATCGAACCGGAAGGAGCCGACTCCGATCTCGGCTACATTGTGCCTGGAGCATCCAGAGAAGACGGTGCACGTGGCATTGCCCGATTTGTTGAAAAACCGGACTCGGAGCTCGCTCGAAAATTGCTCGCTTCGGGTGCAGTCTGGAACAGCTTCATTTTCGCCGGTGCCGCTGCGACGTTGCTCGATCTCTTGCGCGAGTCTATTCCTCGCATTGTCGATGACGTGTCGTCCGCGCTGGCCGGCGACGCACGGCATACCGACGGACTGGCACTTCACAATCTCTATGCGAAGTTGCCCTCGGTTGACTTCTCTCGATCGGTGTTGGAAGGAGCTGAATCTCGGCTACGGCTGCTTACCGTGCCGGCCTGTGGATGGACCGATCTGGGTACGCCGAGCCGAGTCGCCGCGGCATTGCATAAGTTGAATAGCGGCTCGACCGCGACGTCCCGTCCTCGGAATATTGCCGTACCCGGCTTTCTAAGTCTTGCCGAGCAGACCAGCAGATTCATGCTGGCCCGCGCTTGAAAGCAGTAGCGATCAGTGAAACACCCGTTGGCCCAAGCCGCATCGAGACGAATATAAAAGATGAAGCCGTCGCCGGCGACTGGAGCGAGGCGATATGAACCATACTGTGATCGGGATCGATATCGTCAATCGCGAATTTCAACTGCATTTTATCGCGAGAGATAACATCTTGGGTGGGCACTTCGAGCGCGGCGGTGCGAAGGTTCACTCTCACTACTTTCTGGATCAACGTAATTTAGTTACCAACCCCGGTCCCTTCACTTTCCAGAAACGTCCGAGCGTGAACACCGCGCCGCGCTCGTACTCGCGAAAGATCCAGATCGTGCAAAATAAAATCGCAATAAGGAATATTGCAGCGATGGCAAAACAACAGCGTTTGCCCAATCTGTTTGCGGCGACATGGGAGTTCTCCTTTCGCCTCAAGGCCCGTGACTAGGCGTGGCCTCGGAATAAGGAGACCGCTAACCAAGAATATCTGGCTAAATCACGACTAGCGGCTCTATCGCGAGACGGCTGGATGTCACGCGCAGATTGGTGTTAACGAATCGCCAATCGATGAGATGTGCTAGAAATGCGGTAATGTAGTCTAGACGCCGGTGCTGATAGTCCAGGTAGTACGCGTGCTCCCATACATCAATCGTCAGCAACGGTACTTGAGTCGTCGTTAGAGGAGTAGCTGCATTCGAAGTCGCTATGATGCGCAAGCGAGTGCCATCGAGTACCAGCCACGCCCAGCCGCTTCCGAACTGATCGGCGGCCGCGGCGACGAATTCCTGCCGGAAAGCTCGATGACTACCGAAGTCCCGCAGGATCAAGTCGGCGATTTCTCCGGTTGCTTCGCCGCCCCCGCCCGCTCGCAGGCACTGCCAGAGAAACGCGTGGTTCCAGGCTTGGGCGGCAGCATTGAAGAGAGCAGTACTGTTAGGTTGCTTGGCGCCGAACCGTACTATCTCCTCAAGGGTCGCGGACTCCAGAGCGGTGCGTTGGATGAGCGCACGAGTTTTCTCGACGTACCCGGCGTGATGACGGCCGTAGTGGACTGCGAGCGTAGTGCGAGACACATACGGCTCAAGTGCATCAAAGGCGTATGGGAGCGGAGGTAGTGTCACGGGCATAAAGATCTCCAAATATCGGAGTCCTAAGGCTAGAATTAGAAGTAATATTTGACAAACGATCAATATCGCGCGTATGTATCGGAATAATCGATGGACACGGAACTCGCACGCACGTTTTTAGCCGTGATCGCCGGGGGCAGCTTCGTTGCGGCCGCTCAGCGCCTGCACCTGACACAATCAACCGTAAGTTCGCGGATTCAGCGCTTGGAGGAGATTCTGGGCGCGGTGCTGTTTGTAAGAAACAAGGCGGGGACGACTCTCACCTCAGCGGGTCAACAGTTTCAGCGCCATGCCGCTTTGTTGACACGGACTGTCGAACGAGCACGACAGGATATCGGCATCGCGAGCGGATTTCAGGCGACACTGACCATTGGTGCTCGGATCGGACTGTGGGAGGATCTGTTGCTGCGTTGGCTGCCGATTTTTGCCGCGCTCGCACCGGATGTCGCGGTGCGCGCGATCGTCGGTTTCGAGGATGATTTGATGGAAGCGTTGATCGACGGCCGAGCCAATGCCGCTCTCATGTACACCCCGCAGTCTCGCCCTGGCCTGACGATTGAGCCATTGTTGGACGAGCAGTTGGTAATGGTGTCCACGCGCGCGAATCCTGTGGCAGAGCCCGGATCCGACTACGTCTACGTCGACTGGGGCGCGGAGTTCTTCGCCCATCACAACCTGGCATTCCCGAACTTCGCTGGTGCGGCGCTCACTGCGAATGTCGGCTGGCTCGGCCTACAACATGTCCTTGCGCACGGTGGCACTGGCTACTTTCCGCTGCGCATGATCCGCGAGCACGAAATAGCGGGTCGAGTGCATAGGG
This sequence comes from Steroidobacteraceae bacterium, assembly GCA_039924385.1. Classification (GTDB taxonomy): domain Bacteria; phylum Pseudomonadota; class Gammaproteobacteria; order Steroidobacterales; family Steroidobacteraceae; genus Bog-1198. The sequence continues at coordinate 7,463 of JBDTAV010000042.1, forward strand.
TCGCAAACGCGCCGGAGTTCCGTTTGCCCGCCTATTTGTGCTTCGAGGCGACGCCGGAGTCAGAGTCACTCGTGCTGGCTCTCGATACAATAAGGCGGGTGGCGGCGGACGCTGCATGAATACGATTGGAGGTTTTCATATGCTGGTGGCGACGATTGGCGACGAGAACGCTCACTCCGTCGCGTGACTTCAAAACGTCATCGCTTTGGCGCCTGGACGGTGGAGTGATTTCATTCCCATGGCGCTGAAGCAAATCGCTAAAACTAAGTACTCTCGCCCGACCCGCAGTACGGCATTTTTGACACTACTATTCGGGTAGCGTATAGCGAGCTTCGATGAGCGCACGTATGATGTTCCGAGTTTCTATTGGCGGTACGGAGTATTGCCGCTCTACGCGGGCTGCCTGCTCGGCGAGATACGAATCTTTCACGGCATCGCGGAACCACTTGGAATAATCGCCGCGGCGCAAGTGAAACAACCAAGTTTCCTCGTCGATGCCCTCGGCTATCTGCGAGAAGATTGCAAGATTCTGGGCCTTGATGTTATGGCGATTACCGGGACCTCGGAAATAAAAGCTGTGGTAGCGCATGTTGCCTTCCGCGTACTTTCGACGATGACGAATGCGATCTCTTTTTGGCGCTAGGATATTTATGGAGAAAGGCGCCTCCTCCGTGCGGGGGAACCAGACAACGACCCGACCCTCTCCATAAGTCAGACCATCAAGGCAAGGAAGAGCATGCCCGCTGGCCTCGCCAAAGCTTTTGATCGTCTTTTCCGGCGACGGACCGACGGCAATGATGGCATCAACAAGCAACAAGATAGGGACCGCCAGATGGTCCGGATGCACGGTTACCAGTACCGTCTCGCCCAGCTTCTGCGGCAGCATTTCTGGGAGGTGGCCCCAATCTACCGGTAAAAGGTGATGGGCTTCATCAAGAACCATCCAGTGTGGCCGTCCCATGCGCGTGCGCAGCGTCCGAAGGCTCCAGAAAAGTTGCCCAAAAAAATCGGGCCGATCTGCAAGTTCAATACCCAGCAAATTGACGCTAACATTTAATTGTGGATCCTCAAGAATATTCAGCACCTCGTTGACGCTGGCCGGATTGGTTCTGTCACCTAATGTGATTACTTCCTGTGAGGTCGCGTAGTCACCTTCTGGATCGATAATGCAGACCTGATATCTCTGCGCAATCAGACGCTCCACAATGCCGGCTGTAACTGTGGATTTGCCGCTTCCTGAGGGCCCTGCCACCAAAATACTCGTGCCATATGGAGAAATCCTGATCTCAGATCCGTTTGTCCGCAAACCAATGGAGATGAAATTGCGTTCCAACTTTCCCTGCATCCTGAAGAGGTCATCGGCGATCAACTCTTCTACCAGCTCTGTTATGCCCAGACCGGTTTCGCCTTTGGTGACGAAGTCGACAAGTTGGAGAATCGAAGGTGCAGCATTAGCCACAGCTACAGAGCATTCACACCGTTCCAGGAATGATTGATCGTTTTCAGCATCTCCAACACCTACGACTTCGTGAAAAGAAAGCCCAAGCTTCCGCAGCGCATAGCCCAATCCAGTCGCCTTATTTATCCCTGCGGGAAGTATCATCACAGCGCTCTTGTTGAAGACGATGTGTAGTTCCAATCCGGTTTCCTGGATCGCCTGGAGCACTGCGGCCTGATTCGGTAGCCATGTCGCAATCACCACCTGCCCCACCTCGATCGGTTTCACCCCAAGGCTCTTGAGGCGGTCGATAAACCTTGCGGGTGGTGGTTTGCAGAGCAGCGTTTGCTCTTTTGTGTGGGGGAAATAGACAACGGCGCCGTTCTCCGCGACAACGCCATCGAACATTTCAATCTGCGGAAAGGCCTCGAACAGGTCGTCAAGCCGCCTCCCCGTCACCAATATGGTTTGTCGACCGGATGCCTTTAGACGCCCCAGGGCGGAGATCGCATCGGTTGAGGTTCGCCCGTTTGTCGCGAGGGTGCCGTCATAGTCGGTGGCTAACGCTAGATACCGCATCGCAATAACATCTCCCTCCCGTTAATCTGCAGCCCGCTCGCGCACATTTGAGCGTAACCGCCAATCTCAGCTACTTGAGAACTCGGAGCCATGATTGAGTTGCGCGCGATAGCGCAGCCTCGGAGTTAGTAGCGACGCCCGCCAGTCAGCGCGAGGGCCTCGCGCAGCATCTGATTCGCATAGCCCCACTCATTGTCGTACCAACTCAAGATCTTGACCAAGTCACACGCGAGTCCAACCTAACCTCAAAAATCGAACGAATGTCTGGGTGTTCATGGCCAATCAAGATCTAGGCGCGGCAGTCAGAACGCCTATGAGCAACGCGCTCGAGTGCGGCCCCATGTGGTAGGGGTACCTTATGTCGACGGGCGGTCCAGTCCCTACGACCGAAGAGCCTTGCGGACCTTCCTGATTCGTATCCACCGCGACATGCCACTGCACGCCATCGGGTCGTGTCTGGATGTGAAAGTCGGTCTGCTCTGCGCCGGCGTTGAACATCAGGTACAGCGCATCGCCGGAGCCGTCGTGAATCAAGCAGGCCACTTGTCTTGCGTGAGGGTCGCTCCAATCGAGCGGTCCCTGCACCGGATTGAACCAGCTGACTTCTGCGTCAGTGTAAAACTGCTCGCGGGCGAGAATTGGATGCGCCCGACGTAGGGCCGTCATGACTCGCGCGAACTGGACAACTTCAGCATACTGCTCCAAGCCGCGCCAGTCGTACCAACTGGTTTCATTATCCTGGCAGTATGCGTTGTTGTTGCCATTTTGCGTGCGGCGAAATTCGTCACCTCCCAGCAGCATCGGCACGCCGCGCGAGATGAACAGCGTCAGCAGAAAGTTCTTGATCTGGCGCTTGCGGACAGACTCGATGCGAGAATCCTGCGTGTGTCCTTCAGTGCCGTAGTTGTCACTAAAATTCTCCTCAGCCCCATCACGGTTGTCTTCGCCATTGGCTCGGTTGTGCTTGTGCTGGAAACTTACGAGGTCGTTGAGCGTGAAGCCATCGTGGCATGTCACAAAATTGATGCTGCACTCAGGGCCCTTGCCGGACTTCGCATAAATATCGGCGCTGCCGCAGATGCGGCTTGCGAACGTACCGAGCATGGCATCATCGCCGCGCCAGAAGCGGCGCACGTCGTCGCGGTAGCGACCATTCCATTCCGCCCAGCGCCGCTGGGAAAAGCTCCCCACCTGGTAGGCGCCCGCCGCGTCCCACGCCTCGGCGATGAGTTTCGTCTCCCGTAAAATTGGATCCTCTGCGATCTGTTCGAGCAGCGGGGGATTCGCCAGCAATCGGCCGGTACCGTCGCGACCGAGAATCGAAGCGAGGTCGAACCGGAAGCCATCCACATGCATCTCCAGTACCCAATAGCGTAGCGCACTCAAGATGAATTCGCGCACCACCGGATGGTTGGCATTGATGGTATTGCCGGTTCCCGAGTAGTCCCGATACGAGCGTTTGTCTTCCGCCAAGGTATAAAAGATCGCGTTGTCGATTCCGCGCCAACACAATGTGGGTCCACGTTGATCTGCCTCGGCCGTATGATTGAACACAACGTCCAGGATAACTTCGATGCCAGCCGCATGGAGCAGCCGGACCATTTCCTTGAACTCGAGTTTCTGTTGGCCTGAGGCGCCCGCACTGCTGTACGATCCTTTAGGCGCAAAGAACGCCACGGGATCGTAGCCCCAGTACTTGCAGAGCGGTTTGCCCGTTACCGGATCGGTCCCGATGACGTGCGTGCCGTTGAACTCTTGCACGGGCATCAACTCAACGGCCGTCACACCGAGTTCTTGAAGATAGGGGATCTTCTCCGTTATCCCGCGGTAGGTGCCCGGACACTGCACGCCCGAGCTGGGGTGAACGGTGAAGCCGCGGACGTGTGTTTCATAAATCACCGTCCTCGACCACGGTTGCCGGGGAGGCTGGTCGTCACGCCAATCGAACTGTTCGCGCGTGAAGACGCATTTCGGCATCGCGGCGGCATCATCAATCATTGATAGAACCCAATCCTCGTTGAGCAGTTCCTCACCGCGTGCCGGGCCGAAATCCCAGTGGGTTAACTGCGTAATCGCGGTCGCGAATGGATCCGGCAGCAACTTGTGGACATTAAAGCGATGCCCTTGCATCGGGTTGTAGGGGCCGTCCACTCGATACGCGTAGAGCTGACCCGGCCCGATGCCCCCCACCCAGACATGCCAGATATCGCCGGTGCGATGATGTGCGGGATCCAAATCGATGACTTTGGAGGGCGTTGCATCGCTTGAACTGCGGAACAGCTCTAATCTCACTCGGCTCGCCTGACGGCTGAAGAGGGCAAAGTTGATTCCTCCCTGCACCTCCTCGGTCCCGATTGGCGAGGGAGCGCCCCGTCGCACATCCGCGCGTTCATCGACCTCGGCCATGAAATCCCGCAGAGGCCGTTCGCGCGTTTCGATACTCATCGTTGCCACAGAATGAACGCGGCTTCTAGAGGAACAGCCACGCCTGCACGGTGCGCGACAACGCGCGCCGTATAGTCCGTCGCTGGGCGGGTCGCGGGCACCCGCACCCCATAGACGTAACCGCCACGCACGCCCGGCAGTGGCCGGATTCGCCTCATCTCCTGCCGCACCGTGGAACTGCCGTGCGCGGCATCGGCATATAGCTCCACCAACACCGCATCCGGATCCAATTCATCGAGATGGACCTGCACCTCGAACGTGTGCTCGGCATCGACAGTCGTCACGTTCACTTCACCGAAACGCAACGCGGCCCATTTCTCACCGAGGGCGCGTCGCCACTGAACGAGCTGTACACCGCTTGCGCCTTTATTGGCGGCTCGTTCACGGTAGGCGATCGCAGCCGGCAGGTAATGTTTCTCGGTGTATTCCCGCACCGCTCGGTTGCTGGAAAAGCGCGGTGTTAGCCGCGCCATGCTGTTTCGCATCCGCGCCACCCAGGCGGTGGGGATACCCTTCTGATCGCGGCTATAGAATTCAGGGATGACCTCGCGCTCCAGCCGGTCATAGAGGGCTTCGGTGTCGGCGGCGTCGAGACTCGCATTGTCGCCATAGACCTGAGAGTCTCCCACCGACCACCCGACCTCCGGCGTGTAAGCCTCCGCCCACCAGCCATCGAGTTCAGACAGATTGATTCCACCGTTGACCAGCACTTTCATGCCGCTCGTTCCACATGCTTCCCAAGGTCGCCGCGGCGTGTTGAGCCAAACGTCAACGCCCTGCACCAACTGCTCGGTGAGCAGCAAGTCGTAGTCGCTCAGGAAAATGACATGCTCGCGGGCTGGCGAATGGCGGATGAAGTGTACCCACTGCTGGATCAGCGCTTGGCCCTCTTGGTCGGCCGGATGCGCCTTGCCGGCGATGATGAGTTGCACTGGGTGCGCGGGATTGGTCAATAAGCGCAGCAGTCGCTGCGGATCGCGCAGTAGAAGGTTCGGCCGCTTGTACGCTGCAAAGCGGCGCGCGAAGCCCAACGTCAGTGTGTTGGGATCGAACAGCCGCCGTGCTTCTCCTGCTTCATTGGACGGGGCGCCGGAGGCGACGAGTTCGCGCGAGAGCCGTTCGCGCGCGTAGTCGACAAGGGAGCTGCGTGCGGCATTTCGACAGCGCCACAGATCACTGTCGGGGATACGCAGGATATCCTCCTCCAGCGTCTGCATCGTTCCCAGCCAGCAACTCTTGCCTGCGGCCTGAGTCCATAGCGCATCGGCGTGCGCCGAGTCCCAGCTCGGCACATGAACGCCGTTGGTGACGTGTCCGACCGGCACGTCGGCCGCCGGCCAACCTACAAACAGAGGCTCGAACAAATGGCGGCTAACCACGCCATGTAAGCGACTGACGGCGTTTACCGCCCCGCTGGCGCGGATTGCCAGATAGGCCATGTTGAAATCCTGTGCCGAATCGCGCGAATTTGAGCGCCCCAGCGCCAGCAAATCGGGCATCGTGATGCCCAACTCTTTCTGGGCGTAGTCGCCCAGAGTCTGTTCGATGAGAATCGGCGGAAAGTGGTCGAGCCCTGCGGCCACCGCTGTGTGCGTGGTGAAGTGATTCCCTGCCCGGGTCACAGCCAGCGCAACTTCAAAGGGCTGCCCGCTTGTCTGCATGAAACTTCGCGCGCGCTCGAGCACAGCGAACGCCGCATGTCCCTCATTTAGATGACAGACCTGCGGTTCAATGCCCAGTGTGGCGAGCAATCGCCACCCGCCGATGCCGAGCACTACCTCCTGCAGGAGGCGCAGTTGCGGGCCGCCGCCATACAATTCGCTGGTGATGCCCCGATCGGGTGGATAGTTCGCCGCATCGTTGCTGTCCAGCAAGTAGAGCGTCGTTCTGCCTACCTGAACCTGCCAGGCGCGCAACCAGAGCGGGTGACCGAGCACATCGAGCCGCAGCCGCAACCATTCCCCGTTCGCCCGCCGCAGCGGCGTGATCGGCAACTGTCCCGGATTGTTGTAGGGAAACACCGCCTGTTGGGCGCCGTCGCGGTCGATTACCTGGCGAAAATAGCCTTGTGCATAGAGCAGTCCCACGCCGATGACTGGAACGCCCAGATCACCGGCAGCTTTGAGTTGATCGCCCGCCACATTGCCGAGGCCGCCCGAGTAAATGGGTAGCGCTTCGCTCAACATGAACTCCATACTGAAGTACGCGATGCAGGTAAGCGCTGTGCCAGGATGGGCCTGTTGGAACCAGGCAGGTGCCTGTGCGGCGTGCCGCCTAACCTGCAGCAGATCCTCGATGCGCTGGCGGAACACTGGGTCGGCCAATAGATGTTCGATCCGCTCCGGCGATACGGTCTGCAGCAGCCCCCAAGGGTTGTGTGTGAGTTCCCAAAGAGCGGGATCCAGTTGCCGCCACACCTGATCTGCGCCATGGTTCCACGACCAGCGTAGATCCAGCGCCAGCTCCGCCAATGAATCGAATCCTTCCAAATGCGTCGGCATTAGAGTGTATGAAAGCTGCTTGAGGCGTGTCGGACTGATCACGGCAGCTTCGGCACGCACTTCGCCCGGGGGCACGCTTGCCGTTTCGTATTCGCTCATCTTGCGTTCGCTCGCGATGCTGAGGTCCCGCCGAGCCCCCGCGCCTTTGAGCCGATGCGCTCCATGAGGCTGGCCCAGGACTTCTCGAAAGTCTGTATACCTTCGCGCAACAATCGCTCAGCCAGCACAGCATCGTCCACGCTAGCCCTCGAAAATTCAGCCAGTGTCGCCTCGGCGTCCCCGCCATCGACCGGCAATTCACCACGCAGCTTGCCGTGATCGGCGAATGCGAGCAGTGTCTTGTCAGGTATCGTGTTGATCGTGTCCGGCGCCGCCAGTGCCTCGATATAGAGCGTGTCGGAGGCATTCGGATCCTTGGCGCCGGTGCTGGCCCACAGCAGGCGTTGGGGCCGCGCGCCGGCGGCGGCGAGCTTGCGCCAGCGCGGCGAGAGGAGCAACTCGCGATAGGCCTTGTATGCGCGCTTAGCGATGGCGATGCCGAGACGGTTGCGCAGCGCCGCCTGCACCGTGTCACGGACCGCCACGTCCCAGCGACTGACAAAAATAGAGGCCACGGAGGCGACGTTCGGGTCGAGGCCCACAACAATCCGCCGCTCCACACCGCGCAAGTAGGCGTTCGCCGCCTCGAGATATTGTTCGCGAGAAAACAGCAGCGTAACGTTTATCGGCACGCCCGCAAAAATCGACTCCTCGATTGCCGTAACGCCCGCGCGCGTCCCCGGAATCTTGATGAAGAGGTTGGGGCGTTGCGCGCGCGCATGCAGATGGAGTGTCTCGCGTACCGTCGCCGCTGCGTCGTTCGCGAGCAATGGTGACACTTCGAGAGACGCCCAGCCGTCGATTCCTGCCGTGGCGTCATGGATGGGGCGGAATAGGTCGGCGGCCGCAGTCACATCCGCGAGTGCCAGATCAAAGAACAGCGCCTCGACCGATCGACCGCGCGCGGCGCCGTCGAGAATCGCCTCGTCATACAGGTTGGTATTGCGGATGGCATGATCGAAGATAGTCGGATTCGAGGTGAGCCCACTGACCGCGAAATCTCGCACATAACGCTGCAGGGTACCGCTCAGCAACAAGTCGCGTGTGATGTTATCGAGCCAGAGTCGCTGGCCTAGCCGATCCAGTTCAGTCGTCGGGTTCATGGGCGTGTCTCTCGATGATGGCGGCAAAGACATATGTTCTCCAATGGCGATCAAATCGCTCTGCTCCTTGAGCGCCGATCCCTTGCGCAAAACATCGCGGCCGGTCTTTGCGCGTTTGATGCCGTACTACGGATCGGCGTCGGCCGCGTGATGCGCGTGCGGTGCGATTGCGAACCTATCTTGCAAGGGCTCGCGAGATTGTTCGAGCGCCACGGCTCTCTAATTGACAACTAAGACTCCTGTCATCGTCGTGTGCAACGTGCACAAATAGAAGAAGGTCCCTGACCGGGTTGTCGTGAACTTCCAGGATTTTCCGACGGGTATGCTACCGGAGTCGAATGCGCCAGCTTGCGCCGTGGCGGTGTGTGGAAACGGATCCTTGTTCACCCACACAACGACATCGCCTCGATTCACGGTAAGTGACTCCGGCGTGAACTTGACCCCCTCTATCAGTATCGTATGAACGACTCTCTTCGCTGCAGGCGTCACTGCAAAGATCGCTTGGTTCAACGCCATACCGACGATGAGCGTCGCGACCGCGAAAAGGAGCCGGTAAATCAACGAGCTACTTCAACTCGCCTTGTATTTTCTTCGCATGCTCCAGATGTGCCACGAAAGCCGGACGCACCTTGATCAATAGCGACTTCAGTTCTTCGTTCTGGGCGCTGGGAATGAGTGTGTGATCAAGAGCGTCGATCACGTTTTGGTGGTAGGTCACCTCGTTGTCGATGTACGCATGATCAAAGGCGGCACCCCTGAGGCTCTTCAGATGCTTAACGTTCTCCTCGCCGTCTTTGCGGAGGGCTTCGCTCGTCGCATTACTTTCAGGCCTGACCTTGAGTTTGGTCACCAAAGCGGTCGCCGCCTTGTTGACCCCCGAATGGTCAATCACCATCTGGTTGGCGAAAGCCCTGACTTCGTGGTTGCGCGCTTGTTTCTCAGCGAGCTTCCCGGCATCGATGTCGACTTGATTTGCCGTCACCACGATGGCGGCAATTTGTGGATCGGTAGGAGCGCTTGCCTGTGCCACGGATTGCACCGCGGCGAAAGCCAAGGCGCTCGCAAAAGCAACTGCAATATTCTTCATAAAAATTCCTCCGATGGTTACACAATCATCTCGATCGCAAAGGACCGCGAGTTCACAATCAAACCGCAGCCTGCCACCCGCAACGTACTGCGCCGGAGTACGTTAAGCAAACAATGAATAGTGATCGTTGACATCGAATTTATCTATATTAAATGCCGTCTCTTCGCGCGCAATCCGTAGCGTTCTGGCGCAGAGTCACGGGGGTTGGCGAGCTGATCCTGGCATGCTGCCAGTTGGGGCGTCTGCCTGTGCGAGCGTTGTTCGGCCAGCCTGCTCTCAAGAAAAATCGATCGCGGGCCGACGTCAGTACGCCGCAGACTCTGGCCATGCCTATCGGCAGCGAGGCTACCTTGCATGCATTTTGTGATGTCATCTTCTCGGCACTGGCAATTTTTTTGCCGCCATCGATGGATAACCGGGCAGACTCCACATAGCTTGCCGGTTCGATCCGCCAGGGGTCTCGTGCGAGCTGCCACGAGGCGCTTGATGATCTTATTACCAACTGAGCGGCCTGGACAATCTTTACCGACACGGGGGCTGAGAAATGTTGTCGCTATGGATCGCAGTGACTCTGACGACGACGACCGCGGCAGGCGGTTGCCGGCATCCGCCTGAGGCGCGCGACCTTGAAGGTCTCGACTGCCTGCTCGACGACGGCTTCACCAGCGGCGCGCGCGGTACGGTGCGCAGCAAGTCTGAGATGCTTGCGCAACTGCCACACCGTGCAACCGGCGCCCTCGAAATCCGCGAGCTCGACGTGCGAGTTGTGGGGCACATGGGGTACATCTGCGGCCTGGACGCACATCATCCGCAGGCGATACTTGTGTACGAATCCGGTGCGAATCCGGATTGAACGCCAACTCGGCTACAAAATGCTCGAATACATTATGCGAATTGAATTGGTCGAGAGCTTCAAGTACATCGGTGGAGGCAACGGCGACTATTGGGAAGGCCAAGGTTACGAATGGTACGCTGGCATCTAAGGGATCACTTGGCTCGGAGAAGGCGCGCCGATCGTGTCCGTCAACCTCGCGTTGTAATGGTGGGTCCCGTACAGCCTTCACGTTTAGGCCTAACCGCTTTATTCAATTGATAAACAAAATCGGATGTACTCACGGTGCTCGCCGGAAATAGCTCCATGCGGATATGGCCATGCTCGGACGATCACGGGCGACAGGCGCGGTCGATCTCTAACTATCTTTGTACAACAGACGGAAAGGATATCCTCTATTCGAGCGGGTAGAGGTTAGCGAGATTGCGTCCCGGCACGAGCCACTGCTCGTAATTGCGGTCAAACGACCAGGACCATTTCGCTGTATTGCGCAAGAGGCTTATCGACGGTGAGCAATTTCAAAGGTTCGGCAATTGCCTGAGCAATCAAAAGACGATCGAAAGGATCGGCGTGGTACAGCGGCAGCTTGGCAACGCCAGCGGCATGCCGCAAACGTATTGGTAGATCACGAAAACCAACCTGTGCGATTTCATCAACCAGCGCATCGACGTCAGCCTCGATCTTCCCGAGACGAACCTTGATGGCAATCTCCCAGATCGATGCCACGGACACGTAGACCTCATCGGCTTCCTCAATCACGCGGCGGACGGGAGCTTTGAGAGCGGAATCGCCCATGACCGCCCAGAGAAAAATATGCGTATCAAGCAGCAGGCGCATCAGCGCCCCTCGAATCCTGCCAAGACTTCATCGGGAAGCGGAGCGTCAAAATCAGCGCTGAGCTTGATCTTGCCCTTAAGGGTTCCGAACTGGATGTGTTGCTTCTGTCCGCCCTCGAGACGAGTGATTCGCACCAATGGCTTCCCGTTGCGGCTCACGATCACCTCTTGACCGGCGGCGGCTTTATCGACCAACTCGGAAAAGCGGGTCTTTGCATCGTAGATATTGATGGGTTTCACGAGAGGCTCCTTCTCGCTCTTAACTAGGTCTAGTCTAGTCATATTAGCCAATTCGCGCAACACATTCGGGACGTAGGAGTCGCACGGTTCAAGTCCCTACCCACGCTACCAATTCAATCAGGGTCCTATCCGATGATATTGGGGACGGTTTAAACGAAGACATAAGTGACACTCATCACGCCTCTACCAGTTCTTCCGCTCGAGCCTTGACCTCACGATTGATTTTTTTGATGCTCGCGATCTCGGCGGCGCGAAGTTCGTACATCGCCTGCAGGTTAAGCCAGGACTATGCATCGCCGCCGAAGTAGCGCGCCAAGCGCAAAGCTGTGTCCGCTGTAATACCACGCTTCTTACGCACTACGTCATTGATGCGCGGCGTCGGCACGTGCAGCTCCTCGGCGAGCGCGTTCACACTCATGCCGAGGGGCTTCAAGAACTCTTCTCTCAACACCTCCCCGGGGTGTACCGGGCGCATGCCGTTCTTAAAGCTCATAACAGTCCACTCCCGTTAATGATAATCCGCAATGTCAACGTCTTCAGGGCCTGCATCGGCCCATTTGAACCAGACGCTTCGTTTGTCGTTTATGCGGATGCTGTGTTGCCCATCGCGATCACCCGCCAATTTCTCAAGCCGGTTGCCCGACGGCATCGCAAACATTCCAACGTGGCTGCCGTCTCGAGCTGCGTCAGCTTTCGCGTGGCCACCTTGACAATTGCCGCAGAGCGTATCGATTTGCCAGTCTCAAAGAGGTTCCGCGTGTCCGGTCATTTGAAGCCAGTGATCACGCGTTCTCATGCTGTAACGCTTAACGTTAAACATCAATCGACAACCGATTTCGACTTATTGCGAAACAACTGATGTGCGGGGACGTGCGGCACATAAGGTGCGATTTTGGCATATGCGCGCGCAACGCCCAAAACGTGGCGCTAATTCAGCGCTGTCATAGTCGTGGATCAGATAGTAGGGAACGCCCGGGTGGTCCGGAAAACTATCGATGTATCGGCTCCAGTGTGATCGACGCGCTCGCATCGATTGGACGTCAAGACTCATGGCTTGAGCGATTTCCGCTTGCCCCTTGCCTAAATCCTCAGCGTCAGGCGGGCTCCGCAGCTGGTGAAGTACGACTCGCACTAGACTGTAGCGCGCCGTTGCCCTGCGCGGAACGCATCAAAGCGGAGCAGGCGGCTATCCATGTGGCCGCCGATGGCGGGATGGAGCGGGTTTCGGGTATTGATTAGTTAACTCGGGCTCGACACTTACAATCAGTATCGACATGGCAAATGAAATCAGAGACCTTTCGGCTGCTAACGCCGAGTTTTCTCTTGACGGCCGCTGCCGCGATCGGTGCCGAGCTGCCGATACCGTTCTAAACATCCTTGGGACGAACGACTCGCTGGATGAGAGTGCACTACCAGGTCCTCTGGCTGGTACAACAACGTGCACCGCCACTCACTCGAAAGGTAGTGCATAGGCCGACCCCCCGTCGCAGCCAGCGCTAAATGCTAAAAGCGCAGGGTAATCCGCCAGGATACCCTGCCGCTGTCATCTAACTTCAGGTGCCCCGAGCCGCCATGGCTGTGCCGTTATCGGCGCCGATAACCACTTCAACCCGCCGGTTCAGCTGTCGACCGCTCGATTCTAAATTGCTGGCGACCGGGTAGGCCTTGCCGTATCCCTGTGTCCCAATACGCGTCGCACTGATGCCGCGCGATACGAGTTGATATCTCACTGCATCCGCACGGTGCTGGGAAAGATCCTGATTGAATGAGTCGGTACCGACGCTATCGGTAAAGCCGTCAATCTGCACCAAGCGTTCGAACTCAACGTCGAGCTGCCTGTTTCAAATAACACATCACCGAGAGTCAACACCAGACCCCGATCGGTCGGCTTCGCTTTGAGCGCATCGACTTCCGCTTGCAGGCGCGCTGCGTTTTGGGTCGCTTGATCGCGCGCGCTATTCGCTTCATCGGTAGCACGATTGGCGGCATCGGCAGTGCGATTTGCCGCATTGGCAGCGCGATTGGCACTGTCAACCTGGTTAGTCCGCGCCGCAAGCACGATGCTGTCACGCTCTGCCTGTCCGGCGGCGACTCGCGCATCGTGCGCTTTTGCCGCACCTCTCAATTGGGCGAGCCGCGCATTTTGCGCTGCCATATATGCCGGCTGTGCAATACTCGGCTCGTCGCGCCTCATGAATGCCGCGTCAGCCACGGCGAGATCGGACTTGGCCGTCTGTAAATCGACTGCCGCGTACTTTGCCGCGCCAGGATCGGCCTCGGCAGCCTGCACAATGGTGCGCGCGCTCTCTAGAGCTTCGTTGGACTTCGGTGTCGATGCGCAGCCCGCTATCGCCAGAGCGATCCCTACTCCGATTATAAGTTTAGTATTCATATACATCCTTATTGGTTGGCTGGTGAAGTGCGGTTTGATTCCTGCTGCAGCGTTAACGCTCCTTTTGGGCCGTGGCCTCTGCCACTTGCGCATCTACGGTGGCTTGGTCTGCCAGTTCAATCGCGGGTTTCGCCTTGTGATCCGCATTCGCCTTCTCGGCACGCGCGAGTTTATCGCGTGCGGAGGCGAGCTCGACCGGGGCCGACTGCGGTGCGCCAGATTGCTCCGCCCGCTGCACGGCGGCTTTCGCAACCGCGATAGTTTCATCGGCGACGGGACTCTTCCCATATGCTGCCGTTACGATGAAGCTTAGGACGAGCACGGCCCCGGTTAAATTCAAGTATCGCGTGTCCATACTCAATGTACCCTTTTGTGATTCGCCTTCTTGATAGCGGCCGGGTCTCACTGCTATGTCGCCGCACGCAAGTGCGGGCAACAAACGGTGCGTATGGCTGCATCCCATTCTCGAAAGAAGTGTGGCAGCCCCAAGCCTGAATAAGGTGCGTGGGTGCCTTTACTGAACCGCTACCGAAGTGAAAGGGGGCTAGCAACGTAATCGGAGAGCGCCTAGCCAAAACAGTATGGGAGCAGCCGGCAATTGCGGCGTAGGCCGCCAGGTTCATCAGTAGTAGGACGGCGGCGCGAACGCGGCAGTGTCAGAACGTGCCGCATGAAACGTGTGAAAAGCGCTGAGCTGGATCGCTCGATTGCCGTTTAGTCTCGCCCACAGGTGGTACAGTGTGCGGTAGCGAACATACACCGCGCGTGACGCCTCGCGGCTAGAAGCTCATGCGACTCGCTAGCTTTTGGTTGCTTGCCATCTCCTCACTGCTCGTGAACGCCCCGAGCCCGGTTGCCTCGAAGGGCTGCGCAAGATGTGGCTATGCCACCAATGTAAAGGCGTGCTCGCGATGTTAACTGGTGTTGGGGCGCAATTCCGCTCTCTGTGAGAGCTCGTATACCGTGAGTCGAGAATCGCCGACTCGAGTACCGAATGAGAAACATGCAGTTCAGTAAAACGCTCAAGCGCAGATTCGCTATTTTTCTGAGCCTAATCGACGTAATTACGAAGGCAGGAAAGGCATGGCTCGAGCACGACGCTTCAACTATGGGTGCCGCGCTAGCTTTTTACACGGTGTTTTCGATAGCACCGATACTCATCATCGCGATCGGTGTCGTCGGCATTGTGGTTCACGGAGACATCCTCCAAGCAAACCTGTTGACTCAAGCTCAGAACCTGCTCGGTGCAACAGGAGCAAGCGCCGTGCGAGACCTCCTCACCAGCACCGAGTATCTCGACAAGAGCCGCATCGCAACGTCGATTGGCGTGGTAACGCTTCTTTTCGGTGCCTCTAGCGTCTTCGTTGAACTGCAAAACTCGCTGGATAAAATTTGGGAGATACCCAAGCGCAAACGCATGCACGGTCTTTGGCGAATCCTTCGCGCGAGATTTCTCTCGCTAGGATTGGTCTTAGGGGTGGGCTTCCTGCTGATGGTTTCCCTAATAGTGAGTACCCTAATGGCCGCCTTCGGCGCCTGGCTCTCTTCGATGATGGGCCATTGGCGGGTTGCGCTGCTAGTGATTGATGTCGTATTGACGCTCGGGATTTCTGCCGTTTTATTCGCGCTGCTTTTTAAGTATGTCCCCCAAGAACGCTTGGCATGGGCGGATGTTTGGGTGGGCGGCATCTTCACCGCGACCCTGTTTAGTCTCGGCAAATTTGCGATCGGCTACTACCTCGGCAAGAGCGCATTCTCATCGGTATACGGAATTGCTGGCTCGTTTCTGGTTCTCCTTTTATGGACCTACTACTCGGCGCAGATCTTCCTTTTTGGTGCGGAGTTCACCAGATTTTACACTCTGGTTTTCGGTAGTCGAATCCCAGTCCAAGAAAATGCATCGAAATGACCTCGTTTGCACAGTTAAGAAAGCCGTGGCCGTGTAAGCGCCCGACAGCCGTTGTCCCACAAAACTCGGAGGAAGCAGGCGGCGGGCGCGCAGCGGTGCAGCCGCGATGCCGATCTCAGAGATGTTCGATTGATGACCGCCGGAAGGGCCATATACCAGGCGGCTTTGCTTCGGCTCCGAAGTTTGCTTCACCTTCAGCGTCTTGATCAATTGATCGAGAAAGAGCGGTATGCCATGCTCAGAACTCGGCCTCGCTCGCAGGTGGCGCGCGCCGTGTCACGACCTTTTGTCGGCATGGCTCAACCAATGCGGCCCGGTGGCCAGTGACAAATTCGTGTAACACTGAAGACCCTGTTGGGATTCGGTCACGTGAGATTAAAAGGGACCCGCGCGAATCATCGGCGACCGCCGGGGTTGAGCGGCTACGCCGGCGTCGGGAGCAATCCTTCAGCGCAACAGGAAGAGGGTGACGTCGGCCGATCTTCCGACCCGCTTAGTCGTTCTCAGAAAGTATTCTCCTGCGTGGCGAGCATCGGCTGTGCGATGGCCAACATTAGGGGTATCTGGCATCAGCTGGCCGTCGTCATCGGCAGCAAGCGGTCGTATTCTTTCTTGACCACGGCATAGCACTCGCAAGTACGCTTTTCCAACTGAGAACGATCGAGCACCGTGATGCGGCCTCGGGCATAGCGGATCACGCCCGCTTTATCGAGCCGCCCTGCAGCTTCCGTCACGCCTTCGCGACGCACACCCAGCATGTTGGCTATGAGCTCCTGCGTCATGACGAGTTCGTTCGAGAGTAGCCGATCAAGGCTCAGGAGGAGCCATCGGCAGAGCTGCTGATCGAGGCTGTGGAGGCGGTTGCAAACCGCCGTCTGCGCCATCTGGGTCAGTAGCGCCTGGGTGTAGCGCAGGAAAAGATGCAGGATCGGACTTCCTAAGTTGAAACCCTTCATCATCCGCTTGGCTTCGAGGCGAAAGCCGCAGCCCGCGCTTTGCACCACCGCTCGGCTTGGGGTCGATTCACCCCCCATAAACAGCGATACACCGACTAACCCCTCAAAACCGACGACGGCAATTTCGGCCGAGCCGCCATCCTCCATGACGTACAGCAACGAGACGATGGAAGAAGTAGGAAAGTACAAGTGCGCTAGCGTATCGCCGGATTCATAAAGGACCTGACCGAGCGGCATCTCCACCGCCTCCAAATGAGGCGCCCAGGCCGCCCATTTCTTCTCGGGAAGTCTCGCGATCAAGCGATTCGCGCGGGGTTCGCTGGGTGAATAGATGACGTAGCCCTCGGACACTCCGAGTACGGTAGCGTACCGAGGGACATAATACGCCTAAAAGGCCGAATCAAGTATTCCTGGTGACGGATCAATCGAACACGTCAGAATAGTCGTTTCGCAATGCGGCGTAGCAGGAGCAGGACACCGCCTCCAAGCCTCGGCGATCGAGCACCGTGAGTTCTCCACGGTGGTAGCGGACGAGTTTTTTCGCCTGCAAATTGCCGGCGGCGATCGTCACCCCGCTGCGGCGTACGCCCAGCATGGCGGCGAGAAATTCATGGGTCAGGCGAAATTGATCGGTATGCGCTCGGTCATGCGTCATCAGCAGCCATCGCGCCAGCCGGGGCTCGATCTCATGAAATCGCGTGCACGCGGATAGTCGAGTCAACTGCGCGATCAGGACGTAGAGGTAGCGATTCACAATGGCCGCCAGACTCCCACGTCGTCTCAATTCGCGCCGCAAAGCGGCAGCACTCATTCGAAGCGCCGTCCCGGCGCCCTGCACCACCGCTCGCATGGGCGCCGCATTGACGCCGAGAGCGAGGGTTTCACCCATCATGCCTTCGTTGCCAACCAGCCCGATTTCAAGCGGCTGCTGCTCTTCGAGCACGGCAATTCTCGAGATGAAGCCCTGCAAGGGAAAATATATGTGGGTCATCGGCCTGCCGGCCTCACACAAGATCTCGCCGAACACCAGTTCAACCGGCTGACAGTGTTTGAGAAATTCGCTGCGATCCTTGCGGGGTAAGTCAGCGATCAATCGGTTTCGAACATCGGGAGGCGTTGCAAGCGGCATGCAGAGTCCTTAGGCACATAAAGGCCCTGGGTGGCACGAAAATGATGCGGCGCATCCTCGTCACGCCAGCATAATCGACAGCACCGCGCGTCGTCTGTGCGCTACTGAACCGAACCATTCATGACGTCGGCACCAATCGTTCGCCTGGGTCACCTGGGAACCGCGAGTTATTTCGCCGCCTTTGTCGGGGCCAAGGATGTGCAATCACCAAATGGGTCCAGAAGTACACTTAAGGCTTTGCCTGAACTGGAACGCCTAGATCAGGGAATGTGCCGCTCTACCCTTCGTGCACCGTGCTATGAATCTTGTGCTCGGACAACTTCGGCGCCAGCACCGCCGACCATGCAAAAGCTGTTCCCTGTTAGTTTTCATCGCGGCCTCGCGGCGGCCGGGCTTCAGTCACCCTAGCGACCTCGCTGATTCTCAGGCGAGAATGTCGCGTCAATTCTGCTCGAAGTCTCGTATGCGGTACCAATGCTGGTGCGCATTGCCAGCCTGACAACCTTCCCGCCACCATAGCGCGTAAGCGCGCTCGCACCAGCGCTGATGCTGCGCTTTATGCCAGAACTCCTCGGCCGCCCCGTCTGGCCGCCCCGCCTGCTCCCATAGGAAGTAGGCGCGATCGCGAACAAACTGATCCAGACCCTCTTTGGTCTCCGCGAGCACACTCAGAGGATCGTGGTCAGGTTCCAGTGGCCCGCTGCGGCTGACATGCATCTGCGCGCTCAGTCCCTCGAGTTCGTCATCCTCTAAAACCTTCGCGTGAGCGGCGGCTTCTAGCGCCTTCTCCGTGAAAGCCTTTTCATTGGTCTCTGCCAGCGGATCGCTGATCGTGATAGGGAATGTGTGCACAACCCCTCTCTCGCCCATCTTGACATCGACTAAGCGCTCTTTCATGTCGCTAATCCCTCAAGACAATTCTGCATTTCGATCCACTACGCTGTCACTCAAGCGGGCTTTTTAACCCAACTCATGCACCATCCGGCGGCCGCGACGCTTTTCCCCGGGAAAATTGTGCAGGGGCCTTGTGCACTTCCGGCGTTACCTTGAAATTGAGTGCAATTGTTGCATTTTTCACCCGGCTTCGTTGATTGGGTAATATAGCCGAGCGCTTTCGCAGTGGGATCGTTCGGATCCAGAGACGGAGATTCCGCGAGAACTGCGGGGCTAATGAGGGTTTCCGCGATCGGGATGGTCGTTCCGACTATGAGACCGCGAATGATGAGCGCGCGCCGCGTAATATTTTTGGTCATGATCATCAACTCCTTCAGTGAATGAACAACCTGTGGCTCACCAACTAACCGCAGCTGCCGTCGGCTCAGCGCTCCTCAAATCGATTCCAAATATGCGACGACAGCCTGCATCTGGTCTCGGGTCAATTCTTTTATGACGCCATGCATCACCGGTGCGGTGCGCAGTACGCTTTGAATCACGAGCAGTTGTTTGAGCAGATAAGGAGCATGCTGTCCCGCGAGGCGCGGAAACGGTCCATTGCCTTGGGCCTGGGCGCCATGACAGGTCGCGCAGGCCGGAATCTGTCGTCCTGGCACGCCTTCCACGAAGATTTGTTTGCCCTGGGCAATGAGCGTGGCATTGCCGCTTTTACCTTCAGGGGCCAACTGTTTGGAAAAATAAGCTGCAAGTTCGCTGATCGACGCGTCGTTTAGTTGAGATGCCATACCCCACATGTAGGCTTGTGCATCCGGGTCAGCCCGTGTTTGATCCTTAAAAGCATGCAACTGCAGTTCGATATAAGGGGCCGTTTGGGCCGCTAAAATCGGGAAAGTGGGCGACACGCTTCGGCCCGTGAGTCCATGGCATGCGCTACATGTCTCTATGGTTTTTTGCAACGCGGTCTTTTGTGCATCGGTCATGCCAGTCGTGCTCACGTCCGCCCCATGAGCAATGCCAACAATCAACAATCCTGCACTTAAGCTGGCAACTGCGTTCCGGATCATGGCGGTCTTGACGAGCGTCCTCATCAGAAATTCACCCAGACCAGTCCGTACAATGTATTGTTGTTGGACGCGTTGCGACCGGAGCCGTCATAGTTGGTTCTAAGACCGTTGAATTTGTCGTAGCCGACATATTGGAGCTGCAATTTCGTATTGAGCCACGGCAAATAATTCAGCTCAGCGATATAACCGCTTGAATCGGGACTGCTGTTTGCACTGCCTACAACTGCTGCGACGGCATAGAGGACGGCGTCATTGCTGCCAGTGGTGCTGAAATACCCCAGCGATCCGCCTATCCGGCGCTGGTAGCTGTATTCGCCCGTGAGCTTCGAGGTTTTGAGGGTGTTGGTGACATTCGCGGCGAATTGATCGAAGAAACTTGCATTGAGCGTTTGGTTCTCGTGAATGTACGTCGCAAGAACCGTCACCAGGTGATCCTCGCCAATGAACTGGTACTGTATATCCCCAGCCACGTCTTTATATTGATTGGTGAGGCCCTGCAGTGCCGTTCCGCTTCCCGGGCTAGTCTTTATATCGATTCCATACGTGCCTACCGACAATGAGCTACGATCCCAGCGTTGTTCGTAGGTTAGGCGCCAATACGGAGCCAGCCCATGAGACACATTGCTCTGCGTGCTATCAAGCGGATGAGCGCCTCCCACAATCGCAGGGCTGTATCCCGATATTTCCGCATACCAGTGATCATCAAGCCAAACATAGACGCCGAGTCCCGCGACTGATTGCGCCAACGTTCCGTCGATCTGCGTGGCTGCAATCGGTCCCGGTGCCACCGAACTCCCGGCGTAGGGAAAGCCCCAAGCTGGCGTCGTGTTCCAGACGTCTTGAACCGTGGGATTGTTGTTCAGGGTAACGCCCAGGATCATGTTGTGACCATTAGCGTCCACGCCTCCGAAAGACAAGTGATGGGCATAGCGAATATCAGTATTGTCTATCCCAAAATGGTCGGCGACACCATCATAAGTCAGCTGTATGAATGCCCCGAGTTCATTCGCGATTTTACCTGCATAGAAAAAGCTTGCTTGCTGCGGAAAAAGCACTTCGCCATCTTTAGCAAGAGCTGGTGGTAACGCGCTGTCGGGAAGGGCGGAGCTTGTGTGCGTGTATGAGACCTGCACCATCATGCTGATGGGGGGGATGGAATTCAGGGCCAGGGTTTGGTGAGAATCAATGTCGATTCCCGTTATCTGTTTAATGTTGTCGAGCACGTAGCCGTTCAGCTTGAATTCTCGTCCAAACGGAGTGAGTTCAGGAAACACGGTGTGGCAGGCGGCGCATGTCATTCCTGTCTGTCGAGCGAAGCTCGGCACGGCCCAGCTTTTGGTGCTCAGCACACACAACACCCCAATAGCAAGAAGCGTCGGAAATCCTAGATGCAGTCCAATCAGGCGCGCACCAATCATAGGGGGGATGTCCTCTCGTTCCAGCGCGCGGGTATTCTTCTCGTTGGGCATCGGACAAGCGTCGCCAGCCTGAACGCCTATCGGATCTAAGTGGTGCGCAATGCTAGATCCTCGAAACTTTGCCATCCAAAAGAGGACTTTACACAAGGTCGCGGACAAGAGATGTGCGCTACCGTACATCCAAGGTCAATACCCGACCTCGCTATCAACAAGTGTCGAGTTGAATCGCGCGGGGCGGATTTCCATGCGGATGGCGCCCGCGAAGGCTCGGCGGGCAGCTGCAAGCAGGCGTAAGCCTCATGCACTTCCGTCGCCTCGGCCTCGATTTCCTTATACCCTTCCTGACCGATTTCTCGTTCATGAAGGCGGCATTCGGCTACTGATTGCCGGCGCCCCCCACCAAGGGCGCCAAGTTCGCTCGCTGCAGCGCTTGTGCAAAGGGCGGAAAATCGTTCTGCAAGATTTTCTGGTAGTCCGAATCGACGCTCGCCACCTCGGACGCGTACGTGCGCAACAAATTCAATTGAGTTTCCGTGGGCGCGAAATCGGCGCTTCCCGCGACATCACCTCCACCCGTTCCAACCTCGGCATTGAGCCAAATGAGATCGAGATAAACTCCATACGGCTCGACGAAGTATTTGTCGTCGCTGTCGCGCAACGCCTGCGAGACCAGCCGCGTCTCGACTGCCTGAAGCTTCCTATCGAGATCTTCGGCTGACGTTAGCAACTGCTTTTTCTGCTTTTCTTGCGCGTCGCTCAGTACGACGGGAGGCGCTTCTGCGGGATCGGTATCGGGTTCATCCCCCTCTTCGGCGATCAGAGGCGCGGGCTTGTCCTGCTTCTTGGCGGGCCGAAGCATCGTCTCCACCAACTCAATCTGCTTGCGCTGCCACTCGATTTGATTGACCGTGTCGGACACGCGGCTGATATCGTCACGTATCTCAAGCAGCGCCTTAACGGACAGTTCGATATCCGCGCTGGACCCCGGCGCATTCGGGTCGCTCAATACCGTGAGAGGCTGCGTGTAGATCTTTCCATCCACCTTCAGTCGCACCGAATAGCTGCCCGCAGCCGCGATCGGTCCCACTTCGCCGGGTTTGGAACCCCAGTGCGTAATGGGCCGCGAGTCAGCATCTCGGAAGCGCGGTTCCTCCCAGATGTGTGAATTGTCGGGGGCCACCGTGCGCAGGGCAATGACCCGCGGCGAGTCATATCGCATATCCCACTTCACGCGGTTGATGCCGATGACAAGATCCTTCGATTCTTTCTTTTCGAGTTCACGCACCATGCTTCCATGAGAGTCGAGAATCTCGAGTTCCACCGGATCTTTCGGGGCAGCTTTCAACGAAAAATTCAGCATCGCTTGTGCGCCGCGCACGAATCGATACGACGGCCGCGGCTCAAACAAGACAACCGGCGCGTCCAAACGATGCTTGACCATCTGCTCGAGGGGCGTGATGTCGTCCAGGATGAACAGCCCGCGGCCGTAAGTCGAAATCACGAGGTCATGAAACTTGGACTGCACCACCACCCACGTCACAGGTGCCGCGGGCAATCCTGTCTGCATTGCCGTCCAGTGCCCGCCGTCATCGAGCGAGTAGTACAGCCCGTTCCCGGTGCCGGTGAACAGCAGCCCCGCGCAGTTGGGATCGTCTGTGACGCTGCGAACGTACGACAGCGAGTGCTTCGGCAAGTTGCCATTGATTCGCTGCCAAGTATTGCCGAAATCCGTTGTCTTATAAATGAATGGCTCGCGGTTGTCCTCCAGATGCAGATCCACGCTGATGTAGGCTGCCGCTGGATCAAAGCTGGACGGCGCGATGCTGGTAATCGTGCCGTGCGCGGGAAGTCCGGTCAGATGAGCGGTGACATTGGTCCAATGTGCGGCCGCATCTTGGGTGTACCAGAGTTGACCGTCATTGGTGCCGGCCCAGATGAGGCCCTTCTGAATCTTGGAGGGGGCGATTGCAAATACGACCTCACCATAGAATTGGCCCAGGTTGTCGCCCACGATTCCCCCCGATGGGACGATATGCGCCGGATCTTGTGTGGTCAGATCAGGGCTGACCACCGCCCAGGTCTGACCAGCGTTCGTGGTCTTGAAAATCACCTGGCAACCGTAGTACACCGTATCGTGATCGAACGGATCCACTGCGAGCGGCGGAGTCCAATGGCAGCGATATTTGAGATCATTCGGCGGCGAGTCGAGGCTGTGCTTCCAAGGACTGACGGAGTGCGGCTCTTTATATCTGGCGTCCCACCGCGTCACCGTGTCGCCGTAACAGGTGGCCCACACGATCTTTGGGTCGGCTATATCGGGAACCGTAAAGCCCGATTCG
>JBDTAV010000043.1:0-35484 GCA_039924385.1 Steroidobacteraceae bacterium
TATTCCGCAGGCGAATACTCCTCGCAGTCCGCCGCGAAAAACGTACTGCGCTCGTTCCCCAGCTCCTGCGCCACCGAGATTGCACTGCCCGACACGTCGATCCCGACATACTTCGAATAGCAAGATATTGGGAGTCTGCGCAACAGAACGCCTTGGCCACATCCTGTATCCAACACTGTCCCTCCTGGCTTCAGGTGACAAATATAGCCCGCCAGTATGCTGAAGCGCGCCAACTCGGATAGCTCCGCAAGGAAGTCCCACCTCCCTGCGGCATACTGCGCTTCCCAGCTCTGCGCCGACTGCAACAAGCCATCGGACCGGCGGCCTCGGTCTACGAGCAACTTCAGCCAACGTGCCGCCTGTTCCAGAAGCGCATGCCGGCCCCCGTTTTGGGTGGTCACGGCGCTCCACCCGTGTTCCCAGAGACAACGAGTAATATTCTATGGATCATGTCGGCGCTTCCTGTTCTCTGTTAAGTCGCAACGACGTACCGGCCTATCCGATGTACTTTCTGAATGATGCCGCATTGTACTCTTAGACCCTAGATCGTCGACATGTGCGGGAACGAGTTGCGAATGAGCGCAGCGTGGTCGTTCGTCGCAGAACCGCGTGCGAATTTCTGGCGAAAGGAAGCCTGCCGATTCGCGGAGGCTCGTACATTTCTCGGCGTGCCGAGTGCGGACCGGGAGTATACTCAGCGGGCAGATTTAAAAGGCCATCCAACAGCGACTCGCAATGAACTCTTGTTTTGCAGCTGAACGGTACGACGTAACCCAACTCCCATTCATCCCGTTCTCTAACACGGGCGGCGAGGCCCTAAATAACAACGGAGTGGTCGTCGGCGGAATTGCGAACTCCGACGGGTCTGTTTCACTCGCGGAATGGTCCAGCGGCGCGCTCACTAACTTGGGCGTCCCGCCCGGCCTTCCCAGCCACGACTTCAATACGCCTCGGGTGTTCGGCATAAACGACTGCGGGGCGGTCGTCGGCACCATCCACACCTCTGCTGGCGACCTACCGTCACGATGGTTTATATATGACCGCCATGGTTTCACTGTCCTACCTCTGGCGGATCCGACGGATCTGGGTGGCGCTGCAATAGGCATCAACAACCGCGGAGAAGTGGTTGGATATGACCATACCTCCAGTAAGAGCGTAGTAGGGTGGCTTTGGTCTGATGGCGCCTATTCCCGCTTACCCGTATCCGGAACCAACACGCCAGCACTGGGCATCAATTCCGGCGGCACCATCATCGGCAATCGTAGTCTTCGCCTCATGCGGCGTGTTCTCACCGGGCAATTGCGTTTCACGGGCGAACGCGGTTATGTTCTAAGCCACGGCACGACTCAGTATCTGACTGGTTTTGTCTACGCGATAAACGCCCTGGGCGAAGCGGCCGGAGGCTCAATCTCAAATGGTCAAGCGATGGCGACTGTATTCAAGAATGGCATCGCTACCGTAATACTGAGTTTGCCCAGCTCTGCGGTCGGAATAAATTCTGCTGCGAGCGTCGTCGGATCCTACCAACCCGCTGGTTACAACCGACGCCATCTCTTCAACTGGAATGCGAATTCTGGAGCGTTCGACCTGACACCTGAAGGCTATCGTTCTGCGGAAGCGGCCGCCATCAACGACCGCGGTGACATCTTGGGTTTCGGAGAGACGCTGAGCGGGAAGTCCCAGTACTTTTTGCTCACGCCCGATCCCAATGGAGGGCTGATGCGAAATACACTGATTACCGCCCCGCCCGCCTGCGCTAGGTAACGGGCCTTCACTCACATAGGTAACGTTGGCCAACATCAGGCGGAGCAGTGTGGACCCCAGCGGCGGCCCGAACCGACCGACCATGAAGAACGGAGCCGCGCTCGACTCCGAGACGACGAGCCCTCCACCTGCATTGCGATCTGCGTGCATGCGCTTAAGGCAATTCTGAATTCACCCAGCGCACCCCGGTCATTCGCCGGAACACTGCCGAACTTTTCAGGAGTCCCTCATAAGTACCGCTGCCGGTGATTTTTCCGTCTTCGAGCTCGAAGATGATGTCGCATGAGCGTACTGTGGTCATTCGGTGCGCGATGAGAATGGTTGTATAGCGGCCGCGCAAACTGCCAAGCGTCGCCATTAGTTCCTGTTCCGTCAGACCGTCCAAAGCATTCGTGGCCTCGTCGAACACCAGGACGGTTGCTGCCCGATATAGCGCGCGCGCAATGCCGATTCTCTGCCGCTGGCCGCCGCTCAACTGGATGCCTCGCTCACCCACTCTATGGTCGTAGCCTGCGGGGAGAGTCTTGATGAACTCATCAAGTTGCGCCAAGCGAATCGCTTCCAACAGCCGGTGTCGATTGATGTCCGCGGCAGGAATTCCCAATGCAATGTTCTGCGCGATGCTCGAGTCCAACAAGAAAATATTTTGCGGAACGTAAGCAATTCGGGACTGCCAGGCTGCGCGATTGGCCTCCTCTAGCGCGCTTCCATCCACTTCCACACGACCCTCAGAAGGCACCAGCAGCCCCACGATCACATCCACCAAAGTCGTTTTTCCCGAGCCGTTGACGCCGACGATGCCGACCGTAGCACGGGCGGGGATTCGCAGGGAGACCCCCGTGAGGGCCCAAGGTTGGTCAGTGGCATAACGAAACGAGACTTCTTCGAGCCGGATTTCCTGTTGCGGGCGCACTTGCCATGTGCGGTCCGTCCGCATGAAGTTTGCCAACGTGGTCGTGTGAATTGCAGTTCGAGCTCGCAGCAAATCCGGCGCAATCAGGGCGAGCCCGGCGCGGTCGGCACGAATATTCACGGACGCGGCAAATACCTGCTGCAGGATAGGTAAGAGCCGGTACGCGGAAAATGCGATAAACGTCAATTGTCCCAGCCAGGGGCCGACGCCGTCCTCGCGGCCGCCGAGCACAAGCGCGAGGCCGACGAGACCCACCGCAGCAACGCATTCCATGATGTGCCTGGGATTTTGCGCTACGACTTGACTGTGAGCAGCGGCGCGAGAAAAGGACTTGCTGGCTCGCTCGAATCGGCCGCGAAAGAAGTTCTGCGCCTGCAGAACGATGATTTCTTTGATGGCGCCGAAGCTCTCGTGGAGGATCTGCGCCTGTTCGATGGCAGAGCGCGACTGGGTCTGTCCAAGTTGCAGCAGCCGATTGCGCAGCACAAAATAGATCAGAGCATAACCACCGGACAGACCGGCGATCATGGCGAGCGCGATCATCGGTCTCAACACCAGGATTGCCAAGATGATGAACGATGCGGTGACCAGATTGGTCACCAGCATGAAGGCATTCCTCAGAATGCCGTCGGTAACTCTCGCGGTCTCATAGAGTATGTTGTTAAAGAGCGTCGTGCCGTTCGCGCGGATGTGAAAAGAGTACGGGCGCGAGAGATATTCCCCGAACAAGGTGGATTGCATCTCGGTGCCGATCCGCAGCGCCAGGCGGCTCATCGCCAGGGAGCCCAAGACGTTAATCAGATTAGCGATCAGCATCACCGCACTGAACGCAATGCCGAGAGCCACAACGAAGCCGCGTTTGCTTGAGAAGCCGCCGTGCGCATACGCCCAGTGGAGCAATGCGTTGTGATCGATGAGTTCCGGCTGACCGAGCACCGCAAAAAAGGGAGCAATCGCTGCGATCCCGCCGACGGTCGAGAAGGCCATGGCCATCGAGACAATCTGCATTGTCAGGATGCCGCGCCTCTGCTTCGGCGTCAGAATACCCCAGAAATCGGCAAATAGAGTCATGAACCTACCTAAACCTTGTCCCGCTGTTGCGAGACAAGCGCTTCGATTGATCCGATCGTCACAGGCTCATGACCCGCGGGTCCCAATGACGGATGAGTTTCCGCGAAACTCGAAGCTCCCACGGGTCGTCGTATCGCTGAAATCGATATCGCCACGACGCAAGCGCTCGCAGCGTGGCTTTTCCCCAATTGGAAGCGCGGACGTCCATGATGGTGGGGAACCGGCACCCCAATACGGTCGTGAAATTCACGATTCGCCGCCGCAAATGCTCCGACACCCACGGTGCACTCTGATGGCACCAGTAATCGATCCATTCGGGCTCGGCCCATCCATCTGCGGTGCGTGGGAACATCACCGGCATGCCAGCACAATCGCGATACTCACTGGTTATGCTTTCCGGTCCGCCACTCTTGCCGTTTTGTCGCCGCGGTAGCGGTGTGTAGACGTAAATCATGACTTCCGTGCCAGGATGGACCCGCTTGATCATGCGGATGAACTCAAACGTCTTCTCTGTCTCTCCCTCGGGGTCCTGCGGCGGCGCTACCATGAATGACAGCTCCGGGACCACACCATGTCGGCGACATTGTTCAATGGCCTCCAGCGTTTGATCGCAGCGGGTGCCTTTACGTATATCGTGCAGCAACCAATCGCTGGGGGACTCTGCACCGATATAGGCCATGCGCAGCCGGCTCTTTTTGACCAGCGCCCAGGATGCCTCTGACAAATTTACCAGAGCATCGGACCGTGCATAACACCACCACGGCAGCTCGAGCTTTGCGAGAATCTCGAGCAGCGGCACCATATCGACTTCGCGGTCGAAGAAGTTGTGGTCGTAGAACTGGATTGCATCCACGCCAAACTTATCCTTCATAAATCCAAGGTTTTGCTCAAGTCTTGATGCTGATGGCAACGCCATATTGCCGCGAAACATTGTCGCGACTCCGCAGAAGGTGCAACGAAACCGGCAGCCCAAGCCCGCTTGATAGACGAGAGTGCGTTCGCCGAGATAGGTCTTGGCGAGATATTGCCGCGGATTTGCCATCTTGTCGTAAGGCAGCATTCTATCGACGCTGGCAGCGGAGAATTTGCGATCTTTGTTGTGCACAACTTCGCCGCGTCGCCGCCAAGACAGCCCGGGGATCGCTTCCAAATCCGCATCTTCTCGCTGTGCCAGTGCCTCCAAAAGCTCCACGAGCGTTTTTTCTCCTTGAGCTCGCACCACATAGTCGACGTACGTCGCGTTCAGCGCTGCATCCGGACACACGGTCGGGAAGGCGCCGCCCCAAACTATCGGTAAGGTGGGCAACTTTTCGCGGATTGCCTTTGAGACTGCGATTGCCGAGCGTAGCTGTGGCCCACCCATGACGGTTACGCCCACAGCGGACACAGAGCTATCTGCTATGGCGCGCACTACAGTGGAGACATAGTCGCGATCGACATTGCCGTCGATGATCGTCGACTCGTATTTACCCTCGAGTGCCGCTGACAAGCTCATGATCGCAAGAGGAAACCGCGCATGACGGTGCGATGTTATGGTCGGATTGACGAGCAGAACACGTTGCGAAGCGGCCATCATCACCTCTGAACCGGGACGCCCCGGCATATCTGCGATTCCAAGGGTGCGACTCTGAAGACAGTCAAGCGCTCATTGATAAATTGGCGTTCTGCGAACACCGAAACGCCCAAGCCTTGTTCGCAAAATGCGTCGAGGAAATGTCGGCCGTCACCAAAGGTCGAGAGCAGAATCAGTGCTGAACCGCGCGGTTTCAGATGTTCGCGCAAACCTTCCGCGAAGCGCTCCGCCACGTCGCTCGATCGCCACGCTTTATCTCGGTCATCTATTGGCACACCCCGCACGAACGGTGGGTTAAACAGAATGAGATCGAATTTTTCGCCGTGCACCGGCGCGAACAAGTCGCCGTGACGCGCGTTGATCTGTTCCTCCGCTCCATTGATCAAGGCATTGATGCTAGCGCATCGAACCGCTGCAGGATTGATATCCACCGCCACGACGCGGCGGGCATATCTGGCTGCGAACACCGCACCGACGCCGGATCCGGTGCCCAAGTCCAACACATCATCCTCGCGGCCAACGAGATTAGAATTGAGCAGTGAAGCGAGAAATTCGCCGGTGCGCGGCACTTTCGGATTGAACACGCTTGGCATGACAAGAAAGGACAAGCCTTGTACACGCTCCAATCGAAAATCGTCATAACGATGCTTCCCGGCGAGTCGATAGCCGAAAGCCATGGTCTTGCCGATGAGTCGCGCGATCAGCGGCACCCGGGCGACTTTTAGCGAGTCTTGAGCCGATGGCGCGGAATAAATCATGACAGCGTCTGCACCGGCACGAGCCAGCGCGTGAACAACATCTCGACTGGCCATCGATAGTAGTCTCGGTCGCAGCGCAAGCGTGCGAGTTGCTGCAGGAGTCGCTTACTGCGAGACACCCTTTTCCACGCCAGTTCGTGGAAAAATTTAAAGCGCTCGATGAGTTCGAATTTTTCGGCGGAAACCCAGGGCCCCGGTTCTCCTGCCACATAATCGAATTTCGCCCAAGCCTCGAGTGTCTCCGGCAGCCGAAAACCGCGTGCCACGGCTTCAATGACCAGCGCGCTGCCGGGGTAGGGCTTGAAATAGTAAATCGGCGTCAAGAAATCCGGGCTCATGGAGCGCAGCTTTTTGGCGCAATCGAGGGTCGCCTGAATGTGCGCATCGGTTTCGTCGGGGAAACCCACTATGAAGGGAAAATGACCGGCAATCCCAAATTTCAGCATCTTCTGCGCGGTCTCGTAAACCTGCTCGATCTTGATGTCTTTTTTAATACGCTTCAATACTTCGTTGGAACCTGATTCGACGCCAACGAGCAGCCGGCGTAAACCAGACTGCTTGCAGCGCGCCCACACGGCGTCCGGCAGGCGCACGCCTTGATCAGCGCGCATCGTGGCCGCCCAAGTAATTTTCATTCCTGACTCTACTATCCGGTCGGCGAGCGCCGCCACCCGGCCGGTTTTGGTGAAGAAGGTTTCATCCTGAAAATTAACGTCATCGAAATGATATCGATCCCACAGCTCCTTCAGTCGCATAGCCATGCGCACTGGCTCGAGGCCCACCCACTTGCGGCCGTAAACGAACGGGTCCGAACAAAATGCGCAACGAAAATTGCAGCCTTGAGACGAGATGTAGTCGAGCTGACGTTTGCCTTTGAGTCGGAAATAACGCTCGACGGGTATCAGCGCATAGTCGTGAGCCCGAAAATTATCGACCTGTGCCAGTTCTCGTGCCGGGTTTTCTTGAATGGACCCGTCGCTGAGTCTCACCGTACAGCCAGCGCAATCATCCAGAGAACGGCCCTGGGCAAGGCGTGCGACGATCTCGGCAAAGGTTTCCTCTCCCTGACCGCGCACCGTCACATCGACTGACGGCTCCAGCAAGCATTCTCGCGAAAACATCGACGGATGCCAGCCACCCCACACGACCGGGAGATCGGGCCGAGCTTTCTTTGCGGCACGTGATATGCGCAGCGCATCCGAAATGGGCGCGCCCGTTAGCACGGTGATCCCGAGGCAAAGGGCTTCTCCGACTTGCGCGAGAACCGCCTGTTCGGCATCGGGATCCAGACGAGCGTCGATCGTCACGACCTCGTAGACATTCGGGTCGAGTTCGGAGCCGATGGCGAGCAAGGCGAGCGGCATAGTGAAAAAGACCGCCTGTGGATTGTATAGCAGTACTTTTAATCGCTTCGCCGACGGTTGCTTGGCGGTTACCAATGACAGAGCATCCACAGTCACGGCAAAGCCTCCGACCCAGATCTTTGCGGATCGCGCCACATGGAACACACGCAGGTCTTACATTCGGCGCGCGCTCCAGCGCGGATTGAACTGCGCAGTGCCCTCATGCGCTCGCCGTTTAACGTGCGCGAAAGGTCATCAATTGCCATGCCGTCGCCTTGCAAACTGGCACCGGCCGGCCCCGATATAAAAAAGCATGGCTGCACGCGTCCAGTCGCGCCGACCACCGCAGAAAACTCCGGTGCGTTGCAGCGAACCAAAGGATACGAAGTCTTGCCGTGAATGGCGCCGAAGTACTGCTGGATGCGCCGCAGCTTACCGGGACTTTCCGCAATAAAGCCCGAGCGAAAGTCCGCGGCGCATTCGCGTTCCATGCTGCTGAGCAATTCGTCCAACTCGGGCAGCTCCTCGGGGAGCAGGGCCAAATCACTGGTGAAGCCTTCTGTGCGGCCAAACGCGTGTGGACTGACCACATCCACTGCGAGAAAGGAGACTTGCCGTGCGCCGAGTTCCTTCGCCAAGGACACAAAAGCTGGTAGCTGTCTGAAGTTCGCCCGCTGCACGGTCACTCGCACACCCGGCGCGATCCCGTGGTTTGCCGCAGAGCGAATGCCTTCACATACCTTGTCCAAGGCGTCCAGCCCGCGAATTGCCTGGTAGGTTTGCCTATTGGTGCCATCCAAGGAAACGGTGATGGCATCGAAAACCTTTGCGGCACGCCGGGCGAACTTTGCCAACGACAGGCCGGAAGTCAGCAGCCACACTTTGAGGCCCATGTCGCGCAGCGCGTACGCGATGCGTTCCCACTCCGGATTGAGGAGAGGTTCGCCGCCCGACAAGAGCACCGCGCGAGTGTCCAACTGTACGAGGTTGGGCAGAAGGCGCTGCACGGCGCTAAAAGTCATGTCGGCGCGGCCATGGCGCCAGTAGTCGCATGTCACGCAGCGCGAGTTGCAGCGCTCGGTCAAATACAGCGTCACCAAGGGCAGCCGCTTTAGATGCGAGCTTAAGACCGGATCGCCTAAGATGGCTTGTGCAGACAAACGACCCCTCCAGTCCAAATCTCATCGTCAATAAGTTCTATCGTGAGTGCCACTGGGCGGAGGTTTGGTTGGTTGCATTGCAGGAATCTGCGACTGTCGCACTGCCAGAAAAGACGGTCTAATCGTAAAAAGTGAGTGAATAGGTGGTTTCAACCCCTTGATTTCGCTAAGCTCCAGCCTCCATGAATATGTCCAACGCACTGTGCGTCGAAAACGTCCATGTTTGGCGCGGCGAACGGCACGTGCTGCAGGGGCTAAGCGCCCAAATCGAGCCCCGCGAGCTGTTGCACATTTCCGGCGCCAACGGCACGGGCAAAACCACCTTTTTGCGGGTCGTTAGCGGCCTGCTGCGTCCTGAGCAAGGATCGGTCACCTGGCTTGGGCACTCGATCGCCGCGAATCGGACCGACTATCAGGCTGCGCTGGCTTACGCGTCGCACGAACCGGCCCTCAAGGGGGACCTGACGGCCTTGGAGAATCTGCGCTTCGCGGTGGGCTTGAAGCGCCGCATTTCGGCGGATGAGTTGCGTGTCGCGATGGCGCGCACGGGGGTCGCCGGTTGCGCGGATTTACCAGCGCGGGTCTTGTCGGCCGGCCAGCGTCGGCGGGTCGCCATGGCACGGGTCCTGGCGATGGGCGCGAGGGTCTGGTTGCTCGATGAGCCCTTCACCAACCTGGATGCAGCCGGCACGGAACTGATCTCAGAGCTGCTGCAGACGCATGTTGCCGGGGGTGGACTGGCCATGGTGGTCGCCCATCACGAACTTAACCTCACTTGCAAGGTCAGGCGTATGGAGCTGCATTCATGACCGTCGGAGCCTGGGAGGCGTTTTGGCTCATCGTGCAGCGTGAGTTGCGTCTCAGTTTCCGGCGTCCGGAGCAACTATTACAGCCCCTCGTGTTCTTCCTCATCGTCACCACGCTATTCCCGCTGGGATTGAGCCTGCAGCTGTCGCTGCTGCGAGACATTGCTCCGGGTGTGCTGTGGGTGGCGGCACTGCTATCGTCGCTCCTGGCGCTCGACTTCTTGTTCAAAAGCGACGCCGATGACGGCACTTTGGAGCAACTTGCCTTGAGCGGGCATGGTCTGACCGTCATTGTGGCGGCAAAAACCCTCGCGCATTGGCTGGTTACCGGTCTCGCCCTGGTGCTGGTTTCGCCGATTGTGGGAACTGCGCTTGGCATTCCCGCTGGTGCATTTGCGACAATGCTGCTCAGTTTGGCTCTGGGCACCCTTACTTTGAGCTGGCTGGGGGCCATTGGCGCGGGCTTAACGATCGGCCTGCGCCGCGGCAATGTGCTGTTCTCGCTGATTGTTCTGCCCCTGGCCATGCCTTTGCTGATTTTTGGTGCAGGGGCCACGGATCGGGCGATTTCGGGCACGAGTGCGGCGGGTGCCCTGTATTTGTTGGCGGCGTTGTGCGTGTTTACCTGCACCTTGGCGCCGCTTGCGGCAGCGGCCGCGCTGCGCATCACTTTGGAATAACGGCTGAAGAATCATGTGGACCTGGTTTTACAAGCTCGCTTCGCCACCCTTTGTGTATGGGGTCGCGGCTGCGCTCATGCCGTGGTTCCTAGGATTGGCGGCCCTGACCATCGGCTATGGCCTGATCGGCGGTTTGGTTTTCGCACCGCCCGATTATCAACAGGGCGATGCGTTTCGAATCATTTACGTGCATGTGCCGAGCGCCTGGATGTCTGAGTTCGTCTACACGACCATGGCGGTGGCGGGCGCCGTTGCGCTCATTTGGCGCATCAAGGTGGGCCACGCCGTCGCGGCGGCCTCCGCGCCCATCGGCGCTTCGCTCACGCTGCTGGCATTGGTGACCGGTTCGATGTGGGGCAAGCCGATGTGGGGCACCTATTGGGCCTGGGACCCGCGCCTGACCTCCGAACTCATTCTGCTGTTTCTTTATGTGGGTGTGATGTCCTTGCGCTCCGCCTTCGAGGATCCGGCGCGCGGCGATCGCGCAGCGGCGCTGCTGGCCGTGGTCGGCGCGGTCAATGTACCGATCATCCATTACTCAGTGGTCTGGTGGAACTCGCTGCATCAAGGCGCCACGGTTGCTAAACTAGGCAAACCCTCCATCGCCGGCAGCATGCTCTGGCCGTTGCTGTCCATGTTCGTCGGCTTCCTATTGTTCTACGGCGCGGTGCTGTGCCTGAGGCTGCAAGGAGAGGTGCTCAACCGGGAGCGGCAGTCGGCGTGGGTGCGGGAGGCTATCAAATCATGAGTAGCGGCGGTTTCTGGTACATGGGCGGCTATGCACGCTACGTGTGGCCCTGCATCGGCTTTGCCTGCGTGGTGCTGCTGTGGAATTTGTGGTCGGCGCGGCGCTATCTGGCCGCAGCCAAGATCCGGGCTGCGCGTTCGCTGGCCATGGAAGCGAGTGAGGCGCGATGACGCCGCGCCGTAAACGCTTGTACGTGGTGCTCGGCATCTTGGGCGGCGTGGCCGCGTCGGTGTCTCTGGCCGTGATGGCATCGCGCGAGAACATCATGTTTTATTTCGATCCCAGCCAGGTGGTCGAGGGCAAGGCGCCGCTCGCCAAGCGCTTTCGCATCGGCGGCATGGTGGTGAAGGGCAGCGTCGAGCGCAAGCCGGGAGATCTCAGGGTGCGCTTCGTGCTCACGGACTTCGCTCACGAAGTTCCCGTGGAATACACCGGCGTGTTGCCGGACTTATTCCGCGAAGGCCAGGGCATCATCGCGCACGGCACGATGAATGCTAACGGCGCCTTCGTGGCGGACGAAGTGCTGGCCAAGCACGACGAGAAGTACATGCCGCCGGAAGTTGCGGCGTCACTCAAGAACAAGCAAGCGTCGGCGACGGCGCCCCGCGGTCCTGGCGGCACTTAAGGAGCGCAGAATTCCATGGCACCCGAATTAGGAATATTCGCCCTCATTCTCGCTTTCCTGTTGAGCCTCTCGCAGGCATTTTTCGGTTTGGCAGGTGCCTGGAAAGGCAAACCTGCGTGGATGGCGGTGTCGCGACCTGCCGTGACGGGCCAGTTTGTATTCGTCGCCTTGGCATTTGCCTGCCTGGTGTATTGCTTTGTGAACGACGATTTTTCGGTGCTGTATGTGGCGCGCAATTCCAATTCGCAATTGCCGCTGTTCTACCGGGTCGCAGCGCTGTGGGGCGCACACGAAGGATCATTGCTGCTGTGGATTCTGATTCTCTCGATCTGGAGCGTCGCGGTGGCTGCATTCAGCCGCGCGCTGCCCTTGACCTTTTCCAGCCGCGTGTTGGGTGTCATGGGCCTCATTAGTTCAGGCTTCATGCTGTTCACGCTTTGGACCTCGAGTCCGTTCCTGCGCCTGAGTCCCGCTGCTCAGGATGGCGCCGACTTAAACCCGGTGTTGCAGGATTTCGCGCTGGCGATTCACCCGCCGATGCTTTACATGGGCTACGTCGGTTTCTCCGTGGCCTTCGCCTTTGCCTGCGCGGCAATGCTGGAAGGGCGGCTTGATCAGACCTGGGCAAAATGGACCCGGCCTTGGACGATTTTCGCCTGGATGTTCCAGACCATCGGCATTGCGTTGGGCAGCTGGTGGGCTTACTACGAATTAGGCTGGGGCGGCTGGTGGTTTTGGGATCCGGTGGAGAACGCCTCGTTCATGCCATGGCTGGTCGGAACCGCGCTGATTCATTCCTTGAGCGTTACCGAGAAGCGCGGCATCTTCAAGAGCTGGACGCTGCTGCTTGCGATCTTTGCCTTCTCGCTGAGCTTGGTGGGTACTTTCCTCGTGCGCTCCGGCGTGCTGGTGTCGGTACATTCCTTCGCCACCGACCC
Organism: Steroidobacteraceae bacterium; assembly: GCA_039924385.1. Classification (GTDB taxonomy): domain Bacteria; phylum Pseudomonadota; class Gammaproteobacteria; order Steroidobacterales; family Steroidobacteraceae; genus Bog-1198. The sequence goes on from JBDTAV010000043.1 coordinate 12,380, forward strand.
GACTCGCGGTCTTTACATCCTGGCCTTCCTGGTGCTGACCATCGGCGGCTCGTTGACCCTGTACGCATGGCGGGCGCCAAAGCTCTACGCGCCGGGCGGCTTTCAACTGTACTCGCGCGAGTTCTTCTTGCTGGTCAACAACGTCATCCTGGTGAGCGTCGCCGCGCTGGTGCTGTGGGGCACCTTATCCCCGCTGCTTTACGAACTGCTGGGCATCGGCAAGATATCGGTGGGACCGCCGGTTTTCGCGCTGATGTTTTTGGTGCCCATGTTGCCGCTCATGGTTTTTCTAGCGATCGGCATGCACTCCGCCTGGCGCCGCGGCAAGCTCACCGTCACCGCCAAGCCGCTGTGGTGGCTGGCGGCCGCAGCGGTGCTGTTATCCGTTGCGATCCAGGGATTGGCGTTCAGAGAATTTCACCCGGTGGGCCTCATCGGTTTCAGCTTCGGCTTCTGGATCATCTTCTCCGCCGCGCTCGAGCCCCTGCGGCGGCTGCGCCAGAAACAAACGCTGAGCGCCGCGCTCTTAGGAATGTCCATTGCCCACTTGGGAGTCGGCATGTTCGCGATCGGCGCGAGCGGCGTCGAGAGCTACAAAATTGAGAAAGACGTCGCCTTGAAGCCCGGCGGCAGCTTTTCTATCGCCGGCTACGACTTCAAATTCGTGAGTGCCGCCAACGTGCGCGGACCCAACTACGACGCCGTGCAGGGCACGATCGAAGTGACCCGCGGCGGCAAGCCCGTCGCTGTGCTGCTGCCGCAAAAGCGTCATTTCTGGGTGCAACAGACCAGCAACAGCAAGGCCGCCATTTCGGTAGGCTGGGCGCGCGATTTGTTTGTCGCCATGGGCGATCCGTTGGGCGCGAATGCCTGGAGCATGCGCATCCAGTACAAACCCTTGGTGCGTTACATCTGGTTGGGTGCGATCGTCATGGCGCTCGGAGGATTGATCGCGGCAACCGATCGCCGTTACCGGGTCAAGATGCCGGTCGCAGTGCAAGGGAGCGTGGCTCCGCCGAATCCGCGCACGGAACTGGGTTCCGCCTGATGTGGAAGTTCCTGCTGCCGTTTGCGGCATTCGTCGCGTTGGTGGTGTTGTTCGCGTTTGGCCTCAACCCGAAGCGCGACATCCACTCCTTGCCCTCGCCGCTGATTGGCAAGGCGGCGCCGCAGTTCGAACTCAAGGACGTGCTCGATTCGACGCGCACCGTGAGCAATGCAGCCTTCCACGGTCAGGTATACGTACTCAATGTCTGGGCCACCTGGTGCGTGCCCTGTCGAGAGGAACAGGAAGCGTTGCTCGCCATCTCGCGCCAGCATGTCGTGCCGATCATCGGACTCGATTATCGGGACGATCATGACAGGGCAAAGCTGTGGCTGGAACAGCTCGGCAATCCTTACACCGCCGTGGCCTTCGATGGCGATGGCCGCACGGCAATTAATTGGGGCGTCTACGGTGCCCCGGAAACGTACTTGGTGGACACTCACGGGCGCGTCATCTTCAAGTTCATTTCGCCCATGACGGAAGAGGTGTGGGAAAAGGAATTCCTGCCGCGCATCGCCGCCGCCCGGAGCGGCGCATGATCCGGTTTCGGGCGCTGCTGTTGGCATCGGCGCTGGCCTTCAGCGCTTCGCAGTGTCTCGCCGAGCAAGTTCCGGCGGCGTTGGACGATCATGGTCAGCTGCGGGACCGTGGCTTGCAGACGCGCTTTGAGCGGATCACGAAGGAACTGCGCTGTCTGGTGTGTCAAAACGAATCAATCGCCGACTCCAACGTCGACCTTGCGGCGGATCTTCGCCGTCAAGTACGCGAGATGCTCATTGCCGGCAGGAGCGATGACGCCATTTTCAAATTCATGACGGATCGGTACGGAGAGTTCGTGCGTTTCGCACCTCCTTTGACCCCGAAGACCGCGCTCATTTGGGGTGCGCCGTTCTTCGCATTGCTGCTGGGCGGCTTAATCATTTATCGCGTCGTCCGCCAACGCTCGCGCATGCCGCTGGACGAATGAGCGCCTTCCTCATTGTCGCAGCCCTCATGGCTGCGATTGCCGCGGCCTTCGTCGCGGCACCGCTGCTGCGCGACAAGCGAAGCCGCATTGTCGGCGCGCTGGCCGCGGGCTTGGTCGCGGGCGCTGCTGCCGGTTTATATCCACTGTGGTCGAATTGGGATTGGCACGCGCCCGTGCCGGCGGCGTCGATGCCCGCTCCCGATGTCCTCGCCATGGTGGCGAAACTCGAGCACCACCTGCGGGATGATCCAGGCGACTTGTCGGGCTGGCTGATGCTCGGACGCTCGTATCTGGCTTTGCAGCGCATGGACGATGCAGTGAACGCCTATGATCGCGCGCATCGTCTCAGCGGCAGCAGCGTCGAAGCCGCATTGGGGTTGGGCGAGGCCATCAGCTTGCGCGCCGGCGGGCAGATCTCGCCGGACGCATCGCAATTATTCGAAGATGCCCTAAAATTGCAGCCGAACAATCCGAAGGCGCTGCTGTACGGCGGATTTGCCGCGGCCACCCGGGGCGATCGCGGCTTGGCGCGCACGCGCTGGCAGGCGCTGAAAGACCTGCATCCGCCGCCGCAAATCGAGCAGATGTTGGACGCGCGCATCGCCTCGCTTGACGGCGCCGAGGAATCTGGGACGAACGCGTCGCCGGCGGGGACGAGCGCGAGTGCTCAGGGGTCGGCAGCGGCGCAAGTCACTGTCAATATACGCATAGCGCCTGCATTAAAAGCGCGCTTGAAACCGGAGACGCCGTTGTTCGTATTCGCTCGTGAGCCCGACAGCCGTGGGCCGCCTCTGGCAGCCAAACGGCTGACGAGCGAGTCCATCGGTACGCAGGTACAACTCTCCGCGGCCGACTCCATGATGCCCGGTCGGGTTCTGGCGGCTGGACAACGGGTCTCGATCACGGCGCGTGTGTCCTTCAGCGGGCGGCCCATTCCCACCGCAGGGGATTTGTACGGCGAGCTTTCCTACGATGTCGGCCACGATGGCACGCTCGATCTGGTGATCGACCGGGTTCAAGAGTGAGGATTTTCGAGGGAACCAGGCTAGGGCGCGACAAAATATTATCGTCCTTACCGCAACTTTCAACTGTTCCCGCGGGTATTACGCAAGGTATACGGCGGAGCCGGCAACGAGCAGTTCGCCGGCAGCACGGCGAGGACGAAGAGATGAACATTGTAGTTGAGTTCATCGTGGACAAAGGAAGCTATCCCTGGGACGTGATGTCATGAGCAGTATCTTGTTTGATCAACAATCTGAAACGAGCGCGCCGTCGAAGGTATTGAACCGGCGCCTAATCGCCTGGTTGGTCGGCGGGTTCTTGATAGCCGGGGTGGTGGCGCTGGTCGGCTGGCGCATCACGCACGCGCTGGCAAAACCCGAGGCCGCTCCTTCAGCCATTCCCACGGTCTCGGTCGCGGAGGTCGGCATCAGTGCTGTGCCCTCCACAATCAGCATCATCGGCACCATTGCGGCGCGCTATGACATGCCCATTGGCGTCGAAGGTGACGGCGGGCGTGTTACCGCCGTGTACGTCGAGGCCGGCGATCACGTGAAGCAGGGCCAGGTGCTGGCCCACTTGAACAATTCGGTGCTCGAGCCGCAGGTCACCAATTTGGAGGCGGCGCTCGATCAGGCACGCGCCGAGGCGGACCTCGCCGAAGCTGAATATCAACGTGCCCGCGCAGTGGGTTCCTCCGGCGCCTTGTCGGCCGAAGAGACACAGCGCCGCAAGTCGAGCGCTGTGACCGCCGCCTCACACGTCAAAGTGGCCGCCGCACAGCTTGAAGAAGCCAAAGCTCGCCTGGCGCGAGCCGACGTGCGCGCACCGGCGAACGGCATCATTCTCACCCGCAGTGTGGAAGTGGGGCAGACGGCGATGCCGGGCGGGGAGGCCCTGTTTCGCTTATCCAAGGATGGTGAGACAGAGTTGCGCGGCCAGGTGGCTGAGCAGGATCTGCCGTTGCTCAAGGTGGGGCAGCTCGTGGATGTGAAACTCACGGGGAGTTCGAAGATTTATCAAGGCCGCATTCGGTTGCTGGGTGCGGTTATCGATCCGGCGACACGCCTCGGCACCGCCAAAGTCTCGCTGACGCCTGATCTTAATCTGCGGCCGGGCGCCTTTGCGCGCGCGGAAGTGACGGTCAGCAACGCCGAGCGCGCGGTATTGCCGCAAACCGCAGTGCTCAACGATGACAAGGGCAGCTACGTGCTCATCGTCAACGGTCAGGGCAAAGTCGAGCGCCGCGCGGTGCGCGTGACCGGCATGGTATCCAGCGGGGTGACCATCGCCGACGGCCTCAATCCCAAGGACCAAGTCGTCACGACGGCCGGTGCGTTCCTGCAAGAAGGAGAGACCGTGAAACCGGTCATGGCGGCCGCAGGCGCATCATGAAAAATATTTCTGCCTGGGCGATTCGCCACCCGGTGACCCCCATTGTGCTGTTCGTGGTGTTGTTCTTCATGGGCACTGTCGCGTTCATCCGCTTACCGATCAATTTGAATCCGGACATCTCTTTTCCGGAAGTCAACGTCAACATTTCCCAGCCGGGCGCCGCGCCCACGGAAATGGAAACGCAGATTGCGCAGAAGGTGGAAGGCGCCATTGCCAGTATTGGCAACATTCACCATCAGCAGACCTACATTTCTGAAGGAAATGTATTCATCGGCATCGAATTCAACATCGGCACGCCGATCGATCGGGCCGTGACTGATGTGCGCGACGCGATCGCCCGAGTCCGCGCCGACCTGCCGCAGGGCATCCTGGAACCACAAGTACAGCGCCAGGACTCGGACGGCGGCACCTTTGCCATTTACGCCGTCACGACCACCAACATGACGCCCGAGCAGCTGAGCTGGACGATCGACAACACCATCACCAAACGGCTATTGGGCGTGCGCGGCATTGCGCAGGTGCAGCGCATCGGCGGCGCCGACCGAGAAATTCGCGTCGAACTCGATCCCGCGCGCTTGCAGGCGCTGGGCTTGACCGCGGTCGAAGTTAACGAGCAGCTGCGGCAGTTGAATTTGGATGCGCCTGGCGGCCGCGCCCAGGTCGGTGGCGGCGAACAGGCCATTCGCGTGCTTGGCGGCGCCAAGTCTGCCGAAGCGTTGGGGGACACGCTCATCATCGTGCCCGGAAATAAAACGGTGCGCTTGAACGAGATTGCCGACGTGCACGATGGCGTTGCAGAGACGCGCAGCCTGGCACGGCTGAACGGCCGCCCCGCCACGGCATTCCAACTCTACAAGGCAAAAGGGGTGTCTGACGTCAGCACCGCGGAGGGCGTTGCCGCGGAATTGGTGAAGATTCAAAAGGATAATCCGGCGCTGCACATTGAGCAGATCTTCACCACGGTGCAGCACACCATCAAGACCTACCACTCGGCCTTGGAGGCGCTGATCGAAGGATCGATCCTGGCAGTTGCGGTGGTCTGGCTTTTCCTGCGCAATTGGCGCGCTACGCTGATCTCGGCGTTGGCGATTCCCTTATCGGCGATCCCCACCTTTGCCTTCATGCAGTGGATGGGCTTTACCCTAAATGAGATCACGCTGCTGTCATTGTCGCTCGTGGCTGGCGTGCTGGTAGACGATGCCATCGTCGAAATCGAGAACATCGTGCGCCACATGCGCATGGGCAAGAGCGGATATCGCGCGGCGATGGAAGCGGCGGACGAAATCGGACTCGCCGTGGTCGCCACTTCCTTCACCATCATCGCCGTGTTTCTGCCGGTGAGCTTCATGGGCGGCGTCAGCGGCCAGTTCTTCAAGCAGTTCGGACTCACGGTCGCAGCGGCGGTGTTCATCTCCTTGATGGTGGCGCGCATGATCACGCCGGTGCTCGCGGCCTATGCCTTGAACCGGGATGCCATCCCGCATCGGGACGACGGCCCGATCATGTCGACCTACATCAAAACCCTGAAATGGTGCGTGGCCCATCGTTGGAGAACCATTGGATTCGGCACCTTGTTTTTCGCGCTGTCGGTTGGCGGCGGGATGCTGCTGCCGAAAGCCTTCGTGCCGCCGGAGGATTTTTCCACCTCGATTTTAAGTATTGAACTTCCGCCGGGCGGCAAGCTCGAGGACACCGCCCGCTTATCCGCCGCCACCACCGCCATTTTGCGCAAGCAGCCGGAGGTTACCAATGTGGTGGAGTTCGTCGGTTCGGATTCCGCCGATGTACGCCAGGCGACAATGTTCGTCAGCATGGTGCCGCGCAATAAACGCAAGGCGAGCGCCAAGGAATTCGAGCAACGCCTGATGCCGCTGCTCAACCAAATTCCGGACGCGCATATCAGCTTCCAAAATTTCGGCTTCGGCGGCGGCCGGGATATCACGCTCTACCTGGTCGGCGATGATCCCGTGTTGACGGAGCGCACCGGACACAAGTTATTGAATGAAATGCGCGGGCTCAAGGAAATTCGCTCGCCGCGCATCAACGGCGATTTGCCGCGGCCGGAAATCGTGGTGCACCCGAGACTGGATCTCGCGGCGCAATTAGGCGTGAGCGTGCAAAGCATCAGCGAGACCATTCGCATCGCGACCTTGGGCGATCTGCCGCAAAACGGCGCGAAGTTTGCCTTGAGCGATCGGACCATTCCGATCCGCGTCAGCCTGCCGGAACGATCGCGGCGCGACCTGACCACGCTGGAGAATTTGCCCGTGCCGACCAGTTCAGGCGCGAGCGTGCCCTTGAAGTCGGTTGCGGATTTGAGTTTCGGCCAGGGGCCCTCGACGGTGCGGCGCTACAATCAAAGCCGCCGCTTGTACATTGATGCAGACTTGGCGCCGGGAGTGCAACTGGGAACCGCAAACGAAAAGGTGCACGCGCTGCCCACGCTCAAAAACCTGCCGCAGGGCGTGCGCTTGGTGGAAACCGGCGATACCGAATTCATGAACGAACTCGTCTCGAACTTCGTCATTGCCGTGGTGGCGGGTGTGTTGATGGTGCTGGCGGTGCTGGTTCTGCTGTTTGCGCGGGTCTTTCAGCCGATCACTATCCTCTCGGCGTTGCCGCTGTCGCTGGGCGGTGCGGTCTTCGCATTGTTCCTGACCAATACGCCGTTTTCCTTGCCGGTCATGATCGGTGTGCTGATGTTGATGGGCATCGTGGCAAAGAATTCCATCTTGCTGGTTGATTTCGCCATCGAAGAAATGCGCGCCGGCAAAACCCGCCTGCAGGCCATTGTCGAAGCGGGCCACAAGCGCGCCCGGCCGATCGTCATGACCACGGTTGCCATGGTGGCGGGCATGCTGCCGGTGGCGACCGGGTGGGGCGAAGCGAGCGATTTTCGACAGCCCATGGCGATAGCGGTCATCGGCGGCTTGATCACTTCGACCTTGTTGACGCTGGTCATTGTGCCGGCGGTCTTTACGCTGTTCGATGATATCGAGCGCTGGGCCGCGCCCAAGGCGGTGAAATTGTTGGCTGGTTCGCCGGGCGCGGATCAGGGCGGAGCGCCATTAACGGCCAAACAGTCAAAAGACTAGCGATCCGTCGAGAGTCTTTTGGACGCAGCGCAGCGGCAGCGTTGCTGGGCCTAGCCGCCTTCTCGGCCGGTATGGCGCACTCAGCGCCGCTCAATGCCGCCAACGCCGCTCGTTTGCACGGCTGCGGAGCCGACGGCGCACGTGCGCCGTTGCTCTACAGCATGCAACTGCAACAGGCCGCGCAAACCTACTCCCACGGTGCGTCACTGCAAAGCGCCATTGCCGGCGCAGGTTACCTCGCGGCGCAATCGGCCGCGATCCATCTTTCAGGACCCACGAACGACGCGCAGATCGAAAGCTTGCTCATTACGCGCGATTGCCGCACCCTGCAAGATCCCCGAATGGGCGAGTTCGGCGCCGCGCGCGCCGGCCGGGACACTTGGATGATAGTCGCTGCGCCCGTCCTGCTCCCGGCTCGAGGCGATGCAGCCTCGGTGAGCCGCGTCATACTCGATCTCGTCAACGCGGCCCGCGCCTCAGGCCGGCGTTGCGGCGGCAACTACTTCGCACCCGCCGGTCCGCTGGCGCTCGACCCTGCATTGACCCGGGCGGCGCTGGAACACTCGCGCGACATGGCTGAGCATGATGCTTTCGATCATCGCGGCCACGACGGCAGCACGCCGAATGCGCGCGTCGAGCGTGCCGGTTTCGGACCGCATCGCATCGTGGGTGAGAATATCGCTGCCGGCGCCATGACGCCGCATCAGGTGACGGATGGTTGGCTCGCAAGCCCTGCGCACTGCGAGAACATCATGGACAGCCGCTTCACCTTGATCGGGATTGCTTATGCTGAAAATCTACATACCGCATCCGCGGTGTTTTGGACCCAGGACTTCGCCGCGCACCGCTAGTCCATGACTGCGTGGGCGTCCTCGGCCACCGCGTGACGGGGCGGACGTATGAGCAGCAGCAGTGGCGTGACAAGAAGCGTCAAAAACAACATGAACCAGAAATCGTCGATGTAGGCGATCATGGCTGCTTGCCGGCTGACGGCACCGTCGAGCAGGGCCGCGCCGGCAGTTGCGTGCGCGCCAAAGACCGCTGTCACGGCAGGGTTGTGCCAGGCAGGGTTGCCCGTGGTTACGCGTTCGGCCAGGGAGGAATGCACAATGACCGTGTTGCGAATCAACATCGTTTGCACCAATGAGATGCCGATGCTGCTGCCGATATTGCGGACCAGGCTGTAGATGGATGTACCCTGCGCGCGCATCTCGGGACTTAAGGTGGCAAATGTCGCAGCGCTCAACGGCACGAACACCAAGCCCGTGCCGAAGCCTTGAATGACGCCGGGCCAAATGATGTCGCTTTCCGACAGGTCAAGCGAGTAACCGGCCATTTGCCACAGCGCGAAAGCGCTGATCAGAAATCCAACCAACAGCGTCAGCCGCAGGTCCACCTTGCCGATGATGCGCCCCGCAATCAGCATGGCCAACATGGTGCCGATGCCGGAGGGCGCGGTGACCAGGCCGGTGGTCGCGACAGGATAACCGAGCAGATTCTCCAGCATCGTTGGAATCAGAGCGCGCGTCGCGTATAGCACCAAACCCACGATGAAGATGAAGAGCAATCCGGTCACGTAGTTTTGATTCTTCAGCAGCCGATAGTCGAGAAAAGACCGCTTCGCCGGCGTCATGGCGGTGTGCGCCACGAAGTAGGCCGCCGCCACGAAGGCCACGATGGCCTCGATCCAGGCCTCGGTGGAGGAAAACCAATCGTTCTGCTGACCGCGATCCAACAGCAACTGCAAGGAGCCGAGAGCGAGACTTAAAGTAGCAAACCCAAAGAAATCAAATCGCGCGTGTCTTCCGCCCGGGTCCGGGCGAATGTATCTCCACATGCCGTAAAACGCGATGATTCCGATGGGCACGTTGATGAAGAAGACCCAGCGCCAGTTATAACTGTCGGTGAGCCAGCCGCCCAATGTGGGACCCAAGATCGGCCCGACCATGACTCCCATGCCCCACACGGCCATGGCCTGACCTTGCTTCTCGCGGGGATTGATCTGCATGAGCACGACTTGCGCAAGGGGCACGAGAGCTGCGCCAAACACTCCCTGCAGAAGACGCGCGGCGACGATTTGTGCGAGCGAGTTCGACATCCCGCACAATGCGGAGGCCACGGTGAAACCCGTGATCGAGGCCATGAAAATGTTTTTCTGACCGAATCGATCGCACAACCAGCCGGTCACCGGCGTCGCGATGGCTGCGGCGATGATGTATGCGGTCAATACCCACGCGATCTGGTCCTGCGAGGCGGAGAGGGTGCCCTGCATGTGCGGCAGGGCCACATTCGCGATCGTGCTGTCGAGGGTCTGCATGATCGTCGCTAGCATGATGGATAGCGTGATCATCGGCCGATTGAGCGGACGGTTCATTACTGCTTGTCGATGATCCCTTGCAAGCCCTCGAGCAGCTCAGTGGCGATCAGCAGTTTTTTTTGCTCGGTATTGGCCAGCAAGTCGCGGCGCAGAGCCACCGCTTCGCTTTTGACCCTTTCGTAGATCTTCATTCCTGCCGGCGTGAGAACGACGCGCTTCACGCGCCGATCGGTAGTCGACGCTTCGCGAATGACCAGGCCCGCCTTCACCAAGCGATCGATCATCGCGACCATGGTGGCGCCCTCGACGCCCAATTTGTCCGCCAATTCCGACTGCGACAGCGGCGAGCGCGCTTTCGCGGCGATGGCAATGGTCATCCAGCTGGCCTGACTGACGCCTAGGTATTTCAGTTTGCGGTCGACCGCTTGACGCCATGACCGGGAAGTACTGTGCAAAGCATCGCTGAATCGTTCTTCCAGGTCGCTCATTCAAAGGTCTCTAATGGTTAGCCATCTAACTAATATATCACAAGCCAAACGGCGAGTCGATTGCGGCGAGTTTAGTGCTTCAAGCCTTGAGCCAAGCCACGGTGGCGATGCCGGCGAAGGTCATTAGCAAAGAGCCGATCAGGTGCGCGCCCACCGCGCCCAGCGCGAGCATCGATCGACCGGACTGCATGAGCATGACCACCTCGGCAGAGAAGGTCGAGAAGGTCGTCAGGCCGCCGCAAAATCCGGTGGTGATGAACAGCCGCCATTCAGGCGCAAAGTTGGGGTAGGTCGTGAAAAACGCGATCGCCATGCCGATGAAGTAGCAGCCGACCAGGTTGGCGGCCAAAGTCCCCGGCGGGATCGCTGGGAAATAGCGGTTCAAGAATATCGCGAGATACCAGCGGAACAGACATCCCAGCGCACCTCCCACCGCCACGGCCATGAGAGACCTCCACATTGTCACTTGTGAGAACTCCTAAACCAGTAATACAAGGGTACGCCCAACAAGAGAAGCGCAGCACCCCAGAGGACCGCCTCCGCGCCTGCGCCGACGATGGCCCAAAGAGAATAAGCGCTCGCCAAGATCCCGACAATCGCCAGAGGCACCGTGCCCCTGCGCGCTGCGCCTAATTTCCTTGTCCATTGCAGGCGCAGCAACGCCAAAGAGCAGAGTGCGTACAAGACCAGACAGGCGGTGGTCGAGAGCAAAATCATGAACGTGAATACGCTGACCATGGATTTCTGATAGTTCGCCAAAATCAGCAGCGTCGCCAGCGCGCTGCCGAAACACAGGCCGAAACCGGGCGTGTTGTGCGCCGATTCGCGCGCAAAAATTCTCGGGAACTCGCCGCGAATCGTCATGGCGCGGGGCAGCTCGCCTTGCAGCAGGATCCAGCCGTTCAATGCGCCGAATGCGCTGATGGCCGCGAACACGGCCACGAGTTTTCCGGCGCCGATGCCCCAAAATTGCGTGGCCAAGTCCACAAAGGGCGCATTGGATTGCGCCAGCGTCGCCGGCGGAACCAGCAATAAAACGGTGGTGCAGGCGACGGCACAGATCAGCGCGGTGATTACCGTGCCGAGCAGGGTGGCGATGGGAATGGTGCGTCCCGGATTAGCCACTTTGTCGGCGGGAATGGTGGCCGACTCCAGCCCGAGCAATGCCCACAGCGTCAAGGTCGCCGCGGCGGTGACGCCGCCGACGGAGAGCGGAATGTTCAGCGGAGGAACCGCGCTGCTCGAATGCAGCGATGAGAAGCCCAGCGCGCCGACCGCGAGCAACGGCAGTATTTTCAATACCGTGGTGATGCCCTGCACCCAGCCGGATGCCTTGATCCCATACCAATTCACGAAGGTCAGCAGCCACAGCAGGAGCAACGTGACGAAGGCTGATGCACCCGGCTTCTCAGCGATCCAGGGCAACAAGGGACTTAAGTAACTCACCGCGGCGGTGGCGATCGAGACGTTGCCGACCCAAATTGAAATCCAGTAGCCCCACGCCACCACGAAAGCAATCAGCGGACCGAATGCAACATGCACATAGGCGTAAGGACCGCCGGCTTGCGGAAACGCGCGGCTCAACCGCGCAAACACGATCGCGAGCGCGATTGCGCCGCTGGCCGTAAAGCCCCATGCGATGACGCTGTTGAGTCCGAAGGGCGCAAGCGAGGCAGGCAGCAGAAATACTCCCGACCCGATTGAATTGCCAACCACCAAAGCCACGCACATCCAAAAACCGAGCAGCGGGCGTGGTGAGGTCATCGACTGTCATCATAGCTTGACCATAAGCGCCTCGCATTTGACATTAATGCGTAACTCAGCTGCTTGGTCGCAATCTGATGCGATGCAGTCCTACAGAATTCAGCGCGGGAAAGCTTGAGAATACGGTTGTCGCCCCGATGGAGGGGTTCTCTGACGCAAGCCAGAGTTCTTAGAGGGGCAGGGAAGAAGGGGCACAATAATGATCGACGCCGAAGTATTGCGGCTGCGCAAGCTGCGTAATGTGGCATTGCGCGCCCGCGCGTTGGCCAAACTTTTAGATTCAGATTCCACGGAAAAGCAATCGGTGTTCGCAAGAAGCGCGGTTATTTGTTGGACGATCGCCCGGATCGCCTCGGGACGTCTGCGGGCTCATCCGTACTTGAGTTATCAGCAGGGTCCGAGCCAGCTGCGCGACCTGGCAGATGGCTTGATAGCGTCATTCACCGCCTTGAACGCACGGCGCCAGAATCGCCGCGTCAGCGTCTATGCGCAGCAGTGGCAAACTGTGACGCGCTTGGTCGACGATGTGCGCGCGCTGACTTGGTCGCCGGACTTAAGCGATGCCTTGGGACGCATGCAAATTCAAATGCGCCGACTGGCGAACGAACTCGATCTGGGCGCGCTCGGGGAAACCGGTTCGGCCATGCTGCCGCGAGCCGCGGCACGCGCCGAGGCGGGTAATGCACTTGACGAGATCGCTGTGGATAACAGCTGGCCCTATTTGGCCATTTAGGGGGGATTATCGCGGCCGGGGCCTCACCCGGCCGCACGTATGACTAATCCTACAAAAACCATCGCAATGCGCCGATCGTCGCGCGCAGTGCGCCGGCTGCATGATTCGCCCGCAATGCAGTGCGATATGAGCATTGCGACATCAGGAGCGACCCATGCGCAGTGAGAATATTCCCAACCCACCGAGCCCGGAACAGACGCCGATGGCGCCGCATGATCCGCCTGAACCCGCCCCGCAAGCAGCGGCGTGGCGTCGCGCACTACGCGTAATCGGGCATACGCCGCCGAAAGAATATCGAGTGGGCCGAACTACGATAGTGAAGAGCACGTTTCGCCGAGGATGAAAGCCATGGAAAAGAAAAAGGCGATCGCGGTAGAAATTGCGCTTCAGACTCACGTTCTAAAAACTTGCCCCATTCACCGGCAGATTTACTTCGACGATGACGCGGACGCGGCCAGCGCCTTTGCGCTGGCCATCGAACTGGTTCGCAAACACAAGGCTTACGTCGAAGATTTTCACGATGACGAGCATGAGCTGATGGATCTGCTCAGCGACACATTGGGCGCCACGCCGGTGTGTTGTCCCGAATGCCACTCCGTAGGAGTGCTAACTTCCCTGCCTGATCGCAGCCGCTTGATTGAGAGTGCGCACCAGATCCGGTAAGTCGTAGGGCTTGGGCAGCATCAGCACCGTGCGCTGCTTCTCGCCCAGCAGAATCTCGACGTTCATCTCGCCGTATCCTGAGGCTATGACGACGGGAAGATTCGGGTAGTCCTTGATCAGCGACCGGGCAAGTTCAAGTCCTGACATGCCGGGTAAACGGATGTCCGTGATGACCGCATCGAAGTTCTCGAGCTTCAGCCGCACAATGGCCACTTCCGCTTCTGCGACGGCCACCACTCGGTGTCCCAGTTCCTGCAAGTATTCAACCGTAATGCAGCTGACCTCGTCGCTGTCTTCGACCAGTAGAATGTTCATGCGGGCACGAGCGTAGCATAGACCTCACCCCTTGAGCCGTTTGGCCGACGGCAAGCGCCAGGATCTCCAGGCTGCGGAAGGAGGGTTGAATGTCACCTCACAGCTGCCGCAGAGCATGAATGCAGGTCCGCGGATTACCTGCGGGTCGGCGAGACACTCACGCAGCACGGCCGTTCCGGCCAACCCAGAGGCGCCGAACAGCAACGCTTTGATCTGTCGAGAGTTCATCCGCTTAGCCGCTTTCCGTGCGCAATTGCGCTGCAATTCTTTAGAACATAACACGGCGAAAAGCGGCTGTTTTACCTTGTTTTGAGACCTGCGGCATGCCCTTCTTCGCCTGGGGTATGTAAAGTTCGGGCCGCGACAAACGTGGAGAAACTAATATGGTTGAAATGGTATCTCGATGGGGCAACAGCGCCTTGATGATCACATTTCTGCTCATCACTTATGCGGTAGTCATTACCCTCCGCTAATTGAGCACGTGCTCGTTAGGCGCGTTTTTCGATTTCACCGGTCTGAGGCGCACTGAAGCTGACCTCTTCGGCAACGACTCCTTTGGACTTCCACAGCACCATGCTGTAGTAGCAAACGTAGTATCCCATCAACACGAAATACAGGCCCAGAGTCAGCGGACTCTGCAACATGCCTGCGGGAGCAAACGCCTGGTTTGCGGAGTCAGCGGCCGCCGCATGGGTGGTGTGCGGACTGCCGGATACTTGGATCAAGCGGTAAACCAACCGTCCCAGAAAAAGAAAAGAAACGGCGATGCCGGTGTAGGTATGCGGCACGTAATACAGCTGGTTTGAAACGCGCAAAAACCGGGTACGCGCGGCGCCCCACATGGCCAACGCCACACCTGCCGCTATTCCGGCGAGCACCGCTGACATGAATGCGGCCGAACGAAACCCCGCAGGCAGCAATAAACACCCAACGACGAGCAGCACCACTATGCGCACCTGCATGCGCACCGGACGCAACGGCTGCTGACCGCAGCTGCGGCGAAAGCGCCGGTAGATAACGAAGAGCACCAGTAGCGCGATCAAAAACGGACCGATTTGCGAAAAATCGAACTTCATTTGACTGATACTACTACACCAATGAGCAACGAATCTTTTGCGGCGACAGCGAGAGGCGAGTTGACTCGCGGTGTCGGCGCTTGGGGCGCCATCGCGGTGAATGTGGCCAATATGATTGGCACCGGCGTTTTTCTCAAGACGCGCGTGATGACCTGCAATGTCGGCAGCGCCAAGATGGTGTTGTTGGTGTGGCTGGCGGCGGGCCTGTTGGCCCTCGCGGGTTCTTTCTCGTACTCCGAGATTGCCGCCATGATGCCGGAGGCGGGCGGCGACTACGTCTACTTGCGGCGCGCATATGGCAGGGCGGTCGGCTTCTTATACGGCTGGATGACCTTCGCCGTTGCCAAGGCTGGATCGCAGGCGGCTTTGGCGGTTGGCCTCGCGATCTTCATGAACGTGGCGGTCGGCGGAGCATTGGAACATTGGCGGCTCGACGCGAGCCTGTTCGGAATTCATCTCGGCGTAAGCGGATTGACGCCGGTTGCGCTCGCCACCATCTGGACGGTTGCCCTGATCAATTGCGCGTCCGTAACCGCGGGCGGGCGTACCGCGCTCGGCCTGACGATCGCGAAGGTCGCCCTGATCTTGAGCGTCGCCATCAGCGCATTCATATTTGCCCCGGGCGATTGGTCTCATTTGAGCGGCTCGGGATTGGCCGGCAGCTGCGACGGCGTGGCCGCCAGTGCGCGCGGCGGCTACGCGGGCTTCGGCGCCGCCATGCTGGGCGCGCTGTGGGCCTATGATGGATGGAGCAACGTCGCGCCGCTGTCGGGTGAAATCCGCAATCCGCAGCGTAATCTGCCGCGAGCCTTCATAAGCGGCATGCTCGTCGTCGCCTCACTGTACCTGTTCGTCAACCTGGCCTATTACTACGCCATGTCGCCGCTCGAGATTGCGAGCGTGCCGACGAGTTCATCGGTGGCGACTGAAGTCTTGAAGCGTTATCTCGGTCCGATCGCGGTATCCATGACAGCGGTCGCCTTGATGGTGTCTTCGTTCGGTTCATTGCATTCGAGCGTGCTGGCGAATTCCCGGGTTCCGTATGCGATGGCGCGTGACGGATTGTTCTTTCGAGCCCTTGCGCATCTCTCGCCGCGCTCGAACGTGCCCGTCAGGGCAATCATCGCGCAAGCCGCTTGGGGCAGCGTACTCGCGCTCTCAGGCTCGTACGACGCGCTCACCGACTCGGTCGTATTTGCTTCGTGGCTCTTTTACGGTCTGAGCACCGGATCGCTGTTCATCTTTCGCAGGACCATGCCGGACGCGCCCCGCCCTTATCGAGCGCTCGGCTACCCGGTGGTGCCTGTGATCTTTTTATTGGTCACGGCGGCGCTGCTCATCAACACCTTCGTCGCCGCGCCCAATGAAGCCCTGAAGGGCGTCGCGGTGCTGCTTGCGGGGCTGCCGCTCTATTGGTACTGGTCGCGGAAGAATCCCGAGCCTCTCTGAGAAGTTCAGGCAGCCTCTCGGCCGTGGCTCTTGAGATCCGTGCCTCCGCCGGGCAGGTCAAATACCAGCACCTCTGCTTCCTTGCCGCGCTCAAGATGCAGCTCGGTGCCGCGGGTGATTTGCAACGCATCGCCCGCGTCCAGCGCGACGTCGTTGGCTTCTATCGCGCCCTGCGCCACATGCACGTACATGCGCCGACCGTTTGCCACGCTAAGATCAGCCGGTCCGAACTCAACATGTTCCGAGTCATAGTAATCAGCAAATGAAAATGTATGGAAGGACTTGAGCCAACCATGGTCGGCAAATCCCCTCTCCTGGCTGCGCCTGATTTCGTTCATATGAACCTCCTTGCACACAAGATAGGCGCGATCAAGCCAATTAAAAAGCGCAAAATTTGAGGGTAAAGATCAGAAAAACGGATAGAAACGCGAACTTGCCAAAAACGACAGTTAAGCAGTGGGCGGTGCTGGCGCCGCGGGTAGGACGTACCCTACAGGGGGTAAGGCATCGGCCCGACTGTTGCAAAATTTGATCGAGATTACAGTCTCTTCACCATGCTTTAGGGAGAGTCATAATGTCGATAGGGACCATTCTGCTGATCATTCTCGTGTTGCTGTTGCTTGGCGCACTGCCGGCTTGGCCGTACAGCAGTGGCTGGGGCTACTATCCCAGCGGCGGCCTCGGCTTGGTGGTGATTGTGTTGCTGGTTCTGGTGGTGACCGGCCGCTTGTGAGCCGATTAATGATTTATAAGATGCACGGCCGATTTTGGCTGGCGGCGCTTTTAACTTTTGCCGGAGCGCTCAGCGCGGCATCGGGTGAGAGCACGAGTCAGTGCGGCGCCGCCTCAGCGCCGACGAGTTCCGATTATTTGGTGCTTGCCAGCATGGCCGATTCGCAGCATCCGATCTCCATGCTGAGCTCCGCTCCGCTGCCGGTGGATTTAGAAGTAGCCGTGCAGCTCAATTAGTATCAGCTGCTGATTCTCCTGGTTGTTCTGCGGAATGCCGAAATAATGGCGATAGCCGGCGCGCAGCTGCAAGAACGGCAGCGGCGTGTACTCGTACACAAGACTGTAGCGGGTTTGTTGATTGTTGCGCAGGGAGCGATCGGGATCGGAATATTCCGCGGTGAGCTTAAGATTGTGGCCTTTGCGAATGCGCCAATCCCCTTCCAGAAGGCCTGCGGCAAGCGTGCGTTCCAAGCTGTCGTCATGAACGAGGTCGCCCTCGGCCAGCCAGGCAATGGGACCTGTCTTCAATCCGGCAAACAGGCCGCCGACCCGCCGGTCGCCCGCGCTTGATTGGGTCGATGAGCCGGCGATGCCCGTTCGCCAGATTGGTTTGGTGTAAACCACCTGCGTGGTGACCTGATAACCGGATCCGGCGGTTGCGTTGCTGACGCCATTGGTGAGATCAAATTCAGCCGACCACGCGGAATGCTCATAGCCCAACTCCAGACCTTTGTCAGGAGTGGTCATGCTGATGCCGGTAACCTCGCGCACGAACGCGGTCTGATCCTGCAGCCGCCAGCCGAAGGGCAGGTAAAACTGACCGCCCTTGATATAGAAGCCATCCGTGGTATTGCCATAGCGCACATACGCTTCTTCGTTCTGCGAGCCGTTCGGCGCAACCTGTTCATCGACATATATTCCAAGGCGATCCGGAAGGATGGTGAGATCGGCGTAAACGCGGAATTGCTCGAGGGCAAACGCTTGCTGACTCGGCGTGTTCGGCGCGGTATCTCGGCTCCAGGCTGATCGCAAATCGCCCCCGACGCGCAGTCGATCCGTAACTTTTCCGCTCCAGGAATCAATCGCATTGTCCAAGGTCTCTGCCGGCAGCAGCACCTTTGCGTAAGTCAATCCAAAGTCGTTGCGCATGCCCCCGCCGGTCGGGTTGACGTGGCAGACGTTGCATTTGTAACCCTCCTGCACGGCCAGGTAGGGCTCGGCTGCGGCAGGGGTTACGCGCAGCAGCGCGACGATGCTGAGCATCAGTGCGGCGAGCAATGAGCGCTGATTCATGGCATGACCTCAACCTCGAATGTGGACACCACCGCCTCGCCGCGTTCATCGGGCGCACCGAGCGCCGTTTGCTGACCGGCGATGTCGCTGATCTGACTCGATGAGGTCGCGTCAATGACGAGACGGTAGCGGCCCGCCGAAAGGGCACGAGCCGGCCACAACATCAGCGCGCGAAGATTGGCGCTCGCAACTGAGATACTCGCTGGTATCTGTTCAATGACGGCGGGCGCCCCCTGCGGCGCGAGTTTCTCGAAATGCGCGCTCAAGGTCGCAAGCTGGCTCACATCAAGCTCATGATTGAATGCGACCATGACTTGCGGCGGCGGCGCATTTAAGGACTCGATTCTGTCCGGCACGATTGAAGTCACCGCAAGTGGCGCACCTAGCATCCCGGCGGTTGCGGCACTAGCCGCGGGCGGCGCGCCGTCCGTGATCCATTGTCGAATGAAGGCGATCGTACTCGTCGATAAGCAGGGTTGCGACGTGGGACATCCGAAGGGCATTTGCGCGCCGACGGCGGCGTGACCCTCCAACTTCTGAATGATGTAGCTGTTGTCAGGATCTCCCGGTTTCACGCGCAGCAGCGACGGCACCTCGGTGCTGGGTACGCCCACCAACAAATTGTAGCTGTCGGCCGCGTCGAGCCTAAGGCCCTCGGGAGCGCCGCCCCCCGCATGGCAGACTGAACAAATCGGGGTGAAAATATTCTCCTGGATCGATTCAAAATCAGCCGAGAGCGGCGGCAGTGTGCCCCCGCCTGGAACGAGCGGCCGGCCGTTGGCATCCAGACCCTCGCCGTTACCGGCGCAGGCGGCCAGCAAGGCGACGCAAAGCGCAACGCCGCTGCGCGAGATTGCGGTAAGGATTTTTGAACTCATGGCAAATCTCAAGGACCGGTCAAGTCGATTCGCCCGTAAACGCCGTCAGCGCCGCCGTTCGGTCCGGCCGCAAAGAACAGCGTGTTGTGGGGCTGGCTGTTGGCATCATTACCGAAGGCGATGCCCAATAATCCGGGTGCGGCTGCCGCGCCGCTATTGATGTCGGCCAACATGCCGAGCGGCGTGCCCGCGGCCGCATCGTAGGCATTGATCTTGCCGTCGCCAAAATTGGCCACCAACAACGCCTTGCTGAAGGTACCGAAGTCCGCCGGCGCCACGGCAATGCCCAAGGGCGCATTCAATGCGCCGCCGGCGATCAGTTGCTTGATGAATTTGCCTTTGGTGTCATAGATGTCGACGAAGCCCAGTCCGGTACCGTTGGCATTGGTCGCATTGGCGGGCGCAACCTGCTGCGCGTAGGTCACGAAGATTTGCGTCGCGCCGCCGGTGCCGCTTCCCGGCACGGCTTGAATTCCAAAAGGCGCATAGCCTGCGGGAATCGCTGGATCGGCGAAAGTGAAGTCAGTCGATGAAGTTGCCTGCTTGACAAAATTCGTATCAAAAACGTCGATTTTGTTGTTGTGGAAATCGGTCGCGTATAGGAACAATGCTCCGTTGTTCGCGGCGATCGCCAATCCCTTGTACAGCGCGCCGCCGGCATCGGCATACATGGTTATCGCGTGGGTGACATCGACGCCCGGCGACCAGCCGGCGATCATGCCGCCCGCGCCGTCAAAGATGAATGCAGAAGAGCCGGATTTTCCTGCCGCCGATACCATGAAATCGGTCGAGCTGGAATTTGCGACGATACCGGTGGGATCGAAAGCCGCTCCACCCGCGCTCGCCGCGAGATTGACGATGAGCGGCGTCGCCACCGGCTGCGGCACGCCGTTGCCGTCGTACAGCGTGGAGGTTTGGCTGCCGTTGTTTGAAACCCAGGCGGGTGCAGTACTCGGCGCGGCGGGGATCGACACGCCCCACGGATTGACGAGATTCGTATCAACATGCGCGGCTGTGCCGCCGGCAACATTCGCAACCAACTCTGTGACCGTAGCAGCGCTTGCCGCCGTCACCGTCAGCATCGCCGAGGCGTTGTTGCTGCTGTAGATGCCGCTGCTGCAGGTCAGGGTAAAGACCTCCGAACCGGCGCTTGTCGGCGTGACGGTCATGGTGCCGCTGGTGGATTGAGTACCGCTCCACGCACCGCTCGCCATGCACGAAGTTCCGCCGGTCGCCGACCACATGAGCGTCGCGCCGCGTCCGGCAATTACCGAGGTCGGAGTGACGCTGATCGAAATGGAGGTGGGAGTCATCGCCGCGGAGCCGGCGTGGTAGCCGCCGCAGCTCTGCAGAAATCCAGCGCAAAAGATTCCCGTCAGACCGCGGCCTGCGGTACGCATGATTTTCATGATTGGTCCCTCGAATCGGCCAGTGCGGCCGTCGATTCGTGAGGTAAGTGCCCAACCGGTGGAGAAAGGTTTAATCTGTGGCGCTTACCTCGACGGGATGTTTGGGATGCTGTGCTTGAGGCATGCTTCGACGGTTGCTAAATAGTGCATCTGCGCGCAGCCGTCTTATTGCTCGTTGGTTTTGGCTGTGCATCAACGCAAACGCGCGCGGCTGACGAGTGGGGCGGCTCCGCGGCGCTCGCGAGCGACTATTTTGTGCGCGGCATATCGCGCACCAGCAATGATGCCGCGTTGCAATTGGAGCTGCATTATTCGAATCCCAATGGATTCGTGGCGGGGCTGTTCGCATCAAACGCGCAAATTGATCGCGGCGAGCCGAAGGACGTCGAGTTCAGCGGCTTTGTAGGATTCGTATGGAACTTCGACGAAGCGTGGCGCGCCAGAGTTCTGGCGAGCCATTACGCCTACCCCTGGAATCGCGCGGGCTCGCACTACAACTACGATGAGCTGGATTTCGACGTTTCCTACCAGAGTTGGCTGCACTTTGATCTTGGGTATTCGCCCAACTCGCCCAGATTCCTGGAGTTCCCCTATCCGGGGCTCATCGGCGTGACGGAGAAATCCGCGGAAGTGAGTGCGCAACGACAAATCGTCGGCAAACTGTCCCTTACCGCCGGGGTGGGCTACAGCTTTCTGGATGGACCGGAGTCGGGCGGTTACGTGTACGGCAGCGGCGGGCTGGCCTATGATTTTAGGTCGCTGACCCTCGCCGTCGCTTATGTCAAGACCTCGGCGGAGGCTAAGACATTGTTTTATAATGATGCGGCGACCGGGCAATGGACGGGAACCCTGATTTGGCGCTTCTAAAACCGCCCCCTGCGTGCAACCCTTCGGGACGCGCCCGGTACTTACCAAGGTGTATCGAATTCGACGAGGATTTGCGCCAATGACCCTGCCTGCCAAAAACTCACCCAGAGAGCGCGACCGCGCGCTGTTGCTGGCCATCTCGGCAGGCGATCGGCGTGCTCTTGAGGAGCTGTATCTCAGCTATCACCGGCGCCTGGCGCGCTTCCTGTCGCGCTTTACGCCGCGTTACGAAAATGTCGAGGAAATCATCAACGATACCTTCATGGTGGTTTGGCAGAGTGCCAAGGATTTTCGCAACGCCTCGCAAGTGTCGACCTGGATCATCGGCATCGCATACCGGACCGCATTGAAATCGTTTCGGCGCCAGAAAAATCATGCGGGGGCGCGCAGCCTCGAGGATTACCCCGAGCAAACCGTCGATCCCACCTTCGAGACCGAAGTGCATGATTGGCTGCAGCAGGGCTTGAGCCGTCTGCCGATTGAACAACGCCTGACCTTGGAACTTGCCTATCACATGGGTCATTCTTTGCAGGAAATTGCGGCGATCACCGACTGCCCGGTCGGCACGGTGAAGGCGCGCATGTTCCACGCCCGCGAAAAATTGCGTCAATATCTGCCTACCTTGAGCGGCGCAGCATCCGGCTTGTCGGCGGGAATCGGATGACGCACAACCACCGGATCGAGAATTCCGCGCAGCATCACGATATCTCTGCGCTGCTCCCCTGGTACGTCAACGGGACGCTCGAGGAGCGTGATCGTGAGCGCGTGGACGCGCATGTCAGCCTCTGCGCAAACTGCCGCGAGGACTTGGCGGCGCAGCAGCGCATCTGCGCGGCGATTGAAGCGCAGCCCGCGATCGATTACATGCCGGTCGCCTCGCTCAAACGATTGCAGGCTCGTCTTGATGCTCAAGTCGAATCGGCCTCGCCGCTTGCGCCGCCACAGCGGGCCGCTCACCGCGTGATATGGCGCGGTTGGATGGCAGCCTCCATTGCCGTGATGGCGGTGGCTGTCGCCCTGCTGGCTGCCGATCGCTGGGCGCAGGTTGAAGCGCGGCGCGCGCAGCCTGATTATCGCACCGTGACAACTTCGGCGCCGCGGCCGCAAGGCGAAGTGATTCGCGCGGTTTTCTCGCCAACCGTTACGTTGGTGGAACTGCAGGCCATGCTCGATGAGGCGCAACTGAGAATAATCTCCGGACCGAGCGAGGCGGGGGTGTACTCGCTGGCTTCGAATTCCACTTTGCCGGTGCGCGCATCCTTGGCGCTGCTGCGTCAGCACTCGAGCGTTCGCTTCGCTGAAGGAACCCTGCCGGAGCCTGAATCAGGCAATTCACCATGATCCGCTTAGGCTTGCTCGGCGCCATAGTCGCGATGGCGAGCGCGTGCAGCAGCGCGCTCCTACGCATCGATTCGCGAGCGCTCGGCAATCAAGCGTCTCTGTCTTCGGATCGCTACATTATTGTGGCGGTGGATAATGTGCCGGCAGCCTACGTCGCGCATGCCGGCGGCACGC
This sequence comes from Steroidobacteraceae bacterium, assembly GCA_039924385.1. Classification (GTDB taxonomy): domain Bacteria; phylum Pseudomonadota; class Gammaproteobacteria; order Steroidobacterales; family Steroidobacteraceae; genus Bog-1198. Next base: position 35,380 of record JBDTAV010000043.1, read on the forward strand.
CGCGCGGCTATGATGCCGTGACGGACTACGGTGCGACCGCGCATGCTCGCGAAACTCTGCGTGCCGTGGAACGCAAGTACGGGCTGCGGGAAGTCAATGCGTGGC
>JBDTAV010000044.1:0-6564 GCA_039924385.1 Steroidobacteraceae bacterium
TTCCAGGTACATGCCGCGACCATCCCAAAGTCGGATGGTTTTGGACCCGTGTTTCGCCTTTTCAATCAATAACTTGGAAAGCATCGGGGATAACTCCTTTCGTGGTTTTGAAAAGCGTGGGGATAACTGCTCTTTTTCGGGTGACTTTTGGGGATAACTCCGCCGGCAGTTATCCCCGATTGACCCTTGCTTGAAATGCGCGCACGACGGCGCCGGTAAACGACTTTGGAAATCGTACCGTTTGAAATCAAAGAGTTACACCAACTCAGGCGTACAAGGACGCGCTGGGTCGTAGTCGATCTAAGGTGTAATGGTGGCCAGGGAGGGAATTGAACCCCCGACACGCGGATTTTCAGTCCGCTGCTCTACCAACTGAGCTACCTGGCCGTATATGCAGCCGCGTATTAAACAGGCCTGCAGGCGCCTGGTCAACGACTGCAGCCGAATCAAGATCTTAGACGGTCTGGGCCCATCGAAGTGCGCCATTCTTGTCGGCATTTGTGCCACGCCGCAACATCTTCCCCGCGCCATGCCACCGAGGGTTCGCCCAAGCGAATCGCTTTTGGGGAATCGGTTCTCATTGACGTATTTCTAGATCGTTGAGCCAGACAGGCCCGGTGAGCTGCTTGATTCCCTTTAGACGGATCAAACGCCCCACGATTGGTGTTGGTTTTGTTTCCGGCCGCTCGTTCTGAAGTTGCTGTTGCGCCTGCTTGCGTCCTGCTGCGGACTGTGTGAAAGCGCATGACTTCTATAGTAACGCCAGCAAAGTTCGGGTCGACATGCTTCGCAGTCTTTGCCAGGATGTATTTGATGTCACGAATCGAGAGTTTCGAATTCGCTTCGAGCATCATCGCGACAACGCCAGAGACATTGGGGGTTGCGGAGCTGGTTCCATTCATCACCGCGGTGTATTGACAGTCCACCGCGAGCGGATTGGCTCCCAAGGAGTCGAGCAAATTGACTGCAATTGGATACTCCGTGTTTGCGCATCCATCACGGCTGGTCGTAATGATCGCCGGATCATAATTCGTCGCTCCCGTAGCGAATCTGGAATTTAGTCCGTACTCGCCGCCGGGCGCGCTAATCCGCAGCGCAGAGCCGGTATTTGAGTAGCTTGAGTGAATACCCGGGCATTGACTGCGCCGACAATAATGGGTGTAGTGCCCCCACGACGCTCATCCGTAGCCAGATCTCCGCAACTTACGCCGAATTGCTGGGCAACCGCACAAAGCGGGCTGGAAGCGCCCTCGAAGTCGACGAAATCTTTTCCGGCGGCATTTACTATCGAGGCGGCAAGACCGCCACGCAGACTAAGAGTTGTCTGGGTAATCGCTTGGTAAGCGCCGCTGAACTGTGGGATGGCATTAGTAACGGGCCCGAAGCTGGCATTGAATAGGTCGCTATCGGCGCTTGCTACACTGCCGCCCAATGCGCTGCCTAAATCCTCGGCCAGTTAAGGAAAATCTTCTATGAGTCCGCTCAATATTTTTGCTATCACCGTAGTGCTGTCCTCGACAATTCTCACTGCCGCTTGTTCGAGCCTCGCGCCGAACGACGAGCACGTCGCCCGCGTTGCCCCAAACTCCGTCCCAGCGCGCCGCGAGGCACTCATCCTGCGGGAAGGTGAAGGCGAGCGTCTCATCCATCGGCCGCCGCCTGGTAGTTTGTCTAACCTCACGGCACCGCTTATTCTGAAGGTGGACCGCCGCAATGGAGGAGCGCCGGAGTTCGTCATGTTGACCGAGGACATCCCCCCTGGCCAGACCATTCCGCTCCACCGCCACCCTCACTCCGACGAGATCATCTTTATTCACGCGGGCACCGGGCTCGCCTCGCTTGGCGGCCGCGAGGCCACCGTAACGGCCGGGGCGACGATATACATGCCGCGAAACACGGTGGTGGGCCTCCGCAACATCGGAACCGAACCGCTGAAAATCGCTGCGTTCTTTTCGCAACCCGGCTACGAGGAGTACCTACGGGCGATTACAGTGCCGGAGGGGCAGGTTCCTACTCCGCTGACAGTCGAGGAACTCTCCGCAATAAGGGCGCGTCACCTCGAATCTGCCGTCTATGAGCAACCCAAATAGGATCGGTGGCTGCTTCTGATTTCCTTAGACATCATGGCCTCGCCGATGCGAGGTAGGTCGCATAGTTTGGATCTAGAGGTCTGCCTCCATTATCGTGGGTTGCGCACCGAAGTGTGCCGAGCCACATACAGAACGCGTTGCTGCGTTTTCTGCAAGATCACTGGAGGCAGACCATGGAAAAGCATAGCAGCGCGTTTGTCGATTGGATGTGCACAAAGAGACTGCTGCGATTGGCCGAGCTGGCGCGCGCCGGCGAGCTGAGCAGCGTACTGGTTCCGGATGAGCGCGATGAGACGATCAGGGATCTCTCGCGGGCGCGGATGGACGCGGTGCACGCGCGACTTGCGGCGCGCCATCAGCTCAAGACCATGTTACTCCGGCACGGTCATCGCTATGGGAGGAGTTCTCGGACGCAGGCGCACGAGCGCTACTTGGCCAAAATCAGCTTTGCTCACGCGGCCCAAGGCGCGACGTTTGCCGAATATCGTCAAGCCGTCAGTGAAGCCAACGACCGGGCCCAGCGATTGGTCGAAGTGTTGCGTGAGCAGTGCGCGGCCTGGCGCATGCAGTCGGTGATCGAGGTATTGATGACATTGCGGGGCATCGACTTTGTCGGCGCCGTGACCGTCGTGGCGGAACTCGGCGACCTGAAGCGTTTCGCTCATGCGCGTGAGCTTATGTCGTTCCTCGGCCTAGTACCCTCGGAACACACCAGCGGCGAGACACGCCATCTCGGCAAGATCACCAAAACCGGTAACGGCCACGTGCGTCGAATCTTTGCATGTTGCAGTAGGGGCACCAACCGCCGCGATAGAAAATAAGAACTTGCGGCTTTAGGAGACGATCAGGTGCAAAAATGAAGGACGCCCCGTCGGCGCGATGAACGGTAAACGCTGGTGCTGAATCTCCGATTTGCAGCGCTTTGGCCGCCAACGGTGAATCGGCGACGGCAGCAAAGCCGCGGGCTCCTATCAGCGTAACAAGCAACGTTGACATCAGGGCGAGGGGACGAGTTGTACGCATATCGATTGCCTTTACACTCTACCTAGACCGGCGCCAGCGCGGCGACACTAAAAAATCACGCGCGATTCATGCACAAAGGAATCGGTAGCCGTCCGCCATGTAGGTACCGGCATTCTTCTGTCGATATCCGATCTGACGAATACGTGGATCATCCGCGGCCGGCGTCAATGTGGGCGGAATGCCTTGTCCGAACAGATGCTCGACCCCGTGACCCTTGAGCGTGTGGGCGAACCGATGCGTGGTCGCATCAGAATCGGCTCATTGCTCATGAGTTCTTGCGCCCCAAGGGTCAGGCTCACTACGGCGCGATACAAATTAGTTCCTGCACGCCACCCTCAAGCGCCGCAGGCGGCACCGGATCGTTGCTGGTGCAAGCCTTGCCATCCTTCGTGAAGCTGAAATCACGCGTGTAAGTGCCTCTGAGCGGCATCGGGTACACCACAAAGCGCTTCTCCTTCGGAATGAACTTAAAAATACGATCTGTGAGATTTTCGTTGATCCAGACCTCCTGCGTGGTTGGGCTGATACCCACTGCATAGGGTGCCGGTTGATATCCTGGCGCAAACTGCGGCATACGGTAGAGCTCGGCGTTAAATCCGACACTCGCCTCAAAAGGATTTGGTTGGATGCGCGCTAAAATGCCATCGGAGAAGCCGGTGAGCCATAGCGTGCCTTTTTTGTCGAAACGCATGCGACGCGGACCTCTAACGGGCGAATCATATTCTTTGAGTTGCAAGGTTGCTGGATTGATGCGTCCGATCTTGTCGCCAAATAATCGCGTGTACCACACCGTGCCATCCTCGGGGCTGACATCGATGCCATAGGGCACGGTAACGCCTGCGATACCTTTGGACTTAAGCTGCGGCAGGTTGATGAGTTTGACGTCACGGGTTTGCGGGTCCAGTCGTCCTACCTGCTCGCTCTGCGCGAGGGTAAACCAGGCAATGCCTTTCTGATCGAAGCGAATGGTGTGCGGATAGACGCCGCGGCCGCCAATGGGGATTGATTCTTCCCATTGCATCGTTTTCGGATTGAAGATTCCAATGCGTTCGGAAAAGGAGTTGGTGGTATACCATTTGCCGTCCGGCCCCAAGGCGAGGGAATGCGGACCGTGCAGTACGCCGGAGCCCATCTCGGCGCCTGTGTGCGGCTTCACACCTTGTGCCGGATGCGGAATGTACTGCGTTGTGCCGGTGGCAAGATTGGTCACCGAGATTAAATCGACTCCTTGATCAACCGTGTACACCATGCCATCGGACGGACTTACCGCCGCGTCGTGGGGCGAATATGCTTTTACGAACGGATACTCATAGATTTTAGCGCTGAAGATCTTAGGATCGATCGGAAACATCGGACGAACCGATAATGGTTTGCCGTCGAAACCGGCTGAGAGGATCTGCGCGCGACGGTCCCGCAAACCGACATCGAAGTTTCCAAGATAAGCGTGCATGCGCTGAATCGTGGTTGCCCAGCTCTGCGGCGATCGGGGCACGCGAGTCAGCGCATTGCCCAATTGATGACAGGTCAAGCAGTCGCGCTGAAATTGATACTTGGTGAATGGCGAGCCATCCACGGTCTCAAAGGGTAGATGTCCAAAATGATAGGCCGCTGGCAAGCTGTCGGAAATTGCCTGCGGCTCTGTCATTTTCTTCATGGTGTACCCGCGCGTGAGAGATGCGACCGGCGTCAGCGTGATCGAATCCTCCAGATCCTTCTCGTACGCAAGACGCAAACGAACTTTCATCGCGCCGTTTAGATTGGAGTTGAGCTGAAAGCGACCCTTGGCGTCCGTATATACCATCTGCGAATCGCCGTGAGGCTTATCCTCGGTGACGCGCACCATGACGCCTGCTTGGGGAGCACCCGCCTCATCTTTGACGGTACCGGACAAGGATCCCGCATAGGCACTGATGCTTGCGATCACTAAGATCAAACCAACGGCATATTTAGTTGCCACGCAAAAACTCCTCGCGCCTGTTGCGCTGAAACTCACGAACTTAAGATTCATCGCCCATCGACCGAGAACGCCAGAAGCACATTGACTCCATTGCTGCCCGTGTGCCCGGCGCCATTGAATCCGGACATCGTGTAGAGCATACCGCCTGCAATGGTCGGCCCCATGCCATCGATGCCGCCACCGGGTTGCTGATGGATGCCGTTAACCGTATCGTAAGTTTGCGCGGTAGTGCTGAAGGCCCAGAGGATTTTTCCGCTCACCGAATCGTAGGCACGCAGCCAACCGTCCAAGGTCCCGGAAAAAACAACCCCTGGCATAACGGCGGGCGCCGCGGACTGTGCCCGCACGCAGGCACCTTTGGAAAAGTCTTGCGATCGGTCGCCCGCGTATTTGCAAAGAGCAACGGGGGCCGGAACGCTCCAGACAATCTTGCCGCTGTAGGGCTCGAGGGCGTACAGTCCCGCGTTGCCCGGCGTCTGATAACCAATGATCGGTGGCTTATCCGCGGCCCTTGCAATTTCATCGAACAGCTGACCGATATCCGAGACCGGCACAAAAACGTAGCGATCATCCGCCGCGATGCCCCATTCCACTCCACCTAGGGGTGAGCCTTCACCGACTTTCGTTTTCCTGAGCAAATGCCCTGTGCCCGGATCGAGTCCGTAGACCATCCCTGATTTCTGCGCCGCCACAAGGACTTGATGTCCGCGCTTACCCAATAGGAGGGGGGACGCGCCAAAGTCAAAGTCTGGCCCGGTCGGGGTCGGACAGTTAGCCGCTTTGCGCGGGCTGCCGCAGCCCTGAATATAGTTATCAGCGACGGTGACTTGACTGCGCCAGATCACTTTGCCGCTCTTCATATCGAGGGCAAGGATGGCATCGGACGTATTCGTCTTCTCATCCGTATAGCTGTCGCCGGTAACTGCATAGACGACTTTGCGTCTGGCATCGACCGTTGGGGCGGCCCAAATCGGGGCCCCCGCCGGACCTTGCATCTGTACGCCTGCCGCATTTAAGCGGGTTGGATGCAATGGCTCCTCGATCATGAAGGTCTGCCACTGTGTGCGACCGCTCTTGAGGTCCAGGGCCGCAAGAGCGCCGCGAAACGAACAACAGGGATAACGATTGTCGAGGGCCAGCGCTTCCTCGCCCGAGGAGACAGGCACGAAAAGCTGATTCCCCGACACGGTCGGCGATCCGGTGAGCTGCGAAGCCGCATGATTCGAGAGTGTGTCGCTGGTCCAAAGTTCAGCCCCGCTCTGCGCATCGAAGCCACGAACCCTGCGCTTAGCGACACCGATAAAGGTTGCCCAGCCGCTCGGCGAAATAGAAGAATGAATGACCATCGGGGTGGTGCGCGATGAAACACCCTGGAGGACCCAGTGAACGCAACCGCTCTTGGCGTCCAGTGCGTAAAACTTACCGCCGCGATTGGTGACGAAGAGCCAATTCCCGATCACGATGGGTTGACCGCCGCCGGGCATCGCAAAAGCC
>JBDTAV010000045.1:0-73791 GCA_039924385.1 Steroidobacteraceae bacterium
CGTCGTGCTGTACGCTGTGAATATCTGGCTGCGCACGAGCAGCCAGGGAAACATGAACACGCCCGTGCTGCTGTCGGTTGTAGGGGTATGCATGATCGCCGTGTCGGGCTGGCTCGGCGGTCAAATGGTGCATGTTTATGGTGTTGGCGTCGAGACGCGCGAATAGCGGTTTCGACATGAAACCGAGGGTACGGGGTGTCAGTAGCAGCGTGCAGTCGCCGACTCGTGCCCGAGATGTGGCGCCCGTTAAAGCGTACCGATCACGCAAGCCGATTGTGGTTGGAGCTCGACAGCGCGAGCAACCAGGACCGGCGAAAAAAACCAAACTGACCATCTGGACGATCGGTCATTCGACACGACCGTTGAGCGAATTTCTCACGCTGCTTGCGGAATATCGCATCCAAGCCGTCGCTGACGTGCGTAGCTACCCGGGTTCACGGCATTGTCCGCAGTATGGGCAGGCGGCTCTGCGCGACGCTCTGGTAGCGCAGGGCGTCGGTTATAAGTGGCTACAAAGTCTCGGCGGCCGCCGGCGCGTGCAAGCCCACTCGCTCAACACCATCTGGCGCAACGCCTCGTTCCGTGGCTACGCAGATTACATGGAGACGCCGGAGTTTGCTGCGGGACTCGATGAATTGCTTCAACTGGCGAAAAAGAAGCGCACAGCGGTGATGTGTGCCGAAGCGGTCTGGTGGCGCTGCCACCGTTCGATGATCGCCGATGCGCTCAAAGCCCGTGGCGTGCGCGTGCTGCATATCATGAGTGAGTGCAGTGTGGTGGAACACCCCTTTACTGCGCCCGCACGTGTCGTTGACGGAGAACTGAGCTACGCCACAGAAGCGCAAGGTGCCGATTGAACCGATATATCGATCTATGTTCGTTACCACACGGAAATGAGTTATCCCAAGGATCATGCTTCGATTGAATCCACGGTGAGGGTTTGTTGGCGAATGCCGATAATATCGGCTAAGTGAGGATCCGATGAGCGACGAGAAGCCAAAACTCAGCGGTCCTGATCTGACGCAGGGGATTGAACTCTCGATCATTCCTGATGGAAGCATGCTCCTTGGGCATGCTCTCGGCGAGCCCGTGCTCCTGATCCGGCGCGGCGCTGAGTTGTTCGCGATCGGCGCGACGTGCACGCACTATGGCGCACCGCTAGTCGATGGGCTTCTGGTGGGAGAGACCGTTCGTTGTCCCTGGCATCACGCCTGCTTTAGCCTCCGCACGGGCGAGGCATTGCGTGCTCCGGCGCTCGATCCCATATCGGTGTGGCGCGTCGAAGCGGTGCGCGATCTCGCGCGCCAGTACACACCACTCGATCAGCCTATCGGCGCCGTGTATGTCCGGGAGAAGCTTGTGCCCGTCGCGCAGCGATCGAAACCGAAGGCAGCCGGCGTCCCAGACTCGATCGTCATCGTTGGCGGCGGAGGGGCGGGCAACGCGGCAGCGGAGGCGCTGCGCACTGAGGGCTATTCAGGACGCATCACGATGCTGAGCGCGGACGCGTCGCCGCCGTACGACCGACCGAATCTATCGAAGGGCGCGCTCGCCGGTACCGGAGCGGCCGAAGTCATGCCGCCTCGCGACCTTCAGTTCTACCAACGGCATAACATCGATCTCAAGCTGAATACGTGTGTGGTCAGCATCGACGTTCCTGACAAGAAAGTCGTACTCAAAGACGGAAGCCGGCACGGCTATGGCGCGCTGCTGCTCGCGACCGGCTCCGATCCAGTCAAGCTTAATTTACCCGGCGCGGACCTGCCGCACGTGCACTACCTGCGCAGCTTGGCCGACGGCAACGCTCTGATCGCGAGCGCAAAAATCGCGAAACGAGTCGTCGTGATCGGCGCCAGCTTCATCGGTCTCGAGGTCGCCGCGGCGCTGCGCGCGCGCAAGCTCGATGTCCAGATAGTCGGCCCCGAGTCCGTACCGATGGGAAAGATCCTCGGAGCCGGCGTTGGCAACTTCATTCGCGAGCTGCACGAGCAACATGGTGTGAAGTTTCACCTGGGTCGCACGCCGACGTCGATCGATGCGACCGGCGTGGTGCTGGACAATGGCATACGGCTCGAGGCGGATCTAGTCGTCGTCGGCATCGGTGTACGACCCAGGATCTCGCTAGCGGCAAGGAGCGGACTCCTTATCGACCGTGGCGTCAGCGTAAACGAGTATCTTGAAACGAGCATCCCCGGCGTTTTCGCGGCGGGCGACATCGCGCGCTGGCCCGATCCGCTCACCGGCGATCGAATCCGAGTGGAGCATTGGGTCGTCGCCGAGCGTCAAGGTCACACCGCCGCGCACAATATGCTAGGTTTGCGCAAGCCCTTCGACGAGGTGCCCTTTTTCTGGACCGAGCAGTACGACTTTGGCTTGGCCTACGTGGGACACGCAGAAGAATTCGATCACGTGCAGATCGATGGGGAATTGTCCAAGCGGGAATGCACTATTACTTACACCCGCAGTGGACAACAGTTAGCCATCGCCGTCGTTCATCGCGATCTCGAGGGACTACGTGCAGAAGTCGAGTTCGAACGACGGATTGCAAGCAAGCAAACAACAATTGTTCACCCACCAGAGTTGAAATCAGCTTGAGCGTTTGCGAGCGGCGCCGATGCACGGCGGCCGTTATTGTGGGGAAGCCAAAACGAGAGGTGGATCAACATGGCGCATCAATTCAAAGTAGGCGATCACGTTACCTGGAACTCGGAGGCGGGTCATGTAACCGGCAAGATCATTAAAGTGCATACCAAAGACGCGGATTACAAGGGACATACCCATCACGCAAGTCCGGAGGAACCGCAGTATGAAATCAAAAGTGACAAAAGCGATCACATCGCGATGCACAGAGGCTCCGCGTTGAAAAAAAAGAGTTGATATGGCCCTCTGCTGTCAACTGGTGCGAGCGTAACACTCGCCGGTCCGCGCTGTGCTTTCCGTTCGGCAGTTTGGGTGTTTGAGTCACACCGGAAGGGGAACGCGACGCGCGGAAGCTTTGACGACGATGGATCATGCTGATATTCGTGGTGCCCCACTGCATCCGAAACCTATGTCGGCGCGACGATTGGCAAGCTCAATCACCTGTTCCTCATAGGCATCGAGTACGAATACTGGCACGACAGGTTCGGTAATCCAACTGCAACTCCTGGCACCGGAGCGGGCGCGACGGCTAGCACGCCGATGCCTCGAGCAGAATATCACTTCTAAATCGATCGGCACTCCGCGGTCCTGATGGCGGCGTCGCGATTCAGCGCGGGAGTTCGAGCGCTCGGCCGTTGCCACACCATGCATCGTCTGTAAGGAAGTCGCTCAGAAAAAGTTGGATTATACGGCGCCGTGGGGAACTGATCGGGGCACCCATCGCATTGCGCCTGTCGAACGCGACAAGTCGTGCTGATCAAGGAATCGGGGGGCAAGACCTCTTGCTCGCGATGCGCCGCAACTGAAGATAACGCCAGAGCAGTGCAAGACCGGCCCAAACCGCGAGTGCTGCGATCGGCCACGCCATCAGTCTCGGCCATAGGACCGCGGTGAGCGCTAAAACAAACAGAAGAATCGCGAACCAAGGCAATATGATCGTTTCGTCGCGCCCGAGTACGCGCCGGTTACCGAGTGCGGCACCCACGGAATGAGCCAAGCGAAGCGCGGTTGCCGCTGCGCGCGCTGAACCACCACTGATGTGTCGAGTCTGCGGCCGCTCATTGCCGCGACTTACGTTGCTACGCCGGGCCAATATGATCTCCGTGGCGTTGTCCAGATCGCGCAAATATTGATTTTCCATGCTTTTCGCAAATGCAGTATTTTCCACGGCGACGTCAAGCTCGCAGTTGCCAACCCAACTCGCGATATTCAGATTGCTCGAGCCGACTCGCGCCCAGCGGCCGTCGGCAACTGCGGACTTGGCGTGCATCATTGCGCCATTCCACTCGAATACACGTACTCCTGCTTCCAGCAGCGACCTGTAGCTCGAGCGCGATATACCGCGAAGAATCGTCAAATCGCTCGCCCCGGGCACCAGCAGGCGCACGTCTACACCGTCGCGTGCGGCGGCGCCCAGCGCCTGTACGCAGGGTGAGATTCCGACAAAATAGGCGTCTGCCAGCCACAGCGAGTTTTGCGCCAAGGCCGCGATCATTTGCTCGAGCCGAAACATGCCCGCTGTGTCTGGCTGCGTCGCGATGACACGCAAGTCGACATTCCCGACCTCAACGGGCTCATCCGCGCGCATTTCCGTCAGCTCCGCACCCAGTTGCAACCAGATATCAGCGAAAGCCCGCTCGAAATCGATTAGCGCCGGACCGCGTACACTAATCGCTGTGTCGCGCCACGGCGCGATACCCTGTTCCTCGTCGCTGAGCCATTTCGCGCTAATGCACAGGCCACCCACAAATGCGACATTACGGTCGATGACCAACAACTTGCGGTGATCCCGGTTTATCCAGGCGAAAGGGCTGCCGAACTTGAATGGATTGAAGCAGCGTACCTCGCCGCCGGCCGCGATCAGTGGTTGCCAGAAGTCAGCACGCGATTGATGCCAGCAGCCGAGCCAGTCGTAAATGACATTCACACTCACGCCTGCTTCAGCGCGCTCGATGAGTACAGCACGGAACTCGCGACCCACATCATCATCGCGAACAATGTAGTTCTCAAGGAGAATACGTCGTTGAGAACCGCGCATTGCGGCGAGCCACGCCGCGTAGTTGTCGGGGCCGTCGATCAACAGTTCGACGCTGTTGCCACCGATCAGTGGAGCACCGGCGGCACGGCTCAGCGCCTGCTCTGCCAGCAGGCGCACCGGCGTGGCAAAACGGATGGCACGGTGCGCCGGAACCAACATAACATCTACCCTCCAAAATATTCTTCAGTTGTCTGGCAGATCGCGATGGTCGCGAATACCGAACGATCTGGGCACGCAAATTCCGTGGAGCGATGTTTCCGGTGGTGGATTGCGCTTGACGATGAACATTCTGCCATGACGAGGAGGCGCACAGCGCAGTATTTCTTTCATACCAAGGCGTTCACAGGCGTCGCACGGTTAGATCTTTTCGTCTGCTCGACGAGGCATCGCAGCGTCTGCTGACACGTGCAATTGACGACGCGCATGCTATCGGATCGTTCGCTCCAATGTTAATTGTCTTGCGTGCAAGAAAGCCTGGTTCGGCCGATCTGATCACCGCTCATGAGTACTTGAAATTCTTAGTGTAGCCCTGCACCAAAAGGGTAGATTCGCTCGGCGATAGGGACACCGCGCATGGTCGTGCCGAGTACCGGGGAGTTCGGGCAACAACGCTCCGGGTGACGTCTGAGTCAAGCCTGTGTCCCATCCACTAATTCGAGGTATTGACAATGACGTAGCGGACAGCCCACGAGCGCGGGTCGACGGGATACAATATTGATGCCTCGATTCAGCACTACATCTCGCCCAGGGGCTTCGAACATATCAATTTCAACGGCGTACTGTTACGTTGCTGTGAGACGACCTTTACTTTTTGCAACAGCGTGTCCCGATGTGGGTCGGCCACGATTTGCCTTTCGATGCGGTAACGACCGTCACGGTCGCTGTTGACCAAGCGAAATGCTGGAAATCGGCAACGTGACAGGAACGGAAATCACGATCGGTCCGATAGGTGACTTACTAGGCTGTGTCTAGTTTGCCATCGTCGCCGGGAGCAGCCGGGCGTACTCATTCTTGACCACCGCATAGCATTCACAAGTGCGCCGCTCGAGCCCTTCGCGGTCAAGCATAGTGATGTGGCCGCGGTGGTAGCGGATTAACCCGGCCTCGTGCAAGTGCCCGGCCGCCAAATTGACGCCTTCGCGGCGCACGCCGAGCATGTTGGCAATCAGTTCCTGCGTCATCAGCAGCTCGTTCGATCGCAGCCGGTCGAAGCTTAGGAGTAGCCAGCGGCAAAGCTGTTGATCCAGTGAATGATGCTGATTGCAGACTGCGGTCTGCGACATCTGCGTAATGAGCGCTTGCGTGTAGCGCAGCAACAAGTGCATCGTCGGTCCGGCTTGGTTGAAATCGGCCATCAATCGGTGCACCTTGAGCCGAAGACCCTGGCCGGCGCTTTGCACGACGGCACGGTTGGGTGTCGATACGCCACTCATGAACATTGCAACGCCGACGATTCCATCGTATCCGACAACCGCAATCTCCGCCGACGCCCCATTTTCCAGCACATACAGGAGAGAGACAATCGTAGTCGTGGGGAAATACACGTACGCCAACCTGCTGTGAGGCTCGAAGAGCACCTCTCCAAGCGGCATATCCACCGGTTCCAGCATCGGCATCCAGCGCGCCCATACGACATCCGGCAGCGCCGCAAGGAGCCGGTTTTGTCGTTGGTCGGCAGCTATGGCCACGCTGGTCTCCATAGAAACCGAACCTGTGAGTCTTGCTGGCGTGGGTCCTTCACAGACAACGGGTCGATAAAACCTGAGATTGGGCCTATTAGCGCTGCGCTCCGAGTCGCGGCGAGATCACAAATAAACGAGAAAATGAGCAGCCTGACCGGAAATAGGATTAGCATCGCGCGGATAGGATGATCGACGATGCTTACAGGTGTTCGCACAGGAATTCCTCCATCAAAACCCGTAAAGAGTTCCGTTCTCGGGACGAACCATTGAATCGGGATACGTGGGTGCGAGTGGGAATCTGCCCTCGGCGAGCGCACACGCGGCAGAAATATTTTGCGGTTATCGCAGGATTGAATCGGCGGCCAGTGAGCCGCGACTCGCCGGTAAGCATCCTCTTAGTTCGACCGGATAGATGTCGGGAGTCGCATGCAAATGTTGGGTTCCGGTTCAATAGGAGCGAAATTGAGAATGCGAGTTCCATGCTGCTTACTCTACGGACTCTATCTTATCGGTACCTTACAAGGACCTCGCGTGCCACAGATGCGGTCGATAAATCTCGTTCTTGAATGTCATGATCGTCTGGAAAGATAGCCTAGCACACAAAAATAATTCCAAGGCTATTGGACCGATATAGTTCAAAGTGCAGAAACAATGTCCGACCAGCCATCGTGGCTTGTCATCAGTTATGACGATTGTCCATAGGCTATCCTCTGCTCTCATCCGCCGGGTTCTGCCGCTACACATGGCATCACCGGCAGCGTCATGTGGAAAGTGGCTCCAGTTCCACATCCCTCGCTGGCCACTGAGAGTGTGCCCTGATGCATCTCCACAAGATGACGCGCGATCGCCAGTCCGAGACCCAGGCCGCCGTTATGTTTTGCGGTCGAGCTGCTGCCCTGGCGAAACCGATCAAAAACGTGAGGCAAGAGATCATTGGCGATACCTATACCAGTATCTGCAACGCTCAGACGGGCTCCGTTGTCAACCCGTTCCAGCCGGATGTCGATCCGGCCGTCCTCTGGTGTGAACTTCACGGCGTTGGTCAGGAGATTGAAGATAACCTGCTGAAGTCGCTGCGGGTCCGCGGACACGAGCCCTACTGATTCGAGGTGCGCCGTTAGCTTAATATGTTTCGCATCAGCGGCGGGGCGTGACTCGTCTGCCGCAAAGCTTGCCAACATCGCAAGATCGAGCGGACGCACGTCCAAGCGTAGCTTTCCTGCAATGATTCGTGAGACATCGAGGAGGTCATCAATCAGCCTGGCCTGCAGCTTGATATTCCGTTCGAGGATGTCCAGACCGCGTGAGATCTGTGCATTGGGCTCTTTACTGCGAAGAATCTTGGTCCAACCGAGCATTACGTGCAGTGGCGAGCGCAGCTCGTGCGAAACCATGGCTAGAAATTCGTCCTTCGCTCGATTCGTCTCCTGTGCCTCGCGTTGAGCGGCCTCGGCTCGCGCCAAGCGCATCCGATCCTCTTCAGCACGGATTCGCTCGAAGTATGTCGAGAGCAGATCCGCGAGTGAGTTGATGAGCCGTCGCTCTTCCGCCAGAAAGGGGCCTTCGACTTCCGGCGGGCAAGATTTCCGATAGACGACCTCGATGCATCCGCGCTCACCGGCCTCGGTCGCGAAATCGGCGCGCTGTAGCCAGGGACTCGTCGCAAACCATGCTGTACACGCTTCGAGCCCGGCAAACGTGATTCGCGCGGCCGCAACCTCCGGGTACTGCCACGCGGGCGGCAGCAACTCAACGACTTTGCGCAACAGGTCTGCCGGATCGCTGCGCTCGTGCAGAATGCGGGCCGTTTGATGCAGTGCATTAAGCTCTTTGACACGTTCTGCGAGCTTATGGGCGAGTGTTCTCTGCTGCTTCTCCGCCAACTGACGTTCCGTGCAGTCGCGAACGATGCCGACAGTCAGAGGATCATCTACTTCGTCCTCGAGTCGGCCAATCCTGATTTCAACTGGAAACTCGGAGCCGTCGGCGCGCAGTCCCTTGAGGTTGGTGGCTTCGCCTAGCGTGCCACTAGGATTCTGAGCGAATGTTGCCACCTGGTGGCTCGCAGAGGTCGCCCGAAATCGCTCCGGCATCAACGTCTCGAGCGGTTTACCGAGAAGCTCCTCGCGGGAATATCCAAAAAGCGCTTCCAATTGGGTGTCGAATCGTTGAATACAATCGCCGGCATCTATCACTACGATGGCATCCGAGTAAGCCTCTCCAAGTCGAGGGGGTGTTCGTTCGCCGGATTGGGGTTGTTCAAGATTTCTTTGATCTTCGGCGCTCATGGTCACGATCCTTCGGGTTTAAGCACCCGTTTCGGTGAACTCGTGAGGTGCGAGTATTTAGTCCAGTGTGCGATGATGCTCCACCATCGAGTCTCGGCGAAATCGGACTTTACTCGCAACCAACGGCCATTGAACGCTTCTTCCAAGACAAGCTCCGCCATGATGTTGGTAGGCAATCCGCTTTACAATCGCAGCCCCAATCCGGTGCCGCGTACGTCGGCCATCGCACCGCAATAGAATCGATCAAACACGCGCGCCCGTTCCGCGCTAGGAATACGGGAGCCATTGTCAAGAATTTTACGCATTTGACTAGCGCTTGATCAGAGCGCCCCTCTAAGATCACCGCTAATGGTCCAGCGTGCGTATTATTCCGTTTAGTGTCTTCCCCTCACGAGCCGTGTTGCGCTGTCGCAGGGTCGTTGGATCAGGCGCCATCATGCGCAATTGTCCCTTGTCGATTCGAATCCGTGGGCAAAGTAATCGAGCGCAGTCATTCAGCCTATTGATATGTCCGCTAACGCACCGACAACCGGGTCTTTCCGGATGATCATGGCAGTGGCAACGAGGAGGAAACCGAATGCTATTGAATACCAAGAATCTGCAAGGTTACGCCATCCGGGCGACCGACGGTGACATTGGCACCGTGACCGATCTTTACTTTGACGATCAAAGCTGGGCGGTCAGGTTTCTGGTGGTCGAACCCGGTCCCTGGTTGGTGGGAAAAATGGTGCTGATTTCGCCCCGGGCGGTCACGGCGTCGGATTCAATCGACAGGGCATTGTCCGTTTCGCTGTCGAAGGCGAACGTCCGGGACAGTCCGGCCACTGAGTCGCATAAGCCCGTCTCGGTGCAGCATGAGCTTTCATACATCGGCTACTACGGCCGCCCCTATTATCAGGGGGTGGCGGACACCGGGAAGCCCGGTGCAATGCTGGTGGGTGAGGGCTATGGCGGAACGGCGGTGGAAAATTCGACGTCGGAGCCGCTTGCGCAGGATCCACATCTGCGAAGCGCCGGGGACATCGCACGCTATGGAATCGAGGCACTCGACGGGGACATTGGACATCTCCAGGCGCTGTTGGTGGACGATGTCACGTGGGATATTCGCTACTTAGTCGTGAATACCAGCAATTGGTGGCTTGGCCACGAAGTGCTCATTGCGCCCCAATGGATTGCGGGGGTTCGATGGCATGATTCGACGGTCTCCGTGCATCTCACACGCCAATCGATCAAGGACGCGCCGCCCTATCATTCGGGATCCGCCTTTGGCCGGAATGAGGAAAGCAACCTCTATCGGCACCATGGCTTCGCGGGCTATTGGGCGGGCGAAGTGCGTCAAGAAAGTCCAGAGTTCATCCTGAAGGACAAGGATCCACGACATGCGCACTATGACGCACGCTAGCGGAGGCAGCCGGAGCGTGTCCGCGCCTCCAAGGCAGTTGAACACAATGGTGAAGTGCGCGCTTTTGGCGTTTGGCGGCACCGCCAGTGACACCACGACCTGAGCCGCTGATCAGTATGCCAGAGACATGGATTTTATGCGGGCGACCAAAGAGGCGGCCGATCGCGAATTGGCCTCGGGCGGCCACGCCATTCAACATTCGACCCGCCCGATGTCGTCAACGCCGCAAAGGAATTGCGGACGGCTTCGCAAACGGAAACCACCCAGCTTCGGCGCTTAGAGCCATCGAAAAGTGGTGGCCTACGCCGTTGGTGTCGAGCGTGGAATCGGGCGACGCCTATTCGGGTCGCAGTTTCACAGTGCAGGCCATCGTTGCGGCGCAGCGCGCTCCGAAATTCTATTCGGAGGAGGTCTCGGAAGCTTCGGGTCGGACCAAAGGTTTGCTGGCGCGTTGCAGGATTCTCCGTGTCGAGCAGGACCGCGCCAATCGAGTATTTGCGAACCGGCCGCACCCCGTGAGTCAATAGCAGCCAACCCTCATCCAGTTCGATCGGTGAGCTGCAGTTTCCGATCTGCACGAACTCTACGGGGAATTGCGGCTTCATGATGGGCAACGCCGCCGTTCCAGGTGGACAGGTGCTTGGATAACCCAGATAGAGGTTTTCATTGTCCTGCCGCGCGATCATCGCGCACTGGCCGCCGATGAGTCGCGTAAAAAGCGCGATACTCTTGATCTTTGCCGCTGTACCGGTCAACGGTGACATGCGCAACGACCGAAAGTCACTCGTCTCCACTAGCTCTGTGCTCTTGCGTACAGACTAGAGAAGCAGGCTGCCCTATGTTGGACCGTGGCCGGATACTACTCGCCTATTGCGGCGCACTTCAAGATCGCTGGAGTCCACGCGGACAGTCGGGTCACGATTCGGAATTGCAGGGTTATCATCGCATGTCGGCTGTTTGCCGACACGCACTAGGAGTAGGTTATGGGCGTCGACAAAGACCACGCTAAGGAGCGGGCTAATGAGGTCGATGGCAAGATCAAGGAGGTCACCCGAAAGATCGTGGACGACAAGAAGTTGGAAACAAAGGGCAATCCTCGGCGATTCGTCGGCGATGCTCAAGTCAAGGGAGTCGTCAAGCAAGACCTGAAGGACTCTCCAGAGTAAGGCTATGCGGTACACGTGCGCATCCCAGGGCAGTCAGCCGTCGCCCTCGGGTTGACGTTTTTGGTTGGCGCGACGATCTAAGCTAGAAGCGCGATGATCCAGTGATTTCGTAAGCGGAAGGATGGTGGAAAGATGGGTTTAATTTTGGTCATCGTCTTGGTGGTGCTGTTGCTCGGTGGTGGCGGCGGCTATTACGGGTACAGGCGGTATGGTGGATCTGGGCTCGGAGGCGCCTTGGGCCTGGTACTGATCGTTCTTGTCCTGTTTTGGTTCTTCGGCGGGCTACATTTCCATCGCTGATCTGCCCAGGTCTGACCGGAGGTCGCGCAAGTAGCGGGCTTGTACCGCCATCTCTCAATCGCCACATCATGCCCGACAACCACAGATTTAGTTTTACGCCCGGCTCATCAGATCGCTGAGCGCTGCAAAGCCCGCTCCCAGGCTCTCGGACGCTGAGCGCCGTTGCGTCTACAAAGGCCGGACGGTAGCCTCCGAGCCTCCGACGTGGGCGCGCCGGAGCTGGTGACCCGGTCTCTGGCCGATTGGCTGCATCTTTCGGGTCTCCTGGCGATGGTTGTCACCGGTCTTGTCATCGGCAACCAGGCTCGAGCCCACGCGATGGCAGATAACACGCGCGAGCGGCTAGATTTATTTTGGGAATTGATCGATTCTATTCCGAATTCCGTGCTATTCGTATTGATTCACTGCGCCATGGAAACGCGCGCGATGTCGTCGTGTCGCTGACTTACGTGATCGTCGTGTTTTCGATTCTCGTCCAAGGTTTGAGTATCGGACCACTGATCAAGTGAGTGGTCAGATGTGGGTCCGCCCGGACGTGAGTCTCATTTGATCCATCGAGAAACCGACGGTCGAACAGCACAAGCTAAGGAAAATACTAATGTCCAATCAAACAACGATCAACAAAGCACGTGCGAATCTATCCAATCGGAAACAGTCTACCGCTTCTCATCAGGCAAAGGAGGGGACCAACAAGAGCGCGGAGCAGATTCAACCTGAATTAACCAGGACACAGAAGCGAAAATCTCAAGCCGCGCTTCCTACAAGGTATCCGCTGGACGTTCAATTAGGGGCAAATCGGAAAGTGCATAAGGGAGGTCAAAAAGGCAATGCAATGCGTTAAATAGCCATGACCATCGAGGCGCGAAATCTGCATGACGATGACGGTATCCGTCGTCAAGTACGTTGATCCCGTATCAGGCTGCTTTGCGCTGAGAGTCTTTGACAGGGCATCTTAAGCCTCGGGCAAGCGCAAGACGCGCACCGATCGTTGTGCCACAAATGCTCGACACAGGATCTCCGCGACGTCTCGCTGCGCGCGTCCTTTGTACCTCACCTCACCGACCCAAAAACGACGTTTCTTCGGCTGTGAATTTCCAGTGCAAAAGTGAGCATAAGAAACTCACGTCCAATGGTTACAGGACTCGGTAACAGGTCACAAGTCGTTACCGGTTGACGAGTTGGCTAACCACATTGAAATTCCCAATCCGGCCGGATTCGACGCCGGCTGCGGGATCGATGATTGCATCGATCAAAGTAGGCTTGCCGGATGCCAGGGAGCTCTCAAGGGCCTGTGTCAGTTCTCTCGAATTGGTGGCGCGAACTCCTATGCCGCCGACAGCCTGCATCAGCAGATCGTAGCGGGTGCTCGGATTGAATCTCATGCAAGAAATTTGGTGCTTTGAACTCGCTTCGTCGCCCCGGTAGATCCCGCCGTTGTTCATGACGATGACGGTTATCGGAAGGTTGTAGCGGGTGATGGTTTCGATTTCCATGCCAGTGAAACCGAATGCACTGTCACCACTGATTGCGACGACCCGTTTGCCGGTTTCGACGGAAGCGGCAATGGCCGAACCCATGCCGACACCCATGACTCCCCAGGTGCCGGTGTCAAGACGATGCCGCGGCAGGTATTGATCAACGATCATCCGAGCATTGTCCAGAGCGTTGGCGCCTTCATTCACTACTATGGTATCCGGGTGTGCTTTCAGCACGTCGCGAATCGCGCCGAGTGAGTTGAAGTAGTTCATCACCGGAGTCGCAGTCGATATCTTCGCAGCAAGCTTGGCGCGGCTGGCGGATACCTTTTCGGAAATAGCCTTCATCCATTCCGCAGGTTTGGCCATGCCTATGAGGCCAGCACGGAGCGCATTGACGCAGGACTGGATGTCGCCCACCAACGGAGCCTCGATGGACACGTTGCTGTCTATTTCATTGGCCTGGATGTCGATCTGCACGAATCGTTTTACTGTATTACCCCAGGTTTTGCCTTTGCCGTGAGCAAGCAGCCAGTTGAGGCGCGCACCAATGAGAATCACCACATCGGATTCTTGCAGGACCATGGAACGGGCTGCACCCCCACATTGTGGGTGGGTATCGGACACGATGCCTTTGGCCATCGACATGGGTGTAAAAGGAATACCGGTCTGTTCGATCAGCGCGTTGATGTCGTCGTCGCATCGGGCATATGCGGCACCTTTGCCAAGCACGATCAGAGGCTTGTGGGCTCCCCTAATCACTTCCACGGCGCGCGCGACGGCCTCTGCAGACGGACGCTGGGCCGGAGCTGGATCCACCGGTGCAAACACGGATCTTCCGCCTTCTTCGGCAGAAAGAGTTTGAGCGAATACGCGCGACGGAATGTCGAGATAGACGCCACCAGGGCGGCCGGAAAGTGCGGTACGCACGGCCCGTACCACCGCCACACCAATGTCCTGCGGACGATTGATCCTAAAAGATGCCTTGCAGAACGGACGGGCGATGTTCAACTGATCCATTTCCTCGTAGTCCCCTTGCTGAAGGTCGACAATTTCGCGTTCGCTGGAACCACTGATGAGGATCATCGGAAAACAGTTGGCGGTCGCATTGGCTAGGGCGGTCAGGCCATTCAAAAAGCCCGGGGCGGAGACGGTCAGACAAATGCCTGGCTTTTTGGTGAGGAAGCCGGCTGCGGAGGCAGCGTAACCCGCACTCTGCTCGTTACGGAAACTGAAAAAACTGTTCCCGCGGGCCTGCCACATGCGACCGATTTCCGTGACCGGAATACCCAGGAGGCCGTAGATGTTGGTTATGCCATTCAACTCCAGCGCATCCATCAGGAGGTGGAAACCGTCGGTCAGTTCCATCGATTTGTCATGCGATTCTTCTACTGCTGTGCTTACCTGAATTTTGGTCATGGCAGTCATACGAGTTCCTCATCAATCGGCTAGTTCATCGGTATTGTCTCGAATTTCTTCACTTGATGCGTCTCATATAGGGTATATGATATGCCCATTTAAAGGAATGACTACAAAATGAAGCCCTCGGCACAGATTGAGTGGCCATTCCGGTTGGCAGAGTTGAGTATATGCTCCGGCCACGATCCTGTGCTGCCGAACCAAGTTCCGTCGTAATCACGGAGTGAACTGATGCGGCTCACCCTTCATACCGACTATGCGCTGCGCTTGCTGATGCTGCTGGCAGTAGAGCCAGACAACCGCCATACCATTGAAGAAGTCGCGCAGCGGTTCGACATCTCGCGCAACCATCTGAAGAAGGTGACCCAGACACTCTCGCAGGCTGGATTTCTAGAGGGTTTGCGTGGCCGCGGCGGCGGCCTGCGGCTCGGCCGGTCTCCCACTTCCATTAACCTGAGCGAGGTGGTGCGCGCGACCGAAGACAGCTTGGCAGTGGTGGAGTGTTTCGATGAGAAGACCAATCACTGTTTGATCTCGCCCGCCTGCGGACTGCGCCAGCCGTTGGAGGAAGCATTGCGCGCTTTCCTAGCGGTCCTAAATCGCTACTCGCTCGCGGATCTCGTCAAGAATCCGGTTTCGGTTCGCACGATGCGTGCCCTCCTACTTGAGCCGGCCAGTGACACGAGGCAGGTGCAGCGATGAGCGGGCACGTCCTGTCCGGCACCGAGCGCCGAGCGCGTATTGTCGAACAGATCCGTGCTGAGACCGGAATCAACGAGTCAATGATCGAAACGCTCGTGCATAGTTTCTACGCCCGAGTGCGAGACGATACCCTTATCGGTCCGATCTTCGCCGCACGCGTCATCGACTGGGATCTTCACCTACAACGTATGTGCCTGTTTTGGTCCTCGGTTGCCCTGGCGAGTGGGCGCTATCACGGCCAGCCGATGCCGAAGCATCTGCCGTTGCCGGTTGAGGCGCGCCATTTCGACCGCTGGCTCGAATTGTTCCGGCAGACCGCGCGCGAAGTCTGTCCGCCCGCCGCCGCCGATTTGTTCATCAACCGCGCTGAGCTCATTGCACAGAGCCTGGAGATGGGAATCGCCAGCAGCCACGGCGTGCTGCTAGCCAAGGGCGAGCGCTTCGTGACGCCGCCGGGTGCAACATCAGGGCCCGCCGGATGACCCCAAACACTCGGACGACTTGGACGTCGATCACAGGTTGGCGCGATCGCCGGCGGATTTCGCGCCCATGAACAACGTTCTACCGGAAGGACTCATAGCCTACAAGCGCACGCCCACTTTCGATCAGGACAGTCTGCCGGCCGGTCTGCGCCGCGAACATCGCACCAAAGTTGGCGTCTGGGCGCTCATTCACGTGATCGAAGGCCGTTTGCGGTATCGCATTCTCGATTCGTTCAGCGAAGAAGTTTTGACGCCCGAGACGCCGGGCGTCGTAAGGCCCGCGCAACCGCACGAAGTCGAGCCAATCGGCCCCGTGCGCCTGTTCGTAGAGTTCTTCTCGGCACGGACTGTCGAGGGTGGGCCGCACAGCACTCAGGCGCTCTGAGCCCGCCCTCCCCACGAATCAGATCAATCGCACGCGATTCAGCAGGTCGATGAATCGAGCGTCGGAGCGCAGTAGGTCGAGCCGCGGATCGACCTTGATGTAAGTCATCCGGCCTGACCTCTCTTTGTAAGCCTTGAGAAAGGTACCCGAAGGCCATCCCAGCCCCGTGCACACCAGCGCGATATCATAGGAAGGGACAAAACTGTGGTGGGACCGCGCGACCAGCTCGTCAAATATCGCCCGCGCTTCCGAGGCCTTGCCGATAGTTCCGTACAGGTGACCCAGCGCTGCGCTCGCGAAAGTGACATCGCCGGACATCTTGACCGCGGTTTGGAGTTCCTCCACGGGTCGGCCGATTTGGTCCTGCTGCTGATAAGCCAATCCAAAAAACCAGGCGGGCCAGAATGAATTGGGGTGCAACTCGCTAGTCTTCCAGCACTGCTCGATCGCCTGCTCGTATTGACGTGCAAATAGATAGTGCCAGGCCATATGAACGTTGATGACGAGGTCGAGCGGGTCGAGTTCCAAGCAGCGTCTGCTTGCGATCAACGATTCGTCCGCATGACCCACGGCCATCAATAAATGTGAATACCAGTGATGGCAAACGGCGTAATTGGGATTCAGTTCGAAGGCACGGCGGAACTGCGCTTCGGCGGCAGCCCAATCCCAGTCGTGGTGGGTGTTCCGATAAGCCAGCGTGGTGTGTGCTTCCGCCAGCCGATGATCAAGCGCCAACGCCTTGCTCGCGGCCGCTTGCGCTTTCGTCATCGCCTCAATGGGCGGCTGCTTAACGATTGCGAGCGTGATCTCGTCCTGAATATCAAAAACGTCGGTCATCTGCCGGTCGAAGCGCTGCGACCAGAACTGGAAGCCATTGCCGGCATCGATGAGCTGCGCGGTGACTCGGAGCCGATCTCCCATCTTCTGAACGCTACCCTCGAGAATCGTATCGACATTCAGCCGCCGTCCGATCTCCCGCGCGTCGAGTTCCCTTCCCCTGAATGAGAACGCAGAACCCCTCGCGACCACGAAGAATTTCTTAATCTGTGTTAATGCATTGATGATCTCTTCGGCAACCCCCTCGCAAAGATACTCGTGGTCCGGAAACGTGCCGATGCTGGTAAAAGGCAGTACGGCAATAGATGGCGTGGGCCGACCGGCGCGAATGTCGCCGCCGAAGTGCGCATCGGCCCGTTGCTGCTGGGCCTGCAGCACGTGCTGCAGCAGCCGCTCGCGAGCAGCGGGCTCGCTTTTGAGGCGTAGTACAGGAAGAAACCGCGCTTGCACGCTAGCGAGGTTCGACAAACGCACGTTCTGCTCAAGACCGCTAATCTGCGCGTCGCTGTAGCCCACAGCGATCGATAGCTCCGTCTGCGTCAGCCCGGCCCGTCGTCGAAGGTAGCGAAGCAGTTCCCCAAACGTGGTCAAGCGGTCGAGAATCTCACTGGGAATTAGCGCTTCCATGTTTCCCATCCCATGTTCGGTAGGACTAAATCAGCAGACTCGAGGATATTTTTGCTGGTTGGAGAGTTCTTGGCGAGAAATGTCAGGTGGAGTTGCGCGCCGGAAGCTACTTTCCGTTTCGGGGAAGCAGCCCACGGGCATCAGCTCGCTGCTTCATCGAGGGCACGGGCCTCGCGGCGTCGATCGCCTCTGTTCTTGCGTTCGCGACGCCAACAATCGGTGCATGGTACAACGTGGTGTTGTCGACAGGTACGGCGGAACGAGACATCAATACCCACGCTCACGTGGTGGTCCTCGGAATGGATGAGGATTTCAGCGCTGTATTGGCGACGGAGGGCGCCTCGAACATCATTCAGCAAGAAATCAAATTTTCGCCGGGCACCACCACCGGCTGGCACACGCATCCAGACGTCGGAATACTCACGTTGGCAGCCGATTCCGGTTCCGTTGACTGGTACGACTCCAAGTGCGGGAAGACGGTCTACAACGCGGCGGACTCTTGGACCGAGGGTACGAAACTGCACGATGTTGTGAATCGGGGCTCCATCGACGCGCACTTTCTGGTCACTTATATCGTCGCCAAAGACGTCAGCAAGCGCACGGATCAAGCTGCACCGCGGTGCGCACGCGCGCTGGGGTTGGAGTAAAACCTCGCGGCATGACGTTTCCCTCGGAGATTGATCGAGGCTTGTTGTCCGGAGCGCGCGACGATGCTTGATGTTCGTGATTGCGCCATAATTTGACTAAACAAAAGAAGGGGCCCTTTCGGGCCCCTGAAAGGATTGGGCGTTTCGCCTACTTTCGATTGTCGTCGCCGTCGCCAGCGCGACAAGCCTTCTGTTGACAGGGAAAGCTCTAAGTTAAATGTTGGACCCGACGCCAAACTCGTAGACGATGCCAGCGAGAAACACTGGAATGTAGCTGCTCGTGTGGCAAAGTGTGCGGACTACCTTGCACAGATACCGGGCAGCGAAGTCCAGGATGCTCGTCTCGATACGATTGCATCGCACAAGGTGTTACAGGACGTAGAGGAAATCACATTCCGAAGCTTGCAGGCTGGTGGTTTCTTAAAATTTGTCTGGACCTCGCGGGACGTTATTGCACCGATACCACGCGATCATCGCGCGACCGCGAAGTGGACGGCAAGCTCGTTAACACGGCAATTTTCGCCAGTCCGTGGAGTAGCAACGGCAGCAGAAAAAGATCGTCAACGACTCCCAATACCGGAATCGCGAAATTGAACGGCTCCAAGGCGAAGAAACCCAAAGCGAGTGTTGCCGGTAGCAGCCAACTCGGTCGGTTCGGCTGACGCAGTGCTGCCCACAATAGCCGAAGGTCGTTGCCACTCATTCGCCACAGTCTGAAAATCCTACGCATAGCGCCCTCGGTCAATTTCCCTTGATGTTGTTTCGACATTTCGCGCCGAAAAGCGTTCAATATCCTAAGCAGCACACTGGGCGCCGCTCCTAGACCGACACCTCGCCACTGTCAGTCGCCTGCTGCGCATGAGGTGGGAGGCGTAGACATTGTGCGCAACTCGGTAAACGCGATCGCGACGCTTGTCCGCGTCAGCCTCAAAGCCGCGAACCAATCGTTGCAATGCTGATGCAAATGACGCGATGGCCACGCGCATTCCGATCTAGCAGGCGGCCGCACCGCAAAGCACGGTATCGACCACCGTTTCGATCATAAGGGCGGAGACTTTAAGGTGCCCGAGCAAAGCGCGAAAGTAAAAAGGCGCCGTGAGCATGTCCATGAATAGCTCGACATTTACGTCTGATCGAACTTCCCCTCGCTTGATGCCCCGTCGAAATGCGGCGCGAATCGAGCGCCGCCGCTTGGCAAGCACCTCCTTGCGAATAATCCGAGCGAGCACCGGGTCGTCCGCCATCTCGCCGATGAGGCCTGCCAGGGCGGTTCCGAGCGCACCCTGGAAACCAGTAATAAGGGTTTCGACGGTTCGCATTAGATCGAGGCGTAGTGAGCCCGTGTCGGGAGACGGGTGAGAGCCAAGTTCCGACACGACCGCATAGGCCACCAGATGTGGTTTGCTCGGCCAACGTCGATAGAGGCTCGCGCGCGCCCGTCCAATCTTGCGTGAAATCCCTTCCATAGTGATTGACCGATAGCCGCGATGCTTCAGCTCCAAAAGCACGGTATCGACGACGGCTCGGTCGATTGACCGATCGACGGGACGGCCCAGGCGGAGTTTGGGCGTTAGCAAACAGCGCCTAAGCTTTCGCGTTAGGCTTGAGGCAAAGTCAGTTTCAGCGCGGAAGCCGCCGATGCAACCTTGCTCTGCGCGTCTTTGCCGGCAGCCACCGCATCCTCGGGATTACCCGACTTAAAAGCATCTTGGGCCTTGCCCCAAGCTGTGTTGGCATCTGCCAGTCCGGACTTTGCCGCGCCAAGATCAACGTCCTTCGGAACATGCTTGGTCTTTGACAAGACTTCGACACGTGTTTGCACCGCAGTAAGCGATTGGGGAATGGAAGCCTCCAGGCTTCGCCATTCGTTGCCCAAAGCCTTTACCTGCTCATCCTTCTTGGCTGCGATGGCGCCGGGCAACCCCTTGACCTCGGTCAATACAGCGGGCGCGCCGGCTATTACCGCCGCGTAGTCCTTCTTCTCGTAGGATGCCGTTAATTCGGCCGCTTTGCTCTGGGCTTGGGCGTATTGGTCAGGGACGTACTTTTGAGCGTCCGCCGATACGGCGCTCAAAGTGGTATTGATGTTGTCCAGAGCATTTTTGGCGGGCTCCATTTGATTCACACATGCCGCAAACAGCAGTGCGACTGAGCACAAGCTTAGAAATCTTGTAATTCTTTGATTCGGCTTCATGGCGGGGTCTCCTTACGTATAAGACATAAGGTACGCCTTGTCTCGAAATGATTGCAAGTCAGGTTGCGAGCGTCGATGCCGAGCTGATTTGCCACGGCAACGACACCGTAAGCAATTGGGTTGGGGTCGCGAGATGGGCGGCGAAGTTCTTAAGAATTATTTTGACGCCATCGCAGCAGATTGCTGCAATGATCTTGATCTCGCCTCCCGGTTGCCTTACTTTATAACTATAAATGACAATTAGTTACAACGGATAACCCCAATTGACTTAGAGTAATTTCGACGCATCGTGGCGCGAGTATCAACCGGCCCAATCAGGTATCCTCAACTCTATCGGGCCAAGGCGCTGCCAGGACTCATGGCTATTCACGCGGAGTATGCGCCGCTGCAGACGCGATCGCCGCACGCGCAACCGCAGTTGTTTGCCTGCAAGGGCGAAACGCCTGAGGAATACTGGAAATACACCCATCGCATATTCGAATGGCGAACGGTCGGCGCGCGGACTTGATTGTCGATGACGGCGGCGTTAACGACTCGGTGATCGAAGCACTCGTCCTGGCTGCGGCAGGCGGGTTTTTAGGTGCGGGTTCGGCATGGCTATTCTTCAGACGCACGGTCAGCACGACGCGAGGTTCCGCCAATGCGCAACTGATTTTTTGACATCAGCGTGACCTTGCGGTTGGCTGTGATCGGCGTCGCCGTCTCCGGGGTGATCGGCTTCATCGGCGGCATGTTCTCTGCCTTGCGCGCCGCGCGTTTGCCGATCGCAACTGCGCTAAGAGCGGTGTGAGGCACCGGCGCGCAGGACGGCAGCGATGTGGATTCATTTGTCATATGCAGAGTAGGGCGGCGGTAATGAGCGGCCCGTCACGGGCGACAGCCTTCCAAGCTCCTAGAGTTGCCTGCACGCGTTCGCTGCAAAAGCCGACAGGAATCAACCATGCGTAGTCTAGTCATCGCCGCAATGACGTTCAGTGTCGGAGGGTTCATTCTTCCTGCTGCGGCGGACAATGGCGCTCTCAACGTAGCTCCGGGACCCCCAAACCTGGTCGCACCGGATGTGATAAGGCGCAATCAGGAGCAGCTCGCGGGGACTGCGAGAAAACTAGGCGATCTCATTGGCAGCTCGCTCAAATCACCAACCAGCCACGCCATCGACCTTTTGGTCACGACCAAGTGTGGACACTATCTCTCCGCAAGCATTTCCTTTGCGGACGGGACCGCCAAAACGCTCAATTTAGGCAACGCACCCGCAACTCAAAGCGATATGAACAAGGCCATGGCAGCCATCCCGATATTGCGCATCGTCGATCAACCCGGCTGCGATCACTGAGGCGAGTCTTCTTTGCTACCATCGCGGGATGAAATCAAGCCCGATTGAAACCTGGCACCGCATCGTCTCAAATCGTGATGTTGAGGGACTTGACGCACTCCTTGCCGACGACGCGGTATTCCATTCGCCCGAGTGCACACTCCGCAGGTCGGCAAGTCCGTCACAAAGAAGTACCTCGCGGCCGCTTTTCAGGTCTTTTTCAATGAATCATTTCGCTACGTGCGGGAATTGCAAGGCAATCGAGATGCCGTGTTCGAGTTCGAGGTCGAGCTGGATGGAATCACTGTCAATGGCGTCGATATGATCAAATGGGACGACGCCGACAAGATCATCGAATTCAAAGTGATGCTGCGTCCTTTGAAAGCTGTGAACCTGATTCATCAGAAAATGGCGGAAATGCTTCAAGGCTCGAGCCGCGTCTCCAACTAGTGCGCACCGCCATTCCCCGGCGAAATCACCCGGCCTAAGTCGGAGGCACGGCTGACACGGTCGAATAAACCGTAGGCGAAGCTCGAAATGCGCGCGATTGCGTCCTCTCCGGCACGCTCATTTGCAAGATAAGTGGTCATGACGCAAATCACGTAAGAGCGGTTTTTCAGGAACACGATGCCGGAGTCGTTGCGCACCCCCTCGAGTTCGCCGGGTTTGTTCGCAATCTTGAGCTCCGGCGGCAGATCACGCGGTATCCAGCTGTCCTTGTGTGTTGCCAAGACGTTAAAGAAATCATCGAGCAACGGCGAGCCGACCACCTTGCCCCGATAGAGCTGCTCCAGCAACTGCATCATTTCGCGCGGCGTCGAAATATTCTCCCTGCCCTGAGCCGCCGCCTCGAGATCCATCATCTTGCGGCGCAGTTGCGTGTGCGGCAGACCCAGCGATTCCGTCAAGCGCACCACGTTGTCCAAGCCAACGCGATCGATGAGAATGTTCGTCGCCGAGTTATCGCTCACCGCAACCATAATTGTCGCGAGATCACGGTTCGTGAGGGAGGAAACTCCGGGTGTGAGGCCGCCGAGTATGGCGCTATCGGGAACGATGTCTGCCGCGCGCACCACATAGCGATCGCTCAATGTTGCCTTGCCGCTTATGCGGTGCGCTGACTGCTGCGCCTGATGATAAAGCTCTGCGAGCACTGCGATCTTGATGGAACTCGCCTGCGGAAATATCTCGTCCGGGTCGATCAGGAGTTGCTGTCCGGAGTTCAAGTCCAATATGGCAACCCCCAGTACGCCGTCGAGTTGCTGCTCCACTCCGGCTATTTCCAGCCGCAAGCGCTCCCACAGCGCCTGCTGTTTGGCGTTGAGCGGCATATCCGCCGCATGCACCGCCGCGAACCCCAGGAGAAAAACCAAGGCAGCCAGTCGCATGAGCATTACAAACACCTCTCGATAGCACGCCATCGCTGCGTCACCGGAGCGCAGTCTCGCCTACGGCGAGGCCCAAGTCGAGTCAATAAGGTGTTCGTCCATGGCTTTACCTGGAGCGCACTGATCCGAGTAATAGGCGCCTTGCATCCCGCCAATTTGGCCACGCTGCTGATAGTTAATGTTGTAAATGTCTAGCGCGTTTTGCTTCTCAGTCGCGTCGGAAACACCGAGCAGCTTGGCTGCCCGATAATTTCGCTGCACCGCCCGACATTCGGTACGCGCTTCGTTGAGTTCACCGCGCACGTGCATGCTTTCGTGCGTGAACAAATCCAGGCTATCGAGTTCTTCGCAGGTAAGCCATCAAGGTGGCGCACCAAGGCCTTTGAATGACAATTCTGCCGGTTTTCGGATTGGCGTGGCCCGATGCCAGCATCTCTGGGTCGAGGTTTCTCAATGGGTCTCGGGTAATCGAAGCCGGCGGGCGCGACCAGGCTGCCGCGAATCTCGCGAAACGCGCACCAGACGGAAAATAAGGAAACCAAAATCCAGAGCAACGCCTGCCATCCCTGTCATTGCATACGTGACTATAGCTCCGCGCCGACGGCCGCGCAGCGGTTAAGGAAGGTTTTGAGACCAGCCCGAAATGCGCGACCTGCCACGTATCCCCAACATTCGCGGAGCCGGGCTGGAACCTGCACGCTGGAGAGGAAGCCGGCGTCAATGATTTCCAGGCGAACCGATCGCCGGACAAGGGCTATCGCACCTCGCCGATCAAAGTGTAATGGACGCACGTGGAAGGCGGCTGATATAAGGATGGTCAGTTCGCAACTCTTGGCGATGTCATTAACAACTACGACACCGTGCTGGGACTGTGCCTCGACACGCAGCAAAAGAATGATCTCGTGGAGTATCTGAAGTCGCTCTAAGCGCCGCGGACGGCGGGCGCGTCCACGGCGAATAGCTGCGTTTCAATGTTCTGAAACGCTTTGAACTCGAGTGCGTTGCCCGTGGGATCGAGGAAGAACATCGTCGACTGCTCGCCGGTTTCGCCCTTGAAGCGCGTGGACGGCTCGATGACGAATTCGACGTTGTTGCGCCGTACCCGTTCGGCCAACTCGGTCCACTGCGCCGGCCTTAGCACCACGCCGCAGTGGGGAACCGGCACACCCTGTCCGTCGACGGGATTGAAGTGGCTTGTCAGCCTGCCGTTAGAACCCAGGTTAGGATTCAGGTGGCAGACGAACTGATGGCCGTAGAGATTGAAGTCGACCCACTGCACGCTGCTGCGGCCTTCGCTGCAGCCGAGAACCTGCCCATAGAAGCGGCGGGCTTCGGCGATGTCGCGAACTTGAATCGCGATATGAA
This sequence comes from Steroidobacteraceae bacterium, assembly GCA_039924385.1. Taxonomy (GTDB): domain Bacteria; phylum Pseudomonadota; class Gammaproteobacteria; order Steroidobacterales; family Steroidobacteraceae; genus Bog-1198. The sequence goes on from JBDTAV010000045.1 coordinate 24,350, forward strand.
AGGGTGTGAGTGACTGGCTCATGGGCCTCCCGATGGTTGACTTGGTCCGACAGCTTGCCGGAAAGCTTAGCAGCAACTCATGCCCAAATAAAAAGGCGTCCGCGTCGTCGCGGGCGTCTCTGAACAGAATGGCCGTTGACCCTTCAATCGGCGCGAATACCGACATGCCGAAGGTGAACTCATCGCCGCGGCCGAAACTTCCCTCGGCGAAATTCAGCGTCCATACGGCGCCGTTCGGCGCGGCGGTCACGTCCATGATCGGCATGCTGTTCAGTGCGTAGTAGGTGGCGGCGATCGACTGCGCTCCATGGGCAGCCGAATGGCCGAACACGGACGGAGCGCCTTGTGCGATTTCCACCGCCTGGTCGGTGTCCAGGTTGTTGTCAGTGGTGTTGCGTTGGACTTCCCAGATCGACGGCATAGGATGGGACGCAGGCACCGACGTCAATTATTTAAGGGATTTGGTGACCTATTGGGAAGAGGGCTTCGAATGGCGAGAACAGGAGCGCCGCCTGAATCAGTTCCATTCAATCCAGTAAAGCGCAAAGTCTCGCGCACGGCTTGAATGACTCACCCACGGGGCTGGCCGCATGGATCATGAGAAGTTACGTGCATGGAGCGACTGCGGCGGTGACATCGAGTCGCGCTTCACGAAGGATGAACTGTTGACGCAGATCATGATTTATTGGCCTACCGAATCGATTGGCACCTCATTCCTTCCCTATTACGACTCGAAAGTACCAGCGGCCTTCGCACTCTTTCCGAAGGACATTGGCCAGCCGCCGCGCGAATGGGCGCAGCGCTTCTTCAATGTACAGCGTTGGACCGTGATGCCTCGCGGCGGCCATTTTGCCGTGATGGAGGAAGCGGCCCTGCTGGCGGAAGACTTCCGCGCGTGGTTTCGCCAATTTCGTCAGGATCTGCTCTAACCGGGCGAATCGCTCGAGACTAGCTAGAAGCCGGATTCTCGATCTGCAGGGCAACGCCTAGGAGGAAACGCCCTGGATCCAGGTGCGCCGAACCCGCAAGTCGTCGTCCAGGAGCACAAGATTGGCGCGAAACCCTGGTGCAATTCGGCCGAGCTCATGATCCAACCCCAAGAAGGCAGCCGGGTATTCGCTGGCCATGCGCGCAGCCTCGCTGATTTCCAAGTCCAGCAAATGCACCGCATTGCGCACCGCGGTGGCCATGTCGAGTGCCGTGCCTGCGAGCGTTCCGTTCTCGTCCCGGCACACCCCGTCGACCACATGGATGGTGCGCCCTTGCAGAATAAAGGTCGTGGCGGGAGATCCCACCGCGGGCATGGCATCGGTGACCAGCATGAATCGGTCATGACGCTTGCAGCGCAATGCGAGCTTCAGCATGACCGGATCGACGTGATGTCCATCGACAATTATGCCGCACCAGGTATTGGCGTCATAAAGCGCCGCGCCGACGATTCCCGGTTCGCGCGGCGCGAGCGGCGCCATGGCATTGAATAAATGGGTAAAGCCGCGGACGCCGTGCGCGATCGCCGCGGCTGATTGGGCATAGCTTGCATCGCTGTGGCCCGCAGAAACCAAAATTCCCCCGGCTGCCAGTTGGGCGATCATGTCGGTGGTGGTCATTTCCGGCGCGAGGGTCAGTACCGTGCGGCCGCCGCGCAGGCTGCACAACAGGGAAATGACGCCGTTGTCCAGCCGCCGCAAATGCTTCGGATCATGCACACCGCGGCGTGCCCAGTTCAGGAACGGGCCCTCGATGTGAATGCCGAGTGCGCCGGGCCGGTGCGCATCGAGCGTGGATTGCACGGCAGCGATTGCCTGCGCGATGGTGTCGAGATCATCGCTGATCAAAGTCGGCAGGAAGCCGGTGGTGCCGTATTGCCGATGCGCAGCACCGATCGCGCGGATCGATTCCGGGCTGGGGTCATCGTTGAATAGCACGCCGCCGCCGCCGTTGACTTGCACATCGATGAAACCCGGCAGCAAGAGTTGTCCTTCAAGATCGACGCTGGCGCCTTCGCGGCAGCGCGGGTCCGCCGCAGGTACGACGGCCTCGATGCGGCCATCGGCGAGCAGTACGCTCTGCCCGTTCACGATTCGCTCGCCGGCCAGGATCCGGCCGTTCACGAGTGCGGTGCGCACTACACGGTCTCCGTGATCTTTTGCAAGTGCGGGGGTCGATCAGGATCGAGGCCGCGCGTCACCGCGAGCGAGGCAATCATGCGATAGGCGCTTTGCACCAACAGGATCGGCGCGAGTTCCGCGGCGGCTTCGATCGCCGGCAATAATATCGAGCCGGCGGCATTGCCGCCGGCAAGCAGCACCGGCACGCCACGGCGCCCCAGTTCGATCGCGAGCGCTTCGATTCCCGCGCGTGTGCCGTCCAGCTGCGCCAGCAGCAGTGCCGGGAAGCCCTTGCGCAGCAGCGTATACGGTCCGTGTCGAAGTTCAGCGCTGCTGAACGCCTCGGCGTGGATGGCGCAGGTCTCCTTGCATTTGAGGGCCACTTCTTGTGCGGCGCCAAGGCCCAATCCCCGGCCGACCACGTAGAGATTCTCGGCGGACACAAGCTCAGGCAGCGCCGCCGACCAGTCGAGTGCCCAGCTGCGATCCATCAGATCCGGCAATTGCGCCAATGCGCAATCGAGTTTGGCATCTTGAGTCCAAGCGGCGACTAGCCGAGCGATGGCGGCCAGCGATGCAAGGTATGACTTGGTCGCGGCGACACTCCGCTCAGGTCCCGCATTCAACTCGATCGCGAGATCCGCGGCAGCCATCAACGGCGAATCGGCACTGTTGCAGAGCGCCAAGACCGTGGCCCCCGAGGCTTTTGCTGAAGCAACGGATGCCAGCAAGTCGGGGCTGCGTCCTGACTGAGAGATGGCTAAAACCAAACAGCCGCGAACATCCTGCGTGATGCCGTAAACCGAACTTACGGATGGAGCAGCCGATGCGGTCAAAACCCGCGCATGAGTTTCGATCAGATATTTGGCGTAGGTTGCCGCATGATCGGAGCTGCCGCGCGCCAGGGTGATTACCACGCGGGGATTGAGCTGTCGCAACTTCGCGCCGAAGGCGCGCATCGTCCCGGAATCATATTGCAGTTGCGCGCGCACCGCGTTGGAGGCATCCGCGGCTTCCTCGAACATGAGCGTCCGCTCCGCCCACCGCGAACGCTCGCCGATCATGTGCTGAGCTCGGCAACGAAATCGTAGGTATCGCCGCGGTAATACGACTGCGAGAACTCGATTGCGCGACCGTCGGGCAGCGATCCCAACCGTTCGACCAAGAGGCCGGCATCGCCGGCCTTGGCCTTCAACAGTTCCGCCTGGTCGGATGTGATGAGCACCGCGCGCAAGCGCTGCAACGCGCGTACCGGGCGATGTCCGGCACGCTCCAGCGCCTCGTACAGGGAGGCATCGACCGCCTCAAGGGACGGCAGAGCGGTGGCAACGATGGTGGCGTATTCCAATGCCATAGGCGCATCGTCGGCATAGCGAATTCGGTTGAAGCGAAACACCGGCGTCCCGGGACTCAGGCGCAGCGCCAGCGCTTCCTCGGGCGTTACGGTGCCTGCCGCTCGCTTCAGCCAGACGCTGCGCGGCGTGCGTCCACGCGCGCGCATGTCCTCGGAGAAGGACGTGAGCATGGCAAAATTCTTGTCGACGCGCGCCGAGACGAAGTTTCCCGCGCCTTGGCGCCTCACCAAAAGACCGTCGGCGACCAAGCCATCCAGCGCTTTGCGGACCGTAATGCGCGATACCGCGAAATCCGCGGCGAGATCGCGTTCCGAGGGCAGGGCATCGTCCGGACCCAAGACCCGGCTATCGATCGCCCTGCGCAGTACCCGCTGCAACTCCTGATAGAGAGGCAAATTGCCTTGGCCATCCAAGGGACCAATGGTTTTAGCGAGCGAGGTCATGGGGCCCGAGGGCTCATCCGTTGTTGATTTAGTCATAGGATAGTACCAAACAAATACCACTGTGAGAACAACAACTGCTGTTTATCTCGATTAGAATATTGATATGCAACATAATTTAAGGAATATGAGTGTCTTTATTACACGGCACTAGCGAATTTCAATAATTGGTATTATATTGGGTTCTAATTGGTGTGGCATGTGATTGGCAAACACACGACGGCTGCGGACTTTTACACAAAATTGGTGACAGGACAGGGGGCATCGATATGAATCGGACAGGGGATATCTATATGAATCGGATCGCACTAGCGGTCAAGTCGGCACTGGGGATCGCAATGCTCGTGCCGCCCGCGTTCGCATTGGCCGCAGCGCCCGATGACAACGCGCTCCAGGAAATTGTGGTCACCGGCATCCGCAAATCCGTCGAACTCTCGCTCGAGGCGAAGCGCGACTCGACCGAACTGACCGAAGTCGTGACCGCGGAAGACATCGGCAAAATGCCGGATAAAAACGTCGCCGACTCCCTGGCCCGCTTGCCGGGCATTACCACCAGCGCTGCCGGCGCGAACGAGGGCGGCTTCGATGAAAACGATCGCGTCAGTATGCGCGGCACGAACCCCAGCCTGACGCAGACTCTGATCAATGGCCACGGCGTCGCGGCCGGCGATTGGTTTGTCCTCGACCAGGTCCAAACGGTCGGTCGCAGCGTCAGCTATACCTTGCTGCCCTCCGAGATCGTCAGCAAAGTCGTGGTCGAGAAGAGTTCGAGCGCTTCGCTTGTCGAAGGCGGCGTGGCGGGTTCGGTCGACATCATCACGCGCAAGCCGTTGGATTTTGGCAAGCAGTTCACGCTCGAAGCATCGCTCGGCGCGGTGTATGCGGACCTGCCCTCGAAGACTGACGGGCAATACAGCGCACTCGCCAATTTCAAGAACGACGCCAATAATTTTGGCGTCATGCTGCAACTGTTCTCCGAAACCCGGCATTTGCGCCGCGACGGCGTGGAGATCCTGGGTTACGACACGATTGCGAAGGGCAGCCAGCTCGCGGCCACGAATCCGGATCTGGCGGGCGTGCAGTATCCAACGGAGATCGGCGCGGCGTTCTTCACACAAGAACGTCAACGCAACGGCGGTATGCTCGACATCGAGTTCAAACCGGCCGACGATCTCACTTTGGACCTGTCGGCTTTCTCGTCGAAGCTGACCGCCAGTAACTACAACCGCAACTATTTGATGTGGTCGACGCACTTCGTCAACTTCGGCGGCACGCTGGGCAATCCCGCCTCAACTCAAGCTCCAGATCCGGGCTACGTGGTCCAGAACAATACCTTGACCAAGGCCGCCTTCACCGGTGTGCCGAGCACTCTCTATGGGGTCTACGACCAGATATCGCGCCCCGACGAAACCGCCACGGCGAACTTCGTCAACCTCGACACGACTTGGGATGTCAGCAGCGCCTTGAGCTTCTTCGGCCAGGCCGGCTATTCCTGGGGCGACGGCAAAACGCCGCACCAGGATGTATCCGAAACCAACCCTGGTTTGGGCAGCGGCGCCGGCTACCAATTGAACGGACTTGGCTCCGCACCGAACTTCAATCTTGGCAATACGGTCAACAACACGCCAACGCCCGGCGGCGTACCGGTGACCTTCGGCTGGATATTCGGTGCCGCCGATATCGATATTCGAGACACCGAGAAATGGGCGAAGATCGATAGCGATTTCAAAATTGACAACGGCGCCTGGAAGGATTTGAAATTCGGCGTGCGCTATGAGGCGCACGATCGCACTTCCCCGACCGGCGTCGCCCAAGGCCCTCTGAACACGAGCACGTCGGCATACCCGACGACGTTCTCGAACTATCCGGCCAACTTCAACACCTTCGGCGGCAACATCCCGACGGATATCTGGTATTGGACTCCTGCGCAGCTGGCCGCATATAACAGTCCCGCCAACGTCAATCGTGACCCGATCACCCGCGAGTACTATCAGTATTTGTTTGCGGTGTACGAAAAGGATGCGGCGGCGTTTGTGCAAGCCGATTTCAAGGGCGAGAACTGGGCTGCAAACATCGGGTTGCGCTACGTCAATACCAAAGAAGATGCGATCAGCTACACCCAAGTGGATCCCACCACGCCAGGTGCGGTGTTGACATCGGCGTTCGGACCGTTTGCCGGCCTTGAGAGAAGGCATACATACAATGACGTCTTGCCGAGCGCCAATCTGAAAATCGATGTGGCCCACGATCTGGTGGCACGATTCGCAGCCTCCGAGACCATGACACGCCCCGACTACTCCGCGCTCGCCGGTTTCACCAACCTCACGCCGCCGGGCGTCGTTGGAAGTGTCGGCGGCGGCACGGGCGGCAACCCGGATTTGAAACCCATTCGCTCGACCAATTTGGATGCCGGCCTCGAATGGTATTTCGCAAAACGTTCACTGCTGTCGGCAACCGCTTTCTACATGGACGTGCGCAACTACGTGGGCTTCGGCTCGGAAGTCAAAACCTATAACACTTTCGGCTCGATTTGCCCGGCGGGCTGTCCGATCGACTACAACCTGACGGTACCGGTGAACGCGCAAGGCAGAGTCGATGGCTTGGAATTGGCCTACCAACAGGCGTTTACCGACAACATCGGCTTTGTCGGAAACTACACCTATGCAGACGGCCGGCAAACCTCGCTAATTCCGCCCGGAGGCACCGATCAGCTGGTCGGCACGTCGAAGAACACTTACAACGTAAGCGTCTACTTTGAGAACAACATGTTCAACGCTCGTGTGGGCTACACCTATCGGTCGGCCTTCTACAGCGGCTTGGATCGCAGCACGGCGTTCTCGCAGGATGCCATCGGCACTCTGTCGGCCGCGCTGGGATATACCATGAACGATCATTTCTCGATCACCTTCGATGCCATGAACTTGAACAATCCGACGCTCAAGTACTTCGCGTTGAACGAAACTCAGCCGCGAGCTTTCTACAAGAACGGTTCGCAGTACTACTTGAACTTCCGCTTCAAGCTGTAGGTCAGCGGTACCGGCCCGCGCCCGAGGCATTCGGGTAGAGTGTGGATTGTGCGATACGGCCTGAGTCTGGTGCGGCAACCCCGGACGGCGGTGCAAACCGCCGTCCTTGCCTTAGGGCTGGTGCTGCCGTTCGCAGCGCACGGCGGAGTCATTCCGGCTCCTGCCCAGGTCAACCCCGGCAGCGGCGTGTTCCGCGTTGATGCCGCGGTTGCCCTGCGTGTGCCGCCAAGTGACCGCGACGCCGGTGCGGCCGCGCACTATCTGGCGAATTTGTGGACTCATACCAACCGGCTGACTTTGCCTGTCCGAGTCGGCCCCGCTGAAGGCACCACGCCGACGATCGAGTTTAAACGCCGCAGCGATTTTGGCGGCGAGGCCTACGAGATCGAGGTCACGCCGCGACGGATCACGGTGAGCGCAACGACCGCCGCAGGCCTTTTCTATGGGGCAGTGACGCTCTGGCAGCTATTGCCCGTCGGCTCTGACGGCGGCAAGATCGCCGCGCAAACGATCATCGATGAGCCCCGATATCCCTGGCGCGGGTTGATGCTGGACTCATCGCGGCATTTTCAATCGCCGGCCTTTGTGCGCTCCATGATTGATTGGATGGCATGGCACAAGCTCAACGTGCTGCACTGGCATTTGACCGATGACCAGGGCTGGCGTTTGGAGATTCGCCGGTACCCCAAGCTCACGTCGGTGGGGGCGTGGAGAATTCCGGCTTCGGTTCCGGGAAGCCCGAGTCCCAAGCCGTACGGTGGCTTTTACACCCAGCAACAGGTGCGCGACATTGTCGCCTTCGCTTCGGCCCGACATGTGCAGATCATTCCGGAAATCGAGATGCCCGGCCACGCGCAGGCAGCGCTTGCCGCATACCCTGATCTCGGTTCAATTGACAGCCACCCCTCTTTGCCGGTCTCGGCCAAATGGGGCGTCCATTCACATCTGTTCAATTTAGAGCCCGGCACTTTCGAGTTTTTGCAAAACGTGCTCGATGAGGTGCTGCAGCTGTTCCCGTCGCCCTACATGCACATCGGCGGTGATGAAGCCGTCAAGGACGAATGGAAGACGTCGACGGTCGTACAGGCGCGGGCACGGCAACTGGGTATCAGCAATGCCAACGCGCTGCAAATCTATTTCAGCCAGAAAATCAGCGGCTATTTGTCCAGTAAGGGTAGACGGGCGGTGGGCTGGGATGAAATTATGCAGCCCGGCCTGGCCGCCGACTCGGTGGTGATGTCATGGCATGGCGCCTCCGCAGCCCATGCGGCTGCGATCAAGGGCAATGATGCGGTGCTGGCGCCGGATCCGCAGCTGTATCTCGATCATCGGCAGAGCCCGCTGCCGAACGAACCGCCGGGGCGAATCGCGATACTCTCCTTGCAAGACGTGTACGAATTCGAGCCGCACGATGCAGGACTCTCCGACGCGCAGCAACGGCACATTCTCGGGCTTCAAGCCGAACTGTGGACGGAGCACATGCAGACCGAGCAGCGGGTTGATTGGATGGCACTGCCGCGTGCGGCGGCGCTGGCAGAAGTGGGCTGGTCCCCGCAGCAAAGAAGCTGGCCCGATTTTCTTGAGAGATTGGGAGCGATGTTTGCCCGCTACCGTGCCTTTGGCCTCAACTATGCGGACAGCGTGTTCGGCGTCGAGCCTGGGTACACGCTAGATGGCGGCGCAATTCGCGTGACACTTTCCAATCTGCCAGAACTCACCGGCGCTGCGCCCGATGCCGGCATTCGCTACACGCTCAACGGCGGCGAGCCCAAAGCTGGATCACTGCGCTATTCGCAACCCCTCGAGCTTCCGGCCGGCACGCAAATTCGCGCCGCCACCTTTTTGGGCGCAGAGCAGGTTTCGCGCGTTTTTACCACGCACTTGGACTCGCATACGGCTGCGCGACGCACGAGCCATCAGCTTGAGTTGTGCAGCAACGGCGTCGGTCTGTTGCTCGAGCCCAGCGCCGGTGCCGGCCCCGATGCGCCGTTTGCTGTCGATGTCATGAACCCATGCTGGATCTATCGCGGTGCGGATCTTACTGGAGGACCACGATTCACGGCCGCCGTGACGCCGCTGCCGTTCAACTATGAATTGGGCGCCGATGCCGCCAAAATTCATGTGGGGGACGCACGCAGCCCGGAGGGTGAACTCGAGATCCACATCGACGGGTGCGAGACGCCGCCGATCATCCTGCCGCTCGCGCCTGCCGCGATGCACGCGGGGGTCACGATCTTGCCGGCGCACCGATTGCCGGTGCTAGCCGGCCGACACGACATTTGCCTGCGGTTTGCCCGTCCGCGCCTCGATCCCTTGTGGGCGCTCGATTGGGCCGAGATCGGGAAGTAGGGCGCGTGCAGAAGATCTTCGCACCCTTCGATGGCTGGTGCGCGCCGCTGGCGGAGGTGCCTGACGAGGTCTTTGCAGGTCGCATGCTCGGCGACGGTCTCGCGATTGATCCGACCAACGGCATCGTCCTAGCGCCTTGCGATGGGGAGATCGTGACGCTGCCGCAGAGTGCGCACGCCGTGTCGATTCGCAGCCCGGATGGCTTGGAAGTGCTGATTCACATCGGCATCGATACGGTTCGACTGGGCGGTAAGGGCTTTAATGCGCGCGTCACACCGGGCGCCCGGGTCCAAAGCGGAGAGGAACTCATTCGATTCGACTTGGACCTCGTGGCCCGCGGCGCGAAAAGTTTAATGAGCCCCATTGTGGTTACCTCGGACGGCGCGGTTGTGACGAATCGGCGCGCACCAGGCGCCGTCAGAGTAGGAGAACTGCTGTTCCAGGTGGACGGCGCCGCAAGTCGTCGGATACGTTCTGCGCCGGCTGCGCCGGCTGCGCCGGCGGACTCCGTCATCCGTGCGGAGCGCGCCGTCGCGATCGCCCTGTCGCACGGCTTGCATGCCAGGCCCGCGGCGTTGCTGGCGCGGCGCGCCAAAGGCGTTACCGCCTCGATCACGCTCCGAGCGCACCGCCGGGCAACCGATGCGCGCAGCGTCGTCGGCATCATGGCGCTTGGCGTGCGCCATGGAGATGAGCTTTTGATTCAAGCCGTGGGCGATGGAGCGCCGCAGGCCGTTGCAGAGATGTTGGCCGCACTCGAGGAAGCTCAGGGCATGGATTCGTCTCATGTCGCGCTGAGCGTTCCTGACCCAAAAGCGGCGCAGCGGACTGCCCGAGATGGCGAAATGACGGGAATTTGCGCTGTGGCTGGCTTTGCGGTAGGCCGCGCAACGCGGATCGAACGCCGCAAAATCGAAGTCGCCGAGCAGGGCAGCGGCAGTCTTCACGAGCAAGCTGAACTTGAGCGGGCGCGGGCAAACGTGCGGCTGAGACTCGAGCGAGTCCGCAATGCGGGCGGCGCTGAGCGGCGCGAAATCATCGGTGCGCATCTTGAGTTTCTCGACGACCCGGGATTGAACGACGCCGCGACCCAGCTCATTGCCGCAGGCAAAAGCGCCGGATTCGCCTGGCGCGGCGCCACGCGACGGTCCATCACCGCACTGAAATCGCTTGACGATTCGCGCCTGCGGGAACGGGCCGACGATCTGTTGGACGTCGAGGCCCACGTCTTGCTGGCGCTCGCCGGGGAGGCGAGGCCCATGCATCTACCGCTGCCGGAGCAAGCCATCCTGCTCGCGGACGATTTGCTGCCGTCCGAATTGACTGCGCTCGACCGGCGGCACCTGGTTGCGATCGCGTTGAGCGGCGGCGGCGCCACCTCGCACGTCGCCATTCTGGCCGCAGCCATGGGAATACCGATGTTGATTGGAATCGGGACGGCGCTTCTAAGAGTGGCAGACGGTCAGACCATCATCGTCGATGCCGACAACGGTACGCTGCACGATGCGCCCACGGCCGATGCGGTGGCGCGGGCCCAGTCGGTCGTTGCAGCCCGGCTCGCGCGAAACGCCGCGTTGCGAGCGGCGGCGGTTGAGGAAAGCCGGACTTTCGATGGGACTCGGGTTGAAGTATTCGCCAATCTCGGCAGCACAGCCGACGCGATTGCTGCCGTCGAGAATGGTGCCGAGGGCTGCGGCCTGCTTCGAACCGAGTTTCTATTTATTGATCGGGCCACCGCACCCACCGAAGATGAGCAACTGAGCGCATATCAACGTATCGCCGACGCTTTAGGGCGCCGGCCTTTGATCTTGAGAATGATGGATGTGGGCGGCGATAAGCCATTGTTGTATTTGCCGCTGCCCCCTGAGTCCAATCCCGCATTGGGGATGCGTGGCGTGCGCACGGCACTGGCGCATTTGGAGCTGATGCGCACGCAATTGCGCGCGGCACTGCGCGTGACACCCTTCGGTGTCGTGCGCTTGCTGATCCCAATGATTACCGACGTGTCGGAAATCCTTGCCGTGCGCAAGGTCATCGATGAACTGATGGCCGAGCTCAATCGAGATGGAGACATCTCGTTGGGCGCCATGATTGAGACTCCTGCGGCCGCCCTGACGGCAGCGGCCTTGCTGCGCGAGGTCGATTTTCTGTCCATCGGCAGCAATGACCTGACTCAGTACACGCTCGCCATGGATCGCGGCCACACCGATCTCGCGCGCCGCACCGATGCGCTGCATCCCGCGGTGTTGCAATTGATTGCAGCGGCCGCGAGTGCGGGCAAGTCAGCGGGCAAGCTGGTAGCCGTCTGCGGCGGCGTGGCGGCCGATCACACCGCCGTACCGATTTTGCTGGGACTGGGTGTTCGTGAACTGTCGGTCGTGCCCACCGCGATTCCCGCGCTTAAAAGTCAACTTCGGTCGCTGCGCATCGCCGACTGCGAGAAACTCGCGCAGAGCTGTCTAGGCTTAGGCTCGGCTGCAGAGGTGCGCGGCATGGTGGAGCGGCTCGAAGGCGATGAGGGAGAGCGCAAATGAATTTTCGTTTCAGAGGATTTCAACAGCTCGGCCGCGCCTTGATGCTGCCCATTGCGGTCCTGCCCATCGCCGGTTTGCTGCTGCGTGTCGGGCAGCCGGATCTGCTCAACTGGGTCGCGATGGCAGCGGCCGGCAAGGCGGTGTTTGATAATTTGGGCTTGCTGTTTGCCGTGGGCGTCGGGGTGGGACTGGCGCGGGAAAATCACGGTGCCGCGGGTCTGGCGGCGCTGGTTGGCTACGTTGTGACCATGCGGGCGGCCGAGACCATTCTGCATGCGGAGCCCGACTCGCTTTCCAAGCTCAGCATCCCGGTCGGGTTGCTGTCCGGCATCATCGCCGGCGTGGCCTACAATCGCTACAGCAATATCAGCTTGCCCAGCTATTTGAGTTTCTTTGGCGGCCGGCGCTTCATTCCAATTGTCAGCGGCCTCATGGGATTGGTATTGGCCGCGGTCATCGGTTATGCGTGGCCCTTTATCGAGCGCGGCATGGATTCTGCCAGCCATGCGATTTTGGGCGCCGGTCCGATAGGTCTGTTTGCTTACGGGGTGTTGAACCGGATACTGATCGTGACGGGTCTGCATCATATTTTGAATAATTTCGCGTGGTTCATTCTCGGCGACTATCATGGCGCCACCGGCGATCTGAACCGATTCTTTGCCGGCGATCCGAGCGCCGGCGCATTCATGTCAGGATTCTTTCCGGTCATGATGTTCGGCTTGCCCGGTGCCTGTCTCGCCATGTATCACACCGCGCGTCGCGAGCGCCGCGCCGGCGTGGCGGGCTTGCTGCTGTCTCTTGCGCTGACCTCATTTCTGACGGGCGTCACCGAGCCTGTTGAATTTACCTTCATGTTTCTTGCCCCAGTGCTGTACGCCCTGCACGCAGTCGCCACCGGCCTCGCGATGGTCCTGATGAATGCATTCGGTGTGCATTTGGGTTTCAGCTTCTCCGCCGGACTCTTCGATTACGTGCTCAATTTCACGCACGCGCAGCGGCCGCTTCTATTAATACCGATCGGCATCGGATACTTCGTGCTGTACTACGTGGTATTTCGTGTCTGCATCGTGCGCTTGAACCTTTCGACTCCGGGCCGCGAAGCCGACGACACGCCAGCCCAGGCGAGCGCACCTGCAACGATCGGCACGCGCGGCAGATCCTTTGCGGATGCACTCGGCGGCGCCGGTAATCTTATCGAAGTCACTGCATGCACCACGCGACTGCGTTTGAGTCTCATCGACAATCGAGCCATTGACGAATCCGCACTGACACGGCTGGGCTCGCGCGGCCTGCTGCGCTCCGCCAACACTGGCCTGCAGGTTGTTTTAGGTCCCATCGCAGATCAAGTCGCCGGCGAAATCCGCGATGCGATACGCGTGGGCACCGCGCGACAGGATGCACCGTGGGTGCCGGACGCAGCCGCCATGCTGGCGGCGCTTGGCGGGCGCCGCAACGTGGGAGACATTCAATGCCAAGCGGGGCGCGTGCTGTTGCGCATCACTGATGCCAATATCGTCGATGAGCCTGCGCTGCGAATGCTCGGCATTCGCGGTGTCGCGCATCCCAACGCGGGCTCCCTGCAGTTGCTCATTCCTGGATCCGCCGAGAACTGGGCGCAGCCGTTGCGTCGATTGCTGACCTGACACTTCGAGGCGCACATGAGCGATACCGCGACTGTCTACAATCGCACGCCCGAGGAATCGCAGCGCCGCCAATCGCGGCAATCGGCACTTCCGCCGACGCTGCGGCGAATCCTGATTGTCGGCGGTGGAACCGCCGGTTGGATGACCGCACTGATCTTGGCGCGCTCGCTCATAGAACAAGGCGTCGAGATTTCTCTGGTGGAGTCGCCCACCGTGGGCACCATCGGCGTGGGCGAGGGGTCGACGCCCTGGCTGCGAGGATTCTTCGACAGCTTGGATATTGAGGAGGCGGAGTGGATGCCCGAATGCCACGCTACCTATAAGTGCGGCATTACCTTTGATGGTTGGTCGGCCAAACCGGGCCACGCCAGCTACTTTCATCCCTTTGCCTCGATGCTCGACAACCTTACGATGAGGCAGTTCGTGCACAACACCGATGCCAGAGTCCGCGGTGCCGACGTCTGTGCGGACCCGGATCGATTTTTCATCGCCGCCCGTCTGGCGCGTAAACATCTGGCGCCAAAACCCGCCGAGCATTTCCCCTTCGACATTTGGCACGGATATCATTTTGATGCGGTGCTTTTGGGGCAGTTCCTGCACAAAAAAGCCTTGCAGCGCGGCGTTCGTCATCAGACCGCGCATGTGACTCACGCAGACCTGGATGAACATGGCGCGATCGCATCAGTGAGCACCCGGGAAGGCGCGACGATCGGCGCCGATTTGTTCATTGATTGCACCGGATTTGCAGGGCTGCTCATTAATCAGGCCTTGAAGACACCCTTCGTCAGTTTTTCTGAAAATTTGTTCAACGATGCGGCCGTCGCGATGCCGTCCCCCATCGGCAGGACGATTCCGTCCGAGACGGTGTCCACCGCCCTGAAAAACGGCTGGGCGTGGAAAATCCCGCTCACTGCGCGCATCGGCAACGGCTATGTTTACAGCTCGCAGTTTTGCTCCGCCGATCAAGCGGAAACGGAACTGCGCGAACGCCTAGGGCTGCTGGATTCAGACACCCCCGCGCGACATCTGAAAATGAAAGTCGGGCGGATGACCCAGCACTGGAACAAAAATTGTCTCGCGGTGGGTTTGTCCCAAGGGTTTATTGAACCCTTGGAGGCGACCGCCTTGCTGTTCATTCAACAGACCGCGGCAGTGTTCGTCGATTTTCTCGAGCAGGGAGACATGAGCGAAGCGGCGCAAGCGCGCTTCAATACCCAGGTCAACGAACACTTCGAAGGCACGCGCGACTATATTGTGACTCACTACAAGACCAACAGCCGCACCGACACCGAGTATTGGCGGGCAAATGCCGCAAATCTAAATTTGTCGGAACCGCTGAAGCAACTACTCAATTTGTGGATGTCAGGCAATGGCATCGCGCCGGCGGTGCGCGAGCAGTCGTTGGGGCGGGGCTATCCGGTATTCTCCTGGTATTCGATCATGGCAGGGATGGGCATTTTCCCGGAGCCCAGGTATTTGCGCCCGCCGCGCAGAGAGGAGAAAACCTTCGGAATCGCGGAAATTGACAACTTACTCGAGCGCAGCGCGGCCAACTATAAAGATCATCGGGAAGTTCTCGAGAATATTCCGCCGCGCCGCGGCGGCCGGACTCTGCAGGTTTACTTCTGGTGAAAGAATGTTGGGACCTGACCGTCGAGGAGATCCGGCGCGACGTGCTGCCGGATAAGCACCCAGCGGTACTGCGTGGATTGGTGCGCGACTGGCGCGCTGTGCGCGAGTCTTTGGATTCGCCCGCATCTCTGGTGCGCTATCTCAAAGCGCTCGATTGCGGCGCGCCCGTGGATGCATTGATGACGCCGCCGGAGGCAGGCGGTCAAATTGCCTATAACGCAGCCATGAGCGGCTTTAATTTTCTTCGTAATCGGCTGCCCCTCGCAGAGATTGCCGCGCAGGTACTGCGCTACGCGCGATTTCCCAATCCTCCGGCGGTTGCAGCGCAAAGCGCGCTGATTCGCGATTGCCTGCCGGGATTCGCTGCGGAAAATGTGCTGACCTTATTCGATGAGACCATCCTGCCGCGCATTTGGCTGGGGAATCGAATCACAACGCCCACGCACGTGGATGAATGGAACAATGTCGCTTGCGTTGTGGCGGGCAGTCGGCGCTTCACTCTGTTTCCGCCGGAGCAAGTAGCGAATCTCTACATTGGACCGCTGGACTTTGCGCCTACCGGGGCGGCGATGAGCATGGCGTCGCTGCGCGATCCTGATTTTGAGCGCCATCCTAAATTTCGCGATGCGCTGGCAGCTGCCGAAGTTGCCGTACTGGAAGCGGGCGACTGCATATTCATTCCGCCCCTCTGGTGGCACCACGTGGAGTCGCTCGAGCCTTTCAATGTGCTGGTCAACTATTGGTGGCACGATCCGCTGGGCGCCAATTCGGACGCCGATTCGGCCTTCGATGCACTGCTGCATGGCATCTTGAGCATTCGTGGGCTGCCGGTCGAATCGCGGCGTGCCTGGCGTGCGTTCTTCGAGCAATATGTGTTCGGCGCGCATGCCGATTCAATCGGACATATTCCGCCGGAGCGGCGTGGCATTTTGGATGAATTGTTGCCGGAGCAGGTGAATACGCTGCGCGCGCATTTGGCGAAAAAGTTGACTCGCTAGCAGCGCGAAATGGGCGCGGCGAAAAGTGGAGTCGGCCCCTCTCGCGAGGCCGACTCCCAGCCAGATGAGAACTAGGCCGCGGGGCTGCCTTCGACCTGTATTTGCAGCTTGACGTCCATCTTGAAGCCGTACTTCTCGCCATAATTCACGCCGAAATCGGCGCGATTGATGGTTCCGGTGGCATCAGCGCCGCAAACTTCCTTCTTGCTCGCTGGATTTTGCATGCACTTGAAGGAATCGATTTTCAGCATGACCGGCTTGGTCACGCCGTGCATGGTCAGCGTGCCGTCGGCCTCGGTGGGAGTCGCACCATCGAACTTGGTAAACTTTCCGGTAAAAGTTGCCGTGGGATACTTCGCCGCATCGAAGATCTCAGCGGACTTGGCGTGTTCGTTGAGTTTGGGCATGCCGAAATTGATGGAGTTCATTTCCACCGTTACTTCGATGGAACCGGACTTCGCGTCTTTGTCGTAGACGACCTTGCCGGAAGTGGCGTCAAACTTACCGCGCCAAACTGAGAGTCCGCCAAAATGGTCGGCGGCGAAGCTCGGAAAGGTGTGGTTCGGATCGAGATTGTAGGTGACCGGCGCCGCAGAGGCGCTCGCGCACAGCAGGGCGGCCAGTGACGCCAAAACAATACGGTTCATTGAAGGCTCCTTGAGACGTACGGGTATAATTTCCGGCTGCCGCGGCGGCTTGCCCGGACGCAGATCATAGCCCAAAGCAACGGGCTTGCTCGGGCTTATCTCCTGTGAAGGTTTTAGCTAGGGGTTTTTCATGGAATTATTCGACGCGATCGCATCGCGCTCCACCGCCAAATCGCTGGGCGGGCCTGGGCCGACGGCCGAACAGCTCGCCCGTCTGCTGGAAGCTGCCGGCCATGCGCCGGACCACGGACGGCTCAAGCCCTGGCGCTTCGTCGCGGTCGACGGTGCCGGGCGAGAAACCTTCGCCAATGCGGTGGCGCAATCGCGGCGCGATCAAAATCCTGCGTTTACCGATGAGCAGATGGAGCTGGAACGCGAGAAAATCCGCCGCTCGCCGAGCATCCTGGTGGCGGGCTGCGTCGTAAGAAAGGACATTCCCAAGGTGCCGGAAATTGAACAGGTGATTGCCGCGGGCGCGGCGGTCGAGAACCTGTTGCTGGCGGCGACCGAATTGGGAATTGGCGCGATGTGGAAGACGGGCCCCGCCGCATACAGCGCCAGAGTCAAGGCGGCGGTGGGCCTTGCAGCGGATGACCACATAGTGGCCATTCTGCATCTAGGCACGACGGTTAAATGACGTGCGGGCGTAAGGATGCAGTC
The DNA here is from genome assembly GCA_039924385.1 of Steroidobacteraceae bacterium. GTDB lineage: Bacteria > Pseudomonadota > Gammaproteobacteria > Steroidobacterales > Steroidobacteraceae > Bog-1198. The sequence goes on from JBDTAV010000045.1 coordinate 41,742, forward strand.
TTAACCAGCGCCCATACCGGTTTCCCCGGTGCGAGACCTAATTCGTGCGTCGCGGCCTTGGTGACTCGCGCCATGATGAGAATGCCGCCGATGTCGATCACGATCAGATCAGATTCGTCCACGTCTTCTGCAACGCTGGTTATCACGCCGGCCAAGCTGTTGCGAACGCTGAGCTGTCGGGGCGGTTCCGTCGCGACAATGAGATCGCGCGCCAGCAATTGTACTCTCAGGCGCGTACCCGGTTGGCCCGTTCCGCATTGAACCTTCAGTTCCCCCTGGCCCACTTGCACTCGCGTCAACCCACTCGATGAATCCTTGCCCAACACCGTACCATCGACAATGGCGCCGACGGCGTCGGCGCCGATGATGGCGCGGACTCGTGGGTGCAAACTCATTTCGCTTAAGTTCCCCTGCGCAACGGTCTCGCCCGCCTCCATGAGCACCAGGTGAGTCGCCAATCGCAACACCTCGTCGAAATTGTGGCTGACATACACCATCGGGATGGCGAATTGATCGCGCAAAATTTCCAGGTAGGGCAAGACCTCTTCGCGGCGGGACGCATCGAGCGAGGCCAGCGGCTCATCCAGGAGCAAAAGACTCGGCTGAGACAACAGGGCTCGACCGATGCCCACGCGCTGACGCTCGCCGCCGGAAAGTTCATGGGTGCGACGGCTCATCAGCGGCTTAAGGTCCAAAAGCTCCACCACCCGATCCATGCCGACGAATGGCGCAACCGCGGCACGCTCGAGCGCGAAGCGCAGGTTCGCCTCGACTCTCATGTGAGGAAACAAGCGAGCGTCTTGAAACACGTACCCGATGCGCCGCCTTTCTGCAGGCACATTCAGCCTCGAGTCGGTATCGAGCAAAACGGCGTCATCGAGCGCGACGCGACCCGAGTCCGCGAGCAGCAATCCTGCGATCACGTTGACCAGCGTGCTCTTGCCGCAGCCTGAACGTCCGAATAAGGCGACGACTCCCGGCGTGGGAAGTTCGAATTTCGCGTCCAGCAAAAATGTGCCGCGAAGTTTTTTAGCAGCGACTGTCAGCATCAGCGGCCCAACATTCGCCGCACGCGCCGCGCGAACCACTCCGATAACAACAGCCCGCTGAGTCCCAGCGCGCAGGAAAGAATCGCCAGACGTGCAGCCTCGCGGTCGCCGCCCGGGGTTTGCAGCGCACTGTACAAGGCCAGCGGCAGGGTGCGCGTCTCGCCGGGGATATTCGAAACGAAGGTAATGACGGCTCCGAACTCACCCAGCGCGGCCGAAAACGCGGTGATGGCGCCCGCCAATACACCGGGCAACATCAGCGGTAACGTGATGCAAACGAAACGATCGAAAGCGCCCGCGCCAAGCGTGCGCGCGGCATCCTCCAGTCCGCGATCGACATTCTCCAGCGAGATGCGCATGGCGCGCACCATAAGCGGAAAGGACATGATCGCGGTCGCCAGCGCGGCGCCGCTGCGGGTAAATATGAGTTCGATGCCGAAGACTCGCTCGAGCCAGCCGCCGATCGGGCCGCGAGTACCGAATAGCAGCAGCAAAAGATAGCCCACCACCACCGGCGGCAGCACCAGGGGCAAATGCACGAATGCATCGAGCATGGTGCGGCCGAGGAATCGCTTGCGTGTCAGCACCCATGCCAACGCTATCGCCACGGGGAGGCTCAAGAGGACGCTGCGAGTCGCAACGCTCAAGCTCAAGGTCAGCGCTTCGGTCTCGTTGGCACTCAGCCACATCATTATCAGTTCTCGGTACGGGCTTCAAGCGTGAGGCAGTATACTGTGCGCCCGCCTGAGCTTTAGGATCTGATCAATGCCTTATTTCCACGCGGCGGCACCCGTCCCGGCGTCTCAAGACACCTCGACGGCGAGCCGTATCGGCGTTCTGCTGGTCAACCTCGGCACGCCGGATGCGCCCAGTTATTTTGCTGTGCAGCGCTATTTGTGCGAATTCTTGAGCGACCGTCGCGTCATCGATACTTCCCGCTTGATTTGGCTGCCGCTTCTCTATGGTGTGGTGCTGCCATTGCGGCCCCTGCGCACGGCGCGCAACTATCGAAAGATTTGGATGAGCGAGGGTTCACCGCTGGCGGTGTATTCGAAGCGTCTCGCTGCCAAGGTTGCTTCATTGTTGAATGCGACGTTCAAGGATAGGGTTCGTCTGGAATTGGCGATGACCTATGGCAGCCCCAATATCGCACGCGCCATTCAATCGTTCGCATCGCAGGGCATCGACAAACTGTTGGTGCTGCCCCTGTATCCGCAGTATTGCTCCTCAACCACGGGATCGGTCATTGACGGCACCAATCGCGCCCTCAAGCGCTGGAGGTCGTTGCCGGAGACCCGCTTCATTAACGACTATCATGACAACAGCGGCTATATCGACGCGCTGAGCCGCAAAATAGGCCGGCATTGGGCTGCGCAAGGCGAGCGCTCGCATTTGCTGTTCTCTTATCACGGCATTCCCGTCTCGTACGTTGTGAAGGGCGATCCCTATCAGCGTCAGACGGAGGCAACCACACGCCTGGTGGCCGCTCGCCTGGGATTGAATGAGACCGAGTGGTCGCATTGCTATCAATCGCGATTCGGTCGAGTAACATGGCTGCAACCCTACACGCTCGATAAGCTCAAGGAGCTCGCGGATCGCGGCATCCGCAATCTCACCGTGGCCTCGCCGTCCTTTGCGGTGGATTGTTTGGAAACGCTTGAGGAGGTCGCCTTGGAATATCGCGACCGATTTCTCGAGTGGGGCGGTAAACGACTGACGCTGGTCGCCGGATTGAATGATGATGATGAGCACGCAGAGGCTTTGGCGGCCATCATCAAGAATCGGCTCGCCGGTTGGGATTAATCCTGATTCCAGGCGCGCGCCAAAATGGCCGCGGTATCCACCTGCGCAGTGCTGGCGCCGAACACGGCGCCCCAACCCCGATCCCCCAAGCGGCTGGCGCAAAAGCCTTCGGCAACGGCGCGCGCGGATGGGTTGGCCGCGCCGACGAGCAACGATTTAGCCTGCATCAGCGTGACGAAGGACTGCGCGAATCGCCGCGCGTGCGCTTCCGTCAAATCGCCGGCATCAATGCCGGCGGCGAATCGTTCGAAAGCCGCATCGAAATGCCGCTCTTGGCCGCGAGCGCCTGACAACTCATCAAGTACGGCCTCGCGCGTCGCCTGCGATTTGCCAAAAGCGCGCAGCACGTCCAGGCACATGATATTGCCGGATCCCTCCCAGATGGAATTCACGGGCATCTCGCGCGCCATTCGCGCCAACGGCAATTCCTCTGTGTAGCCGTTGCCGCCCAACACTTCCATGGCTTCGGCCGCCAATTCGCAGCCGCGTTTGCATACCCAGAATTTGGCGGCGGAAGTGAGGGCGCGGCGCAGCGCAATTTCGCCAGGGCTGTCGCTGTCGAATGCGCGCGCCAAGCGTAGACTCAGCGCGCAGGCCGCCTCCGATTCCAGCGCCATATCGACCAGCACGCTTCGCATCAAGGGCTGCTCGATCAGTAATGATCCGAACGCCTTACGGTGATGCGCGTGGTGCAAGGCCTGAACGACGGCTTGGCGCATCATGCCGGCGCTTCCCGTGCAGCAATCGAGTCGCGTAAACGTGCCCATTTCGAGGATGGTCGGAATGCCGCGTCCTTCCTCGCCCAAAAGCGTTCCCCACGCATCCACAAACTCGACTTCCGAGGAGGCGTTGGAGCGATTGCCGAGTTTGTCCTTCAAGCGCTGAATATAAATGCCGTTCAGGCTGCCGTCGGGCAGGCGGCGCGGCATGAAGAAGCACGACAAGCCGCTGCTGCTTTGGGCCAGTACCAGATGCGCGTCGCTTTGCGGCGCCGAGAAAAACCATTTGTGCCCGGTGATCCGATAGGAGCCGTCGCTGGTACGCACCGCGTGAGTGGTGTTGGCGCGGACATCAGAACCGCCTTGCTTTTCCGTCATGCCCATGCCGATGAGGCCGCCGCGCTTTTTGTCGAACGGGATATCACGTGAATCGTATTCGCGTGTGAGCAGGCGGGGTACGCAGTCACGCGCCAGCCACGCATCGCGGCGCAGCGCCGCGATGGCTCCGTAGGTCATGGTCGTCGGACAAAGCGTTCCGCTCTCGATCTGGGCCTGCATCAAATAGCCTGCCGCACGAGCGGCATGTGCCCCGCGCGTTGCCGGGTCTTGCGACCAGGGGCTGCTGTGGTAGCCGCGTGCGACGATGCCCCGCATGAGTGCATGCCAGGAGGGATGAAATTCGATGGAATCGATGCGCTCGCCCCGTGCATCGAAATTATGGAGCACGGGAGGGAAGCGATTGGCGAGTCGGCCATGTTCGAATAGAGTGCACGTGCCCAATTCGCCCCCGGCCAACTTAAGTTCAGGTGCGGCCCAGGCTGCTCCCTCGCGCTGCACCGCCTCCTGTAGAGCCCTGTCGCTCTCGAACAGGTTGTAGTCCGTCAAGGGCGGCGTCTGATTGAAAACAGTGTGTGTGCCGGAGCCGTGTTCCATGAATTCGATCTTGCGCCTAGCGCGCGAGCAGTGCTAGATTCGACCGTAATGCGTTCTGCCAGCAGCAAATTGCCCTCTACGCCCGGCGCCCGGTTGTGCCTGGGTCCGCTTGCGCTGCTGCTGCGCCGCTAGGCGCCACTTAAACCTTGCGCCACCGGTCGGCGCCTACAAGACCGGAAAATCCTCAAAAGCGCGCTTCGGCGTCGCGGCGATCATTAGTTTCTTGAGCAGGAAGAAAGTCCATGTTGTGCAATCCATCTTCCAAGTATCGTAGCTTTGCCCCGATCGGTTTGGCTGACCGTCGCTGGCCAAATTCCGTCATTACCGCAGCTCCCACCTGGTGCAGCGTGGACCTGCGCGATGGAAATCAGGCGCTGATCGAGCCGATGGACCTAGGCAGAAAGCGCCGCCTGTTCGATATGTTGGTGAAAATAGGCTTCAAGGAAATCGAGGTTGGATTTCCCGCCGCCTCGCAAACCGACTTCGATTTTGTCCGCGGACTGATCGAGCAGGAATTGATTCCGGACGATGTCGTCATTCAAGTGCTCACCCAGGCGCGTCCCGAACTCATCGCCCGTACCTATGATTCGCTGCGCGGTGCGCGGCGGGCCATCATGCACGTCTATAACTCGACGTCGGTTGCGCAGCGCCGCGTTGTGTTTCGCACCGACCGTGCCGGAATTATCGACATTGCAGTCCGAGGCGCCAGCCTCGTGCGGGAACACGCCATGAAGCAACCCGACACGGATTGGACCTTTGAATATAGTCCGGAGAGCTTCACGGGTACCGAAATGGATTTTGCCGTGGAGGTTTGTGATGCGGTGAACGCGGTATGGGCGCCGACGCCGCAGCGCAAGTCCATTCTCAATCTTCCCGCCACGGTCGAAATGGCGACGCCCAATATCTACGCCGACCAAATCGAATGGTTCTCTCGCAGCATCAAGAACCGCGGTTGCAGTGTCCTCAGTGTGCATCCGCATAACGACCGGGGTACGGCCGTGGCCGCGGCGGAATTTGCCGTGATGGCTGGCGCCGAGCGCGTCGAGGGCACATTGTTCGGCAACGGTGAGCGTACCGGCAATGTGGACATCGTGACCCTGGCACTCAATCTTTACTCCCAAGGCGTTGATCCTAAGTTGGATTTCTCCAATATCAATGAGGCCGCGCGTTGTGCCGAAGCCTGTAATCAGTTGCCGATTCACCCGCGCCACCCCTATGTCGGCGACTTGGTCTTCACGGCCTTTTCAGGATCGCACCAGGACGCCATCAATAAGGGCCTCGCAGCCAGGGCGGAGGCAGACATCTGGGACGTTCCCTACCTGCCCATTGATCCGTCGGATCTGGGCCGATCCTACAACTCGATCATCCGGGTCAACAGTCAGTCCGGAAAGGGCGGGATCGCCTATCTCTTGGAACGCGATTATCAGTTGGTAATGCCGCGCAGGCTGCAGATTGAATTCAGCCAAATCGTGCAGACTGCAGCAGATATCACCGGTAAGGAGCTGACTTCTCAGGAGATATGGGAACTATTCAGCCGCCAATATCTCGCTGTACGAAGGCCCTACGTGTACCGGGCCCACCAGCTTAGCGCGTCGACCGACGGAGCTGACCACGAGCGCCTGACGCTTCAAATCGAAAATTCCGGCCACCCGGAGACGTGGTTGGGTTGCGGTTCGGGACCGATTGACGCCATGGTCGATGCCGTCGCCCTGCCTTTCGATGTGTTGTCCTATGAGGAGCATTCCCGCGGTAAGGGAAGCGGCGCGCAGGCGGTCTCTTATATAGAGATCACCACGCGCTCGAGGCGGACGCTGTTTGGGGCCGGCATGCACCCTAATATTGTCACGGCGTCGTTATTGGCCGTGGTATCGGCCGTTAATCGGGCAATTGCGCTGGGCGCGCTCCCGGCTCGCGCCGATCTGGAGCGCACGGGAACATGAGGAGTGTTGTATAAGAGGTTGATGTAGAACGATAAGCTCATAAGTGCCGCTATATCCCAAAACTGTGCGTCAGCTTTCTGGTCCAACACACAAGTGATTCTTGCGGCAGTAGTTGAATGCCGGACAGAATCGGATATAGTGCGCAGCTTCATGAACTTGAGCTGATCGATGCTATTGATTTCAGGGGCTTTTCTTCAAAAATGAGCGAACGCGAAGACGAACATTTCGATATTGACGATGAGTTTCTCGGCGAAGCCGAGGAAGCACACGACTTCGATCCCCTCATCGAGCGCACGGAACGGCGCCCGAAAGTGGCCGCGGCGGGCAAACGCGGCAAGGCTGCGTGGAGCCGCGTGGAAGACGTCCTGGCTGAACGCCAGCTAGAGAAGGAACTGCGCGATATATTTGAGGACGATTAAATCGTCTCTGTCTGACGCCGCGCGCGTCAGGTCTCGCGGGACTTAACATCACATGTCTTCTTCCTTGCCTGACAAAGCTGAAGAGTGGCTCGTGCTCAAATTCGGCGGCACGAGCGTCTCCACTTCCGTCAATTGGCACAACATCGCGCAGGTGCTGCGGGCGCGCCTGGCCGAAGGCTTCCGCCCGGTGGTCGTTCATTCCGCGCTGTCGGGAATCACAGATCGGCTCGAGTCGCTGCTATCGGCCGTCATGAACGGCTCCCATGTTCCTGTTCTGGAGCACATCGAACTTGCTCACCGCAGCCTCGCCGAACGTTTAGGCGTAAGTCCCAACGCGCAGTTCGAAGCGTTCGTGCGGGAATTACGCGAGCTGACCGGCATCCTGGCGGAGCGCAGGACCATCGGCGATGCCGCCCGCGCGAGAGTCTTAGCCATGGGCGAATTGCTGGCGACCACGCTCGGCGTCGAGTTCTTGAATGCGCAGGGTATCGGCACGGCATGGGTTGACGCGCGCAGCGTGCTGCGCGCCGATGATCGCCTCAATGCAACGCACAAGGCCAGTCTCTTGTCAGCGACCTGCGATTTTTCCCCGGATAAGAATCTTCAGGCGGCCTGGCGCTCGCACGATAAAGTGGTGCTGACGCAAGGCTTCATCGCCGCCAATGCGGGAGGGGAGACGGTGTTGCTGGGGCGCGGCGGCTCAGACACATCGGCCGCTTATTTCGCAGCCAAGCTGAGTGCGAGGCGTCTCGAGATCTGGACCGATGTGCCGGGCCTGTTCAGCGCCAATCCACGCGCGGTGCCGACGGCTCGGTTGCTGCGCGAGCTTCACTACGATGAAGCGCAGGAAATCGCGAGCAATGGCGCCAAAGTGCTGCATCCGCGCTGTGTCCTGCCGGTTCGGCAGTACAAGATTCCGTTGCATGTGTACGCCACGCAGGCGCCGGGCTTGGAGGGGACGGTGGTGAGCGCCAACGTTGCCGACACGGCCGCGCAGGTCAAAGCCATTGCCATCAAGAAGGGAATCACGCTGGTCTCCATGGAAAGTCCCGGCATGTGGCATCAAGTCGGGTTTCTGGCCGACGCCTTCCAGGTCTTCAAGCAGCACGGCCTATCGGTCGATTTGGTGTCGACATCGGAAACCAATGTCACCGTGTCGTTGGATCCCACCGCCAACACCCTGGATGGCGCCGCACTCGAGGGATTGACGATGGCTTTGAGCGAGCTTTGCCGCGTCGAAATCTTGGGTCCGTGCGCCTCCTTGAGTTTGTTGGGGCAAAATATTCGAGGCATCCTGCATGAGTTGGGGTCGGCATTCGAATTGTTCCAGGACCAGAAAATTTATCTGGTGACGCAGGCCGCCAATGATTTGAATTTCACTTTTGTCATCGATGAGTCGCAGGGCGACCGGCTGGTGCACCAGCTGCATGAGCGGCTCATTCAGAGCATCGGTTCGGACAAGGTGCTGGGGCCCACCTGGACTCAACTGTTCGGCGACAAGGACGCGTATGCCGAGCGGAATTTGAATTGGTGGGAGCAGCCGCAGAAGCGCGACGCGCTGCTCGATATTGCGGCGCGCGAGTCCGCCGCCTTTGTCTATGACATGGAGACCTTGGACGCGGCGATTGTCGCGGTTCTTGGGGTGCGCTCGGTCAGGCGCTGGGCCTATGCCATGAAGGCGAATTGGCATCCGGAGATCCTGCGGAGGATCTACGCAGCGGGACTCACGCTGGAGTGCGTGTCGCGGGGAGAACTCGAGCATGCCTTCGGCTCGGTGCCCGCGCTCGATCCGCAACGGGTCTTGTTCACGCCCAATTTCGCACCGCGCGGGGAATACGAATTTGGATTCGCCAAGGGCGTCAGGGTCACTTTGGACAATCTCTATCCTCTTAAAATGTGGCCGGAAGTGTTTCGTGGCCGCGAGATTTTCCTGCGCATCGATCCGGGCTTTGGCCGAGGCCATCACAGCCATGTGCGAACCGCCGGCGTGCATACGAAGTTCGGCATTCCTTTGTCCGAGGTCGATGAGCTCGTTGCGCTGACCCAATCGGCGCACGTGCGCGTCACCGGCCTGCATGCGCATACCGGCAGTGGCATCTTCGATGTGGCGAATTGGACCGAGACCGGGCTGCTGCTGGCCGGACTCGCCAAGCGCTTCCCCGAGGTTACGGTCGTGGATTTGGGCGGCGGTATGGGAGTTCCGGATCAATTGGGGTCGAGCGAAATCGACCTTGCCGCACTCGAGCGGGGCGTGGCGGGATTGGTGCAGGATTTTCCGCACATTGAGTTTTGGATGGAACCGGGCCGCTTTCTGGTGGCGCGGGCGGGGGTGCTGGTTGCGCTCGTGACCCAATTGAAGGGCAAGGGCGACGTGCATTATGTGGGCGTTGCGACCGGCATGAACTCCTTGATCCGCCCGGCGCTCTATGGCGCTCACCATGACATTCGGAATCTGACCCGTCTCGATGAGCCGATGAGCCATCGCGTCAATGTCGTCGGCCCGATCTGCGAGAGCGCCGATCAATTGGGCGCGGACCGCTGGCTCCCCGACTCCCGCGAAGGTGACGTAATTCTCATTGCCAACTGCGGAGCCTATGGATACGCCATGTCTTCGAACTATAACCGGCGCCCACCCGCCCGAGAGTTTATTATTTGACTATGAAACAGATCGGCATCATTGGTTGGCGCGGCATGGTGGGCTCGGTGCTCCTCGCGAGGATGCGCGAGGAAAAAGACTTCGATCTCATCTCACCGATTTTTTTCAGCACATCGCAGGCAGGATCGGCCGGGCCGAAACTGGCAACAGGCATCGCCGAAGTGCACGATGCGAATGACATCGCGGCATTGGCACGGCTGCCCATGCTCATCAGCACCCAGGGGGGCGATTACACCCAGTCCGTGCACCCGCGCCTGCGGGCAGCCGGCTGGCAAGGGTATTGGATTGATGCCGCGTCGGCGTTGCGCATGCAAAAGAATGCGGTGATCGTGCTCGATCCGGTGAACCTTGATGTGATGCAAGCGGCGCGCGAGCGCGGCATCAAAGATTTCATCGGCGGCAATTGCACCGTGTCGCTGATGCTCATGGCGGTGGCCGGCCTGATGCGCGCGGGCGTGGTGGAATGGATCACCGCAATGACCTACCAATCCGCCTCGGGGGCCGGTGCGCAAAGTATGCGAGAAATGCTGCAACAAATGGGTGTGCTGCATGAATCGGCAGCGACCCTGTTGAGCAACCCCGTCTCGAGCATCCTCGAGATCGATCGAACCGTGAGCGCGGCGTTGTCAGCTGAAGGTTTTCCGCGTGTCCACTTCGGCGTACCACTGGCCGGAAGTCTTATCCCGTGGATCGACAAGGATCTGGGCAATGGTCAAAGCCGCGAAGAATGGAAGGCGGCGGCGGAGGCCAACAAGATCCTTGGGTTCGAATCGCGCCCCGTGCCCATCGAGGGGATTTGCGTCAGAGTAGGCGCGATGCGCTGTCACTCGCAGGCATTGACCATCAAGCTCACGCGAGATTTGCCGTTGACGGAAGTCGAGCGCCTGATCGGCGGCGGAAATCCGTGGGTGCGCATCGTGCCCAACAGCAAAGGCGAGTCGATTCGCCAGTTGTCGCCCGCCGCGGTCAGCGGCAAATTGGAAATTCCCATTGGCCGGCTGCGCAAGCTCTCCATGGGCGGCGAGTATCTTTCGGCCTTTACGGTGGGCGATCAGCTGTTGTGGGGTGCAGCCGAGCCGCTACGCCGCACGATGCGCCTGCTGCTGCCCCACCTGGCTTAAGGGGCCCACATGACTTCGACCGGCGTGTGCCGCTGGCGCAGCACGTAGCGGATCGGCATTTCCTCAGCGGGTCCGGCGGCGCCGGCGGCGCAATAAGTGTTCCACTTTTGCGCGCCGGTTATCAGCACCACGATGCGGCGCGAATCCAGCAGGGCGCTCAAGTTCAAACTCAAACGCGGATGCGGCGCCACAGGCGAGCGCATTCCGACGCAGCCCGGAACCGCTCCCGGGTTAAGAGCGCTGGCCAAATTAGGCGATCGCGGAAACAGCGAAGCCGTATGGCCATCATCTCCCATGCCGAGCACCACGGCATCGAAGGGACGGGGTACGCGTGCAAAGGTCTCCCAGGCCGACACCGCGCCCAGATCCGGGGTGGGCGCGCCATTCTTCAGGCCAATGAACCGCGCCGCCGCCGCGGATTCTTTCAGCAACGCATCGCGCACCAGCTTCTCGTTGCTGTCAGGATCGGTCGGATCCACCCAGCGCTCATCGGCGAGCGCGACGCAGACTCGGCTCCAATCGAGGTCTTCGGTGCGCAACAATTTGAACAGCTGCAGCGGCGACTTGCCGCCGGATACCACCAGGCTGGCAAGCCCGCGCGCGGCGATTGCGGCCTTAAGGTTCGCCGCGAGCTGATGGCTGAGAGTGCGCGACAGCAAATCGCGGTCGGCGAATTTCGTGGCCGGAGGATCAGAGTTCGCCATGCCATGCAACTCCGTCGCGGCTCAACATGGCACTGGAGGACGCAGGTCCCCAAGTGCCGGCAATATAGATCTTCGGTCCTTCATCGTATTGCTCCCAGCCCGCCCTGATGGGATCGATCCAGGCCCACGCGGCGTCCAGTTCATCTCGCCGCATGAACAAGGTCAAGTTGCCTTTCACCGTGTCCATGAGCAAGCGCTCATAGGCATCGAGACTGCGGGTCTTGAAAGTCTCGCCTAGGTCGAGCGCCAGACTCACCGGTTTGAGCCGCATGCCTTCTCCCGGATTCTTGGCCAGTATGGTCATGGTGATGCTTTCGTCCGGCTGCAGACGAATGACCAGCTCGTTGGCAGTACGCGTGGTGCTCGGCATCTCGAATATCGGGTGCGGGACCTCGTCAAACGTAACGACCAGCTCGGTCAAACGATCCTGCAGCCGCTTGCCGGTGCGCAGATAAAAGGGAACGCCGGCCCAGCGCCAGGTATCGATGTCGACCTTCAGCCCGACGAAGGTTTCGGTGTTGCTGTCGGCGGCGATGTCGGCCTCCTGCAGGTAGCCTGGAACCGGTACGCCGCGCACCGCACCGGCCTTGTACTGGCCGCGCACCGACTTCGTGAGCACGTCGCGGTCGCGCAATGGCCGCAAGGCCCTTAGGACTTTCAATTTCTCGTCCCGCACGGCGTCCGGATCGCTGCTCGCGGGCGGCTCCATGGCCATGATGCACAAGAGCTGCAGCAGATGATTCTGCACCATGTCGCGCATGGCCCCGGTTTTGTCATAGAAATTGCCGCGCCGCTCGACGCCGAGCTCCTCAGCGACCGTAATCTGCACGTGCTTGATGAAACCGCGCCGCCAGAGCGGCTCGAACAGCGCATTGCCGAAGCGCAACGCCATGAGATTTTGCACCGCTTCCTTGCCGAGGTAGTGGTCAATCCGGTAAATCTGCTTCTCGGCAAAAACGGCGCCAACCTGCTCATTGATGAGATTTGCCGAGGTCGAGTCATGTCCCAATGGCTTTTCCAACACGACCCGCGACAGCGGCGTGACAACTTTTGTTTTGGCAAGATTTTGACAGATCACGGAAAAAAGATTCGAGGCGGTGGAAAAGAAAAATATCCGTACTACCGCATCGCGATCCTTGAACAGGGCCGGTAGCGCCGCATAGTCCGGCGCGGCGCCGGCATCGATCTTGAGATAGTCCAGCAGACGGCTGAATCCTTCCCACTGTTTGGCATCAAATTCCTTGCCGAGAAATTCACGGCATGCGGCTTCCGCTTGTGCGGCGTATGCGCTGCGCGAAAGCGGTGATCTGGCAACGCCAAAGATGCGCGACTCTGCCGACACCTGGCCGGCCGCAAAGCGCCGGTATAGAGCCGGCAATAATTTACGCGTGACCAGATCGCCGGTTCCGCCGAACAGCAACATATCGAAATTAGGAAGTACATTCATCGGCGCAGCGTAACATTTGCGCGCGCGTTCTAGTAAGTCTGAAACGCTATGGCACAATAAGCCATGCCAATGAACATCCGCGATATTGTCGCCTTGGCGCCGGTCATTCCCGAGCTTACGTTCACCGACATTGCACTGGCGCTGCCGGTGGCGCGCGCGCTGTACGCCGGCGGCCTGCGGGTATTGGAAGTCAGCCTGCGAACCGGTGTTGGAGTTGCCTGCATCGAGGCAATCCGCAAAGGGTTGCCGGATGCCATTGTCGGGGCGGGGGTCCTGACGCGCGCCGTCGATTTTGCAGCGGCGGATCGCGCGGGCGCTCAATTCGGTGTGACCCCAGGCTTGACGCCGGAGCTTGCAGCCGCTTCGCGCGGCGCGCGATTTGCCGTGATGCCAGGGGTGATGACGCCCACCGAGGTGATCGTCGCGCGCAATTCGGCCTTCACTGTGCTAAAGCTCTTTCCTGCGGAGCAGGCGGGGGGTGTCGGCATCTTGCGCGGATTTGGATCGGCATTTCCCGATGTGTCGTTTTGCGCCGGCGGCGGGGTCACGCGGACCAACGCAGGCGACTATTTGTCGTTGCCAAATGTCGTATGCGTTGCGGGAAACTGGGTTGTTCCGCAAGCTTTGCTGACGCAAAGCGATTGGGCGGGAATCGAGGCGCTTGCTCGGGATGCCAGGTCGCTGGCGAGGTCTTGAAAGTCAGAGGGATTTATGAAGGATTTGACCGATAGTTCCATCGTCAAGAACATTTTGCAGATGGCGCTGCCCATTGCGGCGGGCATGTTCTTTCAGACCCTGTATTTTCTCATTGACCTGTATTTTGTCGCGGGGTTGGGAGATGCCGCGATTGCCGGCGTCGGCGCTGCCGGCAATGTGATGTTTGTGGTATTTGCGGTTACGCAGGTGCTGGGCGTGGGCACGGTGACGCTGATTTCTCATGCAGCCGGCCGCAAGGACCAGGCGGACGCGAATTTGGTTTTCAATCAAAGCTTGGCGCTGGCGGCGAGCTGCGCAGTGATCACCATGTCGCTCGGGTTCTTTGCCGGACCCTACTATGTGAGCACGTTGGGAGCGAGTCCAGCGACGGTGGCCGCGGGAATTCAATATCTTCACTGGTTTCTGCCGAGCCTGGCATTGCAATTCGCGGTGGTCTCCATGGGATCGGCGCTGCGCGGCACCGGGATCGTGCAACCGACCATGATCGTTCAGGTGCTGACGGTGGTGTTGAACGCCATCCTCGCGCCGGTGCTCATTGCCGGTTGGGGCACCGGGCACCCCATGGGGGTGGCCGGTGCGGGTCTGGCCAGTTCCGTATCGCTGGCGGTCGGGGTCGTCATGCTCGCCTTGTACTTTCACCGCCTCGAAAAATACGTGGGCTTTGTACGAGCCCAATGGCGGCCGCAAATGGCGGTTTGGCGCCGCCTGCTGCGCGTTGGGCTGCCCGCGGGCGGCGAATTCTTGATGATGTTCGTGCTCATGGCGGTCCTGTACTGGGTTCTCCGGCCGTTTGGAGCCGATGCGCAAGCGGGTTTTGGAATCGGCATGCGCATCATGCAAAGCATGTTCCTGCCTGCCATGGCGGTGGCGTTCGCCGCTGCCCCCATTGTCGGCCAAAACTTTGCCGCCGGTAAATTTGCCCGGGTGCGGGAAACCTTTGCACTTTCCACGCTCATCGGCAGTTGCATCATGGTGGTCATGACATTGTTCTGCCAGTGGGGATCGGCGCGGGTGATCGGCGGGTTTAGCAAGGACTCCACTGCGATCAGCGTCGGGACGCAATATTTGCAGATTATTTCCTGGAACTTTGTCGCGTCTGGGTTTGTGTTCACCTGCTCCGCGGTATTTCAGGGCCTGGGCAATACGGTACCCGCGGTGATCAGTTCTGCCACCAGGCTGGTGAGCTTCGTGCTGCCCGTGCTGTGGCTGTCGGCACAGCCACATTTTGAAATGATCCAGGCATGGTACGTCTCGGTGGCGAGTGTCGCCTCGCAGGCAGTATTCAGTCTGTGGCTTGTACGCAGAGAATTAAGGCTGCGTTTGAGCGCCGCGCCGGCTTCGGTGCCTGCAGGAGCCTGAAGCATGACGCTGCAAACCTTTGTATCGGTTGCCGGATGGATCGCGGCATTGCTCATTCTGAGCGCCTACGGCTTGCTGTCGGTCGGCAAAATCCACCCCAGCTCGTGGATTTATCAGGCGATGAACATAGTGGGCGCCGCCGGGTTCATCATTAACTGCGCATATAACAATGCCTGGCCGTCGGTGGCGCTCAATATTGTGTGGATGGGAATTGCGTTTTACGCGTTGCGCCGGAACTCTCGTGCGACGAAGCATCAGGCGGTGAAGTCGTAGCGCATGACGGGCCGGGCTAAAGTCCGGCAGGCAACGGTCTTGAATCCGGTGCGCGCAAACGTCGAGCGGTAGCCAGTGCCGGACGTGCGCGGCGATTTGCTGGCATCAAATGGATACGCTTCAAGTGCGGGCGCTCGCGCCCGCTTGGCAGTGCGCAACGCGGCCTGAATTAGACGTGAAGTCACGCCGTGTTTGCGGTAGCCGATCCGCACATAGAGGTAAGAGAGCGACCAAACCGGGATCTCGTCGACACGTTTGAGACGCCAGCTGCGATCCAGCCAGGGGAGGGCGCTGCGCGGCGAAAAGCCATTTTGTTATTATTGGAGGGCTGCTTTTTATAGGCGCGACCGAGTCGCCAGTACATGCACCAGCAGCCATTGCATGCCGCATTATTACCGAACAGATCTTCGAGCGCAGGCCACAAGTCGGGGGTCAATGGTCGAACCGTGAGTTTCATTTCAATCCCTATACAACGCCCTCTGTCCGCGCGAATGGCCGGCAAAGTGTTGGCGGTTAGCCGGCATTTGAATCTTGGCGCGACACGCAATCGCCGCTCTGGGCTGAATAGTGACTAGTCGGCCAGGCGCTCGGAGTGACGAGACTCCAGTTCGGCGGCAACTTGGGCCAATGACAATCCCTTGGCCTTGAGCAGCAACGCGACGTGATAGACAAGATCAGCCGCCTCGCCGATCACCGCCTCGTCATCTTGCGCAACGGCCGCCAGGGCGAGCTCGACGCCCTCTTCGCCGACCTTCTGAGCGATGCGGGTCAAGCCCTCCTCGACCAGTTTTGCGGTGTAGCTCCCGGTCGGAGGATCCGCGATGCGCTGCGCAATGATTTGTTCCAGCCTGCCGAGAAACTCCAGACGGTGAGCCAGCGAGCGCGGCGCGTCTGCACCCCAGCAGGTGGCGGTCCCCAGGTGACAGGCGGGCCCCTCGGGCTGTGCCAGAATGAGCAGGGTATCCCGATCGCAGTCCATGCTGATGCTGCAAACCTCGAGAAAATGGCCTGATGTTTCGCCCTTGGTCCACAAGCGGCCCTTGCTGCGGCTCCAAAAAGTGACGTGTCCGGTGGTTTCGGTGGTTGCCAGGGCCTCGCGATTCATATAACCGAGCATCAGCACGGCGCCGGTGCTGGCATCTTGCACGACGACCGGAATGAGGCCGTTCATTTTTTCCCATTCGAGCGTCGGAAATTTCAAGAGCGCACCTCGATGCCTTGGGCGCGCAATTCGCGCCGCAGACCTGGAATCGCAATCTCGCCGGAGTGAAATATGCTCGCCGCCAGCGCCGCATCGACCAGCGCAACGCGGAAGACTTCGACGAAATGTTCGGCTGTGCCGGCGCCCCCGGAGGCTACCAAGGGCACCTGGCAGCATTCTCGCACCGCACTCAACTGCGCTATATCATAACCTCCGCGCATGCCATCGCTCGCCATGCAATTGAGCACAATCTCTCCGGCGCCGCGCTTCTGCACTTCCATCGCCCAATCGAGGGTACCTCGAGCTGCGTCGCGGCTTCGTGCAAGGTCGCCGGTGTATTGCTGCACGCGGTATTCGCCGTCGATGGTTTGGCTGTCGATGCCTACAACCACGCATTGTGCGCCGAATCGCTCGCTCAGTGCATCGATAAGTTCCGGATCTTCCAGCGCGGGTGAATTGACGGAAATTTTTTCGGCGCCGGCCGCCAATACTTCTTCGGCTTCGGCTACTGAACGAATTCCTCCCGCAACGCAAAAGGGGATATCGAGCGTTCGCGCCACGCGTGCGACCCACTTTCGATCGACCGTGCGGCCTTGGGGACTTGCGGAGATATCATAGAAGACTAGTTCATCGGCGCCTTCATCGCGGTACCGCGCGGCGAGTTCCAATATGTCGCCGACAATGCGGTGATCGCGAAACTGCACGCCCTTGACCACCTGGCCATTGCGTACGTCGAGACAAGGAATCAGACGTTTGGCAAGAATGGCTGCAATTCCTCGAACGGGATCAGGTTTTCCAACAACGCCTTGCCGCTGATGGTGGCTGCGACACCCGCCGCGGACAAGACATGCAAATCCTGGGCGTTGCGGATGCCGCCCGAAGCCTGCCATTCGATTTGCGGATAGCGCCGCACCGCTTCGCGATACAGCTCGACGTTGGGGCCGGTCAAAGCCCCATCGCGGCCTACATCGGTGCACAGCACGTGTTTGAGCTGCGATGCGGAGTATTGGTCCAAAGCATCCCACAGCGAGCATTCGGATTGCCGTTGCCAACCATGAGTCATGACCCGAGGCGCACCGCTGTCATCGATGGACACGTCGAATGCCAGCGCAAGGCGTTCCGCGCCGAAATGTGCGAGCCACGCATGCACTTGCACGACCTGCGAGATCGCAGCACTGCCAATCACCGCGCGGGCTACCCCGGCGTCCAGCATTTGCGCGAGCGCCGCGGCGTTGCGCAAGCCGCCGCCGACCTGCAGATTCACCGCTTTGCGCGCCGCAAGTTCGACAATGATCGCCCGATTTCCAATTGCGCCATCGCGGGCACCGTCCAAATCGACGATGTGCAGCCAGTCCGCGCCGGCCTCGCGATACTGGCTCAGCAGAGAATCAGGCGTCATTGGATAGCGCGTCTCGGCTTCGAAGTCGCCATGCAGCAAGCGCACGCAGTGACCGGCTCTCAAATCGATGGCGGGAATGAGTCGCATTTAAGGGGCTATATGCTCAGAAAATTCCGCAGCAGCCGGGCACCGACCTTTGCAGAGCGTTCCGGATGGAATTGAGCACCGAAGAAATTGCGCCACTGCACGCAGGCACTGAAGGTAAGCCCGTAGTCGCTGCTCGCTATCATTGCCGGGCTGGGGGGCAGCGCATAGCTGTGCACGAAGTAGGCGTAGTCGTCCTGTTGCAGCCCGTCGAGCAGACCGCCCGGGCGATCGATCTTGAGCGTATTCCATCCCATGTGCGGAACCGGGTGCGCCGCATCGCAAGGCAACCGTGCCGCGCGCCCGGGAATGATGCCGAGACATTGGGCTTCATCTTCCTCGGACGCCTCGAACAGCAGCTGCATACCGAGGCAAATTCCGAGCACCGGCTGCTGCAGCGAACAGATCAACGCGTCCAGGTTGTTTTGCCGCAGCCGAGACATGGCATGCGCCGCGGCGCCCACACCGGGCAATATGATGTGGCTGGCCTTGCGAATCTTGCGTGCATTGGCCGATACCGCAGAAGTCGCGCCGAGCCGCTGCAACGCAAACTGCAGCGATGCGATATTGGCGCCGCCGCTGGCAATGATCACGACATTGCCCGCGCTCAAAGGATTCCCTTGCTGCTGGGCACACCCTCGCCGTCGATATGAATCGCCTGGCGCAGGCTGCGCCCCACACCCTTGAAGCAGGCCTCGATCATGTGGTGCGAGTTGTCGCCGCGCACCGTGATATGCAGCGCCGCCCCCAGCGATTCCGCCAGCGACCTGAAGAAATGCGGCACCAGTTCAGTCGGCAGTTCGCCGACGCGCTCGCGGTTGAATTTCCCGTCCCATACGAAGTAGGGTCGGCCGCTCAGGTCGAGTGCGACCTGAGCTTCTGCCTCATCCATGGCCAACAGAAAGCCGTAGCGCGCAATGCCGCGCTTGTCGCCCAGCGCCTCGCGCAGCGCCGCACCCAAGGTCAGCGCGCAGTCCTCGACGGTGTGATGTTCATCGATCTGCAAATCCCCGCTGCATTCGAGATTCAGGGCGAAGCCGCCGTGTTTGGCGATCTGTTCGAGCATGTGATCGAAGAACCCCAAGCCGCTGGCGATCTGGTTCGGGCCTTCGCGCGACAAATCCACTTCGACGCTGACGTCGGTTTCCTTGGTTTTACGATGCAGGCGTGCACGGCGCCCAGACTTTAAGATGCGCGTGGCTATGCCCGGCCAGCTTTCCTCGGCGCGGCCGCCGAGGGTGATCCGCAAGCCCTGAACGCCGAGATTGGCGGCGAATTCGAGATCCGTTTCGCGGTCGCCGACCATGAAGCTGTGCGCTTTATCGATGTCATTTGCCTCGAGGAACGCCTGAACCATGCCAAGCTTTGGCTTGCGGCAGGAACAGTCCTCGCGCTTGAAATGCGGGCAGAGAAATACCGCTTCGATTTCGATCCCCTGTGTGCCAAAGAGATCCATAATAAAGCGCTGCGCAATGTCGAAAGACTCGCGCGGAAAGCTCGGCGTCCCGAGTCCGTCTTGATTGGTGACGATGACGAAAGCGAAGCCGGCGCGTTTCAGTTCCAGCAGCGCCGGAATGACGCCCGGCATCAGGCGAATCTTCGCCAAACTGTCTAGCTGCTCGTCAGCGACCTCTTCGTTGAGTGTGCCGTCGCGATCGAGAAATAGGATCCGTCTGGCGCTCATGCGAGTTCCAAGGAATGCAGCAACGCATCGTTTTGCGCGCGCGTGCCGACCGAGACCCGCAACGAGAACGGCAGGGCGGGATGAGCGCGCACATCGCGAACGATCAAGCCGCCGGCGATGCTGTTGTGCATGAATTGATCCGCGTCCCGACAATCGATCAGCAGAAAGTTGGCGTCGCTGGGCCACACCTTCGCGACCAGCGGGGAACGCTCCAGACCGCCGCGCAGGTAGTCTTTTTCCACGAGCAATGCTGCCAATCTAGCTTGTGAGGCGGCTAGTTCTTCGGGCTCGAGTGCGCGCAGCGCCGCTTCAATCGTCGGCTGCGCGAGTGCATAGGGCGGGATCACCCGCCGGGCAATTTGAATCAGCTCCGGTGCGGCGAGCAGTGCGCCGAGACGCGCGCCGGCAAGCGCATGCGCCTTTGACAAGGTTCGCAGGATGGCGAGCGTTTGAAAACGCGTCAACCAACCCGCCAGGCTTGGGGAGCGAGACCATTCGATGTAGGCCTCATCGATGACGACGATGGCCCTGCCGTCGAGCGCCGTGCAAATGCGCTCGAGAGCCGCTTCGCTCATGAGATTGGCAGTGGGATTGTTGGGCGAGCACAGGTACACCAGTTTGATATTGGGATGCCACGCGGCCAGAACCTGTTCCGGGTCGATGCACCAGCCTTGCTCGCGGTCCAGGGGAAGCTCGATCACCGCTGCACCCTGGATGCGCGCGGCAAGCTGGTACATGCCGAAGGTCGGTCCACATTGCAGAATCGCATCGCTGCCGGCCCGCAGATAAATGCGCGACAGCACGTCGATGGCTTCGTCAGCGCCTCGTGTCGCAAGCACTTGTTTGGCGGATACGCCGTAGAGCGACGCCAAGCGCTCGATCAGCGCCTGAGGCTGCGGTTCAGGATAACGATTGAGACCGGCGACGGTGTTGTCGCCCGTGGGCCTCCAGGGTGCTTCATTCGCGTGCATGCGGATGAGGGAGGGCAACCACGCCGCATGAGCATAGGGTTCGAGGGACACAATTTCGGCACGCGCCAAAGAAAGCAGAGGATTCACTGCAGCGCCTCGAGTCGAATGCTCACCGAGGCCGCATGCGCATCCAAGCCTTCAAGTCCGGCCAGGATGATCGCCGTCGGCCCCAAATCCTTAAGCCCCGACGGCGTGAGTTCCTGGACAGTGATGCGCCTCTGAAAGTCCTCGAGCGACAAGCCGCTATAAGAACGGGCATAGCCGTAGGTGGGCAGCGTGTGATTCGGTCCGCTGCAGTAGTCGCCCAGAGACTCCGGCGACCAATGCCCGAGGAACACGGCGCCCGCGCTGCTGACTTTGGGCAACCAGCTTCGCGCCTCGCGAATCTCCAGTATCAGATGTTCCGGTGCGTAACCGTTGGCGATGTCGAATGCGGTTTGCAGCTTGTCGACCACAATCAGGCGCATCGAATCAATTGATTCTGCCAGAACCGCTGCGCGCGACAGCCGTGCGCGCTGACGCTGCACTTCGGCAAATACCGCCGCGGCCAAAGCCGGTTGCGTCGTCACCAGAATGGCTTGTGCATCGGGGCTATGCTCGGCTTGCGCCAGCAGATCGGCGGCGACAAATTCCGGGCGCGCCTCGTCATCCGCGATGACCATGACTTCGGTCACGCCGGCCGGCAAGTCGAGCGCCGCACCGCCGGCGTGCTGCGCCACCAGTATTTTCGCTGCGGTCACGTAGGCATTGCCGGGCCCAAAAATCTTGTCGCACTTCGGGATGGACTCGCTGCCATAGGCCATGGCGGCGACGGCTTGGGCGCCGCCGACTTTGAATATGTGTTCGACGCCGGCCTTACGCGCCGCGACCAGCACCGCCGGGTTAGCGCTGCCCGATCGGTTGGGCGCCGTGCACATCAGCTTCACCGGACACGCCGCGAGTGCAGCGGGGACCGCGAGCATAATGGCCGTGGACGGCAACGGCGCAGAGCCCGCCGGCACATACAGGCCCACCGCGCGGATGGGCACACTGAAGCGCTCGCAAATGACGCCGGGTGAGGTCTCCACGCGCAGCGGCAGCGTCGCCTGCGCCGCGTGGAAGCGGCGCACGTTGTCTATCGCACGCTCGATCGCTGCGTGCTGCTTTGCCGTCACCGCGCGTTCGGCAGCGGCAAATTCCGCTGTTGTCACAGCAAGCGTCTCGAGGCGAACGCCGTCGAATTGTTCGGTGAATGCGCGCAGCGCCGCGTCGCCCTCGCGGCGCACGCGTTCCACGATGTCACGCGTCGAGGCGCTGATGCGCGCCGCGTCGGCCAGCGCCGGCCGCTGCAGAGCTGCGCACCGCTCCGTGCTTGACGATGAGTTCCAGTCGAGAATTCGCATCAGGGATTCTTCGCCTAGGCCAGCATTTTCTCGACGGGCAGAACCAAGACCGAGGTCGCGCCGGCGCCCTTCAAATCCTCGAGCGTCTCCCAGAACACGTTTTCGCGGCACACGGCGTGGACCGCCACTCGATCGCCCAGTCCTTCCAGCGGTATGACGGTGGGCGCCTCGCTGCCGGGCAGCAATTTCGCAATCGCCCCCAAAGCGGAGCGGGGCGCGTGCAGCATGATGTACTTGCTGCCCTTGACTTGCTCGACGCCGTCGATGCGCATCAGCAAGCGGCGCGTCCACTCTTTTTTTTCCAGTGGAATGGGCATGGGCGTGCGGATCAGCGCGGCCTGGCTCTCCATGACCGTCTGCGCATGGCGCAAATGATTCGCGGCGAGCGTCGATCCCGTGGACACCAAATCGCATATCACATCCGCGCGGCCCAGGCGTGGTGCAATTTCGACTGATCCAGACAGCACCACGACCTCCGCGGCGATGTCATGCTGTTTGAGGAAGCGGGCCAGGATATGCGGGTAGGTCGTGGCGATGCGCTTGGCTTGCAGCGAGCTCGGACCTTGATAATCGAATCCGTCCGGCACGGCGATGCACAGCCTGCAGCGCCCGAAATCCAGCAACTGCACGGTCTCGAACAAGGACTTAAGGCCGCGCGCTTCGAACGCGAGCCGTTTTTCTTCGACGACGTTCAAGCCGACCAACCCTAAGTCGCAGACGTCTTCCTGCACCAAATCCGGAATGTCGTCATCGCGGACGAACAACACGTCAAGCGGCATGTTCTCGCCGTAGCACATGAGCTGGTCTTTGCCGCGGCTGTATTTCAGGCCGCAGCGCGACAGCAGATCCAGCGAATTGTCGGTGAGGCGGCCGCTCTTCTGCACGGCGATCTTGAGGCGCATCGAGTCGTCGGTTGGCGCGGCGCTACGCATTGAGTTTCAACCTGTCGGTCACGGCGCGATAACCGCCATTGCCCGACATCAGATAGCGCGCGACCCGGCCGATGGTGGTGACGCTCACGCCGGTTTGCTTGTGAATTTCACGGTAGGGGAGGCCGCGCTCCAGTAGCTCGACCACCGCCCAACGATCCGCCATGGCCTGCAGTTCGGCCGGCGTGCACAGATCGCGAAAAAAGCTGCGGCACTCATCAACCGAGCGCAACGCCAGAATCGCCGCGCACAACGCGCGTTCGTGCTGCTGTTCCTGCCGCTGGGTCACGGGCCGATTGGTTTTCATATCAAATCCTAAAGCTGGCCGAATATTACGTTCAAGCATGTACTAGCGCGCTATTACACTAATGCATTGATGAAAACGATGCAAGCGCATGAAGGGTAAAATGCTTGACGTGCCCAAGGCGACTGCCTAAAATTCAATGGCTTATCTAGACCGGCTGAGGGAAAGGCCCTTAGAAGCCGGGGCAACCAACGATCTGTCTCATTAAAAAGGGGCAATCGGAACGGTGCCAACTCCTGCGGTTATGCGTCTTAAAGGCGCATAACCGGTAGATGGGCAGCCAATTGCGCGGGTCTCCCGCGACTTCAATGGGCTACGAGCCGATGCTCCAGGGGTAGTTGCCTTAAGGAGCTTGACTGTAGTGGCCGAAAATTTCCTCAATCCAATCGACGAGATGTTACGTCTGTCTCCCTTCGAGCTGCATTACGGCGATCCACTGCCTGATGCTCGCGTGTCCTTTCGACTCGTGGGTAATGAGCAAGCACCCGTTGTCGTCGTGCTCGGCGGAATCTCCGCGCATCGCATCGTCACCGGCGCACCGGGCGAGGGCTGGTGGCCTGAAATGGTGGGACCTGGGCTCGGCGTCGATATCCGCGAGTATCGGGTGCTGGGAATCGACTATATAGGCGGCCGCGGCGACAGCTCGACGCCGGCGGTCGGCGGCGCATTTCCGCCGATCAGTTCTTATGATCAAGCCAAGATCTTGAGTCAGATCGTCCGGCATTTGGGAATCCGATCCCTGCATGCCATCGTCGGCGCCTCCTACGGTGGAATGGTGGCGCTGTGTTTTGCCGAACGTTATCCGCAGCTCGTGGGCCACATTGTGGTGTTAAGCGCCGCGGACCGCTCGCAGGTTTTGTCGACTGCGTGGCGCAGTGTGCAGCGTCAAATCGTGCGCGAGGCCATTGCGCGAGGCGACGGGGCGGCAGGACTCAAGCTTGCGCGCGCGTTGGCGATGGCCACGTACCGCAGTCCCATCGAGTTTGCGATCCGCTTTGGCGGAGCGCCGAAGCGCATGGCGGACCGGTTTCGATTTCCGATTGAGGAGTACCTGTTCGCGCGCGGCGATGACTACGTACAGAAATACCGCGCCGAATCATTCTTGACCTTGAGCGAATCGATCGATTTACACGAGATGGATGCCACTCAAGTGCATACGCCCGCGACGTTGATTGCCGTGCGCGAAGATCAGCTGGTGCCGTTCAACGACATGCAGGCGCTATCCGCACGCTTGAACGGCCCGCGCCAGTTGATTGAGATCAATTCAATTTTCGGGCATGACGCCTTCCTCAAGGAAGGCGCGGCCCTCACCCCCATCATCAAGCACGCGCTTGCGGAGCAGCAGCCATGAGCAGCAAAGTGACGCCTAAAAACATCGCGACTCGATCGGTTCGCGCCGGTCTCGAGTCGGACTTGCACCACGGTTCCGTGGTGCCGCCGATCTACCTGTCGAGCAATTTTGCATTTCAAAGCTACCGTCAGCCGCGCAAATATGATTACACCCGTTCCGGCAATCCGACCCGTGATCAGCTGGCCGGCGCGTTGGCGGATCTGGAAGGCGGGGCGGGCGCAGTTGTTACGTCCACGGGTTTGGCAGCCATCACCTTGATCTTGGCGACGCTTCCAGCCGGGGCGCGCGTGCTCGCGCCCTATGATTGCTACGGCGGCACATACCGCCTGCTCACGGCGCTGCAGGCGAAGGGAAACCTCGTCGTGGATTTCATCGATCAAAGCAGCCCGGTTGAGCTGCGCGCCGCGCTCCAGGCGAAACCGATGCTGGTATGGATCGAGACGCCCAGCAATCCCTTGCTGCGCGTGGTCGATATTTGTGCGATCACGGCGGCCGCGCGGGCGGCCGGCGCCTTGTCGGCGGTAGACAATACCTTCCTGTCGCCCGTCTGGCAGCAACCCATCCCGCTCGGTGCTGATTACGTAATGCATTCCACCACCAAGTACCTGAACGGCCACAGCGACGTGATCGGCGGTGCGGTGATCGCCGCCACCGAGGAGCTGCACCAAACCCTGGCATGGTGGGCGAACGCCATCGGTGTTACCGGCGCCCCGTTCGACAGTTTTCTGACGCTGCGCGGCGTGCGCAGCCTGCACGCCAGGATGCGCGTGCATGCCGAGAATGCCGCGAGCGTGGTTGCGTTTCTAACGCAGCATTCTGAGGTGCTGCGCGTCTATTACCCGGGCCTTGCGGACAATCCGGGCTACGAAATCGCCTGCCGGCAACAAAGCGGTTTCGGCGCGATGCTGAGTTTCGAACTCGCCGGCGGCGAGCCTGCCATCGAGGCGTTTCTCACCGGACTGCAGTGCTTTACGCTGGCAGAATCCTTGGGCGGTGTTGAAAGCCTCATTGCCCACCCAACGAGCATGACGCACGCCGGCATGGAGGAATCGGCTCGGCTGCGGGCGGGGATCAGTCCCGGACTGCTGCGCGTCTCGGTCGGCATCGAGGACGCGACGGATCTTGTGGCGGATCTGCGCGAGGGTCTGGCGCGAGCCGCTACAGTGCAGCCAGCACCGCGTCGGCAGCTACGCGCGTCGTAATTGCCTTGCCGGCGACGGCAAGATCGGCGGTGAGCGCGCCGGCGCTGATTGCCCTGTCGACAGCGTTTTCCAGCGCTTGCGCTGCGGCGTTCAAACGCAAAGAGTAACGCAGCAACATCGCCGCGCTCAGGATCGCCGCATACGGATTGGCGATGCCGCGGCCGGCGATGTCGGGCGCGGACCCATGAATGGGTTCGAAGACGCCGCCGCGCGCCTCGGCAGAAAGCGACGCCGAGGGCAGCAGTCCCATGGATCCGGCGAGCATGGAGGCCTCGTCGGTGAGAATATCGCCGAACATGTTTTCGGTCACGATGACATCGAAGTCCCGCGGCCGCTGCAGAAGATGCATGGCCGCGGAGTCCACCAGCATGTGTTCGACCGTCACCTCGGGAAATTCAGCCGGCATGATGCGATTGACGGTCAGGCGCCACAGGCGCGAGGTCTCCAGCACGTTGGCCTTGTCCACGGAGGTCAGCTTTCTGCGCCGGCCGCGCGCCAGCTCTGCGGCGAGCCGCACAACGCGTTCGATCTCCGCAACGCTATAGCGGCACACGTCGACGGCTTCCGTGGCGGTGCGGGACTTCTCACCGAAATAGATCCCTCCCGTGAGTTCGCGCACCACCATGATGTTCACGCCGCGCAGCAGCTCAGCTTTGATTGGCGAGGCATCGAGCACCGCGGGGTGGGGCACCACGGGCCGCAAATTGGCGAACAGCCCCAGCGCCTTGCGCAACTGCAACAGGCCTTGTTCCGGACGAACCTGGGCATTCGGATCCGACCACTTTGGACCTCCCACCGCTCCCAGTAGAACGGCGTCTGCCTGCATCGCCAAGGCGAGTGTGGCGGCCGGCAACGGTTCGCCGGTCGCATCGATCGCGGCGCCTCCCACGAGCGCTGCTTCGAATACAAAGCGATGACCGAATCGATCCGCCACGGCCTCGAGTGAGCGCACCGCTTCGGCGGTCACTTCCGTGCCGATGCCGTCGCCGGCCAGCACTGCGATCTTTGCCTGCATCAGCCGTGCGCCGCCTCGAAACTCTCGATGTCCTCAAGCTTGCTGCGTAAGTAGGCGAACTCGTCCAAGCCGTTCAGCAGGCAGTGGCGTGCGAAGGGCTCGAGTGCAATGGATATGGATGCGCCCGTCGCCAGCGTCAGGCGCATGGCCTCAAGGTCAATATCAAGCTCGGTACCCGGTTGGTGCAGCAGCCATTGCGATGTCTGTTCATCGACGACAATGGGCAAAAAGCCATTCTTCAGCGCATTGCCGCGAAAGATATCGGCAATTTCCGTGCTGATAACCGCGCGAAATCC
This sequence comes from Steroidobacteraceae bacterium, assembly GCA_039924385.1. GTDB lineage: Bacteria > Pseudomonadota > Gammaproteobacteria > Steroidobacterales > Steroidobacteraceae > Bog-1198. The sequence continues at coordinate 68,700 of JBDTAV010000045.1, forward strand.
ATAGTCAAGCAGCGCCCAAGGCGCATGCTCGCGCGACGAACCGCAGCCGAAATTGCGTCCCGCCACCAGAATCTGCGCGCCGCGGGCTTCGGGGCGGTTCAATACAAATTCCCGTTTTGGCGAGCCATCCTCCTGATAGCGCCAATCGGCAAACAGTTGCTTGCCCAAGCCTTCCTTGCTCGTGGTGGTTAAAAATCGCGCGGGAATAATCTGGTCGGTGTCGATATCGGTTGAGGCAATGACGACGGTTCGCGAAGTGAGGCGTTTCAATGGCTGCATTACAGCAACTCGCGCGGATCGGCGACGCTGCCCTTGATGGCGCTGGCCGCCGCGGTTAGCGGGCTGGCCAGCAGCGTTCGAGCTCCCTTTCCCTGCCGGCCTTCAAAATTGCGATTGCTGGTGCTGACGGAATAAAGTCCCGCAGCGACGGTGTCGCCGTTCATGCCCAGGCACATGGAGCAGCCGGATTCGCGCCAGTCCGCGCCGGCCTCTTTGAAAATATCCGCTAGGCCCGAAGTCTCGGCCTGGCGCTTGATCTGTTGCGAGCCCGGTACGATGAGCAGGTGCACGCCGGGCGCGACCTTGCGTCCTTTGAGTATTCGAGCGGCCGCTTGCAAATCTTCCAGCCGCCCATTGGTGCAACTGCCGATGAAAACCACGTTCACGGCTTTGCCCAGCATGGCCTCGCCGCTGTGAAATCCCATGTAGCGCATGGCCTTGTCGAATACCTCATCGCCTTTCTTATGCGGGACGACCGCGCTGATCGGCAGCACCATCCCCGGGTTGGTGCCGTACGTGATCATCGGCTCAATGCGCTCGGCGTCTACATCGATCGACGCATCGAACCTGGCTTCAGGATCGGTCACGAAGCTGCGCCAGCGCGCTTCGGCGGCCTCCCAATCCTGACCGCGCGGTGCCCGCGGTTTACCTCGCAGGTATTCGTACGTCACCTCGTCGGGCGCAATCATGCCGGCGCGCGCTCCCGCCTCGATCGACATATTGCAGACGGTCATGCGCTCGTGCATCGACAGCGCGCGCACGGTCGAGCCGCGATATTCCACCACATAGCCGGTGCCGCCCGAGACGCCGATCTGTCCGATGATGGCCAGGATCAAATCCTTTGCCGTGACGCCCGGCCGCAACTGACCTTCGACATTGATTGCTAGGCTCTTAGGCTTGCGCTGCAACAGGGCCTGCGTGGCGAACACATGGCCCACTTCGGTTGTGCCGATCCCGAAGGCGAGGGCGCCAAAAGCCCCATGCGTGCTCGTGTGGCTGTCGCCGCAAACAATGGTCATGCCCGGCTGCGTGCACCCGAGTTCCGGACCGATGATGTGCACGATGCCGCGCCGCGCATCGTACATGTCGAAGAGCTCGATGCCGAATTCGGCAGCGTTCTCTTCCATCTGGCGCACTTGTCTTGCGGCGGCGTCGACTTTGATCGGCACGGATCCAAATACCTGTGCGCTCTGTGTTGGGGTCGAATGATCCATGGTCGCGAGCGTGCGATCGGGCCGTCGGACCGGCAGTCCATGCCGCCTCAGCATGCTGAATGCCTGCGGCGTCGTCACCTCGTGAACGAGGTGCAAATCGACGTACAGGACGGCAGGCGTGTCGCGCGTTTCAGCAACGACCTCGTGCGCAGACCAGACCTTGTCGAATAACGTGCGCAGCGTCATAGGGATCTTGAATCAGCCCGCTTCCAGCCAAGGCATGCGGGCGCGCAGTTGCGCGCCGACTTTCTCGATCGGATGAGCCAGATCCGCCTTGAGCAGCTTTGAATACTTGCGCCGGCCGCTGCGGTTCTCCGCGATCCATTGCCGTGCGAATTTCCCTTGCTGAATTTCCGCCAGAATTTTGCGCATCTCTTTTTTGGTGGCCTTGTTGACGATGCGCGGACCCCGGGTGAGATCGCCGTACTTGGCTGTCTCGCTGATGAAGCGGTGCATTTTCGTAATGCCGCCTTCGTGCAGCAGATCGACAATCAGCTTGAGCTCATGCAAACACTCGTAATAAGCCACCGCCGGCTGGTAGCCCGCTTCCACCAGCGTCTCGTAGCCCTTCACCACCAGTTCCGTCGCACCGCCGCAAAGCACCGCCTGTTCGCCGAACAAATCGGTTTCGGTCTCCTCGCCAAAGGTGGTCTCAAGCACCCCGCCGCGGGTTCCGCCAATGCCGTCGGCGTACGCAAGCGCCCTAGGCTTGGCGTGCTTGGAGGGATTTTGCGCCACCGCGAGGAGGCAGGGCACACCTCGGCCCTGTTGGTACTGGCGCCTCACCAGATCTCCCGGACCTTTCGGCGCGATCAAAACCACATCAAGATCCTTGCGCGGTTTGATCTGCTTGAAGTGAATATTGAAGCCGTGGGCGAACAGCAGCGTCGCGCCTTTCTCAATGTCTTTCCGCAGTTCGGCATACAGGGATTTTTGCGTAAGATCCGGCACCAGCATGGCGACCAATTGCGCGCCTTTGACGGCGGCGGCGGGTTCCGCGACTTGCAGTCCATCCTTCTTGGCCTTCGTCCAGCTGTTGCCCTTGCGTACCCCGACTACCACATCGTAGCCGCTGTCGCGTAAGTTGAGCGCGTGCGCGCGCCCCTGACTGCCGTAGCCGAGAATCGCGATGTGCGCGCCGCGCAGCGCCTTCTTGTCGACGTCCTTTTGGGAATACAAACGCATTATTCGAATCTCCTCATCAATCCTGAACGTGCGAAACACGGCTCCGTAAAACGCGAAACCCCGCTTAAAGACTTGCGCGGCCTTAAGCGGGGTACCTAGGGAAAATTGCGCTTAAACGCTTTGTTAACTAGCATCGATAGCACCACAGAATCTTCTATCATGCAAGGCTTAAGAAGGCTGAGCGCCTGCTCCTAAGGACCGGTTTCTATGAATCGCGGCAGTAATAATTCAACTCCGTTGTGGCTGTTGTACGAAGATGAAATCGAAGGCTGGCGGCCGGGGCTCGCGCCGCTCGCGCGGCAATGGCTCGCCGAGCAAAACTTCAAGGCTGAGAAACATCGTGTCGTGTTGTTGCCGGATTCCGACGGCGGCCTCAGCTGCGCCGCAGCGGGACTCGGCAAGCGGGTCGGAGAGCTATCGCTGTGGCATGCGGCGGGATTGGCTGAAAGATTGCCGGCGCGCCGCTTTCGGCTCGCGCAAGAATTCAGTGCCGCGGAGGCTACGCAGCTGGCATTGGGTTTCGCTTACGGCGCATATCGCTTCGATCGGTACCGCTCTTGCAGAAACGAATTGGCGAGCCTGGATCCCCCGTCGAATGCCGACATGGCCTATGTCGCCGATGCCGCGGAGGCGCTGCGCATGGCGCGCGACTGGATCAATACGCCGGCGGGCGACTTCGGCCCACCGCAACTGGCTGCTGCGGCCCGTCAGCTTGCCGATCGCCATCAGGCCGGGTTCAAGGAATGGATCGGGCCGGATCTCCTGGCTGCAAACTTTCCGGCGATTCACGCCGTGGGACGCGCGAGCAGCGAGGCGCCGCGTCTGCTTGAATTGCGCTGGGCGCCTCCCGGCGGGGAGGCGTACCCGCAGGTAACACTCATCGGAAAGGGAGTGTGTTTCGACAGCGGTGGTTTGGATATCAAGCCGAGTTCCGGCATGGCTCTGATGAAGAAAGACATGGGCGGCGCCGCGGTGGCGCTGTCGCTCGCCCACTTGCTGATGTGCGGCAAGATCCGCGCTCAGCTGCGCGTGTTGGTGCCGGCGGTGGAAAATGCCATCAGCGGCAATTCCTACCGGCCCGGCGATGTGCTCGCGACCCGCAAAGGTCTGACCGTCGAGGTGGGGAACACCGACGCAGAGGGCCGGCTAATTTTATGCGACGCCCTGTCCTTTGCGGATGCCGAACATCCTGCCTTGATCATCGACTTCGCCACGCTGACCGGCGCGGCGCGGGTCGCGCTCGGACCTGAGCTTCCGGCCCTCTTTGGCAATGAGGAACGCGTGGTCCACGAACTGGCACGAGCAGCCGCTGCCGAGCACGATCCGCTCTGGCCAATGCCCTTGTGGGCGGGTTATGAGGATGAGCTTGCCAGTAAAATCGCGGATCTGAACAATGTCGCCTCGTCGAGTTTCGCCGGTGCGATTTTTGGCGCCTTGTTCCTGAAGCGCTTCGTCACCGAGTCGCCGTGGGTGCACATCGATTTATACGCATGGAATTCCAAGGATCGTCCCGACCGCGGTGTCGGCGCTGAGGCCCAGGCAGTGCGCGGTGTCTATCGTTACTTGGTTGAGCGCTTCGGCATTGCGTAAGCTTGTAGGCATGCCCAAGAAATCCACTGCCGTCGACATGCGCCGCCACTCACGCTTGGTGGTCGATGGGCTGAAACAGACGCCGAGCCGCGCGATGCTGCGCGCCGTCGGCTTCGACGACGCCGACTTTGAAAGGCCGCAAGTGGGCGTTGCCTCGACGTGGAGCAATTTGACGCCCTGCAATATGCACATCGACGAACTCGCGCGCTTGGTGGCCGCGGGGGCCGATGGAGCGGGAGCAAAGGCCGTAACATTCAATACGATTACGGTGTCCGACGGGATTTCCATGGGAACGCCGGGCATGCGCTATTCGCTGGTATCTCGTGAAGTCATCGCCGACTCGATCGAGACCGTCGTGGGTGCGCAGGGTTTCGACGGCGTGGTCGCCATCGGCGGTTGCGACAAGAACATGCCGGGCTGCATGATGGCGCTGGCGCGCCTCGATCGTCCCGCGGTGTTCGTCTACGGCGGCACGATCCGCCCCGGCGCCGATAACCGCGATATCGTTTCCGTCTTCGAGGCCGTCGGCGGCCATGCTCAAGGGTCGGTATCCGAGCAACAGCTGAAGTTCGTCGAGCGCACAGCGATTCCCGGTCCGGGTGCCTGCGCCGGCATGTATACCGCCAATACTATGGCATCGGCGATTGAAGCCATGGGAATGAGTTTGCCCAACAGCTCGGCGCAAGATGCCGTCTCGAGTCAAAAGCGCGACGACTGCCAACGAGCCGGCGCCGCCGTGGTTAACCTAATCCGGGATGGAATTACACCCCGCCGAATTATGACGCGTGAATCCTTTGAGAACGCGATAACCGTGGTGATAGCGC